>NZ_JBSNCH010000003.1:415000-868193 GCF_058780625.1 Azospirillum sp. UENF 111221
CGGTCAGACGGAAAGACCCCGTGCACCTTTACTACAGCTTTGCAGTGGTGCTAGGGACTTCATGTGTAGGATAGGTGGGAGGCTTGGAAACATGGGCGCCAGCTCGTGTGGAGCCAACCTTGAAATACCACCCTTGAAGTCTCTGGCATCTAACCGTGGCCCGTTATCCGGGTCCGGGACCCTGCATGGCGGGTAGTTTGACTGGGGCGGTCGCCTCCCAAAGTGTAACGGAGGCGCGCGATGGTGGGCTCAGAGCGGTCGGAAATCGCTCGTCGAGTGCAATGGCATAAGCCCGCCTGACTGCAAGACTGACAAGTCGAGCAGAGACGAAAGTCGGCCATAGTGATCCGGTGGCTCCACGTGGACGGGCCATCGCTCAACGGATAAAAGGTACGCCGGGGATAACAGGCTGATGACTCCCAAGAGTCCATATCGACGGAGTCGTTTGGCACCTCGATGTCGGCTCATCACATCCTGGGGCTGGAGCAGGTCCCAAGGGTTCGGCTGTTCGCCGATTAAAGTGGTACGTGAGCTGGGTTTAGAACGTCGTGAGACAGTTCGGTCCCTATCTGCCGTGGGTGTCGGAGTTTTGCGAGGATTTGTCCCTAGTACGAGAGGACCGGGATGGACATACCTCTGGTGCACCGGTTGTCACGCCAGTGGCATGGCCGGGTAGCTAAGTATGGACGGGATAACCGCTGAAAGCATCTAAGCGGGAAACCCACCTCTAAACCAGAGCTCCCTTGAGAGCCGTGACAGACCATCACGTCGATAGGAGGCATGTGGACGGGCAGCAATGCTTGAAGCTAAGCCTTACTAATCGCTCGATCGGCTTGATCTCGACACCACTAACCGCGCCATGCGCAGCAGCAAGCCTGCTTGAAAGCAGTGCTTGACCAGCGCATCGCCGTTCGATACATCCTCCTCACTTGCACTGAACAAGCATTAAGCGCTTTCGGTAACAGCGTCGGTCTTGTGCCTCGGTGACCTGGTGGTCATGGCGAGGTGTCAAACACCCGATCCCATCCCGAACTCGGCCGTGAAAAGCCTCCGCGCCAATGGTACTGCGTCTTAAGACGTGGGAGAGTAGGTCGCCGCCAGGTCGCTCAGGCACATGAGACGCTCAATACAAGAAAGCACGCACGCTTGCATCTTCACGACATCCGTCATCCAGCATAATGGACATCCGCGGGGTGGAGCAGCCCGGTAGCTCGTCAGGCTCATAACCTGAAGGCCGCAGGTTCAAATCCTGCCCCCGCAACCACCGACAGTTGACAGCCCGCCTCTCACGAGGCGGGCTGTCGTCGTTTCGGGTTCGCCCCGGCGCACGCCTCCAGGATCGCCAGCAGATCGCCAGGACGCTGCGCCTCCAACCCGGCGTCCGAGAGGGCAGGGGAAGCACACGACCCTGTCGACCATGGTCCGCACCATCTCCATAGCCGCCATCCCCTCGTCGCCATGGCGGCGCATCCACTGGATCGCGCCGATCCACACGGAGATGTGGGTCAGTTCGACGCCCAGCGGGTTCACGTCGATGCCCGGCACGGCCTCCGGCCCGATGGTATTCGGCCGTTGGTTTACTTTCAGGTCGAGTTTCAACTGGCGGAGGTAGCCGAAGCTCTCCAAGCCCTGCCCCGCGGCGGACGCCGCTGCCATGCCGATTTGTGCGCCAAAGCGGTTCGCATGCGAAAGAGCCTAAATTTCCGCGGGGTGCATTCGTCGTCTTTCAGGAATCCGGAAGGAGGCGGCGGTCGGCTGAGGTCGGTCGGCATCCGGCTGGAGCCCCGCCACGCCATTGACCGGCACGACCGGCACAGGCAGGAGCAGGACCGGCCCATGCGTCCGGCAGCCGTGGCGGTGTTTTTGGGATTCTCAACAGGGGACGACAATTCCATGACTCAGTTCAGCCTCTCCGAAAAGCCCCTGGACCTTGCCGGGATCGGGTTCGGACCTTCCAACATCGGGCTGGCGATCGCCCTCGAAGAACAGGCGGAGCGTTCCGGACGGGCGCTGGACACGGCCTATTTCGACCGGCAGGCCTCCTACAGCTGGCATGGCGGCACGCTGGTCCAGCAGAGCGACCTGCAGATCTCCTTCCTCAAGGATCTGGTGACCCTGCGCAATCCGCAGAGCCCCTACAGCTTCGTGAACTATCTGCACCGCAAGGAACGGCTGATCGATTTCATCAACATCGGCACCTTCTATCCCTGCCGGATGGAGTTCAACGACTATCTCCGCTGGGTGGCGTCCCACTTCTCCGATGCCTGCCGCTACGGCACAGAGGTGGTGCGCATCGAACCGGTCGTCGACAGGACCGGCGTCATCAGCATGCTGGATGTCGTCACCCGCGGCCCCGACGGTATCGAACGCGTGCGGCGAACCCGCTCGCTGGTGGTCGGCACCGGTGGAACGCCGCGCATCCCGGCGCTGTTCGCCGGGCTGAAGGACGATCCCCGCGTGTTCCACCATGCCGACTATGTGCAGCGGATCGCTGCCCAGCCCTGCGTCGCCGGAACGCCGATGCGGATCGCCCTGGTCGGTGGCGGGCAGAGTGCCGCCGAGGCCTTCATCGACCTCAACGACAGTTTCCCGTCGGTGCGGGCCGACATGATCCTGCGCTCGGCGGTCCTGCGTCCGGCCGACGACACGCCCTTCGTCAACGAGATCTTCGCGCCGGCCTATACGGATGTGATGTTCAACCTGCCGGAGGATGAACGGACGCAGCTGATCCGCGACTACCACAACACCAATTACTCGGTGGTCGACGCCGAGCTGATCGACCGCATCTACGGCATCCTCTACCGGCAGAAGGTATCCGGCCTGCAGCGCCACGGCTTCCTGTGCCGGCGGCAGATCGAAGCGGTCACGTCCGACGGGTCCGGCATCGCGCTCACCCTGCGCGACCTGTCCAGCGGTGCCCTGGAGGAAATCCACTATGACGCGGTGGTGCTGGCAACCGGCTACGAGCGCAACTCCCACCGCCGGCTGCTGGAGCCGCTGGGCGACCTGACGGGCGATCTGCGGGTCGACCGCGATTATCGCGTCCGCACCGACCCCAAGCTGACGGCACCGGTCTTCATCCAGGGCTTCTGCGAGGAGACCCATGGGCTGAGTGACACGTTGCTGTCGGTCCTGCCGGTCCGGGCGGCGGAGATCGCCGCCGCCCTCTACCGCGATCTGGCGCCGGCCGACGGCCGGTCCCGTCGTCAGTCGGGGCCGACCGGGCTGGTCGCCGGCGCGTCGAACCGCTGATGGACGCGATGATGCGGCGCGGACGCGCCGGGCTGCGGCTGCTGTGCATCCTGTCCGCCGTCTGCGCGGCCGGGTCGGCAGCCGCCGCGGCGGACGATGCCGTGGCGAAGGCCGTCCCTCAGGCTGTCCATGCCTCCGCACGGGGCGCGGTGCTTGAGGTGGCGACGCTGGCGACCTACCGGCGGGATGCGATCGAGGCCGGGCTTGGATCGCGCGCCGCCTTCATCGGCCGGCCGCTCTGCGACGTTTCCCTGTCGCGGGTGACCTATGCCACCATCGGGGTGCATGGCGAACCGGCGACCGCTTCGGCCATGCTGCTGTTGCCCGGCGGTCCGGATTGCGGAGAGCCGCATGACTTGCTGGGCTGGGCACAGGGCACCCAGACACGGCGGGACGCCAGTCAGGCCGACGATACGCTGGCCGCGGGCGACAGCCCGCTGCTGACCTTCTACGCTGCCCGCGGCGTCGCGGTCGCCGCCACGGACTATCTCGGGCTCGGCCGCTCGGACTACCCGTTCCATCCCTACCTGCATGCGGAGAGCGAGGCGTCCGCCATCGTCGATGCGCTGCGCGCCGCGCGCAGCGTGGCGGGGGAGGCGCGGATTCCGCTGTCCGGGCATGTGCTGCTAGCCGGCTATTCCCAGGGCGGGCATGCGTCGATGGCGGCCCAGCGCACCATCGAGCGCGACCATGCGGGCGAGTTCCACCTTGCCGGAACGGCGCCGATGTCCGGTCCCTATGCGCTGGAGCAAACCTTCGTCGACGGCTGGTCGGCGACCGGGCCGGCGGGGCCGAACGGTCTGGCGACGGCGCTGTTCGCTTATGCCGTGGTGGCGATGCAGCGCGTCTACGGCAACATCTATGCCTCGCCCGCCGACGTGTTCCGGTCGCCCTTCGACGCCACGGTCGAGGGATTCATGCCGGGCCGCCTCGACATCTTCGATGTGCTTCGGCAGGGAATGCTGCCGCCGGGACCGGAGATCGCGCGGCTTCGCCAGGACGGCTTCACACGGTCCTTCGACGATCCGCAGGCTCCGTTCCGCCGCGCCCTCGCCGGCAACGACCTGCTGGACTGGACACCGCGCGCGCCGATGGTCCTGTGCGGGGCCGGCCGGGATGCCGTGGTGCCCTTCGCCAACACCCTTGCCGCCAAACGGCTCTTCACCGCCCGCGGGGCGGCTGTCGAGCTCCTGGACATGGATGACCGCATCCCGGCCGAGGTGGATGGGGTGTCGGTCCACACCAGCGCCGCCGTCTGATCTGTGCTTCGGGGCGACCCGCGACCGGCTGCTCGCCCTCGCCCGGTGACGGGACGGCGGCAGCGGGCGCCAAGAACTGGAAACCGCCACCATGACATCATCCCGTACCCTGCCTTTGCCCGATGGCCGCCGGCTGACCGCCGAGACCGGATCCGGCGGTCTGCGTCTGTCCATCGACGGCCGTCCGCTGCTGTCGGCCGCCTGCGAGCCGATCGAGGGCGGCCTCGTCCTTGTGCCCGACCTCTTCGGCGAACGTCCCGCTCCACTTCCCGCGGATGCCGCCTGGGCGATGGCCTGCTGGCTGTTCACCGGCGACCCGGCCTGCCGCCGTCTCGTCTGGCGCGGCATTGAGCCCGACCCGGCCTCGCTGCGGTCCGGCCTGCTGCTCGCCGATGGCGGAGGTGGCGCCATCAGCCGGCGCGACGCCTTCTGGCAACTGCCCGGCCCCTGGCTGCGCGGTCCGGGCACGACCGGCTATCCGGCCATAGCGCGGGGGGATGGCGCGCGGGGGGATGGAGTGCATCTCCACCGGCCGCCGAAGCCGGCCGGGGAGTTGTACCGCCGGTTCGATCCGGCGCTCGGCCTCTGGATTTCGCTGCGCAGCCTGGACATCGACGTCGATCTGGAGCGCTTCAACCGTTGGCAGAACACCCCCCGGGTCCTTGCCTTCTGGCAGGAGGGCGGCGACTTCCTGAGACACCGCGCCTATCTGGAGGGGTTGGCGGAGGACCCACATGTCCAGACGGTGATCGGCTGCTTCGACGATGAACCTTTCGCCTATTTCGAGGCCTATTGGGCGAAGGAGGACCGTATCGCTCCCTTCTGCGCGCCGGGCGACCATGACCGCGGCATCCATATGCTGGTGGGGGAGGAGCATCACCGTGGACCGCACAAGGTGCGGTCGTGGCTTTCGGCGCTGGTGCACTGGATGTTCCTCGACGATGCCCGCACCGGCCGCGTGGTGTCGGAGCCGCGGGCCGACAACGCCCGCATGATCGGGCACATGCAGTCGCTGGGGTTCCTGCGCGAACGGGAGTTCGACTTCCCGCACAAGCGCGCGGCGCTGATGACGCTCGACCGCCGTGACTTCTTCGACCGCTGCCCCGGCCTGTCGGAGCCGTCGACGACGGCCGCCGCGCACGAAAATTCGTACATATGAAAGATTCTCCTTAATATTCGCCTACCCCCTTCGTCTTAGAGCCGGGAGACGGATTTCGCGAGAGAGCGGAGTCCGTCGGACAGAGCTTCAGTTGGGGGAACGGTGATGGAGAGTGAGGTTGGCGCGGCCGGATCGGCCGGTCGTCTGGCGACGGGCAAGCACGGGCGTTTGAAATCCTTCCTGCTGGCGACGACGATGGCCGGTCTGGCGCTGCTGGCGAACCAGCCGGCCGGTCTCGGCGCAGCAGGCGACGAACGGCGGCCAGGCCGGCCAGGGCAGCGGGCAGGCCACTAGCGGAGAGGCCGCCACCGGCGCCGGCATTGTTCTCGACCCGATTTCCGTTCAGGGAGTCGTCGGTGGCACGGAGGGTTATGTCGCCACCCGCAGCGCCGTCGGCACCAAGGTCGAGACGCCGCTGGTCGAAATCCCCCAGACGATCTCCGTCGTGACCCGCAAGGAACTGGACCAGCGCGCGGTGCAGGATTTCGCAGGTGCGGTCGCCTACTCGCCCGGCATCGCCGTTGTCGATTACCCGGGCGGCCCCGGCGCCCCTGATTTCTCGATGCGCGGCTTCCGCGACTTCAACCTGTTCGGCATCTACCGTGATGGCCTGCGTGCCGGCTTCAACAACTACGACACCAATTTCGAGCCCTACGGGCTGGAACGTGTCGATGTCGTGAAGGGCCCGTCGTCGGTCCTGTTCGGCCAGACCTCGCCCGGCGGCGTGGTGAATCTCACCACCAAGCGGCCGACCGACAAGCCGCTGCACGAGATCGAACTGCAAACCGGCAGCTATGACCGCCGTCAGGCCGCCTTCGATTTCGGCGGGCCGGTGGATGGCGACGGCAAGGTCCTGTACCGCCTGACCGGCCTCGGCCGCCTGTCCGACACCCAGGTCGACCATGCGCCTGACGACCGCTTCTACATCGCGCCGGCCCTGACCTTCAAGCCGACCGACAAGACCAAGATGACCCTGCTCGGCAGCTATCAGAAGCTGAAGATGAGCGGGGCGGAACAGAGCATTCCCCGCGATGCGATGGGCCAGATCGGCACCGATCTCTTCTTCGGCATCCCTGGCTATTCCGACTGGAAGGTGCAGAACACCACCGTCGGCTACGAGCTGGAGCATGAGATCAGCTCGAACTGGACCTTCCACCAGAATGCCCGCTACATGCATTCAAAGGTCAACTTCGTCAGCGCCTTCAGCACCGCCTGGCCGGTGGAGCTGGTGAACGGGCGCGATTATCCGGTCGGGGTGCAGGACCGTCCGAAGACGACCGAGACCTACCTGCTCGACAGCAACGTCCAGGGCAAGGTGCAGACCGGCGCTGTGTCGCACACCATCCTGGCCGGTGTCGACTACGGCTATTACATTGGGCGGGAGACGCGGCGCAACTCGTTGAACGAGCTGGTGATCGATGTTCTCAACCCGAGCTATCCGGGGACCGACTTCCTCTATGGAAACCCCTGGGTGGATGGCAAGAGCAACCTGAGCCAGATCGGCGCCTACCTCCAGGACCAGTTGCGCTACGACAACTGGATCCTGACCCTCAGCGGCCGCCAGGATTGGGTGGTCGACAAGGAGACGGACAACCTGTCCAGCAGCTCCCAGACCGCGCGCGACCATCATTTCACCGGCCGTGTCGGTCTGGGCTATGTCTTCGACAACGGCATCGCGCCCTATGCCAGCTATGCGACCTCCTTCCAGCCGACCACCGGCACCTACGCGCCGCAGCGCGGCGGCGGCACCTTCAAGCCGACCACCGGCACCCAGTACGAGGTCGGCGTGAAGTACCAGCCGAACGGCTGGAACAGCTTCATCTCGGCCTCGCTCTATCACATCACCCAGCAGAATGTGGTCACCAACGACCCGGTCTACAGCGGCTTCGCGGTGCAGGACGGCGAGAATCCGCAGCCGCGGCATCGAGCTGGAAGGCAAGATGGAGCTGACTGAGGAGTTCAGCCTGATCGCTTCCTACGCCTTCGTCGATGCCGAGATCACCAAGGACAATCCGGCCGTCGGTTCCAGCACCAGCTCGGTCGGGCTGCGTCCGAAGGGCATCCCGCGCCACATGGCCTCGGCCTGGGGGGACTATACCTTCAAGTCCGGTCCGCTCACCGGCCTCGGCTTCGGCGTGGGCGCGCGCTATGTCGGCTCGTCCAAGAATGCCGGCAACACCGAGACCATCCCGGATTACACGCTGGCCGACGCCGCCGTCCGCTACGACCTGGGTGCCCTGCGGTCCGAATTGCAGGGGGCCAGCGTGGCGCTCAACGTCAGCAACCTGACCGACAAGAAGTATTACTCGGCGGGCTTCTATGACAACACGGTGCTGTACGGCAACCGCCGCCAGGTCCTGGCGACGCTGAAGTACAGCTGGTAAGGCGGGACCGTTGTCCCCGATGCCCAAGATGACCGGCGCCGTCGACCGGCGCCGGTTCCTCCATGCCGCCGCCGCGCTGCCGCTCGGTCTTCTGGCCGGTGGCGCACGGTCGGCGGAGCCGGGGGTGGACGGCGGGGTCTGCGCGCTCGATTGGACGAGTGCACAGGCGCTGTTGTCGTTGGGCATCGTCCCGCATGGCTTGCCGGAGATCGATCGCTACCGTCGCTCCGTGATCGAGCCGGCGGTGCCGGACGGCGTTCCGGACATCGGTGCCAGGGCGGAGCCGAACCTGGAACTGCTCGACCGGCTGGCACCGGCACGCTTCGTCACCGATGGCATGCTGTCCGCCGTGCGCGGCCGGCTGGAGCGGATCGCTCCGCTGACACTCTATCAATCCTTCGACACGGGATCTGTCGACAGAGATCGGGGGAGCGGTCAGCTTGCCTTCGCCATCGCCTCCCTGCGCGGGTTGGCCGACGGCCTCGGCGTGCCGGATGCGGCGGACCGCGCGGCTGCCCGTCTCGACCGCGCATTGGAGGAGGCGCGCGCCCGCCTGAGCGGGCGGGAGAGGCGTCCGCTCTATATTCTCAGCGTCCTTGACGGGCGCCGCGTCCTCATCCATGGACGCAACAGCCTTTACCAGGATCTCCTCGACCGGCTGGAGATCGAAAATGCCTGGACCGGTCCCAGCGGCCCCTACGGCCACGCCACCGTGACCATGGACCGGCTGACCGGCCGTCCCGATGCCGGACTGGTCAACATCGGCAGCGAGGGAAAGCGGGCGCTGGAGGCGCTGGCCGACCTGCCGCTGTTCGCCGGGCTGCCGTTCCTGCGCGAAGGCCGGGTCACCATCCTGCCGCCCATCCTGTTCTATGGCGGCGTCCCGACGGCGGAGCGTTTCGTCCGTCTGCTCGGCGAAAGGCTTCCGCAGCGCCATGGCTGACACCGCGATCCCGACCCCGTCCCGCCGGTTCGGTCCGGCCTGGCCGGTGACCGGCCTGTTCCTGCTGGCCGGACTGGCATCCTTTCTGGTGCTTGGCCGGCAACTGCCGCCGGAGCTGTGGTGGAGGGCGCTCGTTGATCCCGATCCGGCGCGTCTCGACCAGCTTGCCGCCCACTATGTCCTGTTCCCGCGCTTCGCGGTCGCCCTGCTGGTCGGGGCGGCGCTGGGGCTTGCCGGCACCATCCTGCAGCAGGTTCTGCGCAACCCGTTGGCCGAACCCGCCACGCTCGGCATTTCCGCCGGCGCGCACCTGTCGCTCGCCGTCGCCACCCTCTGGATTCCCGAGGCGCTGGCGCTGGGCCGCGAATGGGTCGCGCTGGCCGGTGCCGGACTGTCGGCGGCGGCGCTGCTGGCGCTGTCCTGGCGCAAGGGGTTGTCGCCGGTCACCGTCGTGCTGGCCGGTCTCGTCCTCAGCCTCTATGCCGGATCGGTCAGCGGCGTGATGGTGCTGTTCAACCACGACCTGCTGATCGGCCTCTTCCTGTGGGGTGCCGGCTTCCTCGACCAGCAGGATTGGGGCATGGCCGCCTTTCTGGCGCCCCGGCTGGCGGTGCTGGCCGTCGCCGCGGCGCTGGTCCTGCGCCCGCTGGTCCTGCTCGGCCTGGGGGAGGGCGGGGCGCGCAGCCTCGGGCTGTCGGTTGTGGGCGCCCGTCTGGCCGGATTGCTGATCGCGGTGATGCTGACCGCCCTCACGGTCGCCGCCGTCGGCGTGGTCAGCTTCGTCGGGCTGGCCGCCCCGACCATCGTCGGCATGGCCGGCGCCCGCCGGCTGGGGCAACGGATGCTGTGGGCGCCGCTCTGCGGTGCCGCCCTGCTGTGGGCGACCGACGCCTTGGTGCTGATGGCGCCGATCACCTACCGCGAATTGCCGACCGGTGCCGTCACCGCGGTCCTGGGTGTGCCGATGCTGCTGTGGCTTCTGCCGCGGCTGCGGACCTCCGCACCGCCGGTCCTGTCCGCCGCCGCCCAGCCGCCGCGCGCCTCCCGCCCCGCCCTGGTGCTTGCCGGCGCTGCCCTGCTGCTGCCCCTGGCCCTGTGGATGGCGGTCGCCTTCGGTTCCGGTCCGGATGGCTGGGGCTGGAGTTCCGGCGACGATCTTGCCGCGCTGGGGCCCTGGCGGCTGCCGCGGGCGATGGCGGCCCTGTCCGGCGGGGCCATGCTTGCGGTCGCGGGTGCCATGCTGCAACGGATGACCGGCAATCCGCTGGCGGCGCCGGAGATCCTCGGCGTGTCTTCCGGCGCGATCCTCGGCGTGATCGTGCTGATGTTCTCGGCGGACGCGCCGGAGCGTGGCGCGCAGATCGCGGCCGGCGGGGCGGGAGCGGTCGCGGTGCTGGCGGCGATGCTGGCGCTCGGCCGCAAGGACGGCTTCTCGCCCGACCGGCTGCTGCTGGCCGGAATCGCCACCAGCTCCATCTCCGGCGTCGTCGTCGCCGTCCTGATGGCCGGGCAGGATCCACGCCTGCAAACGCTCGTCACCTGGCTGTCCGGTTCGACCTACATGGTGGGGTGGACCGACGGGCTGGCGGCGGTTCTGCTGGCGATGCTCGCCATCGGCGCCATTCCCTTCGTCGCCCGCTGGCTCGACCTGCTGCCGCTCGGCGGCGGGGTGGCCGCCGCGCTGGGGGTCAGCCCGTCGCTCAGCCGGATCGCGCTGTTCAGCCTGTCGGCCCTGCTGACCGCGGCGGCGACGCTGATCGTCGGCCCGCTGAGCTTCGTCGGGCTGATGGGGCCGCATCTGGCCCGTATGCTCGGCCTGCAGCGGGCTGCTGCCCATCTCGCCGGTTCCGCCATGCTCGGCGGCCTGATCATGCTGATGGCCGACTGGCTCGGCCGCAGCGTGATCTTTCCCTATCAGGTGCCGGCCGGGCTGCTCGCCTCGGTGATCGGCGGACCCTTCCTTCTCTGGCTGCTGGGACGGCGCTGATGCCCCGCTTCTCCTGCGATACCGCGATCCCTCACGACCGCCCCTCCGCTGCCGCGGACCGGCTGGTCGCCGCCGCCGAACCCTACGGCCTGACCTTCACCCGCGAGGGCGAAACCCTGGTGGCGAGCGGCCCATTCGGCCGGCTGGCTCTGTCCGTCGCGGCCGACGCCCTGCATCTCCGGGCGGAGGCGGACGACCGCGGCCTTTTGGAGCGTCTGCGCGCGTCCGTCAGCGAGCAGCTGGTCGGTCTGCTGGGGGAGGAGGTCGCCATCGTCTGGAGCGGCGATGTGGAGACAGGACCGCTCTTCGCCGACTTCCGCGAGATCCGCGTCGTCGCCGTCCGTGACCTGACGCCGCGCCTGCGCCGCGTCACCTTCCGTGGCCGTGACCTTGACCGCTTCGCAACGGCGGACAACCTGCACGTCCGGCTCTATCTGCCGCCGGACGGATCGGAAACGCCGTCCTGGCCGCGCCCCGGCCCCGACGGACGGCCGCTCTGGCCCGAGCCGGACCGGCGTCCGGCGGTCCGCTACTACACCCTGCGACGCATCGATGCCGAGGCGGGCGAACTGGACATCGATTTCGTTCTCCATGCGGACGATACGCAGTCCGATGGCGGGCATCCCGGTGGTGCTCCCAATGGCGCTCCCAATGGCGCTCCCGGGGCCGACTTCGCCCGGCGGGCCCGGCCCGGCGACCTCTGCGGCATGTCCGGTCCCTGCGGGCTCGGCATCCGTCCGGCGGCCTGGTACCTGCTGGCCGGCGACGAAACGGCGCTTCCCGCCATCGCCCGCATCCTGGAGGAGTTGCCGGGCGACGCCCGCGGCATCGCCCTGATCGAGGTGGAGGACGCGGCGGACGAACTGCCGCTTCAGGCGCCCGCCGGTGTCTCCGTCCATTGGCTGCACCGCCGGGATGCCGGGGGTGCGGGGCCGCTGGTCGAGGCGGTGCGCGCCCTGACGTTGCCGTCCGGCCCGGCCGCGCCGTTCGCCTGGGTGGCCTGCGAGTTCGACGATCTCGCCCTCCTGCGCGACCATCTGCGCGGACGCGGCATCGACCGCGACCGCCTGCTGACCGTCGCCTACTGGCGGCGCACCCCGCCGGCCGCCTCATCAGACCGCAGGATTTCCGCATGACGTCTTCAGCCGCGTCCCCGACAGCGCCCCCATCTGCGTCCCCGACAGCGCCGATGTTCCGCATCGACGGGGTGAGCTTCGCCTTGCCCGGCCGCCTCCTGCTCGACATACCGTCCTGCGACCTGCTTCCCCGCCGGGTGACCGCACTGATCGGCCATAACGGCTCCGGCAAATCGACCCTGCTGAAGATCCTCGCCCGCCAGCAACGACCCAGCGGCGGGCGGGTGCTGTTCGACGGCCAGCCGCTGGACCGCTGGAAACAGCGAGCGCTCGCTCGCCGGATCGGTTACCTGCCGCAGCACATGCCGCCGGCCTCCGGGCTCCTGGTGCGGGAGCTGGTGGCGCTCGGCCGCTATCCCTGGCATGGCGCTCTGGGCGCCTTCCGGGCGGAGGATGCCCGCAAGGTGGAGGAGGCGCTGGTGCTGACCGATACCGCGCGGTTCGCCGGCCGTCTGGTGGACAGCCTGTCGGGCGGCGAGCGGCAGCGGGTCTGGCTGGCCATGCTGATCGCGCAGGATGCCGGCTGCCTGCTGCTGGACGAGCCGATCTCGGCGCTCGACGTCGCCCATCAGGTGGAGGTGCTGGCGCTGGTCCGCCGGCTGTCGCGCGACCGCGGCGTCGGGGTGGTCGCGGTGCTGCACGACGTGAACATGGCCGCACGCTTTTGCGACGACATCGTCGCTCTGCACGGCGGGCGTCTGATTGATCGCGGCACGCCGGCCGAGATCATGACCGCTGCCCGGCTAGGCGCCATCTACGGCCTGCCGATGGCGGTGATTCCCCATCCGGAGTCCGGGGAGCCCGTCGCGCTGGTCCGTTGATTGCCGCAGCAACCCTCGCATCGCTTGTTGCGAGGGGGGCGTTGCGAGGGAATCGCAAAATCCTCCTAACAATTCGCCGCGCTGCTTCGTCCATTAGGGCAGGAGGGCGCCGGGCGCGGACCGCATGAGCGGCCGGACCGGAATGCCGCCCCACTCCCGACAGTGAACGAGGACAGCGATGGCGTTCGACCGCGAGGACATCACCTTCAAGGTGCTGGTCAACCACGAGGAACAATATTCCATCTGGCCGGACTACAAGGCGGTTCCGGCCGGCTGGCGCGAGGCGGGCAAGAGCGGTCCCAAGGCCGACTGCCTCGCCTACGTCGAGCAGGTGTGGACCGACATGCGGCCGCTCAGCCTGCGCCGCCAGATGGACGAAGCCGCCGCGCGATGACGTCCGCGACCGCCCCCGTCTTCGGTCGCGCCGCACCACCGGCGATGCGGCTGTTCTGCCTTCCCTATTCCGGCGCCAGCGCGATGATCTATGCGCGCTGGAAACGCCTCGTGCCCTCCTGGCTGGAGGTTGTGCCGGTCGAATTGCCGGGCCGCGGCCGGCGGATGGACGAACCCCCCAGGACCGACCTGACGGCGCTGGCCGCCGAACTGGCGGAAGAGCTGGCTCCGCAAGCGCAGGGCCCCTTCGCCCTGTTCGGGCACAGCCTGGGCGGTCTCCTCGCCTTCGAGCTGGCGCATGCCTTGCGCGGGCATGGGCGGGGGGAACCGCGGGCGCTGTTCGCGTCGGCTGCCGCCGCTCCCAGCCGGCGCGAGGACGGGCGTTGGGCCGAACCGCTGGACGATGACGGGTTGATCGCCGAGATGCGCCGCCTCAGCGGCACGGCCGAGGAGGTGTTCGGCAACCGCGACCTGCTGGAGATGGCCCTTCCGGTCCTGCGCGCCGACTTCCTGCTGTGCGGCCGCTACGCATACCGTCCCCGACCGCCGCTGGACTGCCCGATCCGGGTGTTCGGCGGCACACAGGACGACATCGCCGCCGACCGGCTGCGGGCGTGGTCGGCGGAGACGCGCGGGGGCTTCACCCTGGAGATGTTCGACGGCGACCATTTCTTCCTGCGCGCCCACGAACGTCCGCTCCTCGACCGGCTGGCGGACGGCTTGGGCGTGATCGCCGCGACCGCCTGAATTCAAGAGGGTTCCATGGCCGAGCGTAGTTTCACGATCGAAGATTTTCCCCATGCGCGTGGCGGCCTGCCGCTGCTGGTGCGGGCGCGCGATCCGCAGGTGGATCTGCTCGACGCTTTCGCCGACCTGGAGCCGCTGGTGCGTGACTGGCTGCCGCGCTGCGCCGGCATTCTCTTCCGCGGCTTCGCGCTGGGTCCGGCCCCAGAATCCGCAGCGGACTCCGCAGCGAACACGGTAGAGCGTTTCCGCGCCTTCGCCGCCGCCTTCGGCCATCCGCTGCTGAGCTACGAGTTCGGCTCGACCCCGCGAACCAACGTGACGTCGGGCGTCTACACCTCCACCGAATATCCGGCCGACCAGCACATTCCCCTGCACAACGAGCAGGCCTATACCCGCGACTGGCCGATGCGCATCTGGTTCTGCTGCGTCCAGGCGGCGCCGGTCGGCGGCGAGACGCCGATCGCCGACAGCCGGGCGATCCACCGCCGGATTCCCGCCGACATCCGCGAGCGGTTCGAACGGCGCGGCCTGATGTATGTCCGCAACTACGGCAACGGGTTGGACGTGCCGTGGCAGAAGGTCTTCAACACGGAGGACCGCGCGACGGTGGAGGCTTATTGCCGCGACCACCGCATCCTCTGCGACTGGAAGGAGGATGGCGAACTGCGCACGCGCCAGATCTGCCAGGCGACCGCCCACCATCCGGTGACCGGGGAGGCGGTGTGGTTCAACCAGGCGCATCTCTTCCACGTCTCCAACCTTCCGGAGGAGGCGCGCACGGCGCTGCTCGACATCCTCGACGAGGAGGATTTGCCGCGCAACGTCTACCACGCCGACGGCGGTCCCATCGATCCGGCCGACCTTGCCGCCATTCGCGCGGTCCTGGCCGAGGAAACGGTGCTGTTCCCATGGCAGACCGGGGACGTGATGATGCTCGACAACATGCTGGCCGCCCATGCCCGCACGCCCTTCAGCGGGCCGCGCAAGGTCGTGGTCGCCATGGCCGAACCCCATTCCGCCGACTGACCGCTCCCGGCTGGCGTTTCCGCCGGCCTTGCCGACCTCGTGACCGTTTCGCCCCATGGCTTGGCCGGGGGCGTGCCCTTCTGCCTGCACAGGTGATCCCATGGACAACCGTTCCGATGCCGCCTCCCTTTCGACGGTCTCAGCCGGGCGCAAGCCCGCCGGGACGTCGGCCGAGACGCTGGTCGGCACACTGGTCGGGCGGGCCGCGGAGACGCCCGGCGGCATCGCCCTGCGCTTCATCGCCGAGGGGACGGACGATCCGCTCAGCTATGCGGACCTCGACCGGCGGGCCCGGGCCATCGCCGTCCGTCTGCGCGAGCGGGCCGGACTGGGCGACCGCGCCATTCTGCTGCTGCCGAGCGGCCCGGACTATGTCGCGGCTTTCTTCGGCTGCCTCTATGCCGGCGTCATCGCCGTGCCGGCCTATCCGCCTGAATCGGTGAGGCCGCAGCATCTGGCCCGGCTCCAGGGCATCCTGGCCGATGCGCAGCCGCGCTTCATCCTGACGGATTCGGTCCTGTACGACACGCTGCTTGAGGCTTGCCGGGCCATGACGGGTAGCGACCAGATGCCCGAAATTCTGGCCGTGGACAGGGTGGACGGCGGGCTTGCCGACGACTGGTCGATCCCGCCGCTGTCAGGCGACGATATCGCCTTCCTGCAATACACCTCCGGCTCGACCTCCGCGCCCAAGGGGGTGCGGGTCAGCCATGGCAACCTGATCGCCAACGAGCGGCTGATCCGCGGCGGTTTCGGCATCGGGCCCGACGACTGCATCGTCAGCTGGCTGCCGCTGTTCCATGACATGGGCCTGATCGGCGGCCTGCTGCAGCCGATCCACGCCGGCATTCCCTGCGTGCTGATGTCGCCGCGCTATTTCCTGGAACGGCCGCGGCGCTGGCTGGAGGCGATCGGCCGCTATGGCGGCACCATCAGTGGCGGGCCGGATTTCGCCTTCCGCCTGTGCTGCGAGCGCATCGCCGACACCGCGCTGGATGGGCTGGACCTGCGGTCCTGGCGCCTTGCCTTCTCCGGGTCCGAACCGATCCGTCCCGACACGCTGGCCCGTTTCGCCGAGCGCTTCGCCCCAACGGGTTTCGACCGCCGGTCCTACTTCGCCTGCTACGGGCTGGCCGAGGCGACGCTGTTCGTCACCGGCGGCCGGCGCGGGCAGGGCATCACCCTGGCGCCGTTCGACGGAGCGGCATTGGCCGCCAACCGGGCCTTGCCTCCGGGTGACGACGCGTCGGCGACCGTGCTGGCCGGCTGCGGCCACGTGCAGCCCGATCATCCCCTGCGGCTGGTCGATCCGGCCAGCGGCTCGGAGGTCGGCGAGGGGACGGTCGGCGAGATCTGGGCCGGCGGACCCAGCATCGCCGACGGCTATTGGCGCAATGCGGAGGCGACGGCCCGCAGCTTCGTCGAGCGCGACGGCACGGTCTGGCTGCGCACCGGCGACCTGGGTTTCATGAAGGAGGACGAGCTGTTCGTCACCGGCCGGCTCAAGGACATGCTGATCGTGCGCGGCCAGAACGTCTATCCGCAGGATCTGGAGCGCAGCGTCGAGGAGGAGGTGGAGGTCGTCCGCAAGGGGCGGGTTGCCGCCTTCGCCGTCGAGCAGGATGGCCGTGAGGGGATCGGCATCGCCGCCGAGATCGGCCGGACGGTGCTGAAGCTGGTGACGCCGGAGGCACTGTGCGGTGCCATCGCCGCCGCGGTGGCCGATTCCTGCCAGGAGGCGCCGGTGCTGGTCGCCCTGCTGGAGCCGGGCGCCCTGCCCAAGACCTCAAGCGGCAAGCTTCAGCGCTCCGCCTGCCGGTCCCTGCTCGACGCGGGTGAACTGCCGGCTTTCCACGTCCAGCGCCGGGGAGCGCCCGTCGCCGCCGCCGAGACCGCCGCCCGCGCCCTGACAAAGCGCGAGAGCGTGGTGGCCGCCGTCTGGGCGGAGGTGCTGAACGTCGCCGTCACCGATGCCGGCGCCCATTTCTTCGCGCTGGGCGGCAATTCGGTGTCGGTGGTGCAGGTGGTCGCCCGGCTGCGCGAACGGTGCGGACTGGCGGCCGACGTCGCCGACCTGTTCCGTCATCCCACCCTGTCGGACTTCGCCGCCAGGCTGTCCGAGGCGGGTCCCGCGACGATCCAGGCGATGGCTCCCCAGAGGGGCGGGGAGGAGCGCATCGCCGAACCGTCGGCGGCCCAGGCCCGCATGTGGTTCAACTGGAAACTCGACCCGCGGGACTGCGGCTACACCATTTCCGGGCGGGTCCAGCTGCGCGGGCCGCTGCGCCGCGATGCCGTCCAGGCGGCGGTGGACCTGCTGGCCGGGCGGCACGAGAGCCTGCGCACCGTCTTCCGCGAGGAGGCTGGTCGGCCGGTGCAGGTGGTCCGCCCTGCCGGGACGGTGCCCGTCGCCGTCCGCCTCGCCGATCTCTCCGGTGACGCTGACCGGGACGATGCGTTGCGCCGTCTGCTGGAGGAGGAGGTCCGTGCCCCCTTCGATCTGGTAGAAGGCCCGCTGATGCGGGTGCAGCTGATCGCCTGTGCCGACGACGACCATCATCTGCAGGTCAGCCTGCACCACGCCATCGCCGACGGCTGGTCGATGAATGTCCTGCTCGACGAGTTCGGTGAGGCCTATGCCGCCTGCTGTGGCGGCAGGGCACCCGAATTGCCGGCGCTGACCGTCCAGTATGCCGACGTCGCCCAATGGCAGCGCGACCTGCTGGAGTCGGGTGAGGGCGCTCGCCAGCTTGCCTATTGGGCTGGCCGGCTGGGCGACCGCCATCCGGTGCTGGACCTGCCCGCCGACCGACCGCGTTCCGCCGGTGGTAGCCAGCGCGGGGCGGCGGTCCATTGCGCCATCGACGACGGGCTCGCCACGGCCTTGCGCGGGCTGGCACGGCGGATGGGGGTGACGCTGCCGACCCTGCTGCTCGCCAGCTACACGGCTCTGCTGCACCGCTATTCCGGCCAGGACGACATCCGTGTCGGCTGCACGCTGGCCAACCGGCGCAGCGTGGACAGCGAAAGGCTGATCGGCTTCTTCGTCAACATGGCGGTGCTGTGCGCCGACCTGTCGGACGATCCGGCCTTCGAGGCGCTGCTTCGCCGTGTCGGCGAGGCGGCGCTCGACGCCCAGGCCAACCAGGATCTGCCCTTCGACCGGCTGGTCGAAGAACTGCAACCGCAGCGCGATCTAGCTCATCATCCGCTGTTCCAGGCCGCCTACGACCATCAGTGGCAGCGGCTGGACGGCCTCGACCGGTTGCCGGGCCTGCGGGTGGAGGCCGTCGAGCATCTCCAGCTCGCGACGCAGTTCGACCTGATCCTGCACACCACCGAGCGGGCCGGTCCGGGCGGAGCCGGTCCTCTCGGCGCCTTCTTCACCTACAGTCTCGACCTGTTCGAGCCGGAAAGCGCGGAGCGGATGGCCCGGCACTGGCTGACCCTGCTTCGCGGCATCATTGCCGATCCGGCGCTGCCGGTCAGCCGTCTGCCGCTGATGGACGAGGCGGAGACGGCGGCGCTGGTCGCCGGCTGGAACGATCCCGCCCGCAACCTTGCCCGCCTGCCGGCACCGCTTCCGGCCGATGCCCCCGGCCTTCATGCCCGCATCGCGGCCCATGCGCACCGGCACCCCGACGCCCCGGCCGTGACCTGCGATGGCCAGACCCTGAGCTATGGCGAGCTCGACCGCAGCAGCGACCGGCTGGCGTGGCAGCTGCGCTCGCTCGGTGTCGGGCCGGACCGGCTGGTCGGGCTGGCGGCCGACCGCTCCTTCGACCTGATCGTCGGCATGCTCGGCATCCTGAAGGCGGGCGGCGGCTATCTGCCGCTCGACCCCTCCTATCCCGCAGACCGGCTGCTTTACATGCAGGCCGACAGCGGCATCGGGCTGGTCGTCACCCAGGCCCATCTGCGCGATGCGCTGCCGCTTGCCGATGGCGTGCGGGCGATCTGCGTCGGCGACGAGCCCGACGCGCCGGACGGACCGCCGCCCGATGGTCCGCCGCCGGACCTGGGCCGGGCCGGATCGCTCGCTTACTGCATCTACACCTCGGGATCGACCGGCCAGCCGAAGGGCGTGGCGATCACCCATGCCAATGTGCTGCGGCTGTTCGAGTCCTGTCCGGCGGACCTGCGCTTCGACGGGGGCGACGTCTGGGCGCTGTTCCACTCCTATGCCTTCGACTTCTCGGTCTGGGAAATCTTCGGCGCCCTGCTGCATGGCGGGCGGCTGGTGGTGGTGCCCTACTACACCAGCCGGTCGCCGGCCGACTGCTTCGCCCTGCTGCGGGACGAGGGAGTGACTATCCTGAACCAGACGCCGTCCGCCTTCCGGCAACTGGTGCCGGTGGCGCTGGCGGCGCCGCGCGATGCCCTGTCGCTCCGGCTGGTGGTGTTCGGTGGTGAGGCGCTGGAGATGGAAAGCCTGCGCGGCTGGTTCGAGCATTTCGGCGACAGCCGTCCGCGGCTGGTCAACATGTACGGCATCACCGAAACCACCGTCCACGTCACCCATCGTCCGCTGACCCTGGCCGACCTGCCGAAGTCCGGGCAGGCAACGGACCAGCCGGAGGCCGGCGCCCCGGTCGGCATGCCGCTCGGCGACCTGCGCTGGTACTTCCTCGACCGGCATCTCCAGCCGGTCCCGCCCGGCGTGGCGGGTGAGATCCATGTCGGCGGAGCCGGGCTCGCGCGGGCCTATCTGAACCGACCCGGCCTGACCGCCGGGCGCTTCGTCGCCGATCCCTTCGGCGCGTCCTTCGGCGATCCGGGGGAACGCCTGTACCGCAGCGGCGATCTGGCGCGCTATTGGCCGGATGGCCGGGTTGAGTATCTCGGCCGCGCCGACCAGCAGATCAAGTTGCGCGGCTTCCGCATCGAACCGGGCGAGATCGAGGCGGCGGTCCGCCGCCAACCCGCCGTCGCCGATGCCGCTGTGCTGCTGCGCGGCGACGGTGCCGACCGCCGGCTCGTCGCCTATGCCGTCGCCGACGAGGAGGCGCTGCGCGACCGGCCCGAGGAGCAGCGGGGCGATCTGGTCGGGCAGTGGAGCACGGTGTTCGACGGCACCTATTCGCGCGCGGACGCGGCAGCGGGGCCGGGCTTCACCGGCTGGAACGACAGCTACGACGACCGGCCGATCCCCGAGCCGCAGATGCGGGAGTGGCTGGATGCCACCGTCGCGCGCATCCTGGCCTTGAAGCCGCAAAGGCTGCTGGAGATCGGTTGCGGCGTCGGTCTGCTGACCCAGGCGGTGGCGCCGCACTGCGCCGTCTATCACGGGACCGACTTTTCGGCACAGGCCATCGCCGATCTCGGTGCCTGGGCGGCGGGAAGGCCGGAGCTGGCCCATATCCGGCTCAGCCGGCGCGAGGCCACCGATTTCGGCGGGATCGGCGAGAGCGGAATGGAGGAGGGTGGCTACGACACCGTCGTCATCAACTCCGTCGCCCAGTATTTCCCCGACGGCGACTATCTGCTGCGCGTCCTGGAAGGGGCGGTGCGGGCCTTGCGGCTGGGCGGGCGCATCGTCCTGGGTGACCTGCGACCGCTGCATCTCCAACCGCTGTTCCATGCGTCGGTGGCGCTCTGGCGGGCGGAAGCGCAGGCGAGCCCCGCCCAACTCCGTGCCCGCGTCGCCCGCGCCATGGCCGAGGATGGCGAGCTGCTGTTCGCTCCCGGCTTCTTCCAGGCGCTACGCGGCCGGATTCCAGAGATCGGCCGCATCGACCTCGATCTGCGTTGCGGCCGGGCCGACAACGAGTTGACCCGCTACCGCTTCGACGCGGTCCTGCATGTCGGTGGGGAGGACCTGCGGCCTGCCGGCGGCTGGCGCGAGGCCGGGGAGGACCTGACCCGTCTCGACCGCCTACTGGCGGAGGAGCGGCCCGCCGGCCTGCGGATCGCCGGGATCGCCAACCGCCGGCTCGCCCGCGACCTTGCCGCCTGGACGGCGATGTCCGGCGCCTCCTCGCCAGCGGCGGGGGCATTGCGGGAACGGATCGACCGGCTGGATCCCGCCGGTGCCGATCCCGACGCCTACCGGGCGCTTGCCGAGGCGCATGGCTACCGGGCCCGCGTCGGCTGGAATGTCGGTCCGGACGGTGCCGGCAATGCGGAAGGCCGTTTCGACGTGGAAATCTTCGATCCGGCCCGGCTGGAGCGTCACCCCATCGGGCCGGAACCGGCAGTTCGCGATGGATGGCGCGCCCAGTGCAGTGATCCGCTGCTCGCCCGGCAGCGGCGCCAGTTCGCGCCGCGTCTGCTGTCCGCCCTGCGCGGCAGCCTGCCGGCGCATATGGTGCCGTCCCAGATGTTGCGCGTCGACCGGCTGCCGCTGACCGTCAACGGCAAGCTGGACCGCGACCGGCTGGCCGACCACGACCAGCCCATGCAGGTGACGGCGGCCGCCCATGTCCCGCCGGAAAGCCCGGTGGAGCAGGCGCTAGCCGCCATCTGGGCCGAGGTGCTGGGCGTCACCCGCGTCGGCCTGGACGACGACTTCTTCGAGCTGGGGGGCCATTCGCTGCTGGCGACCCAGGTGGCCTCGCGCATCGCCGCCGATCTGGGGGTGACGCTGGATATCCGCACCCTGTTCGAGGCGACCGGCCTGCGCGGCCTCGCCCGGCGGGTGGAGGAGCGGCGCGCCGCCACCGAGCCCGCCGCCGCATCCGCCATCGAAGACGAACTGGCCGCCGCGCTGAAGGCCATCGAAGGCCTGTCGGAGGCCGAACTAAACGCGCTCGCGGATGCCGCCACGGATTCCGCCCGTATCGGCAGTGCCGAAACAGACAGTGCAAACACGGGGATCGCCCGATGACCAGCAGCCCGTCCACTCCCTCCCTGCCGTCCTCGCTCGACGGTCTGTCGCGCAGCCAGCGCCGGGCGCTCGCCGCCGTTCTGGCTGCCAAAGGCATCGACATCCATACCCGGTTCCCGATCCCCCACGCGGACCGTTCGCAGCCGCTGCCGCTCTCCTATGCGCAGCAGCGGCTGTGGTTCCTCTGGCGGATGGATCCCGGCGGGGCGGCCTACAATATTCCCGGCGCCATCCGGGTGACCGGCCCGCTCGACCCCGCCCTGCTGGAGGCGGCCTTCGCCCATCTGACCGACCGGCACGAGGCGCTGCGCACCAGCTTCGCCGAGCGCGACGGCCAACCCGTCCAAATCATCCACCCCCGGATGGCCCCGATGCTCGCCAGCATCGACCTTTCGGCGCTTTCCCCCGCCGACCGCGAGGCGCGCGCACGGGATCTGGCGCGCACGGAAGCTTTGGCACCCTTCGATCTCGGCAACGGTCCGCTGATGCGCCTGACGCTGGTGCGGCTGGCGGCGGAGGATCATCTGCTGCTGGTCACCCTGCACCACATCGTCGCCGATGGCTGGTCGGTGGAGCGCTTCCTGGCGGAATTCGCCCGCAGCTACGACGCCCTGCGGGCTGGCCGGCAGCCGGACCTGCCGTCGCTGCCGATCCAATATGCCGATTACGCGCAGTGGCAGCGCGACTGGCTGGAAGCCGGGGAGCGCGACAGGCAGCTCGCCTACTGGCGCGACCGGCTCGGCACCGATCATCCGGTGCTGCCGCTGCCGCTCGACCGGCCCCGGCCGGCGGTGCTGGGCGCCCATGGCGGCACGGTGGCCTTCCGGCTCGGCACGCAGCGCAGCCGCGACCTGAAGGCGCTGGCCCAGGCCCGCGGCGTGACCCCCTTCGTCCTGCTGCTGGCCACCTTCAAGCTGCTGCTGATGCGTCACAGCGGTGAGACCGACCTGCGGGTCGGCGTGCCCTTCGCCAACCGCAATCGCATCGAGACGGAAGGGGTGGTCGGCTTCTTCGTCAACACCCTGGTTCTGCGCAGCCGGTTGGACAGCCGCGAGAGCTTCGGCGCCCTGCTGGCCCGGCTGCGCGATACCGCGCTGGAGGCCCAGGCCCATCAGGATCTTCCCTTCGAGCAACTGGTCGAGGCGCTCCAGCCCGAACGCAGCCTGAGCCACAACCCGCTGTTCCAGGTGAAGTTCAACTACGGCTTCGACACCTCCACCCTGCCGGCACCGGTGGGGCTGCGACTGGCGCCCGAGCCCAACGAGTTCCTGGGCGCCCATTTCGACCTGGCACTGGATATCGCCGACGCTCCGGACGAGTTGCACGGTTCGATGACCTATGCCCGCGACCTGTTCGAAGCCGCCAGCGTCGAGGGGTTGGTCACCGACTATTGCGGTCTGCTGGACGCCGTCCTGCGCCAGCCCGACGCCCCGCTGTGGCGCCTGCGCCCTTCGGGTTCGGCACCGGCCGGCGAAAGCGGCAGCTGGCGCGATCCGGCGCCGGGCGTTCTGGAACTGTGGAACGCCCGTGTCGAAGCCGATCCGGAGGCCGTCGCGGTGTGCGGCGGCGACCGGACGCTCACCGTCCGTGCGCTGGACGGGTTGGCGAACCGGCTGGCGAATGCCCTGCGCGAAGCCGGGATCGGGCCAGGCGACCGGGTCCTGTTGTGCTTCGAGCGATCCTGCGGCCTGATCGCCGCACTGCTCGGCGTCATGAAGGCCGGCGCCGCCTATGTGCCGCTCGATCCCTCCCAGCCGGCGGAGCGGTTGCGCCGTCTCGCCCTGTCGAGCGGCGCCCGCTGCGCCGTGGCGGCGGGAGCGACGCTGGCCGCAGCCGCGGCCACCGGGTTGTCCTGCCTCGACCTCGACGGTCCGCGTATCGCATCCCAGCCGGATGGCTTCGATGGCCCGGTCCCGGCCGGGGGGCTTCCGGCCTATGTCATCTACACCTCCGGCTCCACCGGCGAACCCAAGGGCGTCGTCGTCAGCCATGGTGCGCTCGGCAGCTATCTGCGCGGCGTTCTGGAGCGGCTGGCCGTGCCGAAGGGCACCTCGATGGCCATGGTCTCGACCGTTGCCGCCGACCTTGGGCATACGGTGCTGTTCGGCGCGCTCTGCCATGGCGGCGCTCTGCATCTGGCCGACGACGCCACCGCGCGCGATCCCGACCGCTTCGCCGCCTGGATGGCGGGCTGCGCCGCCGGGGTGCTGAAGATCGTGCCCAGCCATCTGCGCGGCCTGCTTCACGCCGCCAGCACCGCCGACGTGCTGCCGCGGGACCTGCTGGTCCTGGGCGGCGAGGCCTGCGACGGCGGGCTGGTGGAGCAGTTGCGGCGGCTGCGGCCGGGCCTGCGCGTGCTCAACCATTATGGCCCGACCGAGACGACGGTCGGCGTGCTCACCCACGAGGTTCCTGCTGCGGTCCCCGCCGTCATTCCTCTCGGCTCCCCCCTGGCCAACGTCCGTGCCTGCGTGCTCGACCCGGATCTTGAGCCGGTGCTCGCCGGAGCCGTCGGCGAGCTTTATGTCGGTGGCGACAGCTTGGCCGATGGCTATCTCGGCCAGCCGGCGCTGACGGCGGCCCGCTTCATTCCCGATCCGCAACCGCGCCGGCCGGGCGACCGGCTCTACCGCACCGGCGACCGGATCCGCCTGCGCCGGGACGGGCTGCTGGAGTTCGTCGGACGCCTCGACGATCAGGTGAAGATCCGCGGCCATCGCGTCGAGCCGGGAGAAGTCGCCCGCGTCCTCAAATCCCTGCCCGGATTGGCGGACGTGCTGGTGACCGCCGGCACCGCTGCTCATGGCCCGGCGGCCGGGCAACTGATCGCCTACTGCGTGCCGTCCACCGGCGAGCCCGATATCGCGGCCCTGCGCCTGTCCGCTGCCGGTCTGCTCCCGGATCATATGGTTCCGGCACATTGGCTGGTGCTGGACCATCTGCCGCTGACCGCCAACGGCAAGCCGGACCGCAAGGCGCTGCCGGTTCCGGCTGCCGCCGAACCGGCATCGCAAACGGCGATGACGGAGACGGAACAACGCCTCGCCCGGATCTGGGCCGAGGTGCTGAAGCGCGAGACGGTGGACGTCGGTGCCAGCTTCTTCGCCATGGGCGGGGATTCGATCCTCAGCCTCCAGCTGATCGCCCGCGCCCGCAAGCAGGGGCTGAAATTCACCCCGAAGCAGCTGTTCGAGGCCCAGAGCATCCGCGCGCTCGCCGCTCTGCTGGACGCCCGGCCGCTGGGAAACGCTCCGGTCCTGTCGCTGGTCCCGGTCCCAGCCCCGGCATCGGCGGCGGAGCCACAGGCCGGACCGGAGGCTGCGGCGATTCCCACCGTACCGCGCGGCGATGGTCTGCCCTTGTCCTCCACCCAGCGCCGCCTGTGGTTCCTGTGGCGCCTCGACCCAGCCAGCACAGCCTATACCATCGCCACGGCGCTCCGCCTGCGCGGCCGGCTCGACCCCGAAAGCCTGCGGCGGGCCTTCGCGCTGGTGTCCGGGCGGCACGAAACCCTGCGCACCCGCTTCGTCGAACGGGGCGGCGAACCCCGGCAGGTCGTCGAAGCCGATGCCGCCGTCGACTGGACGGTCGAGACGCTGGAGGATGCCGGTCTGCTGGATGGCCGGCTGCGCGGCGAGGCAGCCCGCCCCTTCGACCTGGAACGGGGGCCGTTGCTGCGCCTTCGCCTGTTCCGTCTGCCGGACGGGCCCGGCGGGAACGAGCACGTGCTTTCGCTGGCGATGCATCACATCATCTCCGACGGCTGGTCGATGAACGTCCTGGTGGACGAGGTTGCCCGTGCCTATGCGCTGTTGTCGGCCGGTCTGCCGGCTGCATTGCCGCCGCTGCCGCTCCAGTATGCGGACTATGCCGCATGGCAGGAGCGCTGGATGGAGTCGGCCGAGGCGCGTCGGCAGCTCGACCATTGGCAGGGGCGCCTGGGGGGCGAGCAGCCGGCGCTCGACCTTCCGGCCGACCGTCCGCGCCGGCCGATGCAGAGCCATCGCGGTGCGGCGGTGGAGTTCCGGCTGGACGCCTCGCTGGTCGCCGGGATGGCTGCCGTCGGGCGGGAGCAGGGGGCGAGCCTGTTCATGGTCCTGCTCGCCGCCTTCGCCGCCCTGCTGCTCCGGCACAGCGGTCAGCGGGACCTGCGCATCGGCGTGCCGACCGCCAACCGCGGCCGGGTCGAGCTGGAGGGGCTGATCGGCTTCTTCGCCAACACCCAGGTCCTGCGCATCGAACCCGATGGGCGTCTGCCCTTCGACCGCTTCCTGGCGCGGGTGCGCGACGAGGTTCTGGCGGCCCAGGCCAACCAGGAGCTGCCGTTCGATGCCCTGGTGGAGGCCTTGCAGCCCGACCGCAGCCTCGACCGCAACCCGCTGTTCCAGGTGATGGCCAGCCACAGCCGTCCGCGCTCCGACGCGCTGCGCCGCCTGCCCGGCCTGGACATCGCCGAGCATCCGCGGCTGCACCACGCCGCCCAGTTCGACCTGTCGCTGCACAGCGAGGAGCAGGCCGACGGTTCGCTGCGTGCCACCCTGATCTACGCCACCGACCTGTTCGAAGAGGACACGGTCCAGCAATTCCGCAGCCATTTGGAACGTATCCTCCACGGGGTGGCGCAGGCGCCCACGGTCACGCTGGGCTATCTGCCGATCCTCGACGCCGCCGACTGGCCGGAGGTGCTGCCCA
Source organism: Azospirillum sp. UENF 111221 (assembly GCF_058780625.1). NCBI lineage: Bacteria > Pseudomonadati > Pseudomonadota > Alphaproteobacteria > Rhodospirillales > Azospirillaceae > Azospirillum > Azospirillum sp. UENF 111221. Next base: position 441,626 of record NZ_JBSNCH010000003.1, read on the forward strand.
GCCCCCGTCCGCCGGCCGGCCCTCTGGTGCCCGATCTGATCGCGGAGCAGGCCCGTCTGCATGGCGACCGTCCGGCGGTTACGTTCGGCGGGCGGACGCTGAGCTATGCCGAGCTTGAGGCGCAGGCGAACCGGCTGGCCCACCGGTTGCGGGCTCTCGGCGTCGGCCCGGAGGTGGTGATCGGCGTCGCCGCCGAACGTTCGCTGGAACTGGTCGTTGGCCTGCTGGCGGTGATGAAGGCGGGCGGCGCCTATCTGCCCCTCGACCCGGACCTGCCGTCCGCCCGCCTTGCCGCCATGGCGGCGGACGGTGGCATCGCCCTGCTGCTCACCCAGTCCCATCTTGCCGGACGGCTGGGTGGCGAGGCGCTGCCCGAGGCTGTCCGCCTGCTGCTGCTCGACGCCGAGGACACCGACGCCGAGAGCACCGGGGGACTGCCGGACACGCCGCCCGCGGCCGGGCTGCGGCCGGAGAACCTCGCCTACCTGATCTACACCTCCGGCTCCACCGGCACGCCCAAGGGAGCCTGCAACAGCCATGGCGCCCTGCTGAACCGGCTGGTCTGGATGCAGAAGGCCTACCGGCTTTCCCCTGGCGAGCGGGTGTTGCAGAAGACGCCCTTCGGCTTCGACGTCTCGGTCTGGGAGTTCTTCTGGCCGCTGATGGTGGGGGCGCATCTGGTGGTGGCTGCGCCCGGCGAGCACCGCGACGCGGCCCGGCTGGTGGTGCTGATTCGGGAGCAGGGCATCGACACGCTGCACTTCGTGCCCTCCATGCTGCAGGCCTTCGTGGAGGAGCCGGGGGTGGAGCAATGCACCAGTCTGCGCCGTGTGGTGTGCAGCGGCGAGGCGCTGCCGGCGGCGTTGCAGGACCGGCTGTTCGCCCGGCTGCCGCAGGTCGGCCTGTACAACCTCTACGGCCCGACGGAGGCGGCGATCGACGTCAGCCACTGGACCTGCCGGGCCGGGGAGGGCGGTACGGGCGGCAGCGTGCCGATCGGCGTGGCCATCGACAATCTGCGCCTCCATGTGCTGGATGAGTGCCTGAACCCGCTTCCGGCCGGTGCGGTCGGTGAGCTGTACATCGCCGGTGCGGGCCTGGCGCGCGGCTATCACCGGCGGGCCGGCCTGACGGCGGAACGCTTCGTCGCCGATCCGTTCTCGGCCGACGGCGGCCGGATGTACCGGACGGGCGATCTGGCGCGGCGGCGCGGGGACGGGGTGATCGAGTATGTCGGGCGGATCGACCATCAGGTGAAGATCCGCGGCCTGCGGATCGAGCTTGGCGAGATCGAGGCTGTGCTGCGCGGCCATCCGGCGGTGCGGGATGCGGTGGTGGTCGCCCGCGACGGTGCGGGCGGCAAGCGTCTGGTCGGCTATGTCGCCGCCGATGCGGCTGCGGAGCTGCCACGGCGGCTGAAGGAGCACCTTGGTCACGCTCTGCCGGACTACATGGTGCCAACGCATCTCGTGGTGTTGGAGCGGTTGCCGCTGACGCCCAACGGCAAGCTGGACCGCAAGGCCCTGCCCGAGCCTGCGCCGGATGCCGGGGTGGAGCATGTTCCGCCATCCACGGCGACCGAACATGCAGTGGCGGAGATCTGGCGGTCGGTCCTCGGGGTGGAGCGTATCGGCGGCGCCGACAGCTTCTTCACGCTCGGCGGCCACTCGCTGCTGGTGGCACGGGTGGCGGCGCAGCTCCGCGAGCGGCTCGCGGTGGATCTGGCCCTGCGCACCCTGTTCGAAGCGCCGACCCTGGCCGAGCTGGCGGCGCGGATCGACCGGGAGAAGGCGGACGGCGCCGCGGAGGAGGAGATCGCCCGCATGGACGCCCTGCTGGCCGATCTCGAAGCCGATTTTGAAGCCTTGCCGTCGGAGGCCGCCCAATGACCACGCCTGTCCAGCATGACCCGGCGGAGCGGCCGGCGGACGCGCTTGTCCAGATCGCCCGGCGCCTCCACGCGTTGCCCGCCGACCGGCAGGAGGAGTTCCTCCGGCGCTTGGCCGGAACGGGAATTTCCTTCGCCCGGCTGCCGATCCTGCCCGGTCGCCGGCCGGACCGGCTGCCGCTGTCCCATGCCCAGCGGCGGCTGTGGGTGCTCTGGCAGCTCGACCGCCATAGCCGGGCCTATCACATTCCGATCGGTCTGAGCCTGACCGGTTCCCTTGACCGGGAGGCATTTTCCGGCGCCTTCGCCGATATCCTGGCGCGGCACGAGGTGCTGCGGACCAGCTACCCGGCGTGCGACGGCGAGGCCGAGCAGCGCATCCATCCCGCCGCTCCCCCGGACATCGCCTGGAACGATCTGTCGGCCCTGGCCCCTGTCGAGCGGGAAACCCGGCTGCAGGCCCTGGCTGACGCGGAGGCGGCAACCCCCTTCGACCTGGAAGCGGCACCGCCGGTCCGCCTGCGGCTGGTGCGGCTGGCGGAGGACGAGCATGCGCTGTTCCTGACGCTCCACCACATCGCCGCCGATGGCTGGTCGGTGAACCGGCTGGTGGAGGAATTCTCTGCCCTCTATGCCGCCCGGCGGGAGGGGCGGGACGCCGGGTTGCCCCCGCTGCCGATCCAGTATGCCGACCATGCGCTGTGGCAGGACCGGCTCCTGCGCAGCGGCGAAGGGGGGCGGCAGCTCGACCATTGGCGTGCCCTGTTGGGCGATGAGCAGCCGGAGCTGATGCTGCCGCGGGACGGAGAGGGTGCTGCCGACGAAGGGCAGGGCACCGACCGGCGGGAGGCGGGCGTCCCGTTTGTCCTCGACGATGCACTCGGCGCCCAGCTGCGCGCCGTGGCCGGCAAGACGGGGGCGACCGTCGCCAATCTTCTGTTGGCCGCATTCCTGCTTCTGCTTCACCGTCACACCGGGCAGGGGGATGTGCGGGTGGGGGTGCCGGTCGCCGGGCGTCATCGCGCCGAGACCGAGCGCCTGATCGGCCTGTTCGTGAACAGTCAGGTCATCGGCGCGGACCTGCATGGCGGGCTCGGTCTGCATGAGGTGCTGGCGCAGGTTCGCGACCGGTCGGTCGACGCCCAGGCCAACCAGGATTTGCCCTTCGAGCATCTGGTGGACGCCCTGAGACCGGAACGCCGGCTCGACCGCAATCCGCTGTTCCAGGTGATGTTCAACCATCAGCACCGTCGACTGTCGGCGCTGGACCGGGTCGCCGGTCTGACGATCTGCCCTCTCGCAGGCAGCCTCCGCGTCGCCCTGTTCGACCTGTCGCTGGAGGTCGAGGAGGACGATTGCGGACGCATCCGTTGTGACCTGCGCTATGCCGCCGACCGCTATGCGGCGGAGCGGCTCGCCGCGATGGCGGAAGATTACCGGCGCATTCTCGCAGCCTTCGCCGCAGAGACGGGCGGTCCGGTCGCGGCCATCCGCCTGACGGCCGACGACCGCATGGCCAAAGACAGCATGGATGTCGCCGGCACCGTGCCCCCGAAGACGGCCTCCGGCGCCGCCCCGTCGCCCGCGACGCTGTTCGATGCCCGCGCGACGGACTCTCCGGAAGCCATCGCTCTGGTGGCCGATGGGCGGCCGGTGACCTTCGGTGCCTTGAAGGACCGCTCGGACCGGTTGGCCCGGCGGCTCCGTGCGCTGGGTGTCGGGCCGGATGTCCGGATCGGGCTGGCGGTCGAACCTTCGCCAGCAATGGTCGTCGGACTTCTGGCTGTGCTGAAGGCGGGTGGAGGCTATGTGCCGCTCGATTCCCGCCTCCCCCATGACCGGCTGGCGGGCATGATCGCCGATAGCGGCATGGCTCTGATCCTGGCGCAGGACAGTGTACTCGGCTCGATGCCGACCGGGGCGGCCTGTCTCACGCTGGACGCCGACGGGGTGTGTGGCGACGGGATATGCGGGGATGAGCCGGACGCGAGGGGCGCTCTCCGGGCGCCGGTGGACGAAGCCTTGGCCTATCTGGTCTACACCTCCGGGTCGACCGGGACGCCCAAGGGCGTCATGGTTTCCCACGGAGCGCTGGCCCGCCACTGTCTGGCGGCGGCCGGGGCTTATGGGATGACCGCCGGGGACCGGCTGCTGCATTTCGCCTCCTTCGGCTTCGATGCGGCGAGCGAACAGATCCTGGTGCCTCTGTTGGCGGGTGCTGGTGTCGTCCTGGGCGCCATGGTGGATTCCACGCCGGAACGGCTGGCGGCGCTGATCCTGCGCGACGGCGTCACCGTCGCCGACTTGGCGCCGGCCTATCTTGCCCGCCATGCCGAGGCCCTTGCCGACGCCATGCCCGGTCACCGCCTGCGCGCCTGCATTCTGGGCGGCGAGGCCTGGGATTTGTCGCTCGCTGGCCGCCTCGCCGGCTGGACCGGCCGGATCTTCAACGCTTACGGGCCGACCGAGGCGGTGATCACTCCTCTCGTCTGGCGGGCCGGTAGCGAGCGGCGCGCCGGAACCGCTCCCATCGGCCAAGCGATCGGCGAGCGCCGGGCGCTGGTGCTCGACGCTTCGCTGAACCCGCTTCCGGCCGGCGCGGTCGGCGAGCTTTACATCGCCGGTGCGGGGTTGGCGCGCGGCTATCTGAACCGCCCCGGCCTGACGGCGGAGCGATTCGTGGCCGACCCGTTCTCCAGCGGCGGCGGGCGGCTCTATCGCACGGGCGACCTCGTGCGCCAGCGCGGGGACGGGGTGATCGAGTATGTCGGGCGGATCGACCACCAAGTGAAGATCCGCGGCTTCCGCATCGAGCTTGGCGAGGTGGAGGCACGGCTGCGGGCGCAGGAGGGCGTGCGCGAGGCGGCGGTGGTCGCCCGTGACGGCGCAGGCGGCAAGCGTCTGGTCGGCTATGTTGTGCCCGCTGGCGATGAAGGTAGCGGCGATGATGCCGGCGCCGGCCTTGTCGAGCGGCTGCGTGCCGGGCTGAAGGCGGCGCTGCCGGACTACATGGTGCCAACGCACCTCGTGGTGCTGGAGCGCTTGCCGCTGACGCCCAACGGCAAGCTGGACCGCAAGGCCCTGCCCGAGCCGGAGGTGTCGTCGTCGGTCCAAGTGCCGCCGCGCAGCGCGGCCGAATGGGCCCTGGCGGCGCTGTGGTGCGAGCTGCTGCGGCTGGACAGCGTCGGCGTCACCGACAACTTCTTCGAGCTGGGCGGGGACTCCATCCTCTCCATCCAGCTGGTCAGCCGCGCCCGCCGCCACGGCCTCGCCTTCACCCCGCGCGACGTCTTCGAGCACCAAACCCTAGAGGCGCTCGCCCGCGCCGCCCGCAGCGACGCCGGGACTCCGGCCGCCGAGCAGGGCAGCGTCTGCGGGGCGCTGTCGCTGACGCCGATCCAGCGCTGGTTCTTCGAGGAGCCGATCCCCAACCGTAGCCACTGGAACCAGTCGGTGCTGCTGCGGCTGCGCCGGCCGGTCGATCCGGCGTTGCTGGAGCGGGCGCTCTCGGCGCTGCTGGCCCATCACGACGCCTTGCGGCTGGTCTTCGCCGGCGACGGACGTGCCGAGCACCTGCCGCCCGAGGCGGTGCCGCCGATGCTGTGGCAGCGCACCGCCGCCGATGCCGGGGCGCAGGAGCGGCTGTGCGAGGAGGCCCAGCGCAGCCTCGACCTCGCGCATGGCCCGCTGCTGCGCGCAATGCTGGTGGAACGTAACGATGACGGTCAGCAGCGCCTGCTGCTGGCGATCCACCATCTGGTGGTGGACGGCGTGTCCTGGCGCGTGCTGCTGGAGGATCTACAACTGGCCTGCACGCAGCTGGAGCGGGGCGAGGCGGTGGTGCTGCCGGCCAAGACCGCCTCCTTCCAGTCCTGGGGCAAGGCGCTGCGCCGCCACGCCGCGAGCAGAGCGCTGCGGGACGAACTGTCCTGGTGGCGCGACAGCTTGGCGGATGCGCCGGCCGGACTGCCTGGCGTGGCGGAGCCGGTTTCTCCCGAGGCGCTGACGGTTGCGAAGTCGGCGGTTGCGCGGACGCGGCTGGATGCCGGCTGGACGAAGCGGCTGCTGTCGTCGGCGCCGGCGGCCTACCGGACGCGGGTGAACGACCTTCTGCTGACGGCCTTGGCGCGAGTGCTGTGCCGGTGGAGCGTGGACGCCTCGGCGCTGGTGCAACTGGAGGGGCATGGCCGCGAGGAGCTGGTGGCGGGCCTGGACCTCAGCCGCAGCGTCGGCTGGTTCACCACCGCCTATCCGGTGCATCTGCGCCCCGGTGAGAGGGCCGGCGGGGAACTGGGCGCGTCGATCAAGGCGGTGAAGGAGCAGCTTCGGGCTGTTCCGTCGAACGGTCTGGGCTATGGCGTGCTGCGCCATCTGGGCGATGCGGAGGCGCAGGCAACGCTGCAGGCCCTGCCCGAGGCGCGGGTGACCTTCAACTATCTGGGCCAGTTCGACGGCAGCTTCGACGACACCGCCCGCTTCGTGCCGGCCAACGAGCCGGCGGGTGCCCGTCTCGATGCCGACGCCCCGCTCGGCAACTGGCTGAGCATCGACGGCAGGGTCTATGACGGGGAACTGGTGTTCGACTGGAGCTACAGCCATGCGGTGCTGGCGCCGCCGGTGGTGGAGGGGCTGGCCGCTGCCTATGGGGAGGAGCTTCGGGCGCTGGTCGCGCATTGCGAGTCCTCGTCCGGCGGGCTGACGCCGTCGGACGTACCGCTGGCCGGCCTGACGCAGGGGCAGCTGGACGCGCTGTCGCTGCCGGCGCGCGAGGTGGAAGACCTCTACCCGCTGAGCCCGATGCAGCAGGGCATGCTGTTCCATGCGCTGGAAGGGGATGCGGAGGGCGAAAGCCCCTATGTGACGCAGCTCGCCGTCGAGGTGGAGGGGCTTGAGGAGACCCGCTTCGCCGCCGCCTGGGCCTGGGTGACGGCTCGCCATGCCGTGCTGCGCACCAGTTTCCTGTGGGGCGGCACGCTTGCCGCCCCGTTGCAGGCGGTGTGGGAGCGGGTGGGTGATGCGGTGTCGGTGCTGGACTGGCGCGACCGCGGCCTCGCCGGCGCCGACCTGGAGGAGGCTCTGGGTGCCTTGGCGCGGGAGGAGCGTGCCCGCAGCTTCGAGCTTGGCCGTCCGCCGTTGCAGCGGGTGGTTCTGGTGCGGCTGGGGCAGGGGCCACAGGGCCAAGTGCGCCATCGCCTGATCTGGACCAGCCACCACCTTCTGCTGGACGGCTGGAGCAGCGCGCGTCTGGTGGCGGAGGCGCTGGGCCGCTACCGGGGGGCGGAGGTGGACGGCGCGGTCGGTGGCGCGGCGGGCCGCTACCGCGACTACATCGCGTGGCTCGGGCGGCAGGATGCGGCGGCGTCGGAGCGCTTCTGGCGCGGGCGCCTGTCTGGGCTGGAGGCGCCGACGCTGCTGGCGGCGAGCCTGCCCTGCCGGCATCCCGAGGCGGGGCACGGCATGGTGCGGCTGCGGCTGGACGGCGGTGCGACGCGGCGGTTGCAGGCGTTCGCGCAAGCGCAGCGGGTGACGCTGAACACGCTGGTGCAGGGGGCGTGGGCGCTTCTTCTGCAACGCTACAGCGGGCAGGAGACGGTGGCGTTCGGCGCGACGGTGTCGGGCCGTCCGGCGGAACTTGCCGGCGTCGAGGAGACGCTGGGGCTGTTCATCAACACGCTGCCGGTGGTGGAGCGTCCGCCATCGGATGAGCGGGTGGGGGAGTGGCTGCGCGAGTTGCAGCGGCGGAACCTGGAGATGCGCGAGCACGAGCACACGCCGCTGCACGAGGTGCAGCGCTGGGCCAGCTCCAGCCTCGGCACCGGCGGCGGCGCGCGGGCCCTGTTCGACAGCATCCTCGTCTTCGAGAACTACCCCGTCGACGAGGCCATCAAAAACCACAATGACCACACCATCAGATTCTGGAGCCGCCGAGACCGTCGACGACACCCATTACGCCATGACCCTGACGGTGCGGGCCGGGGAAAAGCTGGATCTGGCCTTCGGCTACCGGCGCGAGCAGTTGGACTCCGGCCGGGTGGAGGAACTGTCCCGGCTCTTCGGCGCCCTGCTGGACCGCTTGGCGTCGAATGCCGAAGCATTCGTCGGGGCATTGGATTCTGCTGGAGGGCGACAACCGCCGCCGCCAAGTGCTGGTGGACTGGAGCGGACAGGATGAGCCGGGCTTGCCGCCTCCTTCCCTCCAGCGCCTGCATCAGCTGATCGAAGCCCAGGTCCGCCGCAAGCCGGAGGCGACAGCCCTGGTTCATCCGGGCGGTACCCTGAGCTATCGTGAGCTGAACGCCCACGCCAACCGTCTGGCCCGCCTCCTGCGCGCCGAGGGAATCGGGCCTGACGACCGGGTCGCCATCGCGCTTGAGCGCTCTCCCGAACTGCTGGTCGCCATTCTTGCGGTTCTGAAGGCCGGCGCCACCTATCTGCCGCTCGATCCCAGCTACCCGCCGCAGCGTCTGGCATACATGCTGGACGATGGCGGAGCCGCGCTGCTGCTGACCTCGGAGACGCTTCAGGGCGGCATGCCCAGGCCGGCCGGTCTGCCGATGGTCCGCCTGGACGCCGACCGGGACCGTCTGGCGGCGTTCGCCGACGATGATCTGCCGCCGGCCGGCGCACCCGACAACCTGATCTACCTGATCTACACCTCCGGATCCACCGGCCAGCCCAAGGGGGCCGGGGTGACGCAGGCCGGGTTCGTTAACCTGATGCGCTGGTATTGCGACCATGTCGGCTTCGATGCCGGCAGCCGCCTACTGCTGATGAGTTCGCACGCCTTCGACCTGACGCAGAAGAACCTGTTCGCACCGCTCCTGGTTGGCGGTCAGCTGCACATGGCAGGCGAAGGCTATGACCCGCAACTGTTGCTGGACTGGATCGCCCGGCATGGCATCACCGCGCTGAATGCCACCCCCAGCACTTTCCAGCCGCTGGTGGCGCTGGAACGGAATGGGGAGCTGGAGTCCCTGCGCGACGTGATCCTGGGCGGCGAGCCGATCCGCACCGATGCGCTGCGTCCCTGGCTGGAGAGACGGCATGGGCCGAAACCGCGCATCCACAACAGCTACGGTCCCACGGAATGCGCGGATGTCGTCGCTTTCCATCGCTGGGACGGCATCTCAGCCGAAATCCCGACCGGCCGGCCGGTGCCCGGACTGCGCCTTTACATAATGGACGGCTGCGGCAATCCGGTGCCGCCGGGGGTGGCGGGCGAACTGCACATCGGCGGCATCGGGGTCGGGCGCGGCTATCACCGCCAGCCGGGCCTGACCGCCGACCGTTTCATCCCCGATCCCTTCGGCGAGCCGGGCGGGCGTCTCTACCGCAGCGGCGACCTTGCCCGTCACGGCGAGGACGGTGTGATCGAGTATCTCGGCCGCATCGACCAGCAGGTGAAGATCCGCGGCCTGCGCATCGAACTCGGCGAGATCGAGGCGGCATTGCAGGCGGATGCGGCGGTCCGGAATGCGGCGGTCGCCGCCGTCGCAGGACCGGGCGGCGGACAGCTCTGCGCCTACATCGTTCCCGTCGAACAGGACGACCGGCAAGGCGACGCCCTCTGGCCGTCCCTCTGGCCGTCGTTGCGCCGGCGGCTGGGCGAACGGCTGCCCGACCATATGGTCCCCACCCTCTGGGTCCGGCTGGACCGGCTGCCTCTGACGCCCAGCGGCAAGCTCGACCGCCGGGCTCTTCCTCAACCCGAACCGAGGCAGCGGACCCATGTGCCGCCCGTCACGGATCTGGAGTGTCGGCTGGCGGCTCTTTGGGAAGAACTGCTGCGGGTGGAGCGCGTCGGCCTTGACGACGACTTCTTCGAGCTGGGCGGCCACTCGCTGCTTGCGGTACAGCTGATCGCCCGTCTGCGCCGCGATTTCGGAATCGGCCTGTCGCCGGGACAGGTTTTCGGCAACGCCACCCTGCGGGCGCTGGCCGCCCATGTCGCCGAGCGTCCGGCGGCGCCGGATCCGGCCAAGCTGTCGCGGATGAGCGCGTTGATGGACATGCTGGAGTCCGGCTGAACGACCTGTTTGCGAAAGGAAAGGGGGCGCACCCAACCGGGCGCACCCCCTTTTTTCTGCCGCTTCCCGTACAGGCTCCGTCACAGCGCCGGCTGGCGATCCTCCACGACCTTGCCGGCGGTCAGCCGGAGCAGGTGGTCGGCCACGTCGAAATAGCGGTCGTCATGGGAGATGACGATGATGGTCTTGCCCAGCGCCTTCAAGCTCGGCAGCAGTTCGGTGTAGAAGATCCGCCGGAAGGTCGGATCCTGGTCGGCGGCCCATTCGTCGAACACCAGCACCGGCCGCTTCTCGGTCCAGGCCTGGAGAAGGGCCAGGCGCTTGCGCTGGCCGGTGGACAGGTCGGTTGTGCTGAACACGCCGTCGACGACGCTGACCTTATGGGCGATCTCCAGCCGTTCCAGATAGGCCTGGGCATCCTCCGGCACGCTGTCGTTCGCCTGGATCAGGTCGTCGAACAGGAAATAATCGGCGAAGATGGTGGTGAAGAGCTGGCGGTAATCGTCGCGCGTCTCCGGTGTCACCGGCCGGCCGTCCAGCAGGATCTGGCCTTCGTGAGGGGGGTAGAGGCCGAGCAGCATCTTGATCAGCGTGGTCTTGCCGCAGCCGTTCTCGCCGACGATGAACAGGATCTCGCCGCGGCCGACCCGCAGCGAGACGGGACCGAGCACGAAGGGCTCCACGTCGGGTCCGGCCGGCGGGTAGATGTAGCGGGCATTCCGCAGCTCCAACCGGTCGATGGTCGCGGGCGGGCGGGCGTCGTCCTTCATCAGCAGATGCGGTTCCGGCGAGGCGAACTCCGCCGACAGGTCGGCGATGCGGCGGAAGGCGACCTGGGCGCGGCTGACGATGGGCAGGGTGCCGATCAGATGCTCCAGCGGCCCCTTCATGTAGAGCAGGACCAGGATGAAGCCGCTCAGCGTCCCGCGGTCAGTGCTGGGCCACAGCGCTTCGACGCCGAGCGCCACCCCGATGACGATGAAGAACAGCGTCGACCCGAATCCCTTGGCGATGACGAAGAGGTTGATCGACCGGATCTGGATGTCGCAGATGCGGTCGATGGTGCCGCGCAGCGCCTCGCTCTGCAGCCGCAGCCGCCGCGGACGGTTGATGCGCAGTTCCTTCGCCCCTTCCGCCAGCGACCGGTAATGCTTCTGCAGCTCATCCTCGTGGGCGCGCGCCTCGTGGAAGCCTTCGATGCCGCGGACGCGTGCCACATACTGCACGGCGCTGCCGATCAGGATGGCGGCGGCCGTCGCCAGGAACATCGGCCAGGACAGCACCGCCAGGTAGCACAGGCTGCCCATCGTGACGCTGAGCGACACCGCCAGCGGCGCGAAGGCGAAGGCGAAGTCGCTGATGGTGTCGACGTCGTGGGTCAGCACGGGGATCAGGCGGTGGCTGCGGTAGCGCTCGAGCTGATCGATCGGCGCGGTCAGGATGCGGTCGCCCAGATCCTTGCGCAGCCGCGCGATGACCTTCTGCCCGATCCGGTTGGTGCCGATGTCGGAAAGGACCGAGCCCGCGAGCGCCAGGGCGCACAGGCCGGCGAAGGCGAGCAGGATCCCGGCGCCCGGACTATCGCCTGCATGCAGGATGCGGTTGATGGTTGCCAGCAGCCCGGTCACGCTGAGCCCGCCCAGCACCCCCAGCAGGGTGGCGGCGGTCAGCATCGGCCAGAAGGGGCGAAGCAACTGGAGCAGAGCGGCGAGGCTGGTGCGGGGTGGCGTCGGCATCGGGGTTCCTGCGGGACGGGAGCGAAGGTGGCCGGCACAAAGGCTCCGCCGTGGAGGCGGATGCGCGCGGCCGTCCTGACTAGGACGAACGAGCGGGGCGAAACTGAAACCGTTATCCTCCGGAACCGGTTTTCCCGACGGCCTGCTTCCCGGAACCGGCCCCCCGATCCGTGCCTGCTCTCCCACCCCGTGCCCTTGCCTGCCACGGAAGGTCGCAGCCGGCGCCGCGGACGCGGGGGTTTCCCTGCCCGATTACCTCGCGTAGAGTCCATTCCGTCCGGCTCGCCTTGCGATCCATCCCCTGCTTGCCCTATAGCTGCCGAACGCCTTCCGGAGCCGAGCGCGCCCGTATGCCTCCGTCTTATCCTTCCGACGATGACCGCGTGACCGAAGAGGCTGCGGACTGGTGCCTGCGCCTGCAATCGGCCGAGGTCAGCGACGCCGATCGCGCCGCATTCGAACGCTGGTGCCTGATGGACCCGCGCCATCTGGCGGAATTCGATGCGATGCGGGAGATTCTGGGGCCTGTCCGCCGGTCTGCGCCCGCGGGTGACTGCGGTTCCCGGGACGGCGGCGGCACACCCTGCGCCGGGCTGCGGGCGGACAGCGCGGTCCGCCGCCGTCAGGGTTCCGTCACGGTGGCGGCGCTGGGCGATGGCGGCCTGCATTGCGGCGACCCTGGCCGCCTGCTGGCCTGTGGGCTGGTCGTTCGGCATGCTGCCGGGGCGTGTCGATGTCTTCCTCGGCGGCGGCCGGCACCGCATGGTCGAGTTGCCCGACGGTTCCACCGTGGACCTGAACGTCCACACCACCCTGTTCTATGCCCAGTTCCGCGACCGGCGCAGCGTCCTGATGGACCATGGCGAGGCCTATTTCGCGGTCGCGCACGATGCCGGACGGCCCTTCACCGTCTTCACTGCCGGTCATCGGGTCCGGGTGACGGGGACGAAGTTCAATGTCTGGGCCAATGACGGCGATCTCGCCGTGACGCTGGCGGAGGGATCGGTCACCGTGAGCCCCGACGCGGCGGCGGGAGGAGAGCCTTTGCGGCTGACGCCCGGCATGCAGGGCCGCTTCGCCCGCGACAGCCGGTTCGGCAGCGTTGCGCACGTCGATCCGCTGCGGATCCTGTCCTGGCGCGAGGGCAGGCTGGTGTTCGACAACATCACGCTGGCCGAAGCGGTGCCCCTGCTGAACCCCTATCTGTCGCAGCCGCTGAGGCTGGCCGACCGCAAGGTGGGGGCGATGCGCATCGGCGGCGTGTATGACGTCGCCGATCTGGACCGCGTGGCGGCGTCCCTTCCGCGGGTGCTGCCGGTGACGCTCGCGTCCAAGGACGGCGAACTCCTCGTTTCGGCCCGCTGACTCCGAGCATCCGCGAGCACACTCCATTCGCCGCCGCCGATTCCGAACCGGCGGGGTAAATCCGGCCGTCCCTGCTTCGTCACTACTGGAGACCGCGGTGTGCCTGATGGCGCGCCGCGCACAGTCTGGCCGCCCCGGTCGACCGTACCGGAACCCCCGGCGGCCGGATCAGCGTCAAGCCAGCCGGCGATGGGAAATTCCAGATGGTTGCTCAAGACTCCGTGGACCTGGTCCGCCGCTTCATCGGTCTGCCGGTGGAAAAGCGCAAGCTGTTCTGGCGCGCCATGCGCGACGAGGCCGTGGACCTTTCGCTGCTGCCGATCCCGGCGGACCTCGCCCCGGCCACGGAGGCGCCGCTGTCCCATGCGCAGCGCCGGATGTGGGCGCTGTGGAAGCTCGATCCCGACAGCGGTGCCAACAATATTTTCAGCGCGACGCGCCTCGCCGGGGATCTTGATCGCGACGCGCTGTCCCGCGCCTTCGAACGTCTGCTGGGCCGCCATGCCGCTCTGCGGACCGTGTTCCGCCAGGGCGACGGGGAGCCGGTGCAGACCGTCCTCGACGATACCGAATTCCGGCTGGCGGTCGACGAGCTGAGCCATCTGCCCGCCGAGGAGCGCGAGCCTGCCGCACGCCGCCTGATCGAGGAGGAGGCGCAGGCACCCTTCGATCTGGAGGCCGGCCCGCTCCTGCGGGCGCGCCTCGTCCGTCTGGGGCAGCAGGACCATCGTCTTCTGGTGACGATGCACCACATCGCGTCGGATGGCTGGTCGATGGCCGTGCTGATCCGGGAGTTCGCCGATCTGTACGGGGCCATCCGGCAGGGCGGGAGGATCGACCTGCCGCACCCCCCGATCCGCTATGTCGATTACGCCCTTTGGCAGAAGAACATGCTGGAGGCGGGCGAGGCGGAGCGGCAACTCGCCTATTGGCTCGACCGTCTGGGGAGAGCGGGCTCCGTTGGAACTGCCTGCCGACCGGCCGCGGCCGGCGCGGCAGAGCCACCGTGGCGCCATCCTTCGCTTCACGCTCGGTGCGGAACTGGCCGGGAGGTTGCGCGCCTTCGCCCGCGAGAACGACGCCACGCTGTTCATGCTGCTGTTGTCGGCTTTCACGATGCTGCTCCACCGCCACAGCGGGCAGGGGGATATCGCCATCGGCGTTCCGGTCGCCAACCGCGACCGTGCGGAGTGCGAAGGCGTGGTCGGCTTCTTCGTCAACACCCAGGTCCTGCGCCTGCGGATCGACGGGCGCGACCGCGTCGCCGACCTGCTCGATCGGGTCAGGCAAACGGCGCTGGGGGCTCAGGCGCATCAGGACCTGCCCTTTGAACAACTGCTGGAGGCGCTGAAGCTGGAGCGCAGCCTCAGCCACAATCCGCTGTTCCAGGTGATGTTCAACCACCAGCGCCGCGATGGCCGTGCCGCCTCCGCGATGGATGGTCTGCGGGTGGAGCCGATGGCGCTCGACAGTGCCATGGCCAGCTATGACCTGACCCTCGATACCGTGGAAGAAGAGGGCGGTGGGATCGAGGCCTCTTTCACCTACGCGACCGATCTCTACGACCATGACAGGATCGAGCGGTTGCGCCGCCATTTCGAGACGCTTCTGTCTGGTCTTGTTGCAGATGCCGGGCAGCTGGTGGGCGAGGTGCCGCTGCTGACCGCGGATGAGCAGGCGCGCTTCGCCGCCTGGAACGCGCCGGTCGCCGCCGAGGCCTTCGAGCCGGTGCATGTCCGCATCGCCGCCATGGCCGCCGCTCTCGGGGACCGGCCGGCGGTGGTGGACGGTGCTCCCGGAGGTGCCCGCGGGGGCGGCACTCTCGGCTTCACCGCGCTCGACCGCCGGGCCAACGCCCTGGCCCACCGGCTGGCGGCGGCCGGCGTCGGGCCCGAAGTCCGCGTCGGCGTCGCCCTGCCGCGCGGACCCGCCATGATCGTCGCCCTGCTGGCGGTGCTCAAGGCCGGCGGCGCCTATGTCCCGCTGGATGCCGCCTATCCGCGCGAGCGCCTCGCCTACCTGATCGGGGATGCCGGTATTGCCCTGCTACTGACCGATGGCAGCCTGGCGGAGCGGCTGCCGCTGCCGGACGGCCTGCCGAGCCTGCTGCTCGACGGCCTGCCGGCCGAGGAGGCCGAGGCAGCACCGCCGGTGGCGGTGCTGCCCGGCAGCCTCGCCTATGTCATCTACACCTCCGGTTCCACCGGCCTGCCCAAGGGGGTCGCGGTGGCGCACGGCCCGCTCGCCATGCATTGCCGGGCCATCGGCGCGCTCTATGCCATGACCCCGCAGGACTGCGAGCTGCATTTCATGTCCTTCGCCTTCGACGGCGCGCATGAACGCTGGCTGACCGCGCTGACCCACGGCAGCCGCCTGCTGATCCGCGACGACAGCCTGTGGACGCCGGAGCAGACCTACGAGGCGATGCAGCGCCATGGCGTGACGGTGGCGGCGTTCCCGCCGGTCTATCTGCAGCAGCTTGCAGAGCATGCCGGGCGCGAGCGGACGGAGCGGGGGACCGCCCCGCCGCCGGTGCGGGTCTATTGCTTCGGCGGCGACGCCGTCAGCGATGCGGCGTTCGAGCTTGCCAGGGAGGCGCTGCAACCGGAGCACATCATCAACGGCTACGGCCCGACCGAGACGGTGGTGACGCCGCTGATCTGGAAGGCGGGCCGGCAGGACCGCTGCGGTGCGGCCTATGCGCCAATCGGCCTGCGGGTGGGCGACCGCACCACCCATGTCCTGGACGGCGATCTGAACCCGGTGCCGCTCGGCGTGGTCGGGGAGCTTTATCTTGGCGGTGCCGGGTTGGCGCGCGGCTACCTGAACCGCCCCGGCCTGACGGCGGAGCGTTTCGTCGCCGACCCGTTCTCGGCGGGCGGCGGGCGGCTCTACCGGACGGGCGACCTTGTGCGCCAGCGCGAGGACGGGGTGATCGAGTATGTCGGGCGGATCGACCATCAGGTGAAGATCCGCGGCTTCCGCATCGAGCTTGGCGAGGTGGAAGCACGGCTGCGGGCGCAGCAGGGCGTGCGCGAGGCGGCGGTGGTCGCCCGCGACGGCAGCTCCGGCAAGCGTCTGGTCGGCTATGTCGTGCCCGCCGGGGATGAGGGGGCCGGCGATGATGCCGGCGCCGGCCTTGTCGAACGGCTGCGCGCCGGACTGAAGGCGGCTCTGCCGGACTACATGGTGCCCACGCATCTCGTGGTGCTGGAGCGCTTGCCGCTGACGCCCAACGGCAAGCTGGACCGCAAGGCCCTGCCCGAGCCGGAGGTGTCGTCGTCGGTCCAAGTGCCGCCGCGCAGCGCGGCCGAGCGCGCCCTGGCGGCGCTGTGGTGCGAGCTGCTGCGGCTGGACAGCGTCGGCGTCACCGACAACTTCTTCGAGCTGGGCGGGAACTCCATCCTCTCCATCCAGCTGGTCAGCCGCGCCCGCCGCCACGGCCTCGCCTTCACCCCGCGCGACGTCTTCGAGCATCAGACCCTGGAGGCGCTCGCCCGCGCCGCCCGTAGCGACGCCGGGACTCCGGCCGCTTCGGCCACCGAGCAGGGCAGCGTCAGCGGTACGCTGTCGTTGACGCCGATCCAGCGCTGGTTCTTCGAGGAGCCGATCCCCAACCGTAGCCACTGGAACCAGTCGGTGCTGCTGCGGCTGCGCCGGCCGGCCGATCCGGCGCTGCTGGAGCGGGCGCTCTCGGCGCTGCTGGCCCATCACGACGCCCTACGGCTGGTCTTCGCCGGCGACGGACGTGCCGAGCACCTGCCGCCCGAGGCGGTGCCGCCGGTGCTGTGGCAGCGCACCGCCGCCAATGCCGAAGCGCAGGAGCGGCTGTGCGAGGAGGCCCAGCGCAGCCTCGACCTCGACCATGGCCCGCTGCTGCGCGCCCTGCTGGTGGAGCGCGGGGATGACGGTCAGCAGCGCCTGCTGCTGGCGATCCACCATCTGGTGGTGGACGGCGTGTCCTGGCGCGTGCTGCTGGAGGATCTGCAACTGGCCTGCACGCAGCTGGAACGGGGCGAGGCGGTGGTGCTGCCACCCAAGACCGTGTCCTTCCAGTCCTGGGGCGAGGCTCTGGGCCGCCACGCCGCGAGCGGGGCGCTGAAGGATGAGCTGTCCTGGTGGCGCGACAGCTTGGCGGATGCGCCGGCCGGACTGCCTGGCGTGGCGGAGCCGGTTTCTCCCGAGGCGCTGACGGTTGCGCGGTCGGCCGTGGCGCGGACGCGGCTGGATGGGGGCTGGACGAAACGGCTGCTGTCGTCGGCGCCTGCGGCCTACCGGACGCGGGTGAACGACCTTCTGCTGACGGCGCTGTCGCGGGTGCTGTGCCGGTGGAGCGGCGCCGCCTCGGCGCTGGTGCAACTGGAGGGGCATGGCCGCGAGGAGCTGGTGGCGGGCCTGGACCTCAGCCGCAGCGTCGGTTGGTTCACCACCGCCTATCCGGTGCATCTGCACCCCGGTGGGGAGCTGGAGGCAGCGATCAAGGCGGTGAAGGAGCAGTTGCGGTCGGTTCCGTCGAACGGGCTGGGCTATGGCGTGCTGCGCCATCTGGGCGATGCGGAGGCGCAGGCAACGCTGCGGGCGCTGCCCGAGGCGCGGGTGACCTTCAACTATCTGGGCCAGTTCGACGGCAGCTTCGACGACACCGCCCGCTTCGTGCCGGCCGACGAGCCGGCGGGCAGCAGCCAGGACGCCGATGCGTCTTTGGGCAACTGGCTGACGCTGAACGGTCAGGTCTATGACGGGGAGCTGGTGTTCGACTGGAGCTACAGCCGTGCGGTGCTGGCGCCGCCGGTGGTGGAGGGGCTGGCCGCGACCTATGGGGAGGAGCTTCGGGCGCTGGTCGCGCATTGCGAGTCCTCGTCCGGCGGGCTGACGCCGTCGGACGTTCCGCTGGCCGGCCTGACGCAGGGGCAGCTGGACGCGCTGCCGCTGCCGGCGCGTGAGGTGGAGGACCTCTACCCGCTGACGCCGATGCAGCAGGGCATGCTGTTCCATGCGCTCTACGAGCCGGGTGGCGACGCCTACATCAACCAGATGCGGGTTGATGTGGACGGGCTGGACGTGGCGCGCTTCCATGCGGCATGGCAGGGGGCGGTCGACGCGCATGACAGCCTGCGGGCGGGCTTCCTGTGGGATGGCCTGGAGCAGCCGTTGCAGGCGATCCGGCGCAAGGTCGCGGTGCCGCTGCGGCTGGAGGATTGGCACGGCGATGCGGACCCGGTGGCGCGGCTGGACGAGCTTGCGGCGGCGGAGCGGCAGGCCGGCTTCGATCTTGCGGTACCGCCTCTGCTGCGGCTGGCGGTGGTGCGCACGGGCAGGGAGCGCCATCATGTGATCCTGACCAGCCACCACATCCTGCTGGACGGCTGGAGCAGCTCGCAGCTTCTGGGCGAAGTGTTGCAACGCTATGCCGGCGTCGTGCCGGCGGCGGACGGCGGCCGGTTCCGCGACCATGTGGCCTGGCTGCAAGGGCGCGACAGGGCGGCGTCCGAGGCCTTCTGGCGCAACCGCACCGCCGAACTCGAACAGCCGACCAGGATCGTCTCGCTGCTGCCCTCCGGCCCGCGGGTGGAGCCCATGCCGGAGCGGGACGGGCAGGGCGAGCATCGCTGCGTCTTCACCGTGGAGGAGACCCGTCGCCTCACCGACCTCGCCCGTCGCTGCGACGTCACGCTGAACACGCTGATGCAGGCGGCCTGGGCCGTCCTGCTGCGCCAGCATGGCGGCCAGGACACCGTCGCCTTCGGCACCACCGTGTCCGGCCGCCCGGCGGATCTGCCGGGGGTGGAGCACCGGCTCGGCCTGTTCATCAACACGCTGCCGGTGATCCTGACACCCCATCCCGCGATGCCGGTGGCGGACTGGCTCCGCACCGTCCAAAGCCGCAACCTCGACCTGCGTGAGCATGAGCATACGCCGCTCGCCGACATTCAGCACTGGTCGGGCCAGACCGCATCGGGCGATGCCGGCGGTGCCCTGTTCGACAGCCTGCTGGTGTTCGAGAGCTATCCGGTCGCCGAAGCGTTGCGTCAGGGAAGCCCCGGCGGACTGCGCTTCTCGCCGGTGATCGGTTATGAGCGGACCAGCTATCCGCTGACCATCGCGATCATGCCCGGCGACCGGCTCGAATTGCATCACCGCTACGACCGCGCCCATCTGACGGGGGCGGCGGTGGCGCGCCTCGCCGGCCATCTGAACCGTCTTCTGCTGGCGATGGCCGAAGCCCCGAACCGGCCGCTCGGTGCCTTCTCCGTGCTGGACGAGGCCGACCGCGACCGCATTTTCGGCGCCTGGAACCAACCGGAGCCGATGGACGCGACGCCCTTGCCGCGTCTGTTCGAGGTGCAGGCCGCCCGCAGTCCGGATGCCACCGCGGTCATCGCCGGCACGCGCAGCGTGAGCTATGGCGATCTCAACCGGCAGGCCAACCGGCTGGCCCATCGGCTGCGCACGTTCGGCGTCGCGCCCGGTGTCCCGGTCGCCGTCATGCTTGAGCGGACGGAGGCTCTGCCGACCGGTCTTCTGGCGATTCTG
Organism: Azospirillum sp. UENF 111221; assembly: GCF_058780625.1. NCBI lineage: Bacteria > Pseudomonadati > Pseudomonadota > Alphaproteobacteria > Rhodospirillales > Azospirillaceae > Azospirillum > Azospirillum sp. UENF 111221. Next base: position 461,176 of record NZ_JBSNCH010000003.1, read on the forward strand.
AAGGCGGGCGGTGCCTATGTTCCGCTCGACCCCGACTATCCCGCCGACCGTGTCGCCTACATGCTGGCCGACAGCCAAGCGGCAATGGTCGTGACGCAACGCAGCCTGCTGCCCCGTTTTCCGACGGGCGGGGGCCTGCGGGTGCTGGCGCTCGACGATCCGGCGCTCGGTCTGGAGAACGGCCCGGCGGATGATCCGCTGCCGGTCAACAGGGCGGAGGACGCCGCCTATGTCATCTACACCTCCGGCTCGACCGGACGGCCGAAGGGTGTGGTGATCGAGCATCGCAACGCCTCGGCCCTCATCGACTGGGCATTGCGGCTTTACCGGCCGGAGCAGTTGCAGGGGGTCCTGGCCTCGACCTCCATCTGTTTCGACCTTTCGGTCTGGGAGTTCTTCGTCACCCTGAGTGCCGGCGGCCATGTGGTGATGGCCGACAACGCTTTGGCCTTGCCCGACCTGCCGGCCCGCGATCGTGTGTGCCTGATCAACACGGTGCCGTCGGCTATTGCCGGCCTCCTGCGCTCCGGCGGTATTCCGGCCGGTGTGCGGACCGTCAATCTGGCGGGCGAGCCGTTGGCTCAATCGCTGGTGGATGACCTCTATGCCGCCGGTATCGCCGACGTCTACGACCTCTACGGCCCGTCGGAGGACACGACCTATTCGACAGTGACCCGTCGCGAGGCGGGGGGCCGCGCCAGCATCGGCCGTCCCATCGATGGGACCTGCGGCTATGTTCTGGACGGCGACCTGAACCCGGTACCGCTTGGCGTGGTCGGGGAGCTTTCATCTTGGCGGCGCGGGGTTGGCGCGGGGCTACCTGAACCGCCCCGGCCTGACTGCGGAGCGTTTCGTCGCCGATCCGTTCTCGGCGGGCGGCGGGCGGCTCTACCGCACCGGCGACCTCGTGCGCCAGCGCGGGGACGGGGTGATCGAGTATGTCGGGCGGATCGACCATCAGGTGAAGATCCGCGGCTTCCGCATCGAGCTTGGCGAGGTGGAGGCACGGCTGCGGGCGCAGGAGGGCGTGCGCGAGGCGGCGGTGGTCGCCCGCGACGGCAGCTCCGGCAAGCGTCTGGTCGGCTATGTCGTGCCCGCTGGGGATGAGGGGGCCGGCGATGATGCCGGCGCCGGCCTTGTCGAGCGGCTGCGCGCCGGACTGAAGGCGGCGCTGCCGGACTACATGGTGCCAACGCACCTCGTGGTGCTGGAGCGGTTGCCGCTGACGCCGAACGGCAAGCTGGACCGCAAGGCCCTGCCCGAGCCGGAGGTGTCGTCGTCGGTCCAAGTGCCGCCGCGCAGCGCGGCCGAGCGCGCCCTGGCGGCGCTGTGGTGCGAGCTGTTGCGGCTGGACAGCGTCGGCGTCACCGACAACTTCTTCGAGCTGGGCGGGGACTCCATCCTCTCCATCCAGCTGGTCAGCCGCGCCCGCCGCCACGGCCTCGCCTTCACCCCGCGCGACGTCTTCGAGCACCAGACCCTGGAGGCGCTCGCCCGCGCCGCCCGCAGCGACGCCGGCGCTCCGGCCGCCGAGCAGGGCAGCGTCTGCGGGCCGCTGTCGCTGACGCCGATCCAGCGCTGGTTCTTCGAGGAGCCGATCCCCAACCGTAGCCACTGGAACCAGTCGGTGCTGCTGCGGCTGCGCCGGCCGGTCGATCCGGCGCTGCTGGAGCGGGCGCTCTCGGCCCTGCTGGCCCATCACGACGCCCTGCGGCTGGTCTTCGCCGGCGACGGACGTGCCGAGCACCTGCCGCCCGAGGCGGTGCCGCCGGTGCTGTGGCAGCGCACCGCCGCCAATGCCGGAGCGCAGGAGCGGCTGTGCGAGGAGGCCCAGCGCAGCCTCGACCTCGACCATGGCCCGCTGCTGCGCGCCCTGCTGGTGGAGCGGGGGGATGACGGCGGGCAGCGCCTGCTGCTGGCGATCCACCATCTGGTGGTGGACGGCGTGTCCTGGCGCGTGCTGCTGGAGGATTTGCAGCTGGCCTGCACGCAGCTGGAGCGGGGCGAGGCGGTGGTGCTGCCGGCCAAGACCGCCTCCTTCCAGTCCTGGGGCGAGGCCCTGGGCCGCCACGCCGCGAGTGGGGCGCTGAAGGATGAGCTGTCCTGGTGGCGCGACAGCTTGGCGGATGCGCCGGCCGGACTGCCTGGCGTGGCGGAGCTGGTCTCCCCCGAGGCGCTGACGGTTGCGCGGTCGGCCGTGGCGCGGACGCGGCTGGATGGGGGCTGGACGAAGCGCCTGCTGTCGTCGGCGCCTGCGGCCTACCGGACGCGGGTGAACGACCTTCTGCTGACGGCGCTGTCGCGGGTGCTGTGCCGGTGGAGCGGCGCCGCCTCGGCGCTGGTGCAGCTGGAGGGGCATGGCCGCGAGGAGCTGGTGGCGGGCCTGGACCTCAGCCGCAGCGTCGGCTGGTTCACCACCGCCTATCCGGTGCATCTGCACCCCGGTGGGGAACTGGGCGCGTCGATCAAGGCGGTGAAGGAGCAGCTTCGGTCGGTTCCGTCGAACGGGCTGGGCTACGGCGTGCTGCGCCATCTGGGCGATGCGGAGGCGCAGGCAACGCTGCGGGCCCTGCCCGAGGCGCGGGTGACCTTCAACTATCTGGGCCAGTTCGACGGCAGCTTCGACGACACCGCCCGCTTCGTGCCGGCCGACGAGCCGGCGGGCAGCAGCCAGGGCGCCGATGCGCCTTTGGGCAACTGGCTGACGCTGAACGGTCAGGTCTATGACGGGGAACTGGTGTTCGACTGGAGCTACAGCCGCGCGGTGCTGGCGTCGCCTGTTGTGGAAGAGCTGGCCGCAGCCTATGGGGAGGAGCTTCGGGCGCTGGTCGCGCATTGCGAGTCCTCGGCCGGCGGTGTGACGCCGTCGGACGTTCCGCTGGCCGGGCTGACCCAGGGGCAGCTGGACGCGCTGCCGCTGCCGGCGCGCGAGGTGGAGGACCTCTACCCGCTGACGCCGATGCAGCAGGGCATGCTGTTCCATGCGCTCTACGAGCCGGGTGGCGACGCCTACATCAACCAGATGCGGGTGGATGTGGAGGGGCTGGACGTGGCGCGCTTCCATGCGGCATGGCAGGGGGCGGTCGACGCGCATGACAGCCTGCGGGCGGGCTTCCTGTGGGATGGCCTGGAGCAGCCGTTGCAGGCGATCCGGCGCAAGGTCGCGGTGCCGCTGCGGCTGGAGGATTGGCACGGCGATGCGGACCCGACGGCGCGGCTGGACGGGCTTGCGGCGGCGGAGCGGCAGGCCGGCTTCGACCTTGCGGCACCGCCTCTGCTGCGGCTGGCGGTGGTGCGCACGGGCGGGGAGCGCCATCATGTGATCCTGACCAGCCACCACATCCTGCTGGACGGCTGGAGCAGCTCGCAGCTTCTGGGAGAGGTGCTGCAACGCTATGCCGGCGTCGTGCCGGCGGTGGACGGTAGCCGCTTCCGCGACCATGTGGCCTGGCTGCAAGGGCGCGACAGGGCGGCGTCCGAGGCCTTCTGGCGCAACCGCACCGCCGAACTCGAACAGCCGACGAGGATCGCGACGGCCAGCGGGCAAGCGGATATCGGCCAAGGGCATGGGGTCCTCGAACTTGCCTTCGACGAACGGGAAACCGCGCGGCTCGTCCGCTTCGCCCGTCAGAGCCAGGTGACGCTCAACACGTTGGTTCAGGCCGCTTGGCTGCTGTTGCTGCACCGGCGGACCGGACAGAAGGCGGTGGCGGCCGGCGTGACGGTCTCCGGCCGGCCGGCTGAACTGCCGGGCATCGAGAAGCAGATCGGCCTGTTCATCAACACGCTGCCTCTGGTCGCTACACCGCATCCGGCCCAGACCGTGTCGGAGTGGCTGAGCGATCTCCAGGCCAGCAATCTCGAAATGCGGGAGCACGAACACACCCCGCTGGCCGACATCCAGCGCTGGTCCGGCCATGGCGGCGAAATGCTGTTCGACAGTCTGCTGGTGTTCGAGAACTATCCGCTGTCAGACGCGCTTGGCCATGGAGAAGGGCGCGGGGAAACCGGCGGCCTGCGCTTCGGCGCTCCACAGAATCATGAGCTTACCTCCGTCCCGTTGACCCTGCTGATGGGTGCCGGAAAGCAACTGACGTTGACCTTCAGCCATTGGCGCGATCGTATCGGCGACGAGGAGGTCAGCCATTTCGCCGCACAGACCCAACGGCTTCTGCTGGCCCTGGTCGAGGATGCCGGGCGCCGGTTGGGTGAGATCGGGTTGCTCGACGAGGAGGGATGGCGGAACTTCGCCGGCTGGAACGCGACCCGCGACGGGACGCTGACCGCCGGTCCATTGGTGCCGGATCTGATCGCGGAGCAGGCCCGTCTGCATGGCGGGTGCCCTGCGGTGAACTTCGGCGGGCGGACGCTGAGCTATGCCGAGCTGGAGGCGCAGGCGAACCGCTTGGCCCACCGGCTTCAGGCGCTTGGCGTCGGCCCGGAGGTGACGGTCGGCGTCTTCGCCGAACGTTCGCTGGAGCTGGTCGTCGGCCTGCTGGCGGTGATGAAGGCGGGCGGCGCCTATCTGCCCCTCGACCCGGACCTGCCGTCCGCCCGCCTTGCCGCCATGGCGGCGGACGGTGGCATCGCCCTGCTGCTCACCCAGTCCCATCTTGCCGGACGGCTGGGTGGCGAGGCGCTGCCCGAGGCTGTCCGCCTGCTGCTGCTCGACGCCGAGGACACCGACGCCGAGAGCACCGGGGGACTGCCGGACACGCCGCCCGCGGCCGGGCTGCGGCCGGAGAACCTCGCCTACCTGATCTACACCTCCGGCTCCACCGGCACGCCCAAGGGGGCCGGCAACAGCCATGGCGCCCTGCTGAACCGGCTGGCCTGGATGCAGAAGGCCTACCGGCTTTCCCCTGGCGAGCGGGTGTTGCAGAAGACGCCCTTCGGCTTCGACGTCTCGGTCTGGGAGTTTTTCTGGCCGCTGATGGTAGGGGCGCATCTGGTGGTGGCTGCGCCCGGCGAGCACCGCGACGCGGCCCGGCTGGTGGCGCTGATCCGGGAGCAGGGCATCGACACGCTGCACTTCGTGCCCTCCATGCTGCGGGCCTTCCTGGAGGAGCCGGGGGTGGAGCAGTGCACCAGTCTGCGCCGTGTGGTGTGCAGCGGCGAGGCGCTGCCGGCGGCGTTGCAGGACCGGCTGTTCGCCCGGCTGCCGCAGGTCGGCCTGTACAACCTCTACGGCCCGACGGAGGCGGCGATCGACGTCAGCCACTGGACCTGCCGGGCCGGGGAGGGCGGTGCGGGCGGCGGCGTGCCGATCGGCGTGGCCATCGACAATCTGCGGCTGCATGTGCTGGACGAGTGCCTGAACCCGCTTCCGGCCGGTGCGGTCGGCGAGCTGTACATCGCCGGTGCGGGCCTGGCGCGCGGCTATCACCGGCGGGCCGGCCTGACGGCGGAACGCTTCGTCGCCGATCCGTTCTGCGCCGACGGCGGCCGGATGTACCGGACGGGCGACCTGGCGCGTCGGCGCGGGGACGGGGTGATCGAGTATGTCGGGCGGATCGACCATCAGGTGAAGATCCGCGGCCTGCGGATCGAGCTTGGCGAGATCGAGGCTGTGCTGCGCGGCCATCCGGCGGTGCGGGATGCGGTGGTGGTCGCCCGCGACGGTGCGGGCGGCAAGCGTCTGGTCGGCTATGTCGCCGCCGATGCGGCTGCGGAGCTGCCGCGGCGGCTGAAGGAGCACCTTGGCCGCGACCTGCCGGACTACATGGTGCCAACGCATCTGGTGGTGTTGGAGCGGTTGCCGTTGACGCCCAACGGCAAGCTGGACCGCAAGGCCCTGCCCGAGCCGGAGGTGGTGGCGTCTTCGGAGCGGGTGCCGCCGCGCAGTGCGGCCGAACGGGCCCTGGCGTCGCTGTGGTGCGAACTGCTGCGGCTGGACAGCGTCGGCGTCACCGACAACTTCTTCGAGCTGGGCGGGGACTCCATCCTCTCCATCCAGCTGGTCAGCCGCGCCCGCCGCCACGGCCTCTCCTTCACCCCGCGCGACGTCTTCGAGCACCAGACCCTGGAGGCGCTCGCCCGCGCCGCCCGCAGCGACGCCGGCGCTCCGGCCACTTCGGCCGCCGGGCAGGGCAGCGTCTGCGGGGCGCTGTCGCTGACGCCGATCCAGCGCTGGTTCTTCGAGGAGCCGATCCCCAGCCGCAGCCACTGGAACCAGTCGGTGCTGCTGCGGTTGCGCCGGCCGGTCGATCCGGCGCTGCTGGAGCGGGCGCTCTCGGCGCTGCTGGCCCATCACGACGCCTTGCGGCTGGTCTTCGCCTGCGACGGACGTGCCGAGCACCTGCCGTCGGAGGCGGTGCCGCCGGTGCTGTGGCACCGCACCGCCGCCGATGCGGAAGCGCAGGGGCGGCTGTGCGAGGAGGCCCAGCGCAGCCTCGACCTCGACCATGGCCCGCTGCTGCGCGCCCTGCTGGTGGAGCGCGGGGATGACGGTCAGCAGCGCCTGCTGCTGGCGATCCACCATTTGGTGGTGGACGGTGTGTCCTGGCGTGTGCTGCTGGAGGATCTGCAGCTGGCCTGCACGCAGCTGGAACGGGGCGAGGCGGTGGTGCTGCCGGCCAAGACCGCCTCCTTCCAGTCCTGGGGCGAGGTCCTGGGCCGCCACGCCGCGAGCGGGGCGCTGCGGGATGAACTGTCCTGGTGGCGCGACAGCCTGGCGGGGGCTCCGGCCGGGCTGCCTGGCGTGGCGGAGCCGGTCTCCCCCGGGGCGCTGAGGGTGGCGACATCGGCCGTGGCACGGACGCGGCTGGATGCCGGCTGGACGAAGCGCCTGCTGTCGTCGGCGCCCGCAGCCTACCGGACGCGGGTGAACGACCTTCTGCTGACGGCGCTGGTGCGGGTGCTGTGCCGGTGGAGCGGCGCCGCCTCGGCCCTGGTGCAGTTGGAGGGTCATGGCCGCGAGGAACTGGTGGGCGACCTGGACCTCAGCCGCAGCGTCGGTTGGTTCACCACCGCCTATCCGGTGCATCTGCACCCCGGAGGGGAGCTGGAGGCAGCGATCAAGGCGGTGAAGGAGCAGCTTCGGGCTGTTCCGTCGAACGGTCTGGGCTATGGCGTGCTGCGCCATCTGGGCGATGCGGAGGCGCAGGCAACGCTGCAGGCCCTGCCCGAGGCGCGGGTGACCTTCAACTATCTGGGCCAGTTCGACGGCAGCTTCGACGACACCGCCCGCTTCGTGCCGGCCAACGAGCCGGCGGGTGCCCGTCTCGATGCCGACGCCCCGCTCGGCAACTGGCTGAGCATCGACGGCAGGGTCTATGACGGGGAACTGGTGTTCGACTGGAGCTACAGCCATGCGGTGCTGGCGCCGCCGGTGGTGGAGGGGCTGGCCGCTGCCTATGGGGAGGAGCTTCGGGCGCTGGTCGCGCATTGCGAGTCCTCGTCCGGCGGGCTGACGCCGTCGGACGTACCGCTGGCCGGCCTGACGCAGGGGCAGCTGGACGCGCTGTCGCTGCCGGCGCGCGAGGTGGAAGACCTCTACCCGCTGAGCCCGATGCAGCAGGGCATGCTGTTCCATGCGCTGGAAGGGGATGCGGAGGGCGAAAGCCCCTATGTGACGCAGCTCGCCGTCGAGGTGGAGGGGCTTGAGGAGACCCGCTTCGCCGCCGCCTGGGCCTGGGTGACGGCTCGCCATGCCGTGCTGCGCACCAGTTTCCTGTGGGGCGGCACGCTTGCCGCCCCGTTGCAGGCGGTGTGGGAGCGGGTGGGTGATGCGGTGTCGGTGCTGGACTGGCGCGACCGCGGCCTCGCCGGCGCCGACCTGGAGGAGGCTCTGGGTGCCTTGGCGCGGGAGGAGCGTGCCCGCAGCTTCGAGCTTGGCCGTCCGCCGTTGCAGCGGGTGGTCCTGGTGCGGCTGGGGCAGGGGCCACAGAGCCAAGTGCGCCATCGCCTGATCTGGACCAGCCATCACCTTCTGCTGGACGGCTGGAGCAGCGCGCGTCTGGTGGCGGAGGTGCTGGGCCGCTACCGGGGAGCGGAGGTGGACGGCGCGGTCGGTGGCGCGGCGGGCCGCTACCGCGACTACATCGCGTGGCTCGGGCGGCAGGATGCGGCGGCGTCGGAGCGCTTCTGGCGCGGGCGCCTGTCTGGGCTGGAGGCGCCGACGCTGCTGGCGGCCAGCCTGCCCTGCCGGCATCCGCAGGCGGGGCACGGCATTGTGCGGCTGCGGCTGGACGGCGGTGCGACGCGGCGGTTGCAGGCGTTTGCGCAGGCGCAGCGGGTGACGCTGAACACGTTGGTGCAGGGGGCGTGGGTGCTTCTTCTGCAACGCTACAGCGGGCAGGAGACGGTGGCGTTCGGTGCGACGGTGTCGGGCCGTCCGGCGGAGCTTGCCGGCGTCGAGGAGACGCTGGGGCTGTTCATCAACACGCTGCCGGTGGTGGAGCGTCCGCCATCGGATGAGCGGGTGGGGGAGTGGCTGCGCGGGTTGCAGCGGCGGAACCTGGAGATGCGTGAGCACGAGCACACGCCGCTGCACGAGGTACAGCGCTGGGCCGGCTCCAGCCTCGGCACCGGCGGCGGCGCGCGGGCCCTGTTCGACAGCATCCTCGTCTTCGAGAACTACCCCGTCGACGAGGTCATCAAAAACCACAATGACCACACCATCAGATTCGGAGCGACGGACCGGGTCGACGTGACCGGATTCGCCATGGATTTGGAGGTGTCGGTCGGTGAAGAGCTGGAGGTCAAGTTCATCCACCGCCGCGATCTGATCGACGGCGACCTGTGCAACCGTATCCAAGGCCATTTCGAGACGATCCTGTCTGGTCTTGTGGCGGATGCCGAACGGCGTGTTGGCGAGGTGCCGCTGCTGACCGGGCAGGAACGGGCTCGCTTCGCCGCCTGGAACGCACCGATCGCCGCGGATGCCTTCGAGCCGGTGCATGCCCGCATCGCCGCCATGGCCGCCGCTCTCGGCGACCGGCCGGCGGTGGTGGACGGTGCTCCCGGGGGTGCCCGCGAGGACGGCACTCTCGGCTTCACCGCGCTCGACCGCCGGGCCAACGCCCTGGCCCACCGGCTGGCGGCGGCCGGCGTCGGGCCCGAAGTCCGCGTCGGCGTCGCCCTGCCGCGCGGACCTGCCATGATCGTTGCTCTGCTGGCGGTGCTCAAGGCCGGCGGCGCCTATGTCCCGCTGGATGCCGCCTATCCGCGCGAGCGCCTCGCCTACCTGATCGGCGATGCCGGCATCGCCCTGCTGCTGACCGACGCCGGCCTGGCGGAGCGGCTGCCGCTGCCGGACGGCCTGCCGAGCCTGCTGCTCGACGGCCTGCCGGCCGAGGAGGCCGAGGCCGCGCCGGCGGTGGCGGTGCTGCCCGGCAGCCTCGCCTACGTCATCTACACCTCCGGCTCCACCGGCCTGCCCAAGGGGGTCGCGGTGGCGCACGGCCCGCTCGCCATGCATTGCCGGGCCATCGGCGCGCTCTATGCCATGACCCCGCAGGACTGCGAGCTGCATTTCATGTCCTTCGCCTTCGACGGCGCGCATGAACGCTGGCTGACCGCGCTGACCCATGGCAGCCGCCTGCTGATCCGCGACGACAGTCTGTGGACGCCGGAGCAGACCTACGAGGCGATGCAGCGCCATGGCGTGACGGTGGCGGCGTTCCCGCCGGTCTATCTGCAGCAGCTTGCCGAGCATGCCGGGCGCGAGCGGACGGACCGTGGGATCGCCCCGCCGCCGGTGCGGGTCTACTGCTTCGGCGGCGACGCCGTCAGCAATGCGGCGTTCGAACTGGCCAAGGCTGCGCTGCAACCGGAGCACATCATCAACGGCTACGGCCCGACCGAGACGGTGGTGACGCCGCTGATCTGGAGGGCGGGCCGGCAGGACCGGTGCGGTGCGGCCTATGCACCGATCGGCCTGCGGGTGGGCGACCGCACCACCCATGTCCTGGACGGCGACCTGAACCCGGTGCCGCTGGGCGTGGTCGGGGAGCTTTATCTTGGCGGCGCCGGGTTGGCGCGTGGCTACCTGAACCGCCCCGGCCTGACGGCGGAGCGTTTCGTCGCCGACCCGTTCTCGGCGGGCGGCGGGCGGCTCTACCGGACGGGCGACCTCGTGCGCCAGCGCGAGGACGGGGTGATCGAGTATGTCGGGCGGATCGACCATCAGGTGAAGATCCGCGGTTTCCGCATCGAGCTTGGCGAGGTGGAGGCGCGGCTGCGGGCGCAGCAGGGCGTGCGCGAGGCGGCGGTGGTCGCCCGCGACGGCAGCTCCGGCAAGCGTCTGGTCGGCTATGTCGTGCCCGTCGGCGATGAAGGTAGCGGCGATGATGCCGGCGCCGGCCTTGTCGAGCGGCTGCGCGCCGGGCTGAAGGCGGCGCTCCCGGACTACATGGTGCCAACGCACCTCGTGGTGCTGGAGCGGTTGCCGCTGACGCCGAACGGCAAGCTGGACCGCAAGGCCCTGCCCGAGCCGGAGGTGGCGTCGTCGTCGGCCCGGGTGCCGCCGCGCAGCGCGGCCGAACGGGCCCTGGCAGCGCTGTGGTGCGAGCTGCTGCGGCTGGAGAGCGTCGGCGTGACCGACAACTTCTTCGAGCTGGGCGGGGACTCCATCCTCTCCATCCAACTGGTGACCCGTGCACGGGCGTTGAAGCCGCTTGGGGTGTCCTTCAAGCTCCGTGACCTCATCCGCAAGCCGACCATCGCCGAACTGCTCGGTACGGCTGCGGAGACAATGGCGGCGAAGGGCGAACCGTCGCCGATCATGGCCCTGAACCGGCCACTTGCCGGACAGCCGCCGCTGGTCTGCATCCATGCCGGCTTCGGCACAATCTTCGATTATGAACCGCTGGCCCGTCGCCTCGATGGGCGGCGGAGCGTGCTGGCGATACAGTCGCGCATGCTGGTCGATCCGGAATGGCGGGACCGTTCGCTGGAGGAAATGGCGCGAGACTATGTCGACCTGCTGCGGGCACGGCAGCCGCAGGGACCCTACGACCTGCTCGGCTGGTCGCTGGGAGGAACGATTGCCGCGCTGATGGCGGCCGAGTTGGAGCGCCGGGGGCACCGTGTGCGGCGCCTTGTCCTGCTCGACCCCTTCGTGCCATCGCCGTACATCGGCGAGGTTGGCGGCGAGCTTGGGCTGGATGACTGGCGCGACGATCTCGCCGGCTTCCTTGCGGTGGTGTTGCCGGGCTTGGTCGTCGGCCGTCCCGCAGCCGCGCCCGAAGACGCCGACGCGATCAGAAGCGTCGTTGCCCGGATGCTCGATGCTCCCAGAACCGGCAACGCCGAAGGGCTGGGGACCGCGATGGGGGCGGAGGAGTTGACCCAGGCCTTCCTGACCGCCCGTCATCTGAAGCGGCTGTCCGTGGCCCTGCCTGCCTGCCTGCCGGTCGATGCCGCTGCGCAGGGCTGGTGGGTTGCCGGCCGCGACACCGACCGGCTGCGCCTGGAGACACAGCTCGGCGGACGCCCGCTGCCCTGGCGGTCGCTCGGCTGTGGTCATTTCGAGGCGCCGCGTGATGAAGGCTTCCTGGCGGAGATCGTCGAACATCTGGCCGGGTCGGCGGAACGGCCCGACGCCCCTACCGACGCCCCTGCCGCCGACCTAGCGGATGCCGCTGAATGAGCGCGCCCATCCGGACCGGGAGTAATGATCGATGCCTGTGAACCCCGATATTGCCGCCTTCCTCGCGCTCGCAGCGGGTGGACGCGAGGACGGCAGGATGAAACCGATGCACGCCCTGTCGCCGGCGGAGGCCCGGCTCGCCTTCGAGCACACCTCCCGCATGATGGACCCCGGCGGCGAGCCGGTGGAGCGGGTGGAGGAGCTGTCCATCCCGACCCGCGACGGTGCCGTGCTGCCGGCCCGTCTCTATTCCGCCGACCGGACGGCGAGCCCGGCTCCGGTTCTGCTCTTCTTCCACGGCGGGGGCTATGTCGTCGGCAGCCTCGACTCCCATGACGGGCTGTGCCGGGCGATTGCGTCGAAGAGCGGGATTGCGGTCCTGTCGGTGGGCTATCGGCTGGCTCCGGAGCATCGCTTTCCCACGGCTTTCGACGATGCGCTGGACGCGCTGGACTGGCTCGGCAGGGCTGGTGCGGGACTGGGGCTCGACGGCGGTCGTCTGGCGGTGGGGGGCGACAGCGTCGGCGGCAGTCTCGCCGCGGCGATCAGCCTGAGGGCCGCCGCAGATCCAGGCCTGCCGCGCCCGCGTCTGCAGGTGCTGATCTATCCGGTGACCGACGCCACGGCCGACACCGCTTCGTTACGCCGGTATGGGGAAGGGCATCTGCTGGAGCGGGCGACCTTGGAGTGGTTCTATCGTCATTATGCCGGTGAGGAGGCCGACCGGCGGGACGGCCGCTTCTCGCCGCTGTTGGCGGAGCCTTCACCCGCTGTCGCGACCTCGCTGGCGCCGGCTCTGCTCGTGCTGGCCGAATGCGATCCGCTGGTCGACGAAGGGATCGCCTACGGGCACAAGCTGGCGGCGGCCGGCGCTCCCGTCGATGCGCGGATCTATGCCGGGATGACTCACGATTTCCTGCGGATGGGGGCCCTGGTGGATGAGGCGGAAGAGGCGCAGGATTTGATCGCCGATGCGATGCGCCGGCATTTGGCCGAGACTGGCTGACGGTCGTCACCAGCTGTAGGACAGGGTGGCCAGAACCGCACGGCGGTTGCCGTAGAAGACGGAGTTCTCGTAGAATCCCGGCGAGAAATAGCGTCGATCGAAAAGGTTGGTCGCGGTCACGGTGAGACCGGCGCCCTCGAGTGCCGGGCGGAGCCGTCCCAGATCGTAGCCGAGGCTGACATCGACCAGCATGTAGGAGGGGACGCGCATGCTGTTCGCGGCATTGTAGGTCGCGCCGACATAGCGCATCCCGATACCGGCGGTCAGACCGCCGGCCGCTCCCTCGTCGATATGCCGCCGCAGCCAGATCGCGGCGGCATGACGCGGCACCGAGGCCACCCGCTTCCCCGTCCTGTCGGTTCCGCCAGGGTAGGGCGTGTCGCGGGTGACCCGCGCGTCGGTGTAGCTGTAGGCCGCCGTCAGGTCGGTCGTGGCATCGAGAGCCGCCTTCGCCTCCAGTTCCACGCCGCGCGACCGCACCTCTCCGGTTTGGATGGAGTAGCCGGGATTGTCCGGATCGGCGGCAGTGAGGTTGCGCTGAACTGCACGGAACAGGGACAGGGTGAAGAGACCGTCGAAGCTCTCTGGCCGGTAGCGCAGCCCGGCTTCCAACTGTGTTCCCCGGCTCGGCGAGAAGGGGTGGCCCTGCACGTCGCTGTCGCTGTTCGGCTGGAAGGAGGTCGAGTAGCCGGCATAGGGCGTCAGGCCGCTTTCGAAGCGGTAGGCCAGCCCGACGCGTTTGGTGAAGGCCCGGTCGAACTGCGTTGTCTCCACCAGAGGACCATCGGACAGCCTGCCGACAGTCCCGGTACGGCTCCAGTCCAGCCGGCCACCGAGCGTCAGCCGCCAATTGCCGGCAGCGATTTCGTCCTGGGCATAGAGGCCGGTCTGGCGGATGCGGTCGGTCAGGTCGCGGGCAAGCGTCGCGTCCCAGCCATAGGAGCCGCCATAGACCGGCTCGAACACGTCGAGCGCATCGGCCACCGTGCCGTTCCGCCGCGTCTCGTGCGCCCGGTAGCGGCCATGATCGATGCCCGCCAGCAGGCTGTGGCGCAGCGGGCCGGTGGCAGCGTTGCCCTGCAGGCTGGTATCCGTCAGCAACGTCGAACTGGTCTTGGGCCGGTCCTGCAGCCCGAAGCGGTAGTAGCGGTCCGCTTCCAGCAGGCCCGACGACGCCCAGCTCGACAGATAGCCGACGCGGCTGCGGCTGTAGCGCAGGGTCTGATTCAGCGTCCAGTCCCCGGTCAGGGCATGCCGGATGTCGTAGCCGGCCGACAGGCTTCGCGAACGGTAGGAACTCAGCCCAGGATAGCCGAGGAACAGGCTCGAGCCCAGGCGGCCGTATGGATTGTCCAGCACCGTCCCCGCTGCCGGAAAGCTCTGCTCCGCCCCCATCTTTCGGAAATCGAGCCAGCTCGCGAGCAGCGTGATGTCGGTTTTTTCGCCAGCGGACCAGGACAGGGCGGGCGCGACATAGAGGCGGTCGTCCGGGGTGCGTTCGATCTGCGTGCCGCTTCGTCGTGACAGCATGGTCAGGCGATAGCGAAGCGTCCCCTCGGCGTCGATCCGGTCGCTGAGGTCGGCCGTGACCTGCCTCCGGTCATGGCTTCCGCCCTGCAGCTGGAGCCGATGGAGCGTGCCGCCGGTCGGGCGCTTGCTGATCAGGGCGATGGCTCCGCCGGGCGGCATGGCCCCATAGAGCGTGGAAGCAGGGCCTTTCAGCACCTCCACCCGTTCCACGCCGAAAGGCTCGTACTCCAGCCCATAGGGGTTGTAGCCGCTGCGCAGCCCGTCGATCATGACGGATTCCGAACTCTGGCGGAAACCGCGAACGAAGACGTCGATGGCACCCTGGCCACCGGGGTAGTCGATGGGGCGAACCCCGGCGCTGTAGGAGAGGGCGGCATTGATGTCCTGGACGTCGCGCCGGTCCAGATCCTCCCGCGTGACGATGGAAATTGCTTGCGGCGATTCCTCGATGGGCATTGCGGTTTTGCCGGCGCTGCCGCTGTGGCTGGGGAGCCGCGCTGCCTGTCCTGCGGACGACGGGCGGCCTTCCACGGTCAGGACCGGAAGAAATCCGGGGTTCTCCTGAAGCCGGCCGATCGTCACCATCCCGTCCCGCATCTCGAAGGCGAGGTCGGTTCCGCTCAGCAGGATGGAAAGGGCGTCCGCCGGATTCATCTTCCCCGACAGCGCACGCGAGCGGCGTTCGGCGAGAAGGTCGGGGCTGTAGAGAATCTGCAAGCCGGTCTGGCGGCCCAATCTGGTCAGCGCCTCCCGAAGGGGCAGGGCAGGGATCTCCAGCAGCATCTCCTGAACTGCCGGCTGTCCAATGTCGGACGGAGCGGGAGCCGGGTCGATGGAGGTCGAAAGGGCAGGGGTGGGCAAGCCCAGCGAGGCCGTCCAGAGCGCCGTCCAGCCGGCCCCGACCCTGCAGGCCGCCAGCCAGCCGAGCGTGGGAGGGTGGTGGCCGGCACCCCGGATTCGGGTGGTTGGGCGGAGCCCCGCGAGACGATCGGTCATCCAAAGCCCCTACAACGCACGCTGGAAACAGCACGGAGAAATTCTGCCGTTTCCTTGTTTGCAAATGATTGTCAGTTGCATTAGCCTGCGGCAGCTTGTCAAGCCAGAGGGATTGCAACCCCAACCGTGGCTTCACTCTGCACAAGGAACTTTCCATGCGACAGGTCGGATCCGTCGAAAGCCAGACCCTGTGCGACGTCTTCACCACGCACCGGCGCTCGTTGATCGGAGTAGCCGAGCGGATCACCGGTTGTCGCCACCATGCCGAGGATGTTGTCCAGGACGCCTTTCTGAAGCTTCTGGGTGCGGAATCGACCAGTTCCATCCGGGCCAAGGCGGGTTACCTGATGATGGTCGTCCGCAACCTGGCAATCGATCATTACCGCCGGAAGGGCATGGAGTCACGCTTGCTCGTAGCGGAGGAGGAAGGGCAGGCGGTAAGCACGCCGGAGGCGGCGTCGCCGGAAAGCGTAAACGTGAACCGTCAACTTCTGCAGACGCTCGAATCCGCTCTGGCCGATCTGCCGGAGCGGACCCGCTATGCCTTCGAGATGCACCGGATCCACGGCCATAGCCAGAAGGACATCGCGGCCACCCTCGGTGTATCGCCGACGCTGGTCAACTTCATGATTCGCGACGCGCTGATCCATTGCCGCAAGACGATGAAGCGAATTGACCCATTGTCCTGAACGGCGGCCCGGTGCCGCGCCGTATCCATCACCGCATGCCCGCAGCATCGACGAATTGCGGAAAGCCGTCGGCTCCATCTGCGACCTCCACACATCCGAGGAGTGCAGGAACCACCTCCGGCACACAACATATGCGTCAGATTAAACGCTCGAAACCTTAAACGCGCTTGGGCTGATCGCCCCGGTATTCGCCGGCCGGCCGGCATGCGCGTGTGCGGGCCCCGGCGTGCCCCGCGGTCTGCACCGCAGGGCGTGACGGGCAGGGGAGGCCCGGGCGGAATGCCGAGAGGTCAGAAGGTCATCGAGAGGGCCAGTTCCGCCGAGCGCGGACGGCCGAGCACCCAGCTGGTGTTTCCTCCGGCCACGGCATAGACCTCGTCGAACAGGTTGAAGGCGCGCAGGCTGAGCTTGGTGTTGTCGGTCGGCCGGTAATCCAGCCCGGCATTGACCACCGTGTAGGAGGGCCGGACGCTGGTGTTGGCGGCGTCGGCGTAGGTCTTGCCGACATACTGCACGCCGGCCCGCACCTCCCAGCCCGGCAGGAAGGACCAGTTCGCCCAGACATTGGCGGTGCGCTCCGGCACGCCGGTCGGCACGTTGCCGGCATAGGACACGGCGCGGCCCGACACCGTCTGGGTGAAGTCGTCATATTTGGCCCGCAGCAGCGCGCCGTTCATGTCGACCCGCACGCCTTCCCACAGGCCGAGCGACAGGGACGCTTCCAGCCCGCGCGAGGACTGCTGTCCGACCTGCACGGTCACCGCCGGCTGGTTGGGGTCGGTGGTCAGCAGCTTGTCCTTGACGATGCGGTAGGCGGCCAGCGTCCACTCGCCACGCCCTTCGAGGAAGGATTGCTTGACGCCGATCTCGATCTGCCGCCCGGTGGACAGATCGAAGTCCTTCTGCGTCGGCGACAGCGAGATCAGATTGCCGACCGGGTCGACGGCGGTGGCGTACTGGCCGTAGAGGGCCAGACCGGGAACGACCTCGTACACCGCGCCGGTCCTCCAGCTGGTGGCGCGGAAGTCCTTGGTGTAGGCGGTTCCCGCCGCCAGATCCCAGCGCTCGACGGTGGGGGCGTCGTAGCGGATGCCGCCGACCAGCGACAGCTGCGGCGTCACCGCCAGCCGGTCCTCGGCGAACAGGGAATATTGGCGGGTGCGCGACCGGCTGCGCGGAGAGGTGCCGGCGGTGTTGAGGAACAGGCCGGGCGCCGGGTCGAACGGATCGACCGTGCTGGACCCGCCATAGGGCGAGTTGTTGGTGTGCTTGAACTCGATCCGGTTCAGGTCGAAACCGCCGACCATCTCGTTCTTCATGCCGAAGACTCTGTTGCGCCAGGTCGCATCGAAGCGGTCACCGACCTGCCGCTGGTCGTGGTAGATCTCGATGTAGCTGCTGCGCTGGATGCGCCGGGTGGCCGCGGTCCAGGCGTAGCTCTCCACGTCCTTCCAGTGGCGGTGGCTGGTCAGGTGGTAGGCGGTGTTGCGCAATGTCAGCGCGTCGGACACCGCCCATTCGGCCTTGAGCTGGGTCCAGTTGTCGCGATAGCGGATGTCACTGTCGGCCACGTTGAAGTTGCGGTGCCGCAGCGCGCGGTCGAGGCTGCCCGCGATCAGCGGCGTTCCGAAATACTCCTGCGGCTGCTGGTCGCCATAGTCGTTGGACAGGGTGAGGGCCAGATCCGGTGTCGCCTGGAGCTTCACCGCGCCGGACAATGCGAGAAGTCTTCGTGTCGCCGCGATCGACCCAGCCGTTGGAGCGGTTGCCGCTGGCGTCGAGCCGGTAGGACAGCTTTTCCCTCAGCGGACCGCCGCTGCCGAAGGCGGCGCGCCGGGTGCCGTCGGTGCCGATGGCGACGGTCGCCTCGTTGCGGACATCGGTGGTCGGGCGCTTGGGCACCACATTGACCACGCCGCCGATGGCACCCTCGCCATAGAGGACGGAGGCCGGGCCGCGCAACACCTCGATGCGTTCGGCCGACCATGCGTCGAACGGAAAGGTGACGGTGCCCGACCCGACATAGAGCCGCGTCCCGTCATAAAGCTGCATCACCGAGCCGTGGCCGGCGAAGCCGCGCGTCGCCAGCGACGATCCGCCGTTGCCGGGAGCCGCCAGCGTGGTGAAGCCGGTGGCGTTCTGGGTGACGGCCTCCGTCACGCTGGTCTGGCCGCGATCGCGGATGGTCCGGCCGTCGATCACCTCGACGCTGGCCGGAGTTTCCAGCGGGGTCAGGCCGAGGCGGCTGCCGCCGGTGTTCGGCCGGTCGAGCGCCAGCCCGGCGGCGTCGTCCGCCGCCCGGCCGGTGACGGTGACCGGGTCCAGCGTCACCGGCGGTTCGGATTCGGCCGCTCCGGCCGCCGCGGGGCCGAAGGAGGCGGCGACCAGGAGCAGTGTCGCCAGGGAACCGGAGCGGTGGCGGTTGTGCCGGCCGGAAACGATGCGGGCAGGATGGGCAGGAAGCATGGACAAAATCCCCCAGGATGAAAAAGGACGAGAAAGGGCATTCCGCGAAGTCGGTGCTTCGCGGCTGACAGGTGTGCGGGGTGCTGGGTGGACGGCGCCGGCGCCGTTCGGTCGAGTTGAAAAGCCGGACGGCCGGCATTCAGGGAGGCAGGATCACCCCATGGGGGCGTCCTCCGCCTGCCCCACCGGGCGGTTGCTGTGGAGGATGTCGGCGGTTTCAGGTGTGTCGGACAGCAGGAGGCCGGTGACGATGCGGTCGATCTTCGCGGGCGTCAGGTCGCCGTACCAGACGGCGTCGGGCTGGACGACCAGCAGCGGTCCGCGGTTGCAGGGGTAAAGGCAGCTCGTCCGCGCGCACATCACCCGGCGTGGACCGGCGTTCAGGGCGCGGTGCCCTTTCATCACCGTGCGCAGATGCTGGTACAGCGGCTCGGCACCGCGATGCAGGCAGCGGGCACCGACACAGACGAAGACCTGACGGCCATGTTCGGGGATTGCCGACCAGCCGGGCTTGCCAAGGCTGGGCTCGGTCTCGCGAACGTCCTTCGCAAGGCTGTCCGACGGCCCTCCGGCGATGCAGGTGAGGGCGATGCGGTCGATGGCGGCGGGCAGGTCGAGCGCGCTTTCCACCGGCGGTGCCAGCCGGACGGCCATCGCCGTTCCGGCCGCCGCCGCCCAATGGCTGAGCGCGCCCGGCAGCCACGCCGACAGGCTGGGATCGGCCGGCACCATGGCGGGAATGACCAAGGCCTCGGCCACGCCCTCCCGCTCCAGAATCCGCGAGCACGCCGGGCAATGCCGGGCCGGACAGGTCGGCGTAAGCGGTCGCCACAGTAACGGCTTCGCCGCGCGCGGTGTGCCGGCCGGCCAGTGCCGTCGCGAGTGCCTTCAGGGCCTGCCCATGGTCGAAGGAGGCGCGTCCGTAGAGGACGATGGCGCGCCTGGACGGCGGGTTTGCCTGGGTCTGCGTCATACCGGGCTTCTCCGCCGCATCAGCCACAGGAAGAATGTGCCGCCGACCAGCGCCGTGACGATGCCGACCGGGATCTCGCGCGGGGCGAACAGGGACCGGGCAGCGACGTCCACCCACAGCAGGAGCAGCGCCCCGCCCAGTGCCGCCACCGGCAGCAGCGCCCGCAAATGGCCCCCGACGAGCATCCGCGCGATGTGGGGCACCACCAGCCCGACGAAGCCGATGCCGCCGCAGGCCGACACCAGCGCTCCGGTCATCAGGGCGGTGACGAGGAAAAGCTCCAGCCGCAGGCGCCCCGGATCGGTGCCGAGCGAGCGGGCGGCATCGTCGCCCAACGCCAGCGTGTTGACGGTCTCCGCCCGCAGCCACAGCCACAGCAGCCCGCCGACGACCAGTACCGCCGGAACGGGCAGGACGCTCCAGCGCGCGGTGCCGAAGCCGCCCATCATCCAGAACAGCGCGGCGTCGGCGCCGCGATCCGTCGCCATGACGATCAGGACATTGGTGACGGCGTGCAGGATGAAGGCGACTGCGACGCCGGTCAGCACCAGCCTTTCGCTGGTCACCACGCCGTCGCGCCCGCGTGCCGCGGCGAAGACGGCCAGCATCGCCGCGAGCGCACCGAGGAAGGCGGCGGCCGGCAAACCCAGCATTCCGGCGACCGCGCCGGCATAGAGCAGAACGGTCACCGCCCCCACCGAGGCGCCAGCCGACACGCCGAACAGATAGGGGTCGGCCAGCGGGTTGCGCGTCAGCACCTGAAGCACGGCCCCAACCGCCGCCAGTCCGGCACCGGCCAGCGCGCTAAGCAGCACGCGCGGCAGCCGCAATTCCCAGACGATGTTGCGCTCGGCCCGGCTGACGTCGGCGGGCGGGGCCAGCGCCGGCCACAGCTCGTGCACGACCACCGCCCAGACCTTGGGGATGGGGACGCGTGCGGCGCCGAACCCGACGGCAGCCACCGCAGACAGGGCCAGCGCGGCGGCCAGGATCAGCGACAGGCCCAGCAGGCGGGAGCGGTTCATGGCGTGAAGCGCTCCGGGTGCAGGGTCCGCGCCATCCGCTCCAGCGCCTCGACATTGCGGGTGGAGGGCGTCTGCTCGGCATAGGTCAGCACGATGAACTGCCGCTTGCGCACGGCCTCGACGTCGGCCAGCTGCGGTGCCGAGGTCAGATGGCGGATGGCGTCCTCGGCCGGGATCCGGTGCGCGCTGACGATGATCCATTGCGGATCGCGCCACACCATCTCCTCCCAGCTCACCCGGACATAGCTGTCAGGGATGTCGTCGAAGATGTTGCGCCCGCCGGCCAGAGCCATCAGCAGGCTGGTCATCCCTTCGCGCCCGACCGACAAGGGGGGCGCGTCTGTGTGGCACTGGTCGCAGTACATCACGCGCGGCCGGTTGGCGACGCCACCGACACGCTCCGTGATGGCGGCGACGCGGCGGCGGAAATCGGCGACCATGGCCTCGGCACGCTCCGTCACGCCGAAGATGGCGCCCAGCGCCAGCAGGTCGGCGTAGAGCGTGTCCATGCTGATCGGCTCGCGCGGGCCGATGCGGATGCAGCTTTCCCGCAGCGTGTAGGTCGCCACGCCCATTTCCGCCAGCCGGGCGGGGGTGAGGCCGCGCGCCTGATTGAAGCCATAGCTCCAGCCGGCGAACAGGAAGTCCGGATTGACAGACAGCACCGCCTCCAGCGTCGGCGCGCGGTCGGGCAGCCGGGGCAGCGCCGCGACCACGCCCGGCGGGGCGACCAGCCGGTGCTCCACCCCCTCGATGCCGGAAACGGCGACCAGGCGGTCGGCGAGGCCGAGATCCAGCATGGTCTGCGTCATGTTGGTGTCGTGGACCATCGGCCGCTTGGGGGCCGCGGCGAAGCGGGCGGTCTCGAAACAGTTGGCGACCTCGACCGGATAGGTTTGGGCGCAGGCGCCACCGGCTTGCAGGGCGAGGGCCAAGGCGAAGACCGTGGCGAGAGGCGGAGCGCCGCGGAGAAAGCGTCTCATCGTGCTGGCTCCGTAAGAGGCGACATCAGGGGCGACAGGTCGATGCGCAGCCGGCCGTCATCGGGGCGGCGGTCAACCGCCGCAGCGACGCGGTAGACGGCGGTCAGCCGGGCGGGGGTCAGTGCGTCCTCCGGCGCGGCATCGGCCTGGAGCCGGCCGTCGGCCAGCAGCAGGATGCGGTCGCACCAGCGGGCCGCCAGCTCGATGTCGTGCAGCGTCGCCACGACGGTGATGCCGAGCGCGCGCACGAGGTCGAGCACGGCGAAGCGGTGGTGGATGTCCAAATGGTTGGTCGGCTCGTCGAGCAGCAGGATGCGCGGACGCTGGGCCAGGGCGCGGGCGATCATCACCCGCTGGCGTTCGCCGCCCGACAGCTGTTCGACTGCCCGCCCGGAGAGCCCGGACAGTTCCAGCCGGTCCAGGGCGTCGGCGACGATGGTGCGGTCCTCCGCCCCGGCTGCGGCGAAGGGGGAACGGCGGTGGGCCAGGCGCCCCATGCCGACCACGTCGCGCACGGTGAAGCCGAGTGCTGCGGTCAAATCCTGCGCCTGGAGCGCCAGCTGGCGGGCCAGCTCGACCGGCCGCAGGGCGCGCGGATCGTCGCCGTCGATGAGAACCCGGCCGGCGGACGGGGTTTGCAGGCCGGCGAGGCAGCGCAGCAGCGTGGTCTTGCCCGAGCCATTCGGCCCGAGAATGCCGAGGATTTCACCGTCGGAAACCGAGAAACCGATGTCCGACAGGACCATGCGGCCGGCCAGCCGGCACCCCAGCCGCTCCACCGCGATGGTGGGGGGAGGGACCGATGCCTCTGTGGGGAGGGACGCTGACGCCATGCGTGCTTCCTGTCTTTGCGGACGGGGAGGCGTGGCGGACGTCTTGCGGAGCATGCGACGCGACCGGAGCGGAATCCGGGCACACGCATGGCAAGCGTTCCACCGGGACACCCCGCCCGAGGACGTTTCGTTGTGGTGCTGGCAGGTCTCCTGGCTTGCGGGTCATCGCCGTTCCGTCCGGCCTTCCCAGCGCCGATGGGCGCCAGTGGCTTGAAATGACGGTACGGCTCGCCGCTCACAGTTGCGGGGGCAGCCCCGGCCTCACCGCATTCCCCTTCGCAGGGTTGGCAGCTCACCGGGTTCCCTCTTAGCTTCCGGTGGCGAACCGCCGGAAGAACCAGAACCGGGACCATTCATGAGCGACGCGGCGCCCGGTCAAGCTTTGCGAACGAACAAAAGCATCGGAGAGTCCATATACAGAACGTTATGTTATAACATAACATAACGTGCCCTCATGCGGCCTGCAAGGAGAAGTTCGCCGGCGAATTTTGGGCCTGCGGGAAAATGCCGCTGATCCCGACTGCGGCGCTTCGGCTAATGTGCCGCACCCAATGCGTGCGGTTGCACGTGCGATGGGCAAGATGGATCGATGCACGGATCGGCATGAGCGCGACCCAGGACAGACTGCGACCCACGCGACGGGCCGGCCTTGCGGCCGGTGCGATTGCGCTGCTGTTGCAGGTCGTCGCCTGGGCCTGGATGCCCGCCGTCATCGCATCCGCCAATGCGGCCGAGAGCAGCCGGATCGTCATCTGCACGCCGGATGGGTTCAAGACCGTGGTTATGGACGACCACGGAATGGCAGGCGATCCGGCAGGCGACGAGAGCAATTCGGCGCAGAACGATTCGGGCCAAGGCGATCTGCTCCGAGGCAATCTGCTGATGTCGGGCGGCTCCTGCCCGCTCTGTCCGCTGATCGGTGGATTGGCGCTGCCGCCGCCGGATCTGCGGATGACGCGCTCGTCGGTCGGGCGCCACAGCCCCGAAGCCTTGCCCGGCGACGTGATCGCCGCCGGCTGGTTCCTCTCCACCCTCCAGGCCCGCGCGCCACCGGTCTGAGGCCGGAATCGCGGGTCGCCGCGCGGGATATCCGCGCGGCGACCCGCCCTTGCCGACCTTTCCTGTTCGCAGCCTTGCACACCCTTCGCACCGATGGCGCGGGGCCGTGTTCGGCTGGCCTCAGATCGAGATGTTCCATGATGTTGCGTTTCGCCGCGGCCGGCGCCCTGCGCGCCGCCCTGCTGTCCGGTGCTGCCCTCACCGCACTGTTTCCCACCGCTCTGTCCGCCCAGACCGTTTCACCGCTTGCCCAATCGCTTCCGGCGATTTCCGTGATCGCAGGCCCGGACGATGCCCTGGCCGCCGGCACCGCCCTGGGCGGGGATGGGCTGGCGGCCCGCCGGCCCACCACCGGAGACGTCGCGGCCCTGCTGCGCGGCCTGCCCGGCGTCAGCCTCTACGGCAATGGCGGCGTGTCGAGCCTGCCGGCGTTGAACGGGCTGGGTGCCGATCGCGTCAATGTGCTGGTCGACGGCGCGCCCGTCGCGCCCGCCTGCCCCAACCAGATGAACCCGGCGCTGTCCACAATCACGCCGACGCGCCTGTCCAAGATCGAGGTTCTGGCCGGGATCACGCCGGTCAGCGCCGGCGGCGACAGCATCGCCGGCACCATCGCCGCCGAAAGCGCGCCTCCGGTCTTCGCTCCGGCGGGGGAGGCGGTGCACACCGAGGGCAAGCTGTCGGCCTCCTACCGGTCGAACGGCCGTGGCGTGACGGGGGCTGCCGAGGCGTCCGTCGCCACCGACAGCCTCAGCCTGGGCTACAGCGGATCCTGGAGCCGGGCCGGCAACTACAAGGCCGGCGACGGCCAGACCGTCCGCTCGACCCTCTACAACGTGCAGGACAATGCGGTGACGTTCGGGGCGCGTCGCGACGGGCATCAGGTCACGCTGCAGGGCGGCATCCAGACCATGCCCTACCAGGGCTTTCCCACCCAGCGCATGGATCTGACCGACAACCGCACCGTCTTCCTGAACGGCCGGTACGAAGGCGCCTTCGACTGGGGAAATCTCGACGCCCGCGCCAACTGGCGGCGGACGCGGCACACCATGAATTTCCTTGAGGACAAGGGCGGCAGCGCCGGCGGCGGCATGCCGATGGACACGCTGACCACCGACGCCGGCTATTCGGTCAAGGCGACGCTGCCGCTGTCGGCGCGCGACACCCTGCGCGTCGGCAACGAGCTGCGCCACACCCATCTCGACGACTGGTGGGACCCGGTGGCCGGCAGCAGCATGATGAGTCCGCTGACCTACTGGAACGTCAAGGACGGCTCCCGCAACCGCCTCGGCACCTTCGCCGAATGGGAGGCAAGCTGGTCGCCGGCCTGGACGACGCTGCTCGGCGTGCGCAACGACGTGGTGTGGATGGACACCGGTGCCGTGCAGCCCTATTCCTGGCAGAACAGCATGGGCATGGGCATGGGCATGATGGCGATGGCCAACCCCGATGCGGCCGACGCCCGCGCCTTCAACGCCCGCGGCCATGGCCGCACCGACGTCAATTTCGACGCGACGGCCCTGGTCCGCTACACTCCCTCCGACACCAGCGCGATCGAAGCCGGCTATGCCCGCAAGACCCGCTCGCCCAATCTCTACGAGCGCTATGCCTGGGGCACCGGCGCGATGTCGAGCAGCATGAACGGCTGGTTCGGCGACGCCAACGGCTATGTCGGCAACCCCGACCTCAAGCCGGAGGTCGCCAACACCGTCAGCACCACCCTGTCGCTGCACGATGCCGCCCGCAAATCCTGGGAGGTCAAGCTGACCCCCTATTACACCTATGTGCAGGATTTCATCGACGTCGAGCGGATCGGCACGCTGAGCAACGGCTTCGTCAAGCTGCGCTTCGCCAACCATGACGCCATCCTGGTCGGCGCCAACCTGTCGGCGGCGGCCGGGCTGTACGAGGACGACAAGATCGGCTCCTTCCGCCTGTCCGGCGTGGTCGGCTGGGTGCATGGCCGCAACCTCGACACCGGCGATGCGCTCTATCACATCATGCCGCTGAACGCCCTGCTGACGATGGAACACCGGCTGGGCGGCTGGAGCAGCGCCGTCGAGGTGCAGGCGACCGCCCGCAAGGACCGGGTGGAAGCGGCGCGCAACGAGCCGAAGACGCCCAGCTATGCGCTGGTCAATCTGCGGACGGGATACGAGTGGGGCAATGTCCGGGTCGATGCCGGCGTCGAAAATTTGTTCGACCGTCAATATTCCCTGCCGCTGGGCGGTGTCGACTATGCCGATTTCCGGGCAGGGGGAAGCCGGGGCACGATCGGCGCGCTGCCGGGAGCGGGGCGGTCCTTCATCGCCGGCATGACGGTGAAGTTCTAAGGCGGACCGTCCGTCGCACCGCGCCTTACCCTGCCGAAGGTCCGCTCCATGCCCAAGCACCGGACGATTGCAGCCTTGCCCCGTCTCGCTGCGGAAACGGCCCCTGTTCCATCGGCCGCCCGGAGCTGGGCGGCGCGGTGGAGCCTGCCGTTGTCGCTCGCCTTGCACGCGGGGGTGATCGCCCTTGCGGTCGGTCTGCAATCACCGCCGGCTCCCCTGCCGGCGGTGATTGCGGTGGAGCTTTCCTTCGTCGCGGCTGCGGCAGAACCGGTGCCGCCGTCGGAGCCCGTTGCGGAAAGCATCAAGGCCGCGGAGGAGGGTGTCCGTCCGGAGCCGGTTCCGGACCCTGCGTCCGAGCCGCCGCAGCAACGGGAATCGGAGCCGCCTCCCGATGCCCCGATGCCACCGCTCGCCGACACACCAATCGCCGACACACCGGTCGCGGAGCAACCCGCGCTGGTCCCGGCGGAGCCGCTCAAGCAGGAAACCCCGCCGCCCGTCCGGCCGCCAATTCCGGCACGCCGGCCATCGCCCGGCCTCCCGCAGCGGACCCCGTCTCCCACCAGGGCCCTGCCGGCCGCACTCCCCCCGACGGACAGAGCCGGGCGCGCCGCTCAGCCGGCGGCGCAGGCGTCATCCGCACCGGCAACCCAACCAGCCGCTCCGGCGGCGGATTCGGCACCACCCTCGGACCCGCCTGCCAATTCCGACAGGCAGGCGGCCGATTACTTCGGCACGATCCAGGCCAGGCTGGCCCGTCACAAGATCTATCCGCAGGCCGCGCGCCTGAAGCGGGAGGAAGGCACCGTGCTGGTCCGCTTCACCATCGTCGCCGACGGCACCATCACGGGCTGGGCGATTGTCCAGGGATCGGGGCATGGCAGCCTCGACCGGGCTGCGGAGGAGATGATCCAGCGTGCGTCGCCGCTTCCCGCCATCCCTGCCGGATTGGGCCGCAACCGGATCGACATCACGCTTCCCGTTCGCTACGCGCTGCAATGAGCGCTTGCCGCTCACCGTGACAAAGCGGCCCGTCCGGCGCCGGTCAGGATCATGTCGTTCTGCGGGGCATGGACACGGGCGCACAGGACATCGCGGTGATGGCGCTCCAGCGGGTTGTCGCGTGACAGGCCGGGATTGCCGGTGACTTCCAGCGCCTTCGCCACCGCGTCGATGGCGTTGTTGGTCACCGTGTATTTCACCAGCAGGGCGTCGCTCTGCGAGGGCGGCGTGCCGCTGTCCACCGCCGCCGACAGGGAGCGCAGGAGGATGCGGTTGGTCAGCAGAAGTCGACTCGATCCCGCCCAGAGCCTCTTGCAGGCGGGGGACGGTGGCGAGCGACGCACCGTTCAGCCCCGTCGGCTTGCGGGCGTGCAGGAAGCTGACCAGCCAATCGCGGGCGGAGCGGGCGATGCCGTCATAGACACCGCTGAACAGGGCGGCCATCCAGGCGGTGGCGACCGCGTCGGGGGCGGCCCAGCCGGCGGGCGGGCGCAGCTCGCCGGCATGGTCGTCGGGAACGAAGACGTCGTGGAACACCACCTCGTGGCTGCCGCTGGCCCGCATGCCGATGTGGTTCCAGCTTTCCCGCACCTCGATCCCCTGTTCGGCGAGGCCGGTGCCGCGCGGGACCACCCAGGTGCCGACCAGCGGTTCCACATCGTCGGTGCGGGCCCAGACACCGAGCCAGGACAGCGCCGGAATGCCGGTGGAGTAGATCTTGGTGCCGGAGATGCACCAGCCGCCCGGCACCTTGCGCGCCACTGTCGCCGGCAGCCCGCCGCGGTGCGGCGTGCCCAGTTCCGGCTCCACCCGCAGGATGTTGATCAGCGCGCCGTCGGTCGCGGCGGTGCGGGCGATGCGCTCACGCAGCGCCTCCGGCCAAGCGGACCCGCGCCAGAGCTGGTTGTGGATAACGTATTGCAGCACCAGGACCAGCGCGGTGGACGGTTCGCCGGCGGCGATCCCGTTGACCACAGCAAGCGCATCGCGCAGCCCGCCGCCCTTGCCGCCCGCCGCTTCCGGGGTGACCAGCGCCGGAAGCCCGAATGTTGCCAGCCGCTCGAAATTCTCGAAGGGGAAGCTGGCGGTGGCGTCATGTTCCGCGGCTCGCGTCGCGAACTCCGCCGACAGGGTGGCGATCAGCGAGGGGTCGACCGCCGGGGCGGGGACGGTCCCGGCGAACGGAGAGGCCGGAAAGGGCAGGTCGTCAAAGGGCATGGCAGGCAATCCCGCTACAGTGGAGCCGGTTCAGGCGAGGTCGACCGTGATGCGCCCGGCGAAGCGCTGGCTGTCGGTCGAACGCTTGATGACCGACACGCTCTTCAGCTCGTCGGTGTAGAGCGCCAGCTGCTGGCGCAGCTCGTCGCCGATGGGGGTGACGTTGTGGGCGTGGCTGCGCAGCATCGCCTCCAGCTCCTCCACCGGGAATTTGGGGGCGAAGGGGGCATAGGCTGCGGCGGCGGCGCGCAGGTCGGCGTAAGCCGCGTGCTGCGCCTCGATCAGCGCTGTGGTCAGCGCCTTGGCCGCCGGGCGGTTGTCTCGCAGCAGGCTGCCGCGCACGCCGACGAGGCAGCAGGTGCGGGTGGCGAACTCGCCGCAGACGTTGTTGGTGATTTCCACCATCTGCGGGTTCTTGGTCTGGCTCCACACCAGCGGGTCGCCGTCGGCAATGGCGTGGATTTCCCCCTTCTCCACCGCCAGCCCGAGCAGGTCAGCGGGGAACTGGCGCCATTCGACGTCCTTGTTGGGGTCGAGGCCGAACTTGGTCAGCACGACCGAGAAGAAGTTCTTCGACGGGCTGGCCATGTCGCTGACGCCGATGACCTTGCCCGGCAGGTCGAGCACCGTCTTCACCCCGGCTGCCTTGGCCCCGAACAGCCGCATGCAGCCGCCATGCAGGCCGGCGGAGATCTTCACGTCGAAGCCCTGCTCCAGCGGCTTCAGCCAGCGCAACGCCATGCCGACGCCGGCATCGGCCTTGCCGGTGGCGATGGCCTCCAGCAGCTGGTCGGTGGAGCCGGTGAAGTTGACCAGCTCGACCTCCAGCCCGTGCTTCTTGAACAGGTCGAGCTGGAAGGCCAGCGGCACGGCGGAGAAGCAGACGGCCCCGGCGTTCCACGACAGGCGCAGCGGTTCCGCCGCCGCCGCCCGACGGCGCAGCACGAAGGGGGCGGCGAGGGTGATGGCGCCGGCGGTGATCAGGCCGCGGCGGGACAGGGGACGGGAAAGGGGAGGTGCCGGATTTCGCGGTCATTGGTCTTGTGCTTTCGCGAAAGGTGGGACGGGAACGGTTCAGTCGAGCAGGTCGGGTTCGGCCGCGACGATCCACTCCCACAGCGGGTGGAAGTTGTAGGCGCCGCCCTGGTGGGTGCCGACCTGGGAGCGGGTCAGCAGGGCCGTCTCATGGTCAATGGGCTGGGGCCGGCCGGCGGCCTCGGCCAGCAGCTGGGTGTGGGCGGCGTTGTCGGCGCTGATGAACCACCATGCGGCGGCTTCCACCGTCGGGCCCACGGTGAGCAGGCCGTGGTTCTTCAGGATCGCCAGCTTCCGGTCGCCCAGCGCCTCCACCAGCCGCTTGCCCTCACCCTCGGTCAGGACGACGCCGGAATAGGGGTCGAAGATCACCTGATCCTCATAGAAGGCCGCCGCATCCTGGCTCAGCGGGGCGAGCGGCTGGCCCAGCGCCGACCATGCCTTGCCGTAGGTCGAATGGGTGTGGGCGGCGGCCACCACGTCGGGACGCGCCCGGTGGATGGCGGAATGGATGGTGAAGCCGGCCTGGTTGATGGCGCGGTCGCCGTGCAGGATGGTGCCGTCGCCGTCGACCAGATGCAGGTCCGACACCCGGATGGTGCGGAAATGCTGGCCCAGCGGGTTGATCCAGAAGCGGTCGGGATGCTCCGGATCGCGGGCGGTGACATGGCCGGCCAGTCCCTGGTCGAAGCCGTAGCGGCCGAACAGGCGGAAGGTGGCGGCGAGCCGCTGCTTGCGGTGCTGCCGCTCCTCCTCGACGCTGGTGTAACTGACCGGATCGACCGGCGGCCAGAATTTGCGCGGTCTCGGCTGGATATGGGTCATCGGGCGGGGGCTCCGTCTGGAAAGGGTCAGTAGCCGGTGCCGGCGTCCACCACGTCGCGCAGCGGTTCGCCGCGCGCGTAGGCGTCGAGGTTGGCGAGGATGCGGTCGGCCAGCCGCCGCTCGAAATCCGGGGCGGACCACGAGACGTGCGGCGTCAGCCGGATCGCCGGATGGCGGTAGAAGGGGTGACCGGCGGGCAGCGGTTCGGGGTCGGTGACGTCGAGCGTGGCGTGGGCGACCCGGCCGCTCTCGATGGCGGCGAGCAGGGCGTCCTGATCGACCAGCGCGCCGCGGGCGACGTTGACCAGATGCAGCCCCGGCTTGGCCTGCGCCAGCAGGCCGGCACTCACCAGCCCGCGGGTGGCGGCAGTCAGCGGCAGTGCGAGCACCAGATGGTCGCTGACCGCCGCCAACTCCTCCAGCCGGTCGAACGGTTCGACGCCCGGTTCCGGCTCGGCCCAGCCGGAGCGGCGCACCGCCCCGACGGCCATCCCGAAAGCGAGCGCCCGCTCGGTCACCGCCCGGCCAATGGCGCCGAAGCCGGCCAACCCCAGCCGCTTGCCGGAGATGCTGCCCAGCGTCTCACGCCGCCAGTCCTCCGGTCCGGCAAGGCGGATGGCCTCCCACCGCTTCTCAACGGTCAGGATCGCCGTCATCGCGTAATCGGCGATGGCCGCCGCCGACACGCCGCGGGCGCAGGTGACGACCGGGGCGCCACCGAGCAGCCAATGCGGGTAGAAATCCATGCCGGTGGACGCCGACTGGATCCAGCGCAAGCCCTTGCCCCAGCCGGTGGGAGGGGCGGCGGGCGCCTCCTCCCACCCGATCAGCGGACGGGTCAGCAAAACCTCGACCCCGGTTGGGACCTGCCACGGTGCGTGGCCGGCCTCATGCGTCAGCACCGTGGGGCGCGAGGGGTGGGCGGCGATGCGCTCCCCCACAACGGGGCCAAGCTGGTTGAGGATGACCGGAGACCGCGCTGGCACGATGCCTCACTCCGCAGCGACGGCCTGGGCGCGCTGGCGCTCGGCCACCAGCTGGCGGACGCGCGGCAGCAGGTCGCGGCCATAGGCGATGGCGTCTGGCAGCGGGTCGAAGCCGCGGATCAGGAAGGTGGTGACGCCGAGGTCGTAATAGTCGAGCAGGGCGTCGGCGACCTGATCCGGCGTGCCGACCAGCGACGTGGAGTTGCCCTTCGCCCCGGTCAGGGCGGCGATGGCGGTCCACAGGCGCTTGTCGTGGCGATGCCCCTTGTCGGCGATGGCGAGCAGGCGGCGGGCGCCCTCGTTGTTCGGCAGGTCGCCGCGGGTGAAGCCGGTCTTCTCCAGCAGCGCCTTGGCCTTTTCGTAGATGGCCTCGGCCTTGGCCCAGGCGGCGTCCTCGGTCTCGGCCAGGATCGGGCGCAGCGACAGGCTGAAGGCCGGCTGCGGACGGCCCGCCTTGGCGACGGCGGCACGCACGCGGGCCAGAAGTTCGCGCACCTGATCGTGGGTCTCCCCCCACACCGCATAGGTGTCGGCATGGCGTCCCGCCACCTCGACCGCCGCGGCGGAGGCGCCGGCGATCCACACCGGGATGCCCGACGGGTTGTAGGGCTTCACCTGCGAGAAGGCCTTCTCGACCTGATAAAAGCGGCCCTGATAGTCGAAGGGCTTGTCGCTGGTCCATTCGGCGCGGACGATGTCGAGGAACTCGGAGGTGCGGGCATAGCGGTCGTCCTTGTCGTCCACAAGGTTGCCGTCGCGGGCAAGCTCGCTGCGCTCGGCGCCGGTGATGACGTTGATGGCGACGCGGCCGCGGCTCAGCTGGTCCAGCGTGGCGAACTGGCGGGCGAGGATGGTCGGCGCCTGGAAGCCGGGGCGGTGGGCAATCAGCACGCCCAGCCGGTCGGTGACGCTGCTGATGTGCTGGCTGACCTGAAGGCTGTCCGGCGCATCGGCATGGAAGGCCTGGAGTACGGAATCGAAGCCGCCCAGCTCATGCGCCTTGGCGACCGTCTCGATATAGTCGCGGTCCACCACCGGGCCCTGGCGCGGGATGATCTCCGATGCATTGTGGTTGCCGACGAAGCCGACGAAGCGGAGCGGATGGGCGGAGGCACTGTGGGAGGCGGTCATGGCGGTGGTTCCCTTTTTATGGCTGGCGAGGGATTGGGGTGGCGCCAACTGGCCGATAGGGCTCAGCTGAGCGGACGCGACAGGATGTCGGTGAAGCGGCGGTCGAAGGCCGGGGCAATGTCGATGCGCTTCGGCAGGACGCCGAGCTGGTGGAAGGTGTCGGCGACGTTCTGGGCCGAGGCGATGTCGGCATCGGTGATCGGCGCCAGATCGCGCTGGCGTGAATTCTTGCGCAGGATTTCCAGGTCGGTTTCGACCGGCACGCCGATGGCGGTGGAATGGACCTGTGCCCAGCGCTCCAGATTGGCGGCGCGCCAGGCGAAGGCGCGGCGCAGCCGCAGGAAGTAATCGCCGATGGCGGCCGACTTGCCAGGATCGGCCAGCGCGTCGGGCGAGGCGAGATACAGGTAGTTGCCCGACAGGTAGCCGTTGGAAGTGACGAGGACCCGCGCGCCCTTCTTGATGGCGAAGGGCACCGAATAGCCGTAGATCGCCCAGGCATCGAGCGCGCCCTGCTCGAAGGCGGCCTGTCCCTCCGACGGGGTCAGGCTGATCGGCTGGATGTCGGTAAAGCGCAGCCCGGCTTCGCCAAGCATCTTGGCGAGATAGTATTGCGTGGTGGTTGCGCGGACATAGCCGACGCGCTTGCCCTTCAGGTCGGCGACCGATTTGATCGGGCTGCCGGGCGGCACCAGCACCACCTGCCAGTTGACGTCGTCCTTGACCACCGCGACGATGGACAGGCGGGCGCCGGCGGCGATGCCGAAGGCGGGCGGGATCTCGCTGCTGGAGCCGACGTCGATGGAGCCGGCGTTGATCGCCTCGACGATCAGGTTGCCCGATGCGAACTCGGCGAACTGCGACCGGAAGCTGGACCCGGCATTGCCGGACGCCTCCAGCGCCAGCCCGTCCAGCGCCTTGTAGTCGGCGATGTGCAACACGGTTTCGGAGGCTGGGCCGGAGGCACCCTGTGCAAGGCCGGGCAGGGTGCCCAGCGCCAGGGCGCCGCAGGCTCCGCGCAGCAGAGTGCGGCGGCTGAACGGGGAGGCGGGGAGGCGGACAAGATCGGTCGTCATGGCGTCGGGTCCGTCGGCGTAGAGGGTCAGAGGCTGGGTGCGGCGGCGGCACCGGCGGGCAGGCCGTAGCCGCCGGGCCTTGCACCGGCTGTCTGGGCGCCGGTTGCCTGGGTGCCGCTTGTCCTGGTGTCGGTTGCCGTGGCGTCGGTGCGCTGCGGTTCCCGTGCGGCCAGATGCTCCTCGTCGACGCCCAACTCGGCCAGCAGGCGAGAGCGCAGCGCGATGAAGCCGGGGTCGCCATGGCGCCGCGGACGGGCGAGCGGGATCGGGATGTCGGCGGCGATCTTGCCGTCCGCCATCACCACGGCGCGGTCTGCCAGCAACAGCGCCTCGTCCACGTCGTGGGTCACCAGCAAGACGGCGGGGGAATGGGCGCGCCACAGCGTCTCCACCAGACCCTGCATGCGCATCCGGGTCAGCGCGTCCAGCGCCGCGAAAGGCTCGTCCAGCAGCAGCAGGCGCGGTTCACGGACCAGGGCGCGGGCCAGCGCCGCCCGCTGCGCCTCGCCGCCCGACAGGGTCAGCGGCCAGGCATTGGCGCGGTGGGACAGCCCGACCTCCGCCAGGGCCGCGAGGCCGCGGGCTTCGGCATCCGGACGGCGCAGGCCCAGCGTGACGTTGCGCAGCACCCGCATCCAGGGCACAAGCCGCGGCTCCTGGAACACCACGGCGCGCTCGTCCGGCAGTTGCACCGTGCCCTCCGGCGCCGGGTCCAGCTTGGCCAGGGTGCGCAGCAGCGTCGACTTGCCGCAGCCGGATCGGCCGAGCAGCGCGGTGAAGGAGCCGGGCTGAAGGTCGAGCGACAGGCCGTCCAGCACATTGCCGTTGCCGAAGTTGCGGACGAGGCCGCGGACGCTGACGACAGGCTTGCCGATGGTGGACTGGGAGGCGGGGATTCGGGAAAGGGCGTGGCTCATGGAGGGTCACTCCTTGATGAAGGCCGGGCGCCAGACCAGTGCCCTGCGTTCGATGACGCGGACGATCAGGTCGGCGAGCAGGCCGAGGATGGCGTAGACGATCAGGGCGACGATGATCACGTCGGTGCGCAGGAACTCCCGCGCCGTCATCGCCAGATAACCGATGCCGCTGGAGGCGTTGATCTGTTCGCCCACCACGAGGCTGAGCCACGCCACGCCGAGCGCGTAGCGCAGGCCGGTCAGGAAGGCGGGCAGGGCCCCCGGCAGGATGACCTGGGCGATCATCTCCCCCCTTGTCAGGCCCAGGGTGGAGACCGCCTCCACCACCTTGGCGTCGACGGTGCGGATGCCGGCGGACAGGTTCAGGTAGATCGGAAAAGCGGTGCCGAGTGCGACGAGCGCGATCTTCGGCGTCTCGCCGATGCCGAACCACAGGATGAACAGCGGAACCAGCGCCAGATGGGGCAGGGTGCGCAGCATTTGCAGCAGCGCATCCAGCGCATCCTCCCCCCGCCGTGACAGGCCGGCGATCAAGGCGCAGACGGTGCCGACCGACACGCCGATCGCGAGCCCGGCGCTGACCCGGCCGAGCGAGACCAGCAGATGCACCGCCAACTCGCCGCTGACCGTCAAGTCCCAGAAGGCCGTCAGGATCTGGCTGGGCGAGGGGATGGTGCGGGTGGAAATCCAGCCCAACCCGACGCTGGCCTGCCAGAGGACCAGCAGGGCCAGCGGCACCGCACAGCGGCGCAGACCCGCCGGAAGAGCCCCCGCCGGAAGCGTCCATCTCCGGGATCGGGATCCCGTTCGTTGGGTTGCGGTGGCTGCCGTCATGTTCCCTCCCGATGCCGGTCATTGCGGTGGCTACGGGAGAAAGCCTATTCCTATTGCGTGAATAGGAAAAACAAAAAACACAAACTGCAATGTTGAGAAAAACTTAAGTAACGTGAATTTTGTGTTGTTAATGTGCGCCCGCGTCACGCAGGACCGCGGCCAGCGAGTCCGCCAGAAATCCCGTGCAGACGGTCGACCGCCGGGTTGGCGGCGGACGGCGCGCGATGCAGTTCCAGCGGGACCGAGCCCAGTTCCGGCAGGTCATGATGCGGCTCGAGGGGCGCCAGCGTTTCGGGCAGGCCCAGCGGTGTGCGGATCGTGACGCCCAGCCCGGCTTCCACCGCCGCCCACAGGCCGGACAAGCTGGGGCTGGTGAAGGTGATGCGCCACGGGCGCCCGCCACCGTCCAGCCGCTCGATGCCGTGCTGGCGGAACATGCAGGGCGCGTCGAGCAGGGCCAGCGGCAGGGTGCTTTCCCGGTCGGCGCGGAATCCGTCCGGTGCGACCCAGGCCACCGGCAGATGGGCCAGAGTGGCCGCTCCGGTCGTCGTCCTTGCGGAATCGCCGCCGATCTCACCGAAGGCCAGGGCGAGATCGAGCGCCCCTTGCGCCACCCGCTCGCGCAGTTCGCGCCCGCGGCCGACCTGGGCCTCGACATGGATGCGGGGATGGGCGCGGTGGAAGGAGCCGAGCACGGATGGCAGCCAGCGTTCCGCCAAATCCTGGGGAAAGCCGACCCGCACGGTGCCCTCCATCGCCCGGCCGCGGGCGGCCGATAGCGCCTCGTCATTCAGGGCGACGATGCGGCGGGCATAGCCGAGCAGCAGGTCGCCCGCATCGGTCAGCGCCACCGTGCGGCCGGCCTTGCGGAACAGCGGCTGGCCGACCTGCTCCTCCAGCTTCTTCATCTGCAGGCTGATCGCCGACTGGGTCCGCCCCAGCCGTTCGGCGGCGCGGGCGAAACCGCCATGCTCCATGGCGATCACCAGCGCCCGCAGCACATCCATGTCGAGGTTGGTCGGAAGCATCGCCATCCCGCATCGCCTCCCTGCGGTTCGCCGCCGTCAGGCCGGCAGCGCGCTGTTGAAGCCGGGATCGAAGATCGCCGCCGCGTCCAGCCGCTTGGGAATGATGCCGAACTCGCGCCAGACGTCGGACGTCGCCTGCTGATCGGCGATGACCGAGGCGTCGATGGCGACCGGCCGCGCCCGCTCGACGCCGAAGGTGTGGCGGGCGATGGTGGGATCGACACCGACCGTCCTTGCCCAGATGCCGGCATAGGCGTCGCTGTTCTCCAGAGCCCACAGCCGGGCGGCGGCGAAGCGGCGGATCAGGTCGGTCAACGCCTCGCGCTTGGTGGAGATCGCCTCCAGCGTGGCGGATTGATAGGACAGACCGCTCATCAGGCCGGTGCCGGTGACGACCGCGCGGGCGCCGTCGACCAGCAGCGCCTGCGAGACATAGATGCCCCAGCTCGACCAGGCGTCGATGGAACCGGCGGCCAGAGCCGATTTGGCGTCGGACGGCAGCAGGAAGGCGATCTTCACGTCGTCCGGCTTCAGTCCGTTCGCCTTCAGCGCCGCCAGCACGAGGTAATGACCGATGGAGCCGCGCCCGGTGCCGATGGTCTTGCCCTTCAGGTCGGCGACGCTGCGGATGGGGGAGGAGCCCGGCACCAGGATGGTGGTGCTCTGCGGGTTGGAGCGGACGGCGCCGATGATCTTTGCCGAGGTGCCGGCGGCCAGCGCGAAGGTGGTCGGCGCGTCACCGGCATAGCCGACCTCGATGGCACCGGCGTTCAGCGCCTCCAGCAGCGGGGCGGCGGCCGGGAACTGGCTCCATTCGATGCGGTAGGGCAGGTCGGCCAGAAGCCCGGCCGCCTCGATCACCGATTGGACGCCCCCCTTCTGGTCGCCGACCTTCAGCACGGTGCCGGCGGGAATGGCAGCGTTCGCCGGCCGCAGGGGCGCGAGCCCGGCGGCGAGCGCGCCGACACCGAGGCCGAGAGCATGACGGCGGGTGAGGGAGAACGGTCGATCAAGGCTCATGATGGTCTCCTGCGGAGCGTGGCTCCGGGACAAGGGAGGGAGGGTTCCGCGCCGTCAGCAGCGCGTCGGCCAGCTCGACGAAGCCGTCGCCGCCGGGGCCTCGCGTGATCCAGGCCGGCGGCCGGGGGATCTCGGACAGGAAGTCGATGACCGTGCTGACGCCGACGGAGGTCGGGAAATGGGCGAACATCGGCGCGTCGTTGACCGAATCGCCGGCATAGGCGACGGTCTCCGGTGCGGCGTCGATGTCGAGGCCATGAACCTCGCGCATCACCCGGCGCGCCATGCCGAGCTTGTCGTAGCCGCCGAACCAGCCGAGCACCCATAGGGAATTGACCGTCACCTCCGCTCCGGCGTTGCGGAAGTGACGGACCAGCGCCGTTCGCAAGGCGGGATCGGAAGGAACGCGGAAGGCGAGGCTGCACAGGCGGAAAGGCTGGTCGCTCGCCAATTCCACCTCGGGCAGGACGGCGTGGATGGCCTGCCGCAGACGCTCCAGCCGCCTTGCGGCCACCGTGCGCTCCTCCTCCCCGTGCCAATAGCGCCGCTCGACATCGCCGTCGGCGGTACGGCGCAGGAACAAGCCGCCATTCTCGGCGATCACCCCGTCCACCGGCCACATGCGCGCCATCTGGTCGGCCCAGCCAGCCGGGGCGGCAGTGACCGGCAGGACCGGAATTCCGGCATCGCGCAGCCGCTCCAGAGCGTCGTAGGTTCGGGCGGACAGGCGGCCCCGGTGGGTGAGGGTGTCGTCCATGTCGGTCAGGACGAACCGCACGCGGGCCAGGGCCGCCGCCGGAGCCTTCGCCAGCGGACGCAGGGCGGCGATGACGGTCATGCGGCCACCGTCCGCCGCGGGTCCTGGCGACGATCCGCCGGCACGGCGATCTGGGTGCGGTGCATGCGGCGGCGCTGGTCCTCGGGGAAGGGGTCGCGGCGGTGCATGGTCCAGCGGTTGTCCCACATCACCAGATCGCCGACACGCCAGCGGTGGTGCCAGGCAAGCTCCGGCCGCACTGCCGCCGCCCAGATTTCATCCAGCAGCGCCTCGCTCTCCGCCACCGACAGGCCGGGGATGTGGGCATGGGGACGGCGGCCCAGCAGCAATGCCCTGGCCCCCGTCACCGGGTGGGCGATGACCAGCGGATGCACCGTGCCCGGCGAGGTGGCGACATCGGTCGGCGGGAGGAACCCCTGGCGCAGGTAGCCGCCGCTGTTGGTGGTGCTGTCATGCTTGATCGACAGCCCCTCCACCCGCCGTTTCAGCGTCGCCGGCAAGGCGTCATAGGCGGCGAACATGCTGAGGAAGCCGGTGTCGCCGCCCTCCGCCGGCACCTCCAGCGCATAGAGGCTGCTGGCGTAGGGAGGGGTCTCCAGATAGGTCATGTCGGCGTGCCACACCAACTCCCCCGCGCCCAGCGCGCCGATGGGCCGGCCATTCTCCGTGACGTTGGAGATGACGTAGACCTCCTCATGGCCCGGCGCGTGCAGCCGTCCATTCTCGGTGATCGGTGCTTTGTCGAGCGGACCGAAATGGGCGGAGACGCGGACGAGGTCTGCGTCCGACAGGGTCTGGTCGCGGAAGACCAGCACCAGATGGCGGTCCAGCGCGTCGGCAAGGGCCGAAGCCGTGCCGGTGCTGAACGGCTGCGACAGGTGGAGATTGCGGATCTCGGCACCCAGCGTCGGGGTCACCGGATGGATGGTGAGGTCTGGATCGGACATGCGAACCCTCAGCTGCCAGCGCGGTCGTGGATGTCGGTGAAGAACAGGTCGCGCCAGTCGGCCGGCCGGTTGCGGATCGAGCCGATGCGCGCCATGAAGTCGGTGAAAATGCCGATGCCGCGCGGGGTGAGATCGTAGGAAATCTCCGGATGCGCGATCATCGTTGCCACCTCCTCCACGCCGAGCTTGGAGTTCTCGATGCGGATGTAGGCGCGCGCCGCCTCCTGCGGGTCGGCCTTGATCTGCGCCACCGCGTCCTCAAGCGCCGCCAGCACCGCTTTGGTCAGCTTCGGGTTGGCGTCGTGGAAGGCGGCGGAGGTCCACAGCGCGCTGAAGGAGGCGGGGCCGCCCAGAACGTCGTAGCTGCTCAGCACCTTGTGGATCTTGGGATCGCGCAGCTGCTGGTCCTGGAAGGGCGGGCTGGTGAAATGGGCGGTGATCTCGGTCTTGCCGGACAGCAGGGCGGCGGTGCCGTCGGGATGGGCCAGCGAGACGGTCTGGGGATCGAGCTTCGCATGCTGGCCGGGGCCGAAGGTCTTCTCCGCCGCGATCTGCAGCACGATGGCCTGATAGGAGGCGCGGACCGACGGCACGACGATGCGGTCCTTCTCGGTGAAGTCCGTCAGGCTCTTCACTTCGGGCCGGTTGGTGTTGAGATAGGCCGGCTGGGCGTTCAGCGCCGCCAGCCCCCGCAGGTTGGCATTCCCCCTCGTTTTATCCCAGGCGATGATGAAGGCGGGCACGCCGGCCGCGCCGAAATCGGCATTGCCGGACAGGGTGGCTTCGGTGATCGTCGTCGGATTGCCGAGCGGGGTGTAACTGGCCTTCACCTCCCCCAGCCCGGCGGCGCGCGCCCGCAATTCCACCAGCCCTTTGTCCTGCATGACATAGAGCGGCAGATAGCCGAGGCCGAGATTGCGGGCGAAGCGAACCTCGGTCGCCTCTGCCTGTGCCGTCTGCGGCATCGAGGCGGCGATCCCGCCGGCGAGAAGCAGAGCGGAGCCCAGCAGGGTCCGCCGCCGAATGGAAAAGGGCTTGGTCATGAGCTGTCCCATCCGGTGCGTCAGATGACGTGGAAATTGTGGGCGCCGTCGCGCTTCAGCTGATCGACCAGCTCAAGCTCCCAGTCGATGTAGCCCTGCATGGCGGCGGCGCTGTTGTCGGTGCCCTCGTAGGGGCGCTTGTAGACGTCGTCGGGTTCGCCCCCAAGCCGGTCGAGATCGGTGCTGAGCGGCAGTCCGGCTGCCACCCAGCCCTTGGTGCCGCCCGCCAGCAGAAGCGGACGTTGCTCGCCAGACAAATGGGAAAGGGTGAAATCGGCGACGGCATAGCGGGTCAGCGTGCCGTCGCCGCAGGTCAGCACCGGGCGGACCCCCTTGGGCAGGAGGGCAATGGTGCCGGCCAGCCGGGCGCGGGTGGAAAAATAGGCCCCCGGAATGTGCCCGGCGCGGTAGCGCGGGCTGCGGGTGATGTCGATCACCGTCGCCTCGCCATTCTCCAGCAGGGCCAGCAGGTCGCGCGGCGCGATGGTCTCCGCTCCCACCTCCGGCTCCGGCGGCAGGCGGCGGCGGTCGGGGCCGCTCTCGCTGCCCAGCTCGGACACGTCGCCCTCCAGCACATGCACCTCCCAGCCAAGCTGCGACAGCCAGGATGCGGTCATGTCGGCGCGCGGACCGCCGCCGCCGGCCGGATCGTCGGCCAGGACGATGCGGGCGCCGCGCACCCCGACATATTCGTCGGTCGCCTGGACCAACTGGCCGCCGGCAGCGTGGCGGAAGCCGGGCAGATGACCGGCCTCATACTCCTCCGGCGTGCGCACGTCGAAGAGATGGAGCGTCCGGCGCTCGTCACCGCGGAAGCGGTCGAGCGTCTTCGCATCGAGCCTGCCGACCCCGGCGCGGTCGGCAACTGCCCGCGCCGCCCGGCGGCCGGCGGCGTCGCCGTCTGCCGAGACTTCCGGGAAGCGGCCCTCGCGTCCGCTGTCCAGCGTCAGCCCGGCCAGCGTCCAGCCGATGGTGCCATTGCGCAGGGCGGCGACCCGGTTGGGGATGCCGGCATTCACCAGGGACTGGGTGCCGATGATCGACCGCGTGCGGCCGGCGCAGTTGACCACCACCAGGGTCTTGGGATCGCGAGCGATGTCGTGGACGCGCTTGACCAGTTCGGCGCCCGGCACGCTGATGCCGCCGGGGATCGACATAGTGCGGTATTCCTCGAAGCGGCGGGCGTCGAGGATGACCAGATCGGCCTTGGCGTCGATCAGTGCCTTCACCTCCGCAGCCGGCAGCGAGGGGGTGTGGCGATGGTGCTCGACCCACTCGCCGAAGGCCTTGCTCGGCACGTTCACGTCCCGATAGACCTCGAATCCGGCGGCGATCCAGCCGGCCAGCCCGCCCTCCAGCAGCGTCACGTCGCCGTAGCCCAGCGCCTGGAGCCGGCGGGCGGCCGGCTCGGCATAGCCTTCGCCATCGTCATAGACGGTGATCGGCACGTCGCGCCGCGGCAGCAGGTCGTAAGCGAGCAACTCCACGCGGCTCAGCGGGACGGAGACGGCAAACAGCGGGTGGGCCAGCGAATCGGGGCCTTCCTCCCGCGCGTCGAGCAGGGCGACCTCGTCGCGTTCGATCCAGGCGCGGCGGATGTCGGCGGGGCGGCGGGTGGCGAGCGGAGCGGTTGCGGTGACGGCTGCGGTCATGGCGGTGACGGATCCTCAGGCGGCGTGGGGGACGGGCTGCGAGCGGTCCCAAAGGTTGGGCAGGGCGCTGTTGGCATAGCCGGAGATGAAGGGCTTGCGCTGGCCGGTCAGCGGGTCGAACACCGACCGCCGGACGGCGCCGATGTTGCCGCCATAGATGTGGATGCTGATGGACGGCCGGTCAGCCAGCGCGTTGGAGATCGCATGGACATCGCCGATGCGGGGCGACACCGCCTCGACCGACCCGGCCTTCAGGATTTCGGGCTGATGGGCGACCGGCGGGCCGCCCTGCGGCTGGAGGTCGTAGCGTTGCGACCGTTCCGCCCCGCGTAGGATGCCGACGAGGCCCCAGACAGTGTGGTCGTGGATCGGCGTCCGCTGCCCCGGTCCCCAGACGAAGCTGACGACGGAGAAGCGCTCGTACGGGTCGCAATGCAGCAGATACTGGCGATACTGCACCGGGTCGGGCTGGGCATAGGCGTCGGGCAGCCAATCGTCGACGGCGATCAGCCCGGCCAGCAGGGCGCGGCCGACATCGAGCACGGCGAACTCGTCGTCGCCCTGCCGCTCCACCAGCCGGGTGAAATCGGCGATGAAGCCGCGCAGACGAGACAGGTTCGGAGTGGTGGAGGCGGGGGGGAGGTTGTCGGGCATGGTCGGGTGTCCTCACCAGGTCTCGGCAAGGCCGAGCAGTTCGAGAATGCGGTGACGAAGCTCGGTCAGGACCGGATCGCCGCGGTGGCGGGGATAGGGGCGGTCGATGGACAGGTCGGCCTTGATGCGGGCCGGGCGGCCGCTGAACACGATCACGCGGGTCGCCATGAACAGCGCCTCTTCGATGTCGTGGGTCACCAGCAGGCCGGTGAAGCCCGAACTGCGCCACAGATCGACCAGTTCGCTCTGCATCGCCAGCCGGGTCAGGCTGTCCAGCTTGCCCAGCGGTTCGTCGAGGATCAGCAGGCGGGGGTCGTTGACCAGGGCGCGGGCCAGCGCCGCGCGCTGGGCCATGCCGCCCGACAGCTGATGCGGATAGGCCTTCTCGAAGCCGGTCAGTCCGACCAGCGCCAGAGCCTTGTCGATCCGGTGGCCTTGGGAGCGCAGCAGGCCGCGGGCCTCCAGCCCCAGGGCGACATTGTCGCGCACGGTGCGCCAGGGATAGAGCGTCGGGTCCTGGAAGACGACGACGCGCGACGGGTCGGGACCGTCGATGGGGCGGCCGTCGGCCAGGATGCTGCCGCGGCTGGGCGGCTCCAGTCCGGCGACGAGGCGCAGCAGGGTGGATTTGCCGCAGCCGCTCGGTCCCAGCAGGGCGACCAGCTCGCCCGGCTCGACCCGCAGTTCCACCCCGTCCAGCACCGGCAGCGGCGCGCCGTGCAGCTCGAAGCTGTGGCTGACCGCCTGCACGTCGATGGTCATGCCGGCGGTGTCGACGGTCTCAAGCGCTACCATTTGAGCATTCCTTTCTGCCAGGCGAGCAGGCGGTCGCGGACGCGGAACAGCAGCGTCACCAGACCGGAGCAGAGCAGCGCCATCACCAGCAGTGCCGCATACATGTTGCCGTAGGCGGCCCAGCCCTGGGCCCATTGCAGGTACCAGCCGACCCCGGATTTCACGCCCAGCATCTCCGCCACCACCAGGACGGCGAAGGAGGCGCCCAGCCCCATGAAAAGCCCGACGAAGACATGCGGCATCGCCGCCGGAACGGCGACCTTCAGCACCATGAAGCGCGGGGAGGCGCC
Source organism: Azospirillum sp. UENF 111221 (assembly GCF_058780625.1). Classification (NCBI taxonomy): domain Bacteria; kingdom Pseudomonadati; phylum Pseudomonadota; class Alphaproteobacteria; order Rhodospirillales; family Azospirillaceae; genus Azospirillum; species Azospirillum sp. UENF 111221. The sequence goes on from NZ_JBSNCH010000003.1 coordinate 503,893, forward strand.
CAGCGTGCGGGCGATGTCGTAATAGGCGCTGTTGACCCCGGCCACGCCGGACCAAGTGAGGACGGTCACCGGCACGCCGCTGGCCAGCGCGATCAGGAAGACGCTGGCGCTCCAGCTGGTGGGAAAGGCGAAGAAGGCGATGGGCAGCCACGCGGTGGCCGGCAGCGGGCCGATCAGCCGCAGAACCGGGTGCACCCAATAGCCGACCGCGCGCGACCAGCCGATGGCGACCCCCGTCACCACGCCAAGGATCGAACCCACGGCATAGCCGGTGACCAGCAGCCTCAGCGACGCGGCGAAGCAGTCGAGCAGCCGCGGCCAGTCGTCGAGATAGACCTCCAGCAGCGCCTGCGGCGGCACGAAGAAGGGGCGCGGCAGCAGATTGAGCTTGGCGGTCAGGATTTCCCAGCCGGTGACGCCCAGCGCCAGGGCGATCAGCCAGGGAACGGACGCCGACAGGCTGGCGATGGCGGCCTCCAGCCGGCTGCGCGGTGCAGGGCGGATCGCCGCGGCCAGCAGGGCGGCCAGCACAAGCAGCCCGGCCGCGACTGCCAGCAGGCTGGCGAACTCGCCGGTCCGCTCCCACTCCTGGGCATCGGCGGCGTCGGGCCACAGGGCCGTCACCCCGGACGCGGCGAACCACAGCAGGGCGGCGGCGGAGAAGCGCAGGAGGAGGTTGGATGGGAGGCCGCCGCCGATTGGCAAAGCTCCGCCGTTGGCCGCCGGCAGGGCGGCGGCCGTGTCGTTCACGCTCATGATCGATCTCCCGTTCGGCCGGGATTTGCCGGCCGCTACGGCGTTGGGCTCAGAGGATCACCACCGCCTTCGATGCGTCCAGCCGCGGGGCGCGCGGGCGCGACGGCGGTCCGTCGGCATGGCCCAGCGCCACCAGCAGGTTGGTGCGGAGACGGCCGTCGGCGAAGAACTCCGCATCGACCGCTTCGGCATCGAAGCCGGACATCGGCCCGGCATCCAGACCCAGCAGCCGGGCGGCCAGGATCAGGTAGCCGGCCTGGAGGCTGCCGTTGCGGAAGGCCGTGGTCTCGGCCAGCGACGGCTCGTCGACGAACATCGGCGAGGGGTCGTAATGCGAACTCAGCAGCGGCAGATGCTCGAAGAAGCGGCGGTCATAGGCGACGATGGCGATGGCGCCGGCCGTCAGCTTGGACTGATTGCCGCGGCTCAAGGCTGGCCGCAAGCGCTCCTTTGCATCCGGCGTGGTCAGGAAGACGAAGCGCGCCGGGCTGCCGTTGAAGGCGGTCGGCGGCAGCCGGACCAGTTCGTAGAGGCGATGCAGGGTCTCCACCGGAACCGGCCTGTCTGACCAGCTTTGCGGCGTGCGGGCGTTGATGAACAGGCGGCCGGCCGCCGCCTGGGAGAAGTCGTCGGGCAGCTGTTCGGTGACGGGAAGATGGGTATCCGGCATGGGAGCGGGCTCCGTCAGGGGATTGGGTCACGACCACACATGCTGGCGGCGGTCGTCGATTCGCTTGGCCTTGTGGACGGCGCGGGGCAGCGTGCCGGGGGCGAGCAGGGCGACCTCCGCCCCGACGCCGGTGGCAGCCTTCAGCTGGCGGCGCAGCCGGCCCCGCAGCTCTTCCAGATCGCCGTTGAAGCCGTGGGTGTGTTCCGCCTCGACCGTCAGGCGGTCCAGCCGGTCGACCCGGTCCAGCACCAGCCGGTATTCGCCGGTCAGCGCCGGGTCCTGGCGCACCACCGCCTCCACGTCGCCGGGGAACAGGTTGACGCCCTTGACGATCAGCATGTCGTCGAGCCGCCCATGCACGCCTTTCAGTCGCAGGGAGGTCCGGCCGCAGCGGCAGGGCTCCGTCGTCACCGACACGATGTCGCCGGTGCGGAAGCGGATGATCGGGCGGGCGCGCTTGCGCAGGGTGGTCAGCACCAGCTCGCCGCGCTCGCACTCCGCCACCGGTTCGAGGGTTTCGGGGTTCAGCACCTCGACCAGGATATGGTCCTCGGCCCAGTGCAGCCCGTCCTTCTCCACGCACATGCCGGCGCAGGAGCCGAAGATGTCGGACAGGCCGTAATAGTCGTAGACCTCCGCCCCCCACAGCGCCTCGATCCGTTCGCGCGTCTCGGGGATCGAGCCGCCGGGCTCGCCCGCCACGAACAGGCGGCGGACCGCGAGATCGCGGGCGGGGTCGATGCCCTCGCTCTGGGCGGTCTCGCCGAGATGCCAAGCGTAGGACGGTGTCGTCCACAGCGCCGTCGCCTTGAACTGGTTCAGCACCGCCAGCAGCCGTTCCGACGGCAGGGTTCCGGCATGGATGCTGAGCGCGCCCAGCTTCTGCGCCCCCAGCACGCAGGGGCCGCCGACGAACAGGGAGAAGTTCAGCGCATGGGCATAGCGGTCGGCCGGCCGCAGGCCGCTCGACCAGAACTGCCGCGCCTCATAGTCGATCCACTCTTCGAAGTCCTTGGCGGTAAAAGGCGAGGCGGTCGGCACCCCGGTCGATCCGCTGGAGGCGGAGATGTAGACGATCTCCCGTTCCGGCACGGCGACCAGATCGCCGAAGGGCGGCACCGCGACCTGACGGTCGCGGATGGTCGCCTTGTCCAGGAAGGGAAACCGCCGCAGATCGTCCAGCGTGCGCAGGTCTCCCGGCGACACCCCCTGCGAGTCGAAGGCGGCGCGGTAGTAGGGCGAGCCTTCGTAGGCGTGCCGCAGATGGTCCTTCAGCAGGTCGAGTTGCAATTGCCGCCAGTTGGCACGGCTCTGGGTTTCCAGACCGGGCTGCCAATATGCGTCATGGTCCTGAACCGCCACTTTTTCTTATCCTTCGAGAGTTTGGCGGCCGCTGCCGGCCTGATCAGGCCAGCGCTGCCAGCGATGCCAGGAGAATGGCCGAGACGATGCCGAGGCCGAGGGGAAGCAGGCCGCGGTCCGGACGCTCATCGTCGCCAGAGCAGTCTGTCATGTCCGCCGGGTGACCGTCGGGCGGGAGAAGCGGCAGCACCAGCGTGCCCGAGGGGCAGAGCGACGCCATCACCATCCGGTCGAAATCACTCAAACCCTGCATGGCTGAACTCCTTAGGTCAGGTGGTTTGGGGTCAGGTGGTTTTGGCGTGGCGCTTGCCACTGGCTGCAAAATTCAACAGATTGAGTCTGTTCAAATATCTTATTGTCTATAGGAAAATGGGAAAAATTGCTGAGGTCAAGCGTCTGCTTCGTATCGGCTGAAATTTTTCAGCGGAATCGGTACCGCCCTTGGCGAGCCGATGGCGGGAAAACCTTGCGTCCAGCGCCATACGGACGGCAATGCCCGCAGAATTTAACAAAAAAGAAACGTGTTTACAATCTATTTCCCTGTAGGAATGTAGATTTTATGATGACAACAGCGCGGGCGTCGCTTTAGAGTTCACGCACATTCGGATTCCCGGTCCTCGCAGGCCGGCATCCACACCGTGACGGGGGAAACGACGATGAAGACCAATCTGCATATTCTCCTCTCTGCCGCGCTGGCGGCGGTCGCCCCCTTTGCCGCCTCTACCATCGCCGAAGCCGCGTCCGGCAAGGTCGTGGTCGGCTATCAGAACCGACGCGCTGCCCTCCTCGGTCGCCATCGCCAACGGTGACTTCGCCAAGGCGACCGGCGCCGAGATCGACTTCCGCAAATTCAACTCGGGTGCCGAGATCTTCGCCGCCATTGCCTCGGGCGACGTGCAGGTCGGCTATGTCGGCTCCAGCCCCTTCGCCGCCGCGGTCAGCCGCGGGCTGGACGTGAAGGCCTTCCACCTCGCCACCATCTCCGGCACCGACGAGGCGCTGGTGGTGCGCAACGGCTCCGGCATCGAGAAGCCGTCGGACCTGAAGGGGAAGAAGCTGGCGGCGGCTCCGGTCTCCACCGACCATTACCAGCTGCTCGCCGTGCTGAAGCAGGAGAAGCTGACGGAGCGCGACGCCCAGGTCTTCGCCATTCCGCAGCCGGACATCGTCGCCGCCTGGAACCGCGGTGACCTGGACGGCGCCTTCGTCTGGGATCCCGCCCTGACCGAACTGAAGAAGACCGGCAAGGTGCTGCTGACCTCGCGCGAGGTGGCCGACCGCGGCGCCCCGACCTTCAGTGCCTGGGTGGCGACCGCGGCCTTCACCAAGGACAATCCCGCCTTCCTCAAGAGCTTCGCCGGCACCATCGAGCGCTACAGCGCCTCCTTCCGCAACGACAAGGCGGCGTGGGGGCCGGATTCCGAGAATGCGAAGACGCTGGCGAAGCTGCTGGGCGGCACGCCCTCCGATCAGGCGTCGGCACTGACCAACCTGTCGCTGGTCCCGGCGGAGGTGCAGGCCTCCACCGCCTGGCTGGCCGGCGGCGAGGGAAGCGGTGCCGCGAAGATCCTGAAGGACACGGCGGAGTTCCTGAAGGAGCAAAAGAAGATCACCACCGTGCTGCCCAGCTACGGCGGCTTCGTCACCGCCGACTACGTCAAGGACGTCCGCTAATCTTATCGCCGACGGGAGAGCGTCCATGCTCCAGGTCCGCAACGCCAGCGTCTTCTTTTCCGCCCGTGACGGGCGGGTGGTCCATGCGCTGGACCGCGCGTCGCTCGACATCGACGCCAACAGCATCGTCGTGGCGCTGGGGGCATCGGGCTGCGGGAAATCGACGCTGTTGAACGCCATCGCCGGCTTCCTGCCCCTGTCGGAGGGGTCGATCACGCTGGACGGCCAGCCGGTCGCCAGCCCCGGCGCCGACCGCGGCGTGGTGTTCCAGAAGGACACGCTGCTGCCCTGGAGCAGCGTCGCCGACAATGTGGCGCTCGGCCTGCGCTTCGCCGGGGTTCCCGCCCGGGAGCGGCGCGAGCGGGCGGAGGAACTGCTGGGGCTGGTCGGGCTGGAAGGCTTCGCCGATGCTTTCCCGCACGAGCTGTCGGGCGGAATGCGCCAGCGCGTCGGCATCGCCCGCGCGCTGGCGACCGACCCGAAGATCCTGCTGATGGACGAGCCGTTCGGCGCGCTCGACAGCCTGACCCGCGAGCAGATGCAGGAACTGCTGATCGACGTCTGGGCACGCACCGGCAAGCGCATCTTCTTCATCACCCATTCCATCGAGGAGGCGCTGTTCCTCGGCACCACCGTGGTGGTGATGTCGCCACGGCCGGGCCGGATCGTCGCCCGTTTCGACCTGGATTTCGTCCGCCGCTTCGCCGCCGAGCGCGACGTGCGCGCCATCCTGTCGGCACCGGAGTTCGCAGAATCTCTATGACGAAATCCGGTCCCTGGTGCATCGCCCGCATGCCGAGGCGGAACTCCCGCCGGGCGGTGCTGCAATGACCGACCTCGCCCGCGCCGGAAGCCGCGCCTCCGATCCGGCTGACCGGCCGAAGATCGTCCGGCTCCATCCCTTCGGGCTGGACGGGGCGCGCACCGGCCCGATCAGCCTCGCCACCGCGCTCCTGCTGCTGGCGGCGTGGTTCCTGGCGACCCATTACCGGCTGGTGCCGCCGCTGTTCCTGCCGACACCGCAGGAGGTGGCGACCCAGTTCCTGGCGGTCGTCGAGGACGGCTATGCCGGCGCCACGCTGTGGGAGCATGTTTCGGCCAGCCTGTTCCGCATCTTCTCCGCCGCCGTCATCGCCGCCTCGCTCGGCATTCCGCTGGGGCTGGCGATGGGGCTGAACCGCTGGGCCAAGGGGGTTTTCGACACGCCCATCGAGTTTTACTGGCCGTTGCCGCCGCTGGCCTATCTGCCGCTGATGATCATCTGGCTCGGCATCGGCGAGGTTTCGAAGATCGTCCTGCTGACGCTGGCAATGTTCGCGCCGGTCTGCCTGTCGGCGCAGGCCGGGGTGCGGGCGCTGCCCATCGAGCGGGTGAATGCCGCCCTGTCGCTGGGCGCCAGCCGCTGGCAGCTGTTCCGCACCATCGTGCTGCCCAGCGCCCTGCCGGAAATCCTGACCGGCCTGCGCATCGGCATCGGCGTCGGCTGGAGCACGCTGGTCGCGGCGGAGCTGATCGCCGCCACCCGCGGCATCGGCTTCATGATCATGTCCGCCTCGCATTTCCTCGCCACCGACGTGGTCTTCGTCGGCATCGGCATCATCGCCGCCTTCGCCTTCGCCTTTTCCTACGGCATGCGCCTGCTGGAAGCGTGGCTGGTGCCGTGGAAGGGCAAGTCCTGAGAACTGCAACTGCCGGAATTTATAAACCGCCAAACAAAAAGATTGGGGAACCGCCATGCCAGACATCGCCTTGTCCGCCCTGACCGTCACGCCCGTCAGCCCCGCTATCGGTGCGCGGGTGGAGGGTGTCGACCTCTCCCGCCCGCTGTCGGACAGCGAAGCGGAGGCGCTGGAGCGGGCGCTGGTCGCCCATCAGGTGCTGTTCTTCGAGAACCAGCCGCTGACGCCGCAGGCGCAGCGCGACTTCGCCGCCCGTTTCGGCCAGTTGCACGTCCACCCGATCTATCCGAAGGTGCCGGAGCAGCCGGAGATCATGGTGCTGGACACCGGGCCGCACAACCCGACCGACAACGACGTCTGGCACACCGACGTCACCTGCATCGAAACGCCGCCGGCCATCGTCGCCCTGTCGGGCAAGCTCATTCCGCCCATCGGCGGCGACACGGTGTGGGCCAGCAACATCGCCGCCTACAACGGCCTGTCCGAACCGATCCGCCGCCTGCTGGAGCCTTTGAAGGCGCTGCACGACTTCACCCGCTCCTTCCCGGAATGGCGGCACAACGGCGATCCCGAGACCCATGCCCGCTGGAAGACGGCGCGCGACAAGCATCCGGCGGTGGTGCATCCGGTCATCCGCACCCATCCGGTCAGCGGCGCCAAGGCGCTGTTCGTGAATGAGAACTTCACCTCCCGCATCGTCGGGCTGAGCGACCGTGAAAGCGCCGCGATCCTGGAGTTCCTGTACGACCACATCAGCCGCCCGGAATTCACCGTGCGCTGGCGCTGGAAGGCGGACGATCTGGTGCTGTGGGACAACCGCTCGACCCAGCACTATGCGGTGAACGATTATTCACCGCACCGGCGCGTCATGCACCGCGCCACCGTGCTGGGCGACCGGCCCTATTGAGGGTTGGAGCGGAGGCGTGGCTTCAGTCCGCGCCCTTCTCCCGCACGACATAGGTGTAGAAGCGGATCGACCCGTCGGGCTCCGTCTCGCGGTACAGGCCCTGGATCTCGTTGTCGAAGCCGGGGAAGCGGTTGGCGCCCTCCTGGAAGACCTGGAGATATTCGATCATCGGCCGGGCGTGGTCGTCCAGCCGCTCGCCCGGAACGATGGTGGCGATGCCCGGCGGGTAGACGACCCACAGGGTGGTGGCGATCCGCCCGGCGATGCGGTCGATGGGCAGGTAATCCACGTCGTTGCGCACCAGATGCCGCACCGCTTCGCGCGGCGGCATGACCATGGCGGGCAGATGGTCGGGGCGGAACATGCGGCGCTGCAGGTCGTTGGTGCCGCGCTCGCGGTAATAGGCGTGCATCTCCGCGCACAGGTCGCGCAGCCGACGGCCGGTGTAGCGGGCCGGGCGGCGGGCGACGAATTCCGGGATCACGTCCTCCAGCAGCGCATTGTCGTCGTGCAGCCGCTTGAACGCCACCAGGGCGCTCAGCAGCGTGCCGGCCTTGCTCGATTCCACACCGGGCGTCAGCAGGAAGAGGATCGAGTTCAGGTCGTTCTTCTCCGGAACGATGCGGTTCTCGCGCAGATACTGCGCCACCACCGGAGCCGGGATGCCGTGGTCCTCATAGGCCCCGGTGCGGCGGTCGAAGCCGGGGGTGAGCAGGGTCAGCTTGTTGGGGTCGGTCATCGCATAGCCGGCCGCCACATGGCGGAAACCGTGCCAGTCGGCACCCGGCACGAATTCCCAATGCCGCACGTCGGACGCCAGCGCGTCGGTCGGCACATCCTCCCAGGCCGAGGTGGTGCCGCCGACCTCCACCCGGTCGGGCACGAAGGGGTCGAAGAACCAGCGGCGCGCCGGATCGCTCTCGCGCTCGTCGAATTCGCGGCGGATGGCGCGCAGCTTCTTGCGCAGCTCGATGCCGAGCCGGATCGTGTCGTCCCACAGCACCTCGCCGGACTTACCCTTCATCATCTGCGCGCCGACATCGAGCGAGGCGAACAGCGGATAGAAGGGCGAGGTCGAGGCGTGCAGCAGGAAGGTCTCGTTGAAGCGGCGATGCTCCACCCGGCGGCGTTGGCCCTTGATATGGCTGTCCTTCACATGGATTTGCGAGGCCTGGGAGAAGCTGGCCAGCTGCTTGTGGGTGGACTGGGTGGCGATGATGCCGGGGTGGCCGTCATGCAGGCTGTCCAGCCCCATGGCGAAGCGGCCCTTGAACAGCGGATGGAACTTCAGGAAGCCGGCCCACGCCTCGTCGAAGAGGATGTAGTCGCAGAGATGGCCGATCTTCGCCAGGATGGTCTCGGCACTGTAGATGGTGCCGTCGTAGCTGCATTGCTGGATCACCGCGGCGCGGAACGGCCGCTCGCGCTTCCAGGCGTCCTGGTCCTTGACCAGGGGATTCTTGCGGATCTTCTCGCGGATGCGTTCCTCGTCCAGCGCCTCGTGGTCGATGGGACCGATCAGGCCGTAGGGGTTGCGGTCGGTCTCCAGGAAGATCGGGATGCCGCCGCCGAGGAACAACCCGCCATGGTGGGCGGCCTTGTGGTTGTTGCGGTCGAACAGGACGAGGTCGTCCTCCGCCACCAGAGCCGACAGCACGATCTTGTTGGAGGCGGACGTGCCGTTCAGCACGAAATAGGTGCGCTCGGCCCCGAAGATTTTGGCGGCTTCCTTCTGCGCCTTCAGCGCCGGTCCCTCATGGACCAGCAGGTCGCCCATCTCCAGCACCGAGTTGTCGATGTCGTCGCGGAACACCGCTTCGCCCAGATGCTCGACGAAGATGCGGCCGATGGGACTGCGGCTGTAGAAGATGCCGCCATTATGGCCGGGGCAGGTCCACAGCTGGTTGCCTTCCTCGGCATAATCGACCAGCTCGCCGAAGAAGGGGGTCTTCAGCGTCTCGGCATACTGCTTCAGGCGGGAAACGAGGTTCTTGGCGATGAACTCCGGCGTTTCCTCGGCCAGGAAGACATAGCCGTCGACTTGGTTCAGCACATCGACCGGGATGTTCTCCAGCCGCTGGCGGCGGACCAGCAGGATGATCGGCATCTCCAGACCGCGCTTGCGCGCCAGCGCGATCAGCGAGGCCGGCTTGCCCTCCAGCCCGCGCTTGCCCCAATCGACGATCATGCAGCCGATGGCGGCATCGGTGCGGATCGCCAGCTCGGCATCCTCGACGCGGCGCGTCCGCACAACCTCGAAGCCGATGCGCTCGACCTCGGCGACGATCTGCTGCACGCGCACGCCTTCCAGCTCGTCGGCGTCGAAGGCCGGGGCGCAGACGAGGAAGGAGAAGCGTCGAAAGAAATCCATGGGGGAACTCCGGGGGAGGGAAAGCTGTCAGTCGCCGGCCTGGACGGTGCCGCCGCGATGGTCGTCGGGCAGCGCGCCGTCGGCAGGGCCGAGCGCGCGCTGGAGGAAGACGCTGTCGGTCCAGCGGCCGAACTTGAAGCCGACCGAGCGCAGAATGCCGGCCTGCTCGAAGCCGCAGGATTCATGCAGGCGCAGCGACGGGGCGTTGGCGCTATCGACGACGGCGACCATCTGGCGGCAGCCGGCGACGGTGCAGGCGTCGACCAGCGCCGACAAAAGGCGGCGGCCGATGCCGAGGCCCTGGAAATCCTTGTGGACGTAGATCGAGTGTTCGACCGTGTAGCGGTAGGCCGGGCGCTTGCGGAAGGGGGCCGCATAGGCGTAGCCGGCGATGGCGCCGTTCAGCTCGGCCACCAGATGCGGCAGGCGGCGCTTCAACATCGCCTTGCGCCGGCGCTTCAGCTCTTCCGGATGCAGCGGCTCGATGTCGAAGGGGCCGAGCCCGTGCTGGATGTGGTAGCCGTAGATCTCCAGCATGGCCGGCACGTCCGCCTCGGTTGAGGGACGGACGACGGGAACCTGCAGAGTCGGACCGCATCGGGCCGACGGCGGCCTCGCGCGCGGGGAAATGGCTGGCGATATCGCAGGCGTCCATGTCGTGGGCGCCGGCGGCGGTCTCGGTCCTCACGGTCATGCCTCTGTCGAATGATGACGCCCCGCGCGTTCTTGCCGCAAACGCGCGACAGGGTGATGACGGTTTCAAGACGGTCTTGTTGCAGTTGCTCCAGGCGCCCAAGGACGAGGTTGCGCCGCACGTCGGCCGGCGTATCCTGCCCGCCGGCCGGCACCCAGCCGGCGAAGAGGCAATGGAAGGTTCGCCGGGCATGGCAGTTCCAATCAAGCTCGATACCGGGACCGACCTGATCTGCGGCTATTTCCTCACCACCGATGCACCGCCGGTGCCGGTGTCCTTCGAGGAGATCGACACGGCGCAGCGGCGCAGCGGCGGCGTGCTGTGGCTGCACTTCAACCTCGCCTCGGCGCGGGCGCGCGACTGGCTGGACCGCAAGAGCGGGCTCGACGAGTTCGCCCGCGAGATTCTGCTGGACGCCAACGACGACCGGACGCGGCTGGAGCCGTTCGATGACGGCTTCCTCGCCGTGCTGAGCGACATGCATTACGACTTCAATTTCGAGCCGTCGGACATCGGCACCCTGCGCCTGTTCATGGATGAGCACCGCATCGTCAGCTGCCGGCGGCATCCGCTGAAGGCCATCGACCGGCTGCGCAAATCCCTGCACGACCAGGGCCGTTATGGCAGCACCGCCGCCCTGATGGCCGAGCTGATCGACATGCTGGCCGACACGCTGGGCGAGGTGGTGACGCGCGCCGAAGCCGATCTGGACAAGGTGGAGGACACCGTCCTTGCCGAACGCTACCAGCTCGCCCGCAAAAGGCTCGGCCAGCTGCGCCAGCTGATCGTCCGGCTCCGCCGCCATGTCTCGCCGCAGCGTGCAGCGCTGGGCCGGCTCGCCACCGGCAGCGTGCCCTGGATCGACGACGACGACCGCGCGCGCCTCGGCCATTCGGTCGAGAAGTTCGGCGGCGTCCTCTACGACATCGAGGCATTGCAGGACCGCGCCAAGGTCTTGCAGGACGAGCTTCTGGCCCGCGTCGCCGACCAGCAGAACCACAGCCTGCATGTGCTGGCGGTGGTGACCGTGATCTTCGCGCCGATGACGCTGATCTCCGGCATCTTCGGCATGAACGTCGCGGGGGTGCCGGGGGTCGGCGGCATTGAGGACCACGTCTCGCCGCATGCCTTCTGGTGGGTGATGCTGTCGATCCTGCTGTCCGGCCTCGCCATGCTGTTCTTCCTGCGCCCGCGCAAGTGAAACCGTGGCCTTGCCCGCATGCGGCCTTCATTTCCTATTGTGCAAAGCGGCAATCGGCTTTGAAAATCCAGCATTGCATGGGAAAATGAGGGTTATTCGATTCGAGCAGTGACAGGAGCGAGAAGGATGGGGCAGCAGAGCGCAGGGCGGTTGGTCGTCGGGATCACCGACCACATGATTCCGCCCCCCGATCTGGAGGCCGCCGTGCTGGATGGCTTGGCGGAGGTCGATTTCCTCGACTGCCGGCGGGAAGAGGATCTCGACCCGGAGCGCCTCGCCCGCCTGGATGCCCTGCTGGTGTGGAGCACGCGCATCGGCCCGGCAACCGTCGAGCGGTTGAAGCGTTGCCGGATCGTCGTGCGGTTCGGCGTCGGCTATGACCGGGTCGATGTCGCGGCGCTGGAGGCCGCCGGGATTCCCTTCTGCAACAACCCCGATTACGGGACGGAGGAGGTCGCCGACCATGCGGTCGCCATGATCCTGTCGCTTCAGCGCCGGCTGTGGGAGCATGACGCCCGTGCCCGCGCCTATACGACGACGTGGCAGGCGAACACCTTGACCCCGCTGCACCGGTCCGATGCCGCGACGGTCGGGGTGGTCGGGGTCGGGCGGATCGGCACCGCGGTGGTGAACCGGTTGAAGGGCTTCGGCCACCGCATCCTGGGCTATGACCCGTTCCAGCCAGCTGGGCACGAGAAGGCTGTCGGCTATCGCCGCGTCCGCCGGCTGGAGGAGCTGCTGGCCGAGTCCGACATCGTCACCTTCCACTGCCCGCTGAACGGAGAGACGCGCGGCCTGCTGAACGAGGCCACCCTGACGGCGATGAAGCCGGGCGCCATCCTGGTCAACACCGCGCGCGGCGAGCTGTTCGCCGGGCTGGACCCACTGGAGGCGGCCCTGCGCAGCGGCCGGCTCGCCGCCGTCGGGACCGACGTGCTGCCGGTCGAGCCGCCGGCCCCCCATCCGTTGCTGGATGCGTGGCGGGCGCGGGAGGATTGGCTCGCCGGGCGGCTGGTGGTGACGCCGCACAACGCCTTCCACTCCGACCAGGCGGCGGTCGAGATGCGGCGCAACGCGGCGGAAACGGCGCGGCTGTTCCTTGAAGACGGCGTCTTGCGGAACCGCATCACCGCTTGAGCGGATGGGGCGGAACTCCGCCCCGTTCAGCCCTCCAGCAGGGCAGCCACATCCAGCCCGAGCCCGCCGCCGATGCCGTGCAGTGCCGCGACGGTGTCGGGGTCGAGCGCGATGCCGCGGTCCATCGCGGCCATGCGGTGCAGGGCCTCCGGCTCGCCGGGGATGCTGACGCCGTCGCTGCCGGGGGCGACGGGCGTGTCGGCGACATGGTCGAGCACGGCGTCGGTCAGGGTCTGCCATTCCGGCCCGGCCACCCGGTTGGGGTCGATGACGAAGGCCAGCGCGTTGTTGACCACCCGTCCCGGCCGCAGGTTTTCCGGCAAGGCGGGCAGGCCGCCGGCCAGGGCGCCCGCCAGGATTTCGCAGGCCAGCGCCAGGCCGTAGCCCTTGTGGCCGCCGAAGGGCAGGATGGCGCCGGTCGGTTCGGTGAACATCACGGCCGGATCGCGCGTCGGTCGTCCGTCGGGATCCAGCAGCAGGCCGTCCTCCACCTCCTTGCCCAGCGAGGCGGCGACCCGGCATTTGTTGGCGGCGATGGCGCTGGTGGCGAAATCGAGCAGGAAGGGCGCATAGCCCGGCGTGCCGGGAACGGCGATGCAGACCGGATTGGTGCCCAGCCGCGGCCGGCCGCCGCCATGGGGCGCCGCCAGCGGCCGGCTGACCACATTGACGAAGAACAGGCCGATCAGCCCGGCGGCGATGCACTGCTCGCCATAGGAGCCGACGCGGCCGATATGGTGGGCGTTGCGCAATGCCAGGATGCAGGCGCCGCCGGCCTTGGCGCGTTCGATGGCGAGGTCGGTCGCCTCCTTCGCGATCACCTGCCCATAGCCGACATCGCCGTCCACCACCAGAAAGGGAGCCTCGTCGCGGACGATGCGGGCGTGGCGGTTGGGCTGGAGATGGCCAAGTTCAAGGCTGCGGGCATAGACGGCGATCTGGCAGACGCCGTGGCTGGCATGGCCGCGGGCGTCGGCCTCCACCAGATTGGCGGCGACGATGGCTGCCTCCTCCGCCGAGCTGCCGCTGCGGCGGAGAATGGCGTCGAGCGTCGCGACCAGACGGTCCGGGCGGTAGCGGACATCGCTCATCGTCCGCTGTCCTGAAAGAGCGAATAGTCGATGGGCCGGGTCCGGTCGAGCGTGCGGTGCACCGGCGGCAGCGGGTATTTCAGGCCGGTGGCGCAGTTGAACAGGACGGCGCGCTCCTCCTTGCCGACCCGGCCGTCGGCCAGGGCTTGGCGGTAGGCGGCGTAGGTCGCGGCCCCTTCCGGGCAGAGCAGGAAGCCCTCCTCGCGCGCCACCTCGTTGAGCGCCGCCTGGATGGCATCGTCGGGCACGGCGATGGCGAAACCGCCGCTTTCTCGCACGGCGCGCAGAATCAGGAAATCGCCGACCGCCTGCGGCACGCGGATGCCGGACGCGATGGTGTGGGCATCCTCCCAGCGCGGGGCGTGTTCTTCCCCCTGTTCCCAGGCGCGGACCATCGGCGCGCAGCCGGCGGCCTGGACCGCCACCATGCGCGGGCGCTTCGCGCCGATGAAGCCGATGGCCTCCAGCTCGGCGAAGGCCTTCCACATGCCGATCAGGCCGGTGCCGCCGCCGGTGGGATAGAAGATGACGTCCGGCACCTCCCAGCCCAGCTGTTCGGCAAGCTCCAGCCCCATCGTTTTCTTGCCCTCGATCCGGTAGGGCTCCTTCAGGGTGGAGACATCGAACCAGCCAACCTTGGCCTTGCCCTCGCCGACGATCTTCCCGCAATCGTCGATCAGGCCGTTGACGCGGTAGACGGTGGCGCCCTGCAGTTCGATCTCCGACACGTTCACCTCCGGCGTGTCGGCCGGGCAGAAGATGGTGGTGCGGATGCCGGCGCGGGTGGCGTAGGCCGCCAGCGCCGCCCCGGCATTGCCGTTGGTCGGCATCGCCATGTGCGCGATGCCGAAGGCCTTCGCCATCGACACCGCCATCACCAGCCCGCGCGCCTTGAAGGAGCCTGTCGGCAGCCGCCCCTCGTCCTTCACCAGCAGCTCGGCCGCGCCCAGCCGCTTCGCCAGCCGGGGCAGCGGCACCAGCGGGGTCACCGCTTCGCCCAGGCTGACGATGTCCTCGACCTTGCGGACGGGCAGAAGCTCGCGGTAGCGCCACAGGTCCTGCGGGCGTTCGGACAGCGAGCTTTTGGTCAGCGCCTGCTTCACGCCGTTCAGGTCGTAGCGGACCAGCAGCGGCTTGCCGGCGCGCGACAGGTTGTGGATTGTGTCGGCCTCGTACCGCTCGCCGGTGTAGGCGCATTCAAGGTGGGTGACGAAGGTCGGGCGCTCGACCGTCAGGTTGGAATCGAAGCGCACCGGGTTGATGTCTTGGAAAGCCATTTAGCGGACCATGCCCCATTTGCGGACCGTGTGGACTTCGATCCACCGGAAGACGACATTCTCGACCAGCAGGCCGATCAGGATGACGGTGACGAGGCCGGCGAAGACCTTGTCGATGTACAGCTCGTTGCGGTTCTGGAAGATGAACCAGCCGAGCCCGCCCTTGCCGGACGACACGCCGAACACCAGTTCCGCCGCGATCAGCGTCCGCCAGGCGAAGGCCCAGCCGACCTTGAGGCCGGTGAGGATCGCCGGGAAGGCCGCCGGGATCAGCAGCGTGACGACGTAGCGAAAGCTCCCCAACCCGTAGTTCCGCCCGGCCATCCGCAGCGTTTCCGACACCGAGGTGAAGCCGGCATGGGTGTTCAGCGCCAGTGGCCACAGCACGGCATGGACCAGCACGAAGATCAGGCTGACCTCGCCCAGCCCGAACCACAGCATGGCGATGGGCAGCAAGGCGATGGCCGGCAGCGGGTTGAACATCGAGGTCAGCGTCGACAGCAGGTCGTTGCCGATGCGGGTGGAGACGGCGACCGTGGTCAGCAACACGGCAAGGACCACCGCCACCGCATAGCCCTTCAGAAGCACCGCCAGCGAGGTCCAGGCCATCGACAGCAGATTGTCGCGGCGGATGGCGTCCCACAGCGCCGCCGCGGTGTCGGTGAAGGTCGGGAACATCAGCGGGTTGTTCTGCCAGACCGCCGCCGCCTGCCACAGCGCCGCAACCGCCGCCAGGACCAGCAGCCGGCGCAGTGCCGTGACGTTGCCGAGCCGCTCCCACGGGGACAGCGGGCGGGCGACATCGCCGATGGGGCCGGTGGCGGTGACGGTGCGCTCATATTCCGGGCGCAGCGGCGGTTCGCGCCTGCCAATGGGGGGGCTGCCGGGGGGACGGGAGCGCGGGGAAAAGGACAGGTCGGTCATGCACGGGGCCCCTTCACGCCGCTTTCGACATCCTCGGCGAACAGCATGGTGTGAATGCGGCTGGCGAGCGCTTGGAACTCGGCCCCGCCGACGGCACCATGGTCGTAGCCGTCGCAGTTCACCTCCGCCTTCACCTGTCCCGGATGGGGCGACAGCACCAGGATGCGCGAACCGACGACCAGCGCCTCCTCGATGGAATGGGTGACGAACAGCACGGTGAAGCGCAGGTCGTCCCACAGTTGCAGCAGCTCCTCCTGCATCTTGCGCCGGGTCAGCGCGTCGAGTGCCGCGAAGGGCTCGTCCATCAGCAGGATGTCCGGCTCCATCGCCATGGCGCGGGCGATGGCGACGCGCTGCTTCATGCCACCCGACAGCATGTGCGGGTGGACGTCGGCGAACTTGGTCAGGTTCACCCGGGCGATGCAGTCGAGCGCCTTCTCCTCCGCCTCCCGCCGCTTCGCCTTGCCGCTGGCGAGCAGGGGGAACATCACGTTCTGCTTGACCGTCTTCCAGGGCGGAAGCTGGTCGAATTCCTGGAAGACCATCATGCGGTCGGGGCCGGGCTTCGTCACCGTGCGGCCGTTCAGGCGGATCGCTCCCTCCACCGGCTGGAGGAAGCCGCCGACCGCTTTCAGCAGGGAGGATTTTCCGCAGCCCGACGGTCCCAGCAGGACGTAGCGTTCGGACTGGAACACCTGGAAATCGACGCGGTAGGTGGCGGTGACGAGATGCCGGCGCGTCTTGTATTGCAGGGTGACGCCGGAGACGTCGAGCAGCGGCCGTTCGGACAGGCCATCGCTGTCGATGCTCTGCGGGTAGGTAAGCGCGTTCATCGCGTCAGCTCCCGGTGCCGTCATGCAGGTCGTCGAAAAAGTAATCCTTCCACGAGGCCGGCTTGTTCTTGATCGCGCCGACCTTGTGCATGAAATCGGCGAAGGCCTCCGTCCGGTTGGGCGTGACGGTGAAGCGGATGTCGGGGTCGTTCAGCAGGCGCAGGATGTAGGCCTTGTCCAGGCTGCCCTTGTTCTGCGCCAGATAGGCGTCCGCCGCGGCGTCATGGTTGGCGTTGATCGAATCCATCGCCTCTTTCAGCGCATCGAGGAAAGCCCGGTAGGTCTTCGGGTTCTCGTCGCGGAAGGACTGCTTGCTCCAGATCAGGTTGAAGCTGTGCGGCCCGCCCAGCACGTCGTAGGAGCTGACGACCTTGTGGATCTTCGGGTCGTCCAACTGCTGGTACTGGAAGGGCGGGCTGGAGATGTGGGCGGTGATGCCGCCGCTGCCCGACAGCAGGGCCGCCGTGGCGTCGGGATGCGGCATCGACACGGTCAGCTTGTCGAGCGCGTCGAATTTGCCGGCGCCAAGCTCTTTCTCCACCGCCATTTGGAGGACACGGGCCTGCACCCCGACCTTCACCGCCGGCAGCGCGATCTTGTCCGCATCGGTGAAGTCCTTCAGCGTTTTGACCTTCGGGTTGTTGGTGGTCAGGAACAGCGGCATGTCGTTCAACGACGCGATGGCCTTGACGTTGGCGCTGCCCTTGGTGCGGTCCCAGATGGTCAGCAGCGGTCCGACCCCGGCGGACCCCAGATCGATGCTGCCGGACAGCAGCGCATCGTTCATCGCAGCACCGCCGGACAGCTGGACCCAGTCCACCGTGACGTCGAGGCCAAGAGCCTTGCCGTGCTTCTCGATCAGCTGGTTGTGGCGCAGCACATGCAGCGGCAGATAGCCCAGGCCATATTGCTCGGCGATCCGGATGCGCCCTTCGGCAGCCGCGGGCGTCGCGATGGCCGACGTCACCAGCAGCCCCATCACCGATGCGGCGACCGCCGCTAAGGCACGGCGGCTGAGGCGTCCTGACTGTCGCATGGCGATGCTCCCCCTATCTCCATAAATCTACTAGAAAATATGGGAACATGATTCTGTTGCGTGGTCAACAGTGTAGAAATTTATCGGGCTTCTCAGATAATCAGCAATTATTTAGTGTAATTTTTTGTGAAGCGTGGTTGCGTCCTGCCATCGGGCCTGCGCCCGCAGGGTTCTCCGACTGTGCGGCTTGACTCCATGGTGGACCGGCCGGTACGGGCCGTGGCAGGCTTCGGTCCGCCGGCGGCCGGCAGAATGAGCATCGACCCCGATGCCTTCCCGCCGGTCTCAAGCCGCGCAGGAAATGGGGAGACGGGCATGGATCTCGGTCAGATCATCCGCAGTCACCAGCAGGGCGATCTGACACAGGCGGAGGCGGGATACCACGCATTCCTGACGGCCATACCCGGCCATCTCCAGGCGCTCCAGATGCTGAGCCTGCTGCTGATGCAGACCCGCCGTCCCGCCGAGGCGGCTGACCATTTCCGCCAGGTGGCGGCGGCCCAGCCCGACAGCCCGGATCATTGGGCCAATTATGCCAGCCTGCTGCGCGGGGCCGGCCGGCCGGAGGATGCCGACTATGCCTGCCGGCGGGCACTGGCACTGGCGCCGGCCCATGCGGCGGGGGCCTACAATCTGGCGAATCTCCTCGCCGCCCCACCGCCGGCCGGCACCGGATCGCCCCTGGAGTCGGCCGTTTGGTACCAACGCATCCTGGCCGTGGTTCCCGATCACAAGCAGGCGCGGAACAACCTGGAGGTTCTGCGCCGCAAGGAGGCCGGCCGGCTGGAGGTCGCCGCCCGCCGTGCCGTGGCGCTCGACCCGCAGTCGGTGCGCGGACATGACGCCCTTGCCCGGCTGTACCAGTACCGCAGTGGGCTGCTCGACTGGACGCCGGGGAAGGCGATGACGCTCGATCTCGGTCTCGCGGTGAAGGCCTTCGATCATCTGCACCGGGTCCAGACGGTCCATCCCGACGAGCCGGGCAGTCTGCGCCTGTGGCTGGCGCTGGCGCTCGACCTGTTCCAGCTGGGTGCACTCGACGACCGGCGGCTTTCATGGGCGGCGCGGGCGGCGTGGCGGCGCCTGCGCGGCGATCCGAAGGATGCGTTGGCCGCCTCGATTGTGGGTTATCACGTCTATCGCCGGGGCCGCCTGACCCTTGCATCGAGGCTGCAGAGGAGATTCGCCGCGCGCTTTACGGATGCGGAACTGGACGGTGCCGGCGAACTCGGATCCTGGTCGATGCTGCGGGCGGACGATGCGTTCTTTGAACGCTTGGCTTCGCTGGACAGCGTCATCGCCCAGCTGCCGGAGATGAGCATTGTGGCGGATCTGCCGGAGGGAAACGGCACCGTCATCATGGTGAGCGGCGATGAACATTATGTCCGCCGCTTTGCGCCCGACCTTCTCCGCTCCATCGGCCAATCGAGCCCGGGGGCATCCATCGTGCTGAACGTGGTGTCGCCGACGCCTTCGCTGCTGGGGATGCTGGGCGAATGGCGGCGGCTCTATCCGCTGTCCATCGGCCTGTCGACCGAGCAGCCGGACCTGACCGGATGGTCGCACGCGCAGCGCGTCACCTATTACGCCTGCGCGCGTTTCATCCGCGTCCAGCAATGGCATCGGCATCTTGGCCGGCCGCTGATCCTGGTCGATCTGGACGCCACCACCCGGAGCGATCTACGGACGCTCGCCGGGGACATGGACGGCTTCGACCTCGGCGTCCTGCACGACCGGCGCCGGCGCGGACCGTTTCGCGAGATCGTCGTCTGCTTCGTCTATTACAACGACACGCCGCTCGCCGGGCAGTATCTGGCGACGGTGGCGGCCTATATCGGCCATTTCCTGCTGGAGGGCCGGCCGCAGTGGATGCTCGACCAGACCGCCCATCTGGCCGTGCTGGACTGGTTGAGCCGCCATCGACCGGACCTGCGCATCCACCGCTACGACTTCCAGAATTTTCCCCACTGCGCCTTCATCGGCGAGAAATAGCGTCGGCGCCTCACGCCGCAACGCTGCTCCTCAGCGCGCAGCGGGCGGCGGCGAGGTCCCAGGCGGCGCAGCCGACGCTCTTGAACAGGCGGGGCCGGTCGGTGAGGCCGGTGCCGTCCAGCGCATCGGCCAGCGACCGTCCGGTCGTCCAGTCGAAGCCGGACTGGATCAGGTCGCCGGCCTCATGCCGCGCGCCGGCCGGGTCGTCGATGAAGACGTCGCTGCCATGGATGGAGATTGGACCGTATTCGGCCATCTCGGGCTTGAAGGCACCGACACCGACCAGCAGCCGGTCAGGCCGCGGTGCTTCGTCATAGACCGGCACGAGGCTGGTCGTCAGGGTGATGACGACATCGACGGCGGGGTCCACCGCCCCGGAGGCCGGACGCAGATCGATCCCCGCCACGCCGGAGGTCCGGCAGAAGGACCGGCAGGCCTCGTCCCGCCGGCCATGCACGTCGACCCGGATCCCGGGATAGAGCGATGCCAGCGCCTCGACATGATAAGCGGCCTGCTTGCCGGTGCCGAACAGGGCGACCCGCTGCGGAGGGCGCCGGGCGAGCGTCCGGATCGCCAGCATCGACACCGCGGCGGTGCGGCGTCCGGTGACCGTCGGCCCGTCGAGGATCGCCAGCGGGGCCCCGGTGGCGCCGTCATAGGCGGCGACCACGCCATGGATGGTCGGCAGCCCGAGCGTTCCATTGCCCGGACAGACGTTGACCAGCTTGTGGATGCCGATATCGCCGGCCGTCGCCGGCATGGACAGCAGGACGCCGTTCTGCGGCAGCGGCAGGACCTGCCGTTCCGGGCTGTGAATCCGGCCGGCGGCATAGTCGCGGGCGGCATCGGCGATGGCGTCGCACAGGGGAGCGAATGGCAGGAGTTCGGCCGTTTCCGCGGGCGACAGCATGGACAGGGCGGCTGTGGTCAAGGCGGTGCTCTCCTCGCGACGGATGGGCCTTCAGGGACCGTCACGCTATATCCGCTTCGGATCATGCGCCACAAAATTTTCGTATAAGAAAAATTTCGGCCGGCTATACTCTGCCGGACGGCCGTGCGGGTTGGATCAAATCAGGAAAACACTGTGGGCGGATCATCGCGGCGAACCCGAGGGGACGGACAAGGGGCGAACGGCACCGTGGGCATCCTTGCGCCGACGCTGAAGCGCCTGCGTACCGCGGCACGGCTCACGCTTCAACAGTTGAGCGAGCGGTCCGGGGTCTCGGTATCCACTCTGTCGAAGATCGAGAACGGGCAGCTGTCGCCGACCTACGAGAAGATTGCCGCACTGGCCTCCGGCCTGGGGGTGGAGGTGGGAGAGCTGTTCGGTCAGGTTCCGAAGCCGACCCCGCTTGGCCGCCGCAGCGTCACCAGGGCCGGTGACGGTGCGGTGCACGAAACCGACCAGTACCGGTACGAGGCGGTGAACGCCGACCTGCCCGACAAGCGGTTCGTCCCGCTGGTGACCACGATCAAGGCGCGCAGCATCCAGCAATTCGGCGGGCTTTCCCGCCATGATGGCGAGGAGTTCATCTATGTGCTGGAAGGCGAAGTGACGCTTCACAGCGATTGCTACACGCCCCTGATCCTGTCCAAGGGCGATTCCTGTTATTTCGACAGCGCCATGGGGCATGCCTGCATCTCGGGCGGCGAGGGGGATGCGCGGGTTCTCTGGGTCTGCTCGCACACCTCGCTCTCCTGATCCATCGATGCCCGGCACATAAAAATACGGAGGACAGCGGAAAAGTTGCAGACCCGCGCAGGAGTCCGATGTCGTCGCCGTAACAAGGAACAGACGCGGCCATGGATGCCGCTGACCAGTTCATTTGACGGAACGGCGACGACATGGACGGGAACGCGACACGGCGTACCGACGGATTGCTGCGCCTTGCGGTCCAGCACCACAATGCCGGACAGACCGAGCGGGCGGAGCGTTTCTATCGCGAGATCCTGCGGATCGACCCGTCGCATGGCGACGCCGCCCATCTGCTGGGCCATATCGCCTTTCAGGATGGGCGGCGGACCGACGCCACCCGTCTGTTCGACACCGCGGCGCGCTCCAACGCGTTGGTCGGCTCCTACCATCTGGCATTGGGGCAGGCGCTAATGGAGGAGGGGCGGGTGACCGCGGCGCTTGCCAGCGCCCGCCGGGCTCTCGCCGTCAATCCGGACGATGCCGATGCGCTCTGCCTGCTGGGCGCCATCGCCGGGCGGCAGGCGCGGCCGGTGCCCGCCCTGCGCTGCTACCGCGCGGCGGCCCGTCTGGTGCCGGGGGCTGCCGAACCGCGGCTCGGCATGGGCCGCGCGCTGGAGGATTTGCGGCAGGCCGGTGCCGCCATCGGCTGCTACCGCTTGGCGGCGAAGTTGCGGCCACAGGATGCCGCGACCCGCGTCACCCTGGCAAACGCATTGCGCCGCTGGGGTGCGGTGGCCGAGGCCGCCGCCGCGTATCGGGAGGCCATCGGGCTGGGGGCCGACACCGGATCGGTCTGGGCCAACCTGGGTGCCGCACTTCAGGGATCGGGCCGGCTGGCCGAGGCGGAGAGCGCCTATGGCGAGGCGTTGCGGCGCCAGCCCGACCATGCCGAGACACGCAACAATCTGGGCCTGCTGCTGCACGCGCTCGGCCGTCATGCGGAGGCGCGCGACCGGTTCCGGAGCGCGCTGGTGCTCGACCCCGGCCATGTGCCGGCGCTCGTCAATCTCGGGCTGGCGGAGTCCGCGCTTGGGGACTATGGCCGTGCCGAGCGCTGGCAGCGCCGCGCCATCGCACGCGACCCCGGTCAGGCGGAGGCCTGGAACAATCTCGGCAACGCCTGCAAGGCGCAGGCGCATCAGGCGGAGGCGGAAGCCTGCTGGAAGCGGGCGCTGGCGCTCAACCCCGCCTTCGCCGATGCGCTGGGCAATCTCGGTGCCGACCTGTCCGACCGAGAGGCCTTCGTTCCGGCGACGGTGCAGGTGCGCCGCGCCATCCGGCTGATGCCCGGCCATGCGCCTTTGCATGCCGTGCTGGCCTATGCGCTGAACGGCGCCCAGAACCCCGTCGACGCCGACGCCGCCTGCCGCCGGGCACTGGCGCTGGCGCCATCGCTGGCCGACCCGCTCTGCACCCTGGGTTTGGCGGAACAGCGGCAGGGCCGCACCAATGCCGGCCGCTGGTTCGAGCGGGCGGTCGCCGCCACGCCCGGCCATGCGCTGGCCCGTTTCAACCGCGGCCTGCTATCGCTGGAGCGCGGCACGCTGAGCGCCGGCTGGGCCGACTACGCCTTCCGCTTCAAGGCCGGCCGCGTCCGCCCGGAGCGGCGCTTCACCATTCCCGAATGGATGGGCGAGCCGCTGGCCGGCAAGCGCCTGTTCGTCTGGCGCGAGCAGGGGGTGGGCGACGAGTTCCTGTTCGCCTCCTGCTATCCCGACCTGATCAAGATGGCGGGGCATGTGGTGATCGAGTGCGAGCGCCGGCTGGTGCCGCTGTTCGCCCGTTCCTTCCCGAAGGCGACCTTGCGGGCCGAACAGCCGCCCTGCGGGCTGATGGAAGCCGAGACGGTCGATTGCGACTATCACATCCCGGCGGGCTCTGTCCCCCGCCTGCTGCGGGACCGGCTGTCGGCCTTCCCGACGCGGTCCTGCTGGCTGTTCGCCGAGGGTGGCCGCGTCGCCGATTGGCGCGAGCGGCTGGACGGTGCCGGCGACGACCTGCGTGTCGGCATCAGCTGGCGCAGCCAATTGATGACCGCCGACCGCCGCAGCGCCTATCAGCCGCTGGAGTCCTGGGGCTCGATCTTCGCCGTGCCCGGCGTCACCTTCGTGAATCTGCAATATGACGAGTGCCAGCGCGAGATCTTGGCGGCGGAGCACCGGTTCGGGCAGCCGATCTATGGCTGGACCGGGCTCGACCTGCGCGACGATTTCGAAGAAACGGCGGCGCTGGTCTCGACACTCGACCTCGTCATCGCGCCGGCGAACTCGGTGGCGGAACTTGCCGGTGCGCTGGGGGTGCCGGTCTGGCGCTTCGGCCACCGCGACTGGACGCAGCTCGGCACCGCCGGCCGGCCCTGGTACCCGTCGATGCGCCTGTTCCAGCCGCTGGGCGGCCAGGGGCTGGAGCAGGCGCTTGAGCGCATCGCAGTGGAACTGCGCCGGGTGGCGGGGCGCTGATGGCTAAATCAACCGGCTACATCAACCGGGGCGGCTGATCGCCATCCTCGTCGAAGCCGCGGTCGGACGGCGGCAGGCGGAAAGCCGCGGCGAAGATGCGGTCGGCGAGACCGGGCGACGGGCGGTCTTCCGAATGGCCCAGCGCCAGTTCCATCGTCACCATCTCATCCAGCATCGCCTGCGCCTTGACCGAACGCAGAAGAAGGCGCCGCGCGTCCCTGGCCACGTCGGCAGGCCAAAGGGCGAGGTCGCCTCCGTGACGATCGAGCCGATCGCGAAACTCCTCATCCGTCATCGAAGGAATCCCTGGCCGCCTGCGCACTGGCGCGCAGAAGCAGCCGGAGCTGCTGGCGCGCACGTTTCAACAGCGACTCTACAGCACCTATGCTGATTTGCATAACGCTGGCGATGTCGGCGTTGCTTAAATTCTCGTAATAAAACAGGGTCACGGCCGCGCGCTGCTGCGGGGTCAGCCTGTCCTGGGCCTCCAGCAGCCGGGCGGCGACCTGCCGGCGATGGATGGTGCTGACCGCATCGGGTGCAGTGTCCGACGGCTCCGCCACGGTTTCCAGATCCTGGCCGACCGGCCGCCGCTTGTGGTCGATGCAGCGGTTCACCACCACCCGGTAGAGCCAGGTGGTGAAGCGGGCGCCGCCGTCGTCGCTCCATTGGCTGCGGCGTTGCCAGACCTGGAGGAAGGCGTCCTGCACCACATCCTCGGCCTCCGCCTCGTTGCCGGTCAGGCGGCGGGCCAGGGCGTAGGTGCGTTTCAGGTGGCGATGAACCAGCGTCCGGTAAGCCGTCTGGCTGCCGGAGCGGATTTGCGCCATCAGTGCTTCGTCGCTGTCCTCGTCCGCAGGGACGATGACGCCGGAGGCTGGCCCCCGGCTCAGATCCCCGGACATGGAGCGCCCGGCACCGGAATCCTCGCAAGGACGGTCAAGCCGAGAGTCCGCCATTTGCATGATCCATCGCTCTCCCGACGACGGATGCATGCGGCCCTTTGGCCGTGGCACCGACGACAGTGGATGGCCCGCCGCGTTCTGCGGCCACGGCCTGCCAAGCCTTCAGCATGAAGGACGTCTGGCGGATGATCGAGTCACAGGCCGCAACCGGATCCTTCCGGCTGGCGGCGGCGCCGGCCTGCGCGATCAGCCGGTGGTAGAACCGGCGAAGCGTCAGCGCGACATCCTCATTTTTGTCGAAAACCAGAATGGAATCAAGGCCCGCGAACACCATGACCGCGTTTCGGATCGCGGTGTGGTGCGCCTCGAAGCGACGGTCGGCAGCGGCATCGCGGGCGGCGTACAAATGGGTCATCGCCCGCTCGTACAGCCGCACCACCGCCATCAGCGGCGGCACCGCGCTGTTGGCGACGGCATAGGCGTTCAGGGCCTTCGAATAGGCGGAATTGCGCATGGCGCCAAATCCTCATCGTTGGATGAACCTCGACCGGTGTCAGCTGTCGCTGCTGCTGTCCTTGTAGGTCAGCTGTTTCAGCAGCAGCGCCGCCTGTTCCGCCGCCGCCTCCAGCCTGGCGTAATAGGCGGTCAGGGTGCTGCGGTAGGTCTCGGCCTTGGTCTTGATGTCGGTGGACCGGCTTTCCAGCTCGGTGTCCCGGGTTTCCAGATCGTCGATGGCGGTGGCGAGGTCGCTGCCGTAGGTTGCCGACGCATCGTCGATGACGCCGAACAGCTTGTCGGCCAGACCCTGCGAGAAGTCGATGTCCACGCTGCCGCTGTTGCCGGTATAGACCAGCACGATGCCGTCATAGGCAGTGCCGGCCGCGCCGATGATGCGGTTGCCGCTGACGGTGAACAGGCTGCTGTCGCCATTAACGGAGGCGGAGTTGAGCGTCCCGTCGTCGCCGCGCACGATGTCCAGCGTGAAGGAGAGCGCCGAGGCGCTGCTGGTGTAGCGCAGCAGCGACATCTGGCTGGACGACGAGGTCATGTTGAGGCCGAGCAGTTGCTTGACCGCGTCGACGTCGCTGCTGAGGATGCTGTTCAGCGTGTCCTCGTCCAGCTCCAGCTCGTTGGAACTGTTGAAGCTGATGCCCAGCGAGGCCATCGACAGAACCGTGCCGTCGTCGGTGGTGATGGAGGTGTTGAGCGCGCTGTTCACCGACCGGACGATCTGCCGCAGCAGGCTGTCGGAAAACAGCGTGGCGTCGCTGGACGCCGTGCCGTCGCTGGTCGTCGCCTGCTGCGTCACCACGAAGTCGCGATATTCGTTGTAGGCATCGACGAAGCTGGTGATCGCCGACTTGATCGAGGACAGGTCGGTCGATACCTCCATCGAGATCGCCGTGCCCGGGCTGGCGCTGTAGAGGTTCAGCGTCACGCCTTCGATGGCGTCGTCGATGGTGTTGGAACTGCGGGTGATGGTGACGCCGTCCACCTCGACGATCGCCTTCTGCACGGCGACCAGCTCGTTCTTGATGGCGCCGTCGCTGTCCGTCAGCCCGAGCGAGGAGAGGACGCCGTCGCCGCCGTCGGTCATCGAGATGGCCTGGCCGGTGTTGGAGGTCAGGATCAGCTGATAGCTGCTGTCGCTGACCTGCACGATGCTGGCGGTGACGCCGCTGGTCGACTTGTTGGCGTTGATGGCGTCGCGCAGGTCGGTCAGGCTGTCGTCGCTCTCCATCGCGATGGTGACGGCGCTGCCGTCGGCCGCCTGGAGCGTGAAGCTGCCGGAATAGCCCAGCGCGTTTGTTTTGCTGGCGACGCCATCCGCCGCGATCTTGTGCTTGGTGGCGAGCTGCTGCACCACGACCGAATAGGTGCCGACCTCCGTATCGTCGTCCACCGTGGCGCTGAACACGTCGTCGTCGCCGACATAGGCGGTCCGCTGACCGAACAGGTTGGAGGACGCGCCGGTGGAGACGCTGCGGTTGCGCAGCCCGTCGATGGCGTCGCCGACCGCCTGCAGCTTATCCTGAAGGTCGGTGTAGGCGGTGATCTTCGCTTCGTTCGCGGTGATCTTGGTGTCGATGCGGTCGGCCTTGGCCAGCCGCGCGTTCACCTTGGCCTCGATCAGCAGGGAATAGTCGATGCCGGTGCCGGAATCGCTGGAGGACAGCGCCGAATAGCCCGTCGTCGCGGCCGTGCTGGAGGTGGTGGAGCTGACGGTGGTCATGGCAAGGCTCTCCCGGTTCCGGCCGCGCGGGACGCGGCGGATGGCACGGCGATGCGGGCTTTTGCGGCACTGATGGTGGTAGGAAAGCGGCCGCCGGCGGGGGCGCCCCACGAGTGTGTGAGGCTGTGCGGGACGCGGCACCCTTGCCCGGCGGCCTTGCGAACCGTCAGCGGAGAAGGGAGAGCAGATTCTCGGGCATCTGGTTCGCTTGGGACAGCACGGCGATGGCGGCCTGGGTCAGGACCTTCTCCGATGCCAGTTTGGATTGTTCCTCGGCCACGTCGACGTCCATGATCTTGGACTGGGCGGCCTCGGTGTTCTCGATGGTGGTGTCGATCATGTCGCTGCGGAATTCGAAGCGCGAGATCAGCGCGCCGACATCGGCACGGGCATCCGACAGGGTGGTCACCGCGGTGTCGAGCGCCGTCAGGGCGGCGGCGGCGGTGGCCGAGGTGCCGACATCCAGCGTGTTGATGCCCAGCCCCGTCGTGGTGACGCCGGCGATCTGCACGGTGATGTTGTCGTTCGACGTGGTGCCGACGCGGAAGGAAACGCCGGTCGACCAGTTGGTCGCGCCGTCGAGCAGGGATTCGTCGTTGAAGCGGGTGCCGGACGCGATGCCGTCGATTTCATCCTGCAACTGCTGGAATTCGGCGTCGAGGTAGGAGCGCTCGTTGTCGGTGACCGAGCCGGACAGCGACTGCGTGGCGAGCGAGCGCATGCGCTGCACGATGTCGGAGATGCTGGACATGCCTCCGTCGGCGGTCTGGAGGATCGACGAGCCGTGCGACGCATTGGTGGCCGCCTGGTTCAGCACCGTGACGTCGGATTTCAGCGAGGTGCCGACGGCGAGACCGGCGGCATCGTCCGACGCCTTGGTGATGCGCGAACCGCTGGCGATCTTCGAGACCGAGTCCGATTGGTTGGTCGAGTTGATGTTGAGGTAACGAAGGGCCGAATTGGAAGCCGTGTTGGTCGAGATGACGGGCATGATGTGGTCTCCTGATCGAACCGGGCCGTTTCGGCGACCCTCACTGGGACTCACGGGGCACGCGGCGAAAGCTGGCGGACTTTTTCGATGGGGTTAGCGCTTTTTTGCGAAGCCCCCGATCCTCACAGGTATTTGGACAGGTTGTTCTCTTCGAGGATCTTCATCAGGCTCATGGTCGCCTCCAGCGAGGCCTGGAGCTGCGACAGCTTGGTGGTGGATTCGGCCAGATCGACGCTGCGGATGTCCTCCACCTGGGTTTGCAGCACCAACTGCTCGTCGACATGGCGGTCGATGGTGTTCTCCAGCGAGGAGCTGGCCGCACCCAGCTTCGCCTGGACCATCGACAGTCCGTCGGTGGCGTCGGAGGCGAGCTGCGTCGCCTCCGCCAGCAGATCGGTGTCGACAGGATCGGTCGACATGTTGGCGATCAGGCTGAAGGCGCGCAGGGCTTTCTCGAAGGCCGGCTGGTCGGCGGTGACGCCGTAGGACAGCACGAAATCGTCGGCGGCCTGGAAATGGGCGACGGTGGAATCGCCCTGGTAATAGCCGGTATCGGCACTGGAGGGATAGGTTGCCGCACTGTAGCTGTCGAGGTCGACCGCCGGCTGGTCGGTGCGCCCCCCGGCGAACAGATAGCGGCCGTCCTGCCGCGTGTTCAGCAGCCCGCCGAGTTCCTCCATCAGCTGTCCGGCCTCCGCCACCACGCCTTCGACGCCGGCCGCATTGTTGCCCTGCAGGCCGGTGATCAGTGCGCTGAGGCGGGAGGTCAGGTCGGACATGCCGCCGACGGCGTCGTACATCGACTGGATGCGGCCATTCACGACCTCGCCCTCGTCGATATACTGCTCCAGCCGGCGGTAATGGCTTTCGAGATTGACCAGCCGGCCGCTGTCCGAGGCGATGCCCTTGTAGTCGGTGGAGTTCAGCCCCGATGCCGAGCGGATTCTGTTCCGCGGCCACCTTGGCCTCGGCCTTCATCATGTATTGGACGAGCGTGTTCTGATGGTTGTAGGTCGCGACCCGTTCCATCGCGGTCTCCTCTACTGGACCATGTCGAGCGCCGTGCTGAACATCTCCTGCAACGTCTTCATGACCGCGGCGGCGGCCTCGTAGGCGGATTGCAGGGTGGAGATCGCGGCGGTCTCCTCGTCGACATTCACGCCGCTCTGCGACGAGAAGGTCGATTCGAGGCTGCTGGTGTAGGTGTTCTGGCTGTCGTAGGCGGTGGATGCCTTGTCGGCGAGCGTCGCCGCCCCCTGGATCACCGCACCGGCATAGCCGGCGAAGCTCGTGCTGCGGGCGCTCAACGACCCGGCGGCATCGAAGTCGTAGCTGGCGGAAAAGGCCGCCGACAGCGCCTTCGCCACCGACCCCTCGCCGCTGGTCAGCGCCGTACCGCCGGCGGCCATTCCGCTGGCGGAGGACAGGACCCCGGTGGCGAGAAGGCTGCTGTCGTTGGCGATGCGGGACGCGACCTTGATGTCGGAGGCCCCGGTGCCGGTCAGCAGGTCGTTCAGGCCGTAGGCGTCGGAGAAGTTGCCGGTCGTGCCGTCGTTGGCGTCGCCGCCCAGCGCGATGCCGTTGCCGGTGCCGGTGGTGGCGATGACCAGCTTGCCGTCGGCGGAGATCGAGGCCGACGCGCTGCTCATTGTGTTGATGGCGTCGACGACGTCCTGAAGGGTCGATTTGGTCGACAGCTCGATGTCGAGGACCTCCGCCGCCGTGCCGGAACTGTCGGTGACGGCGACGCGCAGGGTGCCCTCGGTCACTTTCAGCGCATCGCTGGCCGAGACTGTCTCGGTGCCGGTCAGGCTTTGCGGGGCGGGGTAGGAGGTTCCCTGGTTCTGGATGGCGTTCAGCCTGTCCATCAGGGTGGTCGCCAGCTCGTCCAGGCCGGCCTGTTGCGCCGGCAGGTCGGTGTCGCGCAGTTGAACCAGCGCGCCCAGGGTACCGCCGAGCGACGAACCGGTGATGTCCACCCCGTTCAGCATGATGCCGCCGAAGCCGCTGCTGCCGCTGGCGCTGTACACCGTGCTGGCGCTGACCGAGGCAGCCGGCGTGTAGGACAGCTCGTGCACCTTGCTGTCGAGCAGGGACTTGCCCGACGCGGTCGAGATGCGCATCAGCCCGCTGTCGTCGACCTGATAGGTGACGTCGATGGACTTGGACAGGCTCTTCAACGCTGTGTTGCGCTGGTCCTCCAGGTCGGTGACGTTCTGGCCCAGCGCCTTGCCCTTCACGATCCGGTCGTTGAGGGAATCGATGCTGCTCAGCGTCTCGTTGATGGTGTCGACGGTGGTGGCGATCTCGTCGTCGGCCTGGGCGCGCAGCGACTGGATGGATGAGGAGGTGTTGCGCAGCGTCTCCGCCAGGTCCGACAGATCCTGCACGGTGGCGGCCTTGGCGCTCTCGCTTTCGGGAGAGGTCGCCAGCGTGCCCAGCGTGTCGGCCAGCGCGTCGATCATCGACCCGATGTCGGTGCCGCCGCTGTCGTCGCTGCTGACGCTGCCGAAGGCCGACTGCATCTGGTCGAGATAGCTGTTGCGGGTGTCGGTGTAGCCGAGGTCGGACTGGGCCGAGACGAGCGTCTTCAGCAGATAGCGGTCGACGTTGCTGCTGACCGCGGTGACGTCGACGCTGGCGACATTCACGCCGGTGCTGCGGGTGACGTTGGATGCCGTCTTGCGGGTGTAGCCGTCGGTGTCGGCATTGGCGACGTTGGAGGAGGCGACGGCGATGCCGACCTCGGACGTGCGCAGCGCCGATGTGGCGATGGAACTGGCGACGCGAAGCGACATTGCAGGCCTCCTTTCCGTTTATCGGCGCGAAGCCGTCAGGCCGAAACCGTCAGGCCGTCAGGCCGACGACATGGCCGGTGGTGCGCATCGCCACCCGTGCGCCATAGCGGGCACCAGGGCCATAGGCGACGCCATAGACGCCAGCCGGGGCGGTGGATGCGGCGCGCAGGGCGGCGCCGATGGCGTTCTGGCGGGCGCGATGGACCTTGATTTGCGCCTCCATCTCCCGCATGCGGGCGGCCAGTGTCGGCAGGACCCGGTCGGCGGCGGCCTTGGCGGCGCCGCGCACGGCGGGGGCGACGCGCTTGCTGCGCGTCTGCGCCAGCGCATCGGCCAGCCGGTCCTTCCAGCTGCGCAGCAGCGTCTGCATGTCGCCCGCCGCCAGCAGCGCATCGCGCGGCCGTCCTTCGCGCACCGCCGCCTCGGCCCGCGTTGCGGCGCGGTCCAGTTCGGCGACGAAGGCCTCCAGCACCTCGACCGCATCGACGCGGAGGAAGACGGTCGGGGTTTCCGGCTTGCCGGTCTGGTCAGCGAGTTGGGCGGGGGCCTGGGCCTTGGTCAGAACGGGCTTCGGCGGGGCCGGCTTGCGCAGGGTCTGCTTGAGCGCCATGGCGATAGCTCCGGGTTTTGGATGTCGGTTCCACGGCGGGCGGTCCGAAAACTGGCGGGGAATTTTCGAGGGGAGCGTCGGCTTCGGTTGCGCACGCCCGCTCACCGCCGCGCCGCCATCGCCCGCCCATAGGCGCTCATTGCGGCATTGGCGACCCGGCCGCGGTGGATCCGGGCTCCCAGCGCCCGCTTCTCCACATCCAGCCCGTCGATCAGCGCGATCAGATCGTCGGCCATCGCCAGCCGTTCGGCCTGCGTGGCGGTCCTCGCCAGCAAGGCCCGCGCCTGGACCGTCAGCCGCCGGTGCTCCATCAGCAGGGCGTCGGCGCGGGCGAAGCGTTCGTCGGGTGCGGCTGCCATGGCGTCAGCGCTTCATCGAAATCAGCGTGTCGATCATGTCCTGCGCCGTCGTCATCACCTTGGATGCGGCGGAATAGGCCTGCTGCGCGACGATCATCCGGCTGAACTCGTCGGTCAGCTCCACGGTGGAGCTTTCGAGCGAGCCGGCCTCTATCTCGCCGGCCTTGCCGTCGCCGGCGGTGCGCAGCTGGTAATTGCCGGACTCGAAGGTCTGGGTGAAGGTGGTTCCGCTCTCGCTCTCCAGCCCGTTGGCATTGGCGAAGGTCGCGATGGGGATCTGGTAGATCGCCCGCGTCTCGCCATTGTCGAAGGTGGCGCGCACCACGCCGTTGCTGTCGATGGTGGTCCCGGTCAGCGTGCCGGGCTCGTAGCCGTTGCCGGTGGCGGTCCAGTCGCCGATGGCGGCGGTGCTCTCGCCCGATGCGTATTGCGTCAGCCCGGTCGTGCTGTTGGCGCCGCCGATCGACATCGTCACCGTGCTGTCGCTGGCGCCGGTGGTCCAGCCGCCGACCGAAAAGCCGATGGCCGACGGATCGACGCTGGTCGTGGTGCCGCTGCTGTCGGTCTGGGTGGCGCTGGCCAGCGAGCCGTCGCTGTTGAAGGAGATGGAGATCGGGAAGCCGGAGATCGTGCCGGTCGTGGTCGTGCCGTCGGCCGAGCTGGTCGGGTCGGATGCGTTGAGCGACCAGGTGTTGTCGGCCGTCTTGCTCCAGCTCATCGTCACCGAATGACTGTTGCCGAGGGCGTCGAACAGTTCCACGTCGGTGGTGAAGCTGTCGCCGGTCGCGGCGTCGGACGGCAGGTTGGCCTCGATGTCCAGCGTCGAGGTCGCCTTGGGCGTGCCCTTGATGCTGGTCAGGTTGATCGCCTCCAGGCTGTCGGTGGAGGTCTTGTTGCCGGCCTTGATGGTGCCGTCATCGCCCACCGCCCAGCCATAGAGGTAATACCCCTCCGAATTGACCAGATTGCCGTTGGAATCGGTGGAGAAGGAGCCGTTGCGCGTGAAGTAGGTGCCGCCGCTCGACGTCTTGTCCGACACGACGAAGAAACCGTCGCCGTTGACCGCCATGTTGGTGGTGGTCGCCGACGACTGGATTTCGCCTTGGCGGCTGACGCTGCGGGTGTTGGACGCGATGACGCCGCCGACCTGCTCGTCCACCGTGGTGGTCTTGTTGATGTAGGAGGTGAACTCCGTCACCGTGCCCTTGAAGCCGGTGGTGCTGGAATTGGCGATGTTGCTGGAGATGCTGGCGAGCGCCTTGCTCTGGGCGGTCAGCCCGGACGTGGCGCTGTACATTGCGCTGGTGAGGCTCATGGCGGCACCTGTCTTTGAAATTGTCCGGGGGAGGGGTCAGGAAACCGTCAGCACCTTGTCGGCCGACAGGCTGACGCCGCCGACGCTCAGCACCGCCGTGCCGGACGAGCTGTCCACGGCGGTCACGGTGCCCTTGAAGCGAGTGGTGGTGTCGATGGCCTTGCCGTTGGCGTCGAGCGCCGTCACCGACAGGGTGTAGGTTCCGCTGCTGTAGCTCTTGCCGTTGGTGCCGACGCCGTCCCAGGTCACCTCGTGCGTGCCGGCGGCGGTGGAGGAGCTGACGTCGCTGTAGACGGTGTTGCCGCTTGAATCGGTGATGGTCAGCTTGACCGAGGACGCGGCGGAATCGAGGTCGTACTCCCAGCTCGCCTCGCCGTCCTGCAACGGGGTGGTCGAGCCTTCGGCCTCGACCGTCTTGCCGTAGTAGTTGACGGCGCCGCTGCCGGACCCGAGGGAGGAGGACAGGGTGCTGCTGAGGTCGGACACCGTGCTGTTCAGCTCGTCGAGCTTGTCGTTGATCGACATTTGCTGTTCCAGCCCGGACAGTTGGACGAGCTGGGTGGTGAAGGTGGTCGTGTCGACCGGGTTGGTCGGATCCTGGACCTCGAGCTGCTTCATCAGCAAAGTCAGGAATGTCTGATAGCTGTCGGTCGCGCTCGTGGCTGACGAGCTGCTCGACGTGGACTTCGTCGACGTCGTCGACGTTGTTGAGCTGACGGAATCGACCAGCATCGCCTTCTCCACCCAATCGCGGCCCGTTCGCGGAATCCGGGCGGGATTTCGCGGCGGTTCAGGCCGATGGCTTTTCGGGATGGGCGGCGGGCTGGCGCCGCCCTGTTCGTTCTGTGGCTATCCACGGAACGGCGGGCGAAAGCTGGCGCAGATTCTTCCGGAAAAATTTAGGCGGACATAAAAAGCCCCGGCGGGATGGATCCGGCCGGGGCGAAAAGGCAGTTGAGACGACGACGACTGCGGAAATGAAGCGGTTACGACAGGACGGTCACGAAACGTGGCGCAGATCGGCGGAACCGGGGGAGGTCGGCCGCCTCTGCGTCACGGTTGCGGGGAAGACCAGAACCGACGGGCGGCGGTCGGACACCAGAAGGGCATCCGCGGGCTCCCGCCCGTTCAACAGCCACTGGTAGGCGGCGGCGATGGCGACCCGGTCGCGTCCATCCGCGGACAGCACGCGCAAACCGGCAGCCATTTCCCCATCGGAACCGCTGCGGCGAACCGCATCGCACAGCGCATGGCCGAGCCGGAGGTCCGACACCAGAACCGCACTGTAGCCGGCCTGTGCGACGACCGATGCCAGGGCTCCCAGATGGGACGGCGGCAAGGGGGAATTGCCGACCTCCCGCAGGTCCAGGAACAGGTTGCGGCCGGTGCCAGCACCGGACAGCGCGTTGCGCAACGTCCCGATCCAGACGGAGGGAGGAGCGTCACGAAGGCCGCTGCAGGCGACGGCGTGGAGACCCCAGTCGGTGGCTGCGACGGTGATGTCCTTCATGCTCTTCCCCTTCGGTGTGGTCCGGGTTCCTCGGGTCAGGTCCGCTCCGTCGATCCCGCCGGCTGGGGGGCCGGTCGGGGGCAGCGGGGCATCCCTGACGACAGAGTATAGGGAAGATTCCTAACAATCAGTAACAGAAACTAGTTTCCGGTTTGAAATCCACATTCCGGTTTCAGCATCCGAGGGCCCGGCCTTCGGCGGCGCATTGCAGGAGCAAAGCCGACGGCCGCCATTGCGGGTCGCCGATGTCACGGTGGTAACGCTGGACCGCCCCGGCGATCTTGCCCAGCCCTTCCTGGGTGGCCCAGAACAGCAGGCCGCCGCGCCAGGACGGAAAGCCGTAGCCATGCAGCCAGATGGCGTCGATGTCCACCCCGCGGGCGGCGATGCCTTCCTCCAGGATTTTGGCCGCCTCGTTCACCATCGCATAAAGGCAGCGTCCGCGGATCTCCCCGTCGCCGACCGGACGCGGGACGATTCCGCGGCGGCGGCGGTCCTCCTCGATCACCGCCGCCACCTCCGGATCAGGGATCGGGACACGGCTGCCGGGCTCGTAGCGGTAGACACCGGCCGAGGTCTTCTGGCCGTAGCGCCCACGCTCCGCCAGGGTGTCGAGCCAGTCGGGCGATTGAGCCTCCGGATCGCCGGCCTTGCGCCGTTCCTCGCGGATGCGCCAGCCGACATCGATCCCGGCAAGGTCTGTCATCGAGAAATGGCCGAGCGGGAAGCCGAATTCCGTCAACACGCGGTCGACCTGCTCCGGGCTGGCGCCTTCCTCGACCAGGGCCATCGCCTCCCGGCCGCGCTGGTGCAGGATGCGGTTGCCGACGAAGCCGTAGCAGACGCCCACCGCCACGCCGACCTTGCCGATCCGGCGCGCGAGCCCCATCACAGTTGTCAGCACCGTGTCGGAGGTCTTGGCTCCGCGCACCACCTCCAGCAGGCGCATGACGTTGGCCGGGCTGAAGAAATGCATGCCCAGCACGTCCTGCGGCCGGCCGGTCGCTGCGGCGATGGCGTCCACGTCCAGCGTCGAGGTGTTGGTGGCGAGGATCGCCCCCGGCTTGCAGGTCCGGTCCAGCGTCCGGAAGATCGCCTGCTTGACCTCCATGCTCTCGAAGGCCGCCTCAACCACCAGATCGGCGTCGGCCAGCTCATCGTAGGACAGGGTGGGATGGATCAGCGCCATCCGCTCGTCCACCTGTGCCGCGGTCAGGCGGCCCTTGCGGAGGGTGGAGTCGTAGTTGCGGCGGATGGCGGCGATGCCGCGCTCCAGCCCCTCCTGCGCGCTGTCGACCAGCACCACCGGAATGCCGGCATTGGCGAAGCACATGGCGATGCCGCCACCCATGGTGCCGGCGCCGATCACACCGACCTTGCGGATGTCGCGCGTCGGCGTGTCGGCCGGCAGGCCGGGGACCTTCGCCACCTCGCGTTCGGCGAAGAAAGCGTGGATCAGGCCGGCGCGCTGGGGCGAGTCCATGCAGGCGAGGAACAGCTCCCGCTCGCGCGCCATGCCCTCATCGAAGGGCAGGGTGACGGCTGCCTCGACCGCGTCGACGATGCGGTGGGAGGAGAACAGGTGCGGCAGCCGTTTGGCAAGCTCGGCCCGCTTCGCGGTGAACAGGGCGGGATCGGTGCCGGCGATGCGGTTGGTGCGGGCACTGACCGGCTGCGGGCGGCTCCCATCGGCCAGAAGCCGTTCGGCGGCGCGCAGTCCGGCCTCCAGGGCGGAGACGCCGTCCTCCACAGCATCGATCAGGCCGAGGGCCAGCGCCTCTTCGGCACCCACGGGATCGCCGGACAGGATCATGTCCAGCGCCTTGGCCGCTCCGATCAGACGCGGCAGCCGTTGCGTGCCGCCGGCGCCGGGCAGGAGGCCCAGCTTGACCTCCGGCAGGCCGAGCTTCGCCGACTTCAGCGCGACGCGAAGATGGCAGGCCAGCGCCACCTCCAGCCCGCCACCCAGCGCCGTTCCATGGATGGCGGCGATCACCGGCTTG
Organism: Azospirillum sp. UENF 111221; assembly: GCF_058780625.1. NCBI lineage: Bacteria > Pseudomonadati > Pseudomonadota > Alphaproteobacteria > Rhodospirillales > Azospirillaceae > Azospirillum > Azospirillum sp. UENF 111221. The sequence continues at coordinate 540,376 of NZ_JBSNCH010000003.1, forward strand.
GTGGCGGCATCGAGGTGCGCCACCACCTCCGGCAGGGTCGGCGGGGCGGAGGGCTTGCCGAACTCCCGGATGTCCGCGCCGGCCATGAAGGTGCGGCCAGCGCAGACGATCAGCAGCGCATCGGCCCCGTTATCGGCCAGCCCGGCGTCCAATGCCGCAACCAGCCCTTTGCGTACGCCATGCCCGACGGCGTTCACCGGCGGGTAATCGACGGCGATGACGCCGATGCGTCCCCGGCGCGCATACTGGACAGGATTGGGCGAAACCGCTTCAGTCTGGGCCGGCGACGGCATCGGCACTCTCCGGAAAGCCAAAGGTCCGGGCCGATCCGATCCCGGACGGCAGGGTGGATCGGAGGCCGGCGGATCGCCAATCTATCAGGCGATCCGAGCAAATCAAAGTTTCGGAATATAGTTTCTTTATACGGAATTTAATTGGCGAAGAGACGGCCATGGGAACCGAACGGCGCGGTCACGGGTTGGCACTCGCGTCGAAGGTCATTGGCTGGAGTTGAGTTATGGATTTGACGGGGAAGGTCGCGCTGGTCACCGGTGCGGGGTCCGGGATCGGCCAGGCGTCCGCGATACGCTTTGCCCAGTCCGGCGCCTCGGTCGGCGTGCTGAGCCACACCGAGGACGAGATCGCCAAGACCGCCCTTGAGATCCGTGCTGCCGGTGGAAAGGCGATCCCCTTGACCGCGGATGTCGGCGACGACGAGGCGATGCGGCAGGCGGTCGGGCGGTTGGTGGAGGAGTTCGGGCGGCTCGACATCGTCTTTGCCAATGCAGGCATCAACGGCGTCTGGGCGCCCATCGACGACCTGACGCCGGACGAATGGGACCGCACCATCAACACAAACCTGCGCGGCACCTACCTGACGCTGCATCATGCGGTTCCGCATCTGAAGAAGGCGGGTGGCGGCTCGGTGATCGTCACCGCGTCGATCAACGGCACGCGGGTGTTCAGCAACACCGGCGCCACCGCCTATTCCTGCACCAAGGCGGCACAGCTCGCCATGGTGAAGATGCTGGCGCTGGAACTGGCGCCGAGCCGCATCCGCGTCAACGCGATCTGCCCCGGCATCATCGATACGAACATTCCCGACAACACCAAGATGCGGAATATTGAATCGGTAAAGACTCCCATCGAGTATCCGCAGGGTAAGGTGCCCCTGACCGGCGGCAAGTCCGGCGACAGCTTCGACGTGGCGGAGCTTGCGCTGTTCCTGGCGTCCGACCGGGCAAAGCACATCACCGGCACCCCGGTCTGGATCGATGGTGCGGAATCCCTGATGGTCGGCTGAGCTTCCGCAATCCCGCGGCCCGGCCGCAAAACCGAACAACTATGGCGAAGGACATCATGAGCTTGCATGACAAGGTGCGGAAGAACGAGGAACTCGGCCGCTATGAGCTGACGGTGGCGGGCTCGACCGCGCTGGTCACCTACGACATGCGCGACGGCAAGATCGCATTGACCCACACCGAGGTGCCGGGTGCCCTGACCGGCCAGGGGGTGGGGTCTGAACTGGCGAAGGGCACGCTCGACGACATCCGGGCCCAGGGGCTGAAGGTGCTGCCGATCTGCACCTTCATCGAGGCCTACATCAAGCGCCACCCCGAATATCAGGACCTCGTCGGCTAAAGCGGATTCCCGTCCTCGTCGAGGAAGATCAGATCGCCGTCCAGCAGGAAGAGGCAGATGCAGTCTTCCTCGCTGGCGCCGAAGGCGTAATGGTCGGTGCCGGCGACGTAGTGGGCGACGTCGCCGAGCCCGTAGCTGCCATATTCGTCGCGGAAGGCGCCGCGCAGGACCAGCAGCAGTTCGTCCGCGGTGTGGCGGTGCGCCGGAACCGGAGCACCCGAAGCCATACGGAGCAGGCGGACCGTCGTGCCGGACTTCGTCGTGCCGGACAGGGTGCGCTCCCAGCCCGACAGCCAGACCCCCTTGGAGATCTCCCGCCAGGACCCGTCATCGGTCGGCGTGTCGATGGCGTCCGGCAGCCAGCTGCGCAGCGGTTCCGGCACCAGCCGTCCGCATGTCCGGCCGGCTGCGGGCAGCTCGATGGGGGCCGGCTCCTGTTGTATCCGCGCGGCGGTCAGCAGGCCGTCCATGCGGTCCAGCAGCGCATCCAGCCCATCGTCACCGGCGCAGGGCAGCTCTTCTAACCAGTTCCCGCACAAGGCTTCGTAAGACGCGACGCGCTGGCGGCAGTCCGGGCAGTAGGCGAGGTGGGTGGCCACCAGCAGTGACTTCCCGGCCCGCTCCTGCCCGCTGGCATAGCCGATCAGAAGCTGGTCGTCCGGATGGTGGAACGGCACCGTCACGCCTTGTCCCTCATGCTGCGTTTCAGATGGCCGAGCGCGAGGCGGAGCCGGGTCTTGACCGTTCCCAGGGGCACCTCCGTGTCTTCGGCGATCTCTTCATGTGTCTGTTCGAGAAAATACGAACGGCGCAGCACCTCGGATTGGTTCTCCGCCAGAGTTTCGATTGCATCCTGAAGCTGGCGGCTGCTCTGGACCATCTGGGCGGTCTCCTCCGGCGTGGCGAGGGAGGCGGGGGTCATCGCCGGATCGTCCGGGTCGGGGGCGGGGCGCATCTCCTTGCGCAGGCGGTCGATGCGCCGGTTGCGGGCGATGGTGAACACCCAGGTGCCGACGGTCGCCTGGGCCGGATCGAAGCTGGCGGCCTTCAGCCAGACCGTCAGCATCACGTCCTGGACCAGTTCCTCCGCCGTGCTGCGGTCGGCGCCGAGCCTCAGGCAATATTGCAGGATCTTCGGCGCGAAATATCGGAACAGCGCAGCGAAAGCCGAGCGGTCGCGATCCTGCGCCACCGCGTGGACCAGCTCCCCGAACTGGTCGGCTTCGGTCCGGGCGGCATCCGGGCTCCCAGCCCCGTCCCTGTTCAACGTCCCCGGCAAAAGGGGCCCACGCGAAAACGGCATTCAACCACCAGTCAGCATTCCAGCGGGCGGCAGTCTATCCCGAACTTCTTAACGGAGCATTCCCGAAAATCGTCAGTGTACCATTGGCCTTCCGAGTGTTCTCTCAGCGTGCTCTCAGCGCACTCATGGGATCGAGGGGAGACACGGTGGGGGTGGTCTGCGGCAGCGGGCGGAAGGCGGCCTGCGCCTCGGCGGGCAAGGGCGGGCGCATGCGGGTCCGCCACAGGCCATAGAGAGTGGCGCACAGCGCGCCGCCGGTGACGAAGCTGAAGAGCCCGGCCGGCCCGCTGGCGGTCATCAGTGCCGACGCCACCGGCGGGCCGATGATGGCGCCGACGGAATTGGCCAGGATCAGGCCGCCGCTGGCCGACACCATATCCTCCCGCCGGACGTAATCGTTGGTGTGGGCGAGGCAGACTGGATAGAGCGTGAAGGCCAGCCCGCCGAACAGCGGCGCCACCAGCATCAGCGCCAGCGGCTGGTCCATCCCGGCGGCGGCGATCATGCCCAGGCTGGTCAACGACAGGGCGGCCGACAGGCCGATGATGACGCTGCGCCGGTCGAAACGGTCCGACAATCGGCCGAGCGGCCATTGTAGCGCCATGCCGCCGAGGATCAGCGCCGACATGAACAGCGCCGTGCCCGACACGCCGAAGCTGGAGGAGGCCCCGAACACCGGGGCCAGCCCGTAGATCGACCCGGTGATCGCCCCGCTGATGAACACCCCCGCCACCCCCAGCGGCGAGCTTCGATAAAGCCGCCCGATGCCGAAGGAGGAGACGTTGGGCAATTGCGGCGGCGTGGTCCGCGTCAGGGCCACCGGCACCAGGGCCAGCGTCAGCAGGATCGACACGATCATGAACAGCCGCACGCCCGCCTCGTCGTCCAGGCGCAGCAACTGCTGCCCGACGCCGGAGGAGCCATAGAGCGTCACCATGTAGGCCGACAGCAGCTGCCCGCGGCTTTCGTTGGTGGCGGTGCCGTTCAGCCAGCTTTCGATGCACATGTAGAGACCGGCCATGCAGAATCCCTGCGTCAGCCGCAGCACGGCCCAGAGCGGCGCATCGACGAACAGCGCGTGCGACAATGCTGCGACCGACACGACGGAGGCGAAGGCGGAGAAAGCCCTGATATGGCCGACACGGGTGATGATCCGATGCGCATAGAGCGATCCCAGCGTCAGCCCGGCATAATAGGCTGCGGTGATCATGCCGACCGCCGTCGCACCGGACTCCGTCGCCGACAGCCTCAGCCCGATCAGGGTCGACATGGCTCCGTTCGCCAGCATCAGAAAGGCGACGCCCAGCAGAAGCGAGGCGACCGAACGCACAACAGGTGGCATGCCTTAACTCCTCCTCCGCCGTCAGTGGGTCAGGGCCGGAGAGCCGGTCGGGGGCCGATGATGCATGGCGATGCTCCAAATCTCTGTTGGCGTGCGGTGACGCGGCCTGTCGCAAGGTCCAACAGCGAAGCCATGGATTTGGTCCGCCACCGGGGCGGGGAGCAGGGATGCGGCCCCGGGTTGTGGCCCGGAGATATGAGTGACCGTTGGGTCAACCGGACCGTTGACAGGTCATACCGATCGGTAACATACCTTCCATCAGGTAGAGATTCGGGAGACGCCAGGATGTCAGACACCGCGCCCGCCACCCCATCGCCGGTCCAACTCGTCCGCGAGGGGGCGGTGTCCTGGATCCGGCTGAACCGCCCCGGCGTGCTGAACGCGCTGGACGAGCCGACCGCCGCCGCCTTCCTCGACGCTTGCCGCAGCGTGGCGGAGGAGGGCGGGTCAGGGCCGACGCGGGTGCTGGTGATCGCTGGCAACGGCCGCGGCTTCATGGCCGGCGGCGATGTCGGCCGTTTCAACGACGATCCTGCCGCCGCACCGGCGGTGGCCGGCGCCATCATCGCCCATCTGCATGAGGCGCTGCGCGTTCTCGACTGGCTGGACGTGCCGGTCCTGGCCTCCGTCCATGGACCGGTGGCCGGGGCGGGGATGAGCCTCGCCAGCGCCGCCGATCTCTGCATCGCCGCCGACGACGCCAAATTCACCATGGCCTATGCCCGCATCGGCGCCACGCCGGACGGGTCGGGCAGCTTCCATCTGCCGCGCCTTGTCGGTCTGCGCCGTGCCATGGAACTGGCGATGCTGTCCGATGTGATCGACGCGGCGGAGGCGCTGCGGATCGGGCTGGTCAACCGGGTGGTGCCGGCGGCATCCTTGGCGGAGGAGACGGCCAAGCTGGCCGGACGGCTCGCCGCCGGCCCGACCGTCGCCTATGCCGGCGTCCGCCACCTGATGCGCCAGTCCTTCGACCGGACGCTGGACCAGCAGCTGGATGCCGAGCGCGACCGCTTCCTCGCCACCGCCGCCACCAGCGACTTCATCGAAGGCATCAGCGCCTTCGTCGCCAAGCGCAGGCCGGACTTCACCGGCCGCTGAGCGTCCTTATTGTCCGAGAAGTGGACCGAACCATGCAGAACGACATCGTCATCGTCGGCGCCGCCCGCACCGCCATCGGCGGCTTCGGCGGCAGCCTCAAGGATGTGCCGCTGACCCGGCTCGCCACCGTGGCGGTCAAGGCGGCGCTGGAGCGGTCCGGCACTGCGCCCGACACCGTCGGTCATCTGGTGATGGGCAACGTCATCCCGACCGAGACCAACGACGCCTATCTCAGCCGCGTCGCCGCCATCGATGCCGGCATCCCCATCGGTACGCCCGCCTTCAACGTCAACCGGCTCTGCGGCTCCGGCCTCCAGGCCATCGTCTCGGCAGCGCAGTCCATCGCGCTCGGCGACTGCGACGTCGCCATCGGCGCCGGTGCGGAGTCGATGAGCCGCGGCCCCTATTTCGTGCCGAGCGCCCGCTGGGGCACCCGCCTGGGCGACGGGGCGCTGGTCGATTACATGAACGGCATCCTGCACGACCCATGGCAGAAGATTCACATGGGGGTGACGGCGGAGAATGTCGCCGCCCGCTACGGCATCGACCGCGAGGCACAGGACGCCCTGGCGCTGGAAAGCCAGCGCCGCGCCGCCCGCGCCATCGCCGAGGGCCGTTTCAAGGACCAGATCGTCCCGGTGGAGATTGCGTCCCGCAAAGGCACCATCGTCTTCGACACCGACGAGCATGTCCGCGGCGACGTCACCCCGGAAGGGCTGGCGAAGATGAAGCCGGTGTTCAAGAAGGACGGGTCGGTCACCGCCGGCAACGCCTCCGGCCTGAATGACGGCGCCGCCGCGGTGGTGCTGGCCGATGCCCGCCGTGCCGAGGCGCTGGGGCTGAAGCCGCTGGCCCGCCTCGTCGGCTATGCCCATGCCGGCGTCGAGCCCGACTATATGGGCATCGGCCCGATCCCGGCGACCCGCAAGGTGCTGGAGCGCACCGGCCTGTCGGTGGGCGACCTCGACGTCATCGAATCCAACGAGGCTTTCGCGGCCCAAGCCTGCGCGGTGATCCGTGAGCTGGATTTCGACCCGGCCAAGGTGAACCCCAACGGCTCCGGCATCTCGCTCGGCCATCCGGTGGGTGCGACCGGCGCCATCATCACGGTGAAGGCGATCCACGAACTGCACCGCACCGGCGGCCGGTATGCCTTGGTGACCATGTGCATCGGCGGCGGCCAGGGCATCGCCGCCATCTTCGAGCGCGTCTGAGGACCCGGTCGGAGGATCAGGGCAGGTACGGGCGGGCAACCCCGCCCGTACCCAAAACTCTCATCAGGTTTTTCATTGAACGATCAATCAAAATAAAATCGGCGTCTGTCTGCGGCCAATTGCGCAACAGCACCATCAAAATGCAGGTTTCGTGAACGCAGCTATCGACCGCGCCCCTCGTCTCGGGGCAATCTACGGCCCGATTGCCTGCACCCTGGTCTGTTGCGTTCCGGAAGCCTTGCCCATGACGACAATTCTGCCCACGCCCACCGGTTCGTCTTCGGCGACGATTGGACAGGTGCGTCTGGCGGTACGCGGCCTGCGCAAGGTCTTTGCCGACGATCCGCGCCCGGCGCTGGAGATGCTGCGCCGCGGGGCGACCAAGGCGGAGGTCCTGCATCGGCTGAACGTCAATGTCGGCGTGGCCGAGGCCAGCTTCGACATCCGGGCGGGCGAGATCTTCGTCATCATGGGCCTGTCCGGGTCGGGCAAATCGACCATCATCCGGCTGCTGAACCGCCTGATCGAACCGTCGGAGGGGGAAATCCGGCTGGACGGCAGGGATCTGACCGCGCTTCCCTACGCCGACCTCGTCGAGGTGCTGCGGCGGGACATGAGCATGGTCTTCCAGTCCTTCGCCCTGCTGCCCAACCGCACCGCGCTGGAGAACGCCGCCTTCGGGCTGGAGGTGGCCGGGGTGAAGCGGGCCGAGCGGCGCCGGGCGGCGCTGGCCGCCTTGGAGCGGGTCGGTCTGGCGGACTATGCCGACCGCTATCCGGACGAGCTGTCCGGCGGCATGCAGCAGCGGGTGGGGCTGGCCCGCGCACTGGCCAAGAATCCGACGATCATGCTGATGGACGAGGCTTTCTCGGCACTCGACCCGCTGATCCGCACAGACATGCAGGACGAGCTTCTGCGGCTCCAGCGCGAGGATGCCCGCACCATCGTCTTCATTTCCCACGATGCGGAGGAGGCGATGCGGATCGCCGACCGCATCGCGGTGATGGAGGATGGCCGGATCGCTCAGATCGGCACCCCGGCGGAAATCCTGCGCGCGCCGGCCGACGACTATGTCCGCGCCTTCTTCCGCGGCGTCGATGCCTCGCGCGTGCTGCGCGCCCGCGACCTCGCCCGGCCGCCCGACGACGGGACCGCGGGGGAGCCTGGACGGTTCCGCTACCGCACCGATGCGGCCGGCTATTTCCGCGGCGTGCTGGCCGGCGACGGCGCATCGGCCCTGTTCGGGCTGGAGCCGGTGGCGGCCGACACGCCGATCCATGCCCTGCTCGGCCGGGTCGCTGCGGCCCCCTGTCCGCTGCCGGTCGTCGAGCCGGACGGCCGGCTCATCGGCGTGATTTCCCGCGCGGCGTTGCTGGCGGCGCTCGACCGCGGCGAGGCCGCCGGGCGCGAGGTGCGGCATGGCTGACATCGCGCTGCTGGATATCGAGTGGCTGAACGAGACCATCGGCGGCAGCATCGCCCGCGGCGCCGAATGGCTGGTGACGACGATCCTCGACCATGGGCAGCCGGCGCTGACGCTCATCGCCGCGACGGTGGATGGGTTGGGAGAGGCGTTGGACGGGCTGCTGCTGGGGGTGCCGCCCTGGCTGCTGGCGCTGATGCTGTCGGCGGTCGCGCTCTGGCGGGTCGGGCGCGCCTTCGCGCTGTTCACCCTGCTGTCGCTGGGCGGGATCTTCGTGATGGGACTGTGGGAGCCGACGGTGTCCACCCTTGGGCTGGTTCTCGCCTCCACCGTGCTCAGCCTGATCGGCGGGGTGCCGCTCGGCATCTGGATGGCGCGCAGCAAGATCGCCGACGGGGTGGGCAAGACGCTGCTGGACCTGATGCAGACGATGCCGGCCTTTGTCTATCTGATCCCGGCGGTGCTGTTCTTCGGTCTGGGCCGGGTGCCCGGCATCATCGCCACCGTGGTCTTCGCCATGCCGCCGGCCGTTCGCCTGACGGCGCTCGGCATCCGGCAGGTGCCGGCGGAACTGGTCGAGGCCGGGCGCGCCTTCGGTTGCCGCGACCATCAGCTCCTGTTCAAGATTCAGCTGCCCAACGCCCTGCCGTCGATCATGGCCGGGGTGAACCAGACCATGATGATGGCACTGTCGATGATCGTCGTCGCCTCGATGATCGGCGCCGGGGGGCTGGGGAACGTGGTGCTCCAGGGCATCCAGCGTTTGGACATCGGCCTCGGTGTGCAGAGCGGCTTGGCCGTGGTTCTGCTGGCCGTCGTGCTCGACCGCATCACGCAGAGCTTTGGCCGGGGGGTTGGTCGCGGTGCCGGCCGCCGCCGGGTCGCCGCCGGGGCTGCCGGACGGCGCTGGTGGCGGCGGTGAGGTCAGGCGTTCAGCTCGGAATCGAGGTAGCCCAGCGCCACCGCCCGGGCGGCGCTGCCGTCGATGGCGCCGGTCAGCGCGAAGCGCAGCCACAGCCCGTCGATCATCGCCGCCAGCCCGACGGCCACCCGCTCCGCCCGGTCCGGCGGCAGCAGAGGACGCAGGGCATGCAGCAGGTTGGAGTGCAGCCGGCGGGCATTGATCCGTTGCAGCCGGGCCAGCGCCGGGTTATGCGGCGCCTGCGCCCAGAAGCCGAGCCAGGCCGCGACCACCCGCGGTTCGAACTGGCCGGGGGCGAAGTTGCAGTCGACGATCGCCTCCAGCCGGGCGCGCGGCGAATCGGCGGTCGCCAGCCGCTGGGTCGCGTCGTCGCGCAGCTGTTGCAACATGCTGCGCATGGTGGCGGACAGCAGCTCGTCCTTGCCGCCGAAATAATGGTGGATGATGCCCGGCGAAACGCCGGCCCCCCGGCTGATCGTCTGGACCGTGGTGTCGGCCAAGCCATGCTCGCCCATCGAGGTGATGGTGGCGTCGATCAACTGGCGGCGGCGGATCGGTTCCATTCCGACTTTGGGCATGGGGCTGGCGGTCTCCTGTCCTGTTCAGCCAAGACGGTTTCAACCGGGACCTTGGCCTGTATCGCAACAAATGCGCCATTTTCGCCGGTCCGTCGATGGCGAAATCGGCAGACCCGGTGACGCAGACCGGATGGACCGGAACGGCAAAGCCCGGACAACAAGCCCGAACGACAAGAAAGAGGAGTTGAGGATATGAACGGATGGATGGCCCTGGCCAAGGGTATCGCGGGTGCCGGCATCGCCGCGGTCGTGACGCTGGGCGCCAGCGGGGCGCTGGCCGCCGAACCGGCCTCTTGCAAGGCAGTGCGCTTCGGCGACGTCGGCTGGACCGACATCGCGGCGACGACGGCGCTCGCCTCCGTCACGCTCGACGCGCTGGGCTACAAGCCGACCACCACCATGTCGTCGGTGCCGCTGGTCTACACGGGCCTGAAGACCAAGTCGCTGGACGTCTTCCTCGGCAACTGGATGCCGACGATGGAGCCCTTCGTGAAGCCGGTGCTGGAAGACGGCTCGGTCGAGGTGACGCGCGTCAATCTGGAAGGCGCCAAATACACGCTCGCCGTGCCGAAATACGCCGCCGATGCCGGGCTGAAGACCTTCGCCGACATCGCGAAGTTCAAGGACAAGCTGAGCGGCAAGATTTACGGCATCGAGGCCGGCAACGACGGCAATCTGATCATCGACAAGATGCTGAAGGCCGACGCCTTCGGGCTGAAGGACTTCAAGCTGGTGGAATCCAGCGAGGCCGGCATGCTGGCCGAGGTGAAGCGCGCGACGCGCAACAAGGGCTGGGTGGTCTTCCTGGGCTGGGAGCCGCACCCGATGAACAAGAGCTTCGAGCTGACCTATCTGGAGGGCGGCGACGACTGGTTCGGCCCCAACCTCGGTGGCGCCACGGTTTCGACCAACGTCCGCAAGGGCTATGCCGCGGAATGCCCGAATGTCGGCAAGCTGCTGTCCAACCTGTCCTTCACGCTGGCGATGGAAAACGCCGTGATGGATGACATCATGAACGGCAACAAGAAGCCGGACGCCGCCGCGAAGGCTTGGCTGAAGAAGAATCCCGACATTCTGAAGAGCTGGCTGTCGGGCGTTACCACCATTGATGGCAAGGATGGGCTGGCTGCGGTGCAGGCCAAGCTTGGCGTCGCAACCAAGTCGTAAGGGGCCTAGTCGGAAACGACGTCGGATGGGGCGGGATGGAGCGGCCATTCGCCCCATCCGGCCTATCGCTTTCTTTCCGGTGGCTTTATCCCTTTGCCACGGTCCATTGCTCTGCTAAGGCCCTTTAGGTGCTGAGTGCGGAGCGTTCGTGGCGGATCGCCATTCACCCTTGTCCGGGAGCCTGCCCCTCTCCCGGCACTCTTGCCGGGCGGCCGGCGCGCGTGATTGCGTGGCGGAACGCGCATGAGGATTCGCTCGCGCATCGCGGTCGTTGGGGGCGTGCCGGTCTTGGTCGCGGCGGTCATCGCGGTGGCCGGCGGGCTGCTTCTGGCCCGCAGCGAGCGGGTTTACGAATCGGCGGTGCTCGCGGGTTCGGTCTATCGCGACGTGCTGGCGGCGACCGCAGCCCGCATCGACTATCTTCAGGTGGCTCCCACCGACCGTGCCAGCCGCGCTGACCGTTTCGAAAGCATGTCGGACTCGGCGGCGGCCGAGTTGCGCCAGTTGGACAAGGCCGGATCCGCCAACACCCATCGGGCGGAGGTGGAGCGCGCGACCGCCGTGCTGGCGCGCTATGTCGACCAGATGCGCAGCTTCATCCAGGTGACCGCCGCGAACGACTCCGCCGTGGCCGACATGGGGCTTCACGCCTCCACCCTGATGGCGCTGACCGACCGTGCCCGCGAACGCCAGCATGCCGCCAACGTCGATTCCCTCGGGTCCCTGACGGAGGCCGACCAGCGCCTGCGGGACAGCCGCGACGTGGTCGACAGCGCCCATGAGCTGCGCGAGGCGATGCTGGATTTGCAGCGGGCGGAGGCCCAGCATGTCGCCGCCCTCGGGTTCGGAGTCGGGTTGTTCGGCAGCGGCCGCCCCCTGACCCCGGCCGATTTCCACATCGCAATCGACAGGCTGACTGGAACCGCCGACCGGTTGCAGTCGGCCTTGGATCGGACCGACCCGCTGGTCGATCGCTATCCGGCGAGGCAATCGGCCGCCCGCTATGCCGCCACGGTGGACGGGTTGCAGGCGGCCGTCACCGAACTGCGTGCGGCCCAGGCCGAACGTGACGCGGCATTGAGCCGCTTCGAGGCGGCTGTGCAGGCGGCAGCGGGCCTGGGGGGAGACGATGCCGAACGGCCGGCCATCAGCAGCCCCTTGGGCGAGCGGATGCTGGCCGAGCAGATCATCCGCACGCTGCCGGTGGTGCGGGCGCTGGTGCTGACCGGAACGCTGAACCGCCAGCCCGACGTAACCTTCCTGTCCTCCATGTTGCCGTCCTTGCGTGTGCCGCTGGACGGGCTTTACCGGGTCCAGGCCCGTGCCGCTGCGGCCCAGCAGGCGCTCGAAGCCGCCCAGCGCGCCGGGGCGGACGCGGCATCCACCATCGAGGGGCTGACCGCCCGCATCCTGATGGTCAAGGCCACCGGTTACACCGCGATCCAGGACGAGGTGGTGCAACTGATAGCCTACGCGATCCAGGCCAACGACACCGAGCAGGAGACGCAGAACGTCGCCGTCGTCGCCCTGCGTCTCGGCCGTCGGGCCGCCGACGCGGTGGCGGTGCGCGACGCCGAGGAGGCCGACCGCATCGTCGCCGATGCCGGCGCCCTTCTGGAAACGGTGCGCGGCCTTCCCATGTCGCCGCTGTTGCAGGACGAGGTGCTGTCGGCCATCCGCAACTGGCGGGACAGTCTGCGCCGCACCGCCGAGGGGCTGCGCCGCCTCAATCAGCTGCTGATCACCATGGACCGCGATGCCGGCGCGCTCGTGGAAACCGCAAGGCAGCTGGACGAGACCTTCCGGGACGAAGCCGCGCGCATCGGCGAGCTGCTGACCCGTATCCTGGTCATCGGGGCGACCATCGGCCTGCTGCTGGGCGGCGGCGCCGCGGCGGTGGTGGCCCGGTCGATCAGCCGGCCGGTGCTGCGCCTGCAAAAGCAGATGACCCGGCTGGCCGAGGACCCGCTGGCCGGCCCGATCGACGGCACGCGCCGCCAGGACGAATTCGGTGCGATGGCGCGTGCTGCCGCCTTCTTCATCCGCGAGATCGGCCTGCGCGAACAGGCGGCCCGGCAGGCGAAGGACCGCGCCGACCGCGCCCTGGAAGACCTGCGACGCACCCAGGCCGACCTGATCCAGGCTGAAAAGATGGCTTCGCTGGGTGGCTTGGTTGCCGGCGTGGCGCACGAGATCAACACGCCGCTGGGCAATGCCCTGATGGGAGCCACCCATCTGGAGGATCGGCTGGCGATCCTGGCGCGGCAGGCGAGCGGGAGCAATCTGCGCCGCAGCGACTTCGCCGAGTTCCAGGAGACGGCGGACGAGATCGCCCGGCTGCTGGTGCTGAACCTCCAGCAGGCCTGCGAGCTGGTGCAGAGCTTCAAGCAGGTCGCCGCCGACCAGACCAGCGGCGAGGAGCGGCTTTTTCTGCTCAAGCCTTATCTGGAGGATTTGGCGACCAGCCTCAGCCCGTCCTGGCGCCGGGCGGGCCATAGCCTGCGGGTGGACTGTCCCGAAGCCATCGAGATCGACGGCTTTCCCGGCGTTCTGGCACAGATCCTGACCAATCTCGTGATGAATTCGATCACCCACGCCTATCGCGAAGGACAGAGAGGCCAGCTGCTGATTGCCGCCTCCGCGCAGGGCGCCGACATGGTGACGCTGGTCTACTCCGACGACGGCCGCGGGATTGCCCCCGCCGATCTGGGCCGGGTGTTCGATCCCTTCTTCACCACCCGACGCGGTGCGGGCAGCACCGGTCTCGGCCTGCACATTGTCTATAATCTCGTGGTCAATCGGCTCGGTGGAAAGATCGCGGTGGATAGTCTTCCCGATAGAGGCGTGCGGTTCACCATTCGCTTTCCACGACGATTTGCCACTGATAACATGACGTTGGTCGCCGCAGTGCAATCCCCGCAGGAGCAGTGAATGCCTTTGCCGCCGCAGACGTTGACGGGGACTCTTGCCATGGGGGCGGCTGTTCTTTTCGGGCTTGCGACCATGCCCGGCGCGGCGCTGGCGGAAAAGTCTCTCGTCTACTGCACCGAAGGAAATCCGCAGAGCTTCAATGCGCAGTTCTCGACCTCCGGCACCACTGTGAATGCGGTGACGCCGCTGTTCAACAATCTGGTTGAAATGGGGGCGGATGGGCAAATAACGGACAGCGGACTGGCCGAATCCTACACGATCTCGGCCGACGGTCTGATCTATGAATTCCATCTTCGCCGGAATGTAAGCTTCCATTCCAACGAACTGTTCACCCCGAGCAGGCCGCTGAATGCCGACGACGTTCTATTTACCTTCGAGCGGCAGTGGCATGCCGACCATCCCTATCACAATGTCGGTCCGGCAACCTATGATTACTTCAAGGATATGGGGCTGCCGACCCTGTTGAAATCGGTGGTGAAGTTGGACGACCACACCATCCGCATCACTCTGGACCATTCGGAAGCGCCCTTCCTCGCCGATCTGGCGATGCCGTTCCTATCGGTCCAATCCGCTGAATATGCGGATTTCCTGCTGAAATCCGGCCGCCAGACATCATTCGACGAGATGCCCATCGGAACGGGACCGTTCCGGCTGGTGTCCTACCAGAAGGACGTGGCGATCCGGTACAAGGCCTTCGACGGCTATTGGCGCGGGCGCCAGCCGCTGGACAATCTGATCTACTCGATCACGCCGAACATCGCGGTTCGCCTGAACAAGCTGCGGTCGGGTGAATGCCATGTGATGATTTTTCCCAATCCGGCCGAGTTGGGGAACATCGAGAAGGATCCGAATCTGGTGCTGGAACGGCAGGATGGGCGGAACGTCGCCTATATGGCGCTCAACACCCAAAAGCCGCCACTCGACGATGTACGGGTGAGGCGGGCGATCACGCTGGCGATCGACAAGCGCACCCTGGTCGATGCGGTCTATCAGAATGGCGGGATGCCGGCCAAGAACCCGATTCCGCCCGGCATGTGGTCCTACAATGACAGCATCGAGGATCACCCGTTCGATCCGGTCGAGGCGCGCCGCCTGCTGGTCGAGGCGGGCTATCCCGAAGGCTTCACCCTGGACCTGTGGTACCCGCCGGTGACGCGCCCCTACCTGCCCAACGGGAAGCGTGCCGCCGAAATGATCCGGGAGAATCTCGAACGCGTTGGGATCAAGCTGACCCTGAAGACCGAAAGCTGGGGCAATTATCGCAGGCAGGTGACCCAGGGCGAGCAGGACATGGTGCTCTATGGCTGGACCGGCGACAATGGCGATCCGGACAACTTCCTCTATTTTCTGCTGAACTGCGGTGCTGTGCGTCCCGGCGGCGCCAACATCGCGAGATGGTGCAATTCCGATTTCGAAGAGCAGATCACCAAGGCCAAGGTGACCAGCGATGTCCCCCGCAGGACTGCCCATTACCGCAAGGCCCAGCAGATCTTCCATCAGGAAGTCCCGTGGTTCCCCATCGCGAACTCGATCATCGTCGTTGCCCACCGCAAGGAGGTGAAAAACTACACGAACAACATTTTCAATCAGGATTTTTCTGGTGTCGACATCGAGGCCCGGTGAGTACAGGTTTATGCAACCCTCAACTGGGCAATTCCCGGCAGGTGACATGTCGCCCGATGATCTGATGTTCGAGGATGACGAAGCCGACACGGTGTCGGCGCGGCTGACGACGACGGCCGTGCCTTGGCCGGTGCTGGTGGTCGATGACGACGAGCAGGTGCATGCGATGACGCGCGTGCTGCTGAACGATTTCGAGTTCCAGGGCCGCCGCTTCGCCATCGTCAGCGCTTTTTCCGCAGCGGAGGCGCGGACGATCCTGGCCGAACGGCCGGACCTGCCCGTGGTCCTTCTCGACGTTGTGATGGAAACGCAGGATGCGGGCTTGCGCCTGGTCCATCACATCCGGCGCGACCTGGGCAACCGCCACATCCGCATCATCCTGCGCACCGGCCAGCCCGGACAGGCGCCGGAACGCGATGCCATCGTCGCCTATGACATCAACGATTACAAAAGCAAGGCGGAGCTGACCGCCCAGAAGCTGTTCACCAGCCTGGTCAGCGCCGTGCGCGGCTGGTGTGATCTGGTCACCATCGAGACGCTGAACCAATCGCTGGAGCATCGCGTCGCCGAGCGCACGGCGGAGCTGGAACGGCAGACCGCTCTGGCCGACGAGCAGCGCCGCTTCATCGAGAATCTGGTGGAGCTGATGCCGAGCCCGGTCTGGTACAAGGACTCGGCCGGCCGCTATGCCCTGTGCAACCGTGCCTTCCGCGAGCTGTTTCCGAACGCCGCCGACGGCACCGAATGGTCATCCGAGGATCAGGAGCTTCCTGGCCAAGTTCTCCCGGAACAGGCTTCGTTCGGCACAGGCGCCTTTTCCTTCGAAACCAGCGTTGCCGGGCCGGGTGGCGATGTGCGTGAGTTGCTGGTGGTGAAGCGTCCGCTGACCTCGCCGGACGGTGCCGCGACGGGCGTGATCGCCATCGCCACCGACATCACGGAGCGGCGGCGGATGGAGCGCGAACTCCAGCGCCTCGCCACCACCGACCCGCTGAGCGGCGCCCACAACCGCCGGCATATTCTGGAGCTTCTGGAGCGTCTGCTGACCGGGCGGGATGTTGTCATGGAAGGGCGTCAGGCCGCCGGCATGGCTTGCCTGATCATGCTCGACATCGACCATTTCAAGCGCATCAATGACGAGATGGGCCATGGCGCCGGCGACATCGCGATTCGCCGGGTGGTCGAGGTGATCCGCGGCCAGATGCGCGCGACCGACCAGATCGGCCGCATCGGTGGAGAGGAATTCGCCATCCTGCTGCCGGACAGTTCGCAAGCCGACGGTGTGGCCATCGCGGAGCGGCTGCGCAGCGGCCTCGCCGCGCTGGCAATCGAGCTGCCGGATGGCCGGAACTTCCAGCTGACCGGAAGCTTCGGTCTGACCGAGGTGCGGACGCTGGGAGATACAGTGGAAAGCGTGCTTGGGCGGGCCGATCAGGCGCTCTATCGCGCCAAGGCGCTCGGGCGGAACCGGGTCGAGGTGATGTGAAGCAGGGTATCGACCTGCGACAATTTGAACGATGACGGCTTGACCGCCGCTGCAACAACGGGTATCCAGATCCCATGAACACCACCGACACCATGCGAATGCGAATTACCGGCCCGGCGCTCTGAAGCGTCGGAGAGTTGCCGTCTTCGTGTTTAATGGTCGTGTGGAGTGTGTGGCGTGTCGCTGCACCATGTGGTTCCCGGAACCCTCAATCCGGTTCATGACAGGTCCAAGGCTTTGACCGCTGCTGCGGTGCCGTCTTTTGGCGTCCGTTTCGGCGAGCGAATGTGTGGCTCGGCGCGAATTATTCTCCCGGTCCGCTGAGGCGGTCCGGGGCACGCCCGACTTACCCAAAAATTCGTTCGCCAAGGATCTTCGCGATGTTCACCGCGCAAGCCGATGCCGCGCGCACCCTTTCCGTCTGCGCTCCCCTCCACCGATCCCTTGAAGACCGCCTGCCGGCATGGCTGCCGTTTTCGGCGGTGACGGATGCCGCCAAGCGGCTGTCCGGCCAGATCGTCCGCACGCCGCTGCTGCATGCGCCGACGCTGGGCCGGGATCTGTGGCTGAAGGCGGAGGTGTTCCAGGCCACCGGCGCCTTCAAGGAGCGCGGCGCGCTGAACCGCCTGCTGCGGCTGACGGCACCGGAACGGGCCGGCGGCGTGGTGGCGATGTCGGCCGGCAACCATGCCCAGGGGGTGGCGCTGCATGCCGCCCGGCTGGGGGTGCGGGCCACCATCGTGATGCCCGAGACGGCCCCGCGCTGCAAGGTGGAGCGCACCGCGGAACTGGGCGCCGAGGTGGTGCTGCACGGCGCCACGGTCGGCGAGGCGAAGGGCAGGGCGCTGGAACTTGCCGCTGAACGCCGGCTGACCTTCCTTCACCCTTATGACGATCCCGACGTGATCGCCGGGCAGGGAACCGTCGGACTGGAGATCCTGGCCGACCGGCCGGATGTCGACACGGTGGTGGTTCCGGTCGGCGGCGGCGGCCTGCTGGCCGGGGTGGCCGCCGCGGTGAAGGCGCAGAACCCGTGGGTGCGGGTGATCGGCGTGCGCCTGGCCCGGCGGGGCGGTCCGACGCTGGCCGACGGCATCAACGTCCATGCGCTCGGCAAGCTGCCCCAGGCAATCGTGAACACCCTGGTCGACCGGGTGGTCGAGGTCGAGGAGGCGGAGATCGCCGCGGCAATGAGGGCTCTGCACCGTTCTTTCGGCGTGGTTGCCGAGGGAGCCGGGGCTGCGGGGATCGCCGCGGTGCTCGGCGGCCGGCTGGGACGGACCGGACGGACGGTGGCGGTTCTGTCCGGCCGCAACGTCGATGGCGACACGCTGGCAAAGACGCTGGCGGCGTGAATTTCGGTCACTCATCAATCGGCTCGGCCACCTGTCCTCTTTCCCCATCCAACGCCGTCCTGGCAAAAGGTTGGGAGGAGGACGGGCTGGCACCAAAGGACCATCGCATCAGCCATCCCCCCGCAAATCGCATACCTCGTCTCTTCACCGAAGCGAAGTATGGATAGGTCAGCAGAAATGACCTATATTGGTCGTCGCCTGTAAACACACAGGCGACACCGAGGGGTAGCTGGCATGACGAACAATTCCGCCTCGACCATTTCGTCATCCCCTGCATCTGTCACTTACGAACGCCCGAAGGCGGCACACAGTGTCTTTGATAATTTGCAAGGACAACTGTTCGGCATTGTCATGACATCCTTCGGGATTGCCATTCTTCATGCCGCCGGCCTGGTCACCGGACAGGCGGCCGGGCTCGCCTTTGTGATTTCTTATGCAACCGGCATCGATTTCGGAACTCTGTTCTTTCTGGTCAATCTTCCCTTCTATTTTCTTGCGCTGGCACGCATCGGCATCGGCTTTACGGTCAAGTCGCTGATCGCGGTGACCGGCATCGCCCTGCTGTCCGGCCTGCTGCCGACGATGATGAGCTTCAGCGCCATCAACCCCTATGTCGCGGCGGTGCTGGCGGGCTTCTGCGTCGGGATCGGCGTCATCGCCCTGTTCCGCCATGGGGCCAGCGGTGGCGGGGTCGGCATCCTTGCCTTCTACCTGCAGGAGAAGACCGGCTTCCGCGCCGGTTGGCTGCAGTCGCTGTTCGATCTGGCGGTGTTCTCGGCCGCGGCCTTCGTGCTCGATTGGCCGGCGCTGCTGGTGTCCATCCTGGGGGCTGCGGTGCTGAACGCCTTCGTCGCCTTCAACCACCGCGCCGACTGGTACGTCGCCCGCTGAACGGATTTGGTACGCCTGGGGGACGGGCCGCTCTATTCGCGGCCCAGCACCCGGTCGACCACCGCGTCGGCCCATTCGCGCGACCGGAAGCTCGCCTTGGCTTCCACCGGATCATAGACGCGCTCGACCCAATCCCAGAAAGCGATGGGGCGCTTCTGGTTGTAGGCGGCGTACAGCTCGAAGAAGTAGTCGAGGATGCCGGTCTTCGCCTGCTTGAAGTGGCCGTATTTCCAGGACAGCTGCTTCATCGCCTGTTCGAGCGGCTGGCCTTCATGGGCGAACAGATACAGCGTCGACATGAAGCCGGCGCGGTCGGCGCCCGACTTGCAGTGCATCAGCGCCGGATAGGTCATCGTCTTGAACAGTTCGCGCGCCTTCAGAAGGGTTTCCTTCTTCGGCATGTCACGCGAGTTCACCGGGAAATCGACCAGTTCCAGCCCATGGGCGCGGCAGGCCTCCGCCTCCAGGATGTAGGAGGCACAATCGCGCGAGCCGCGCAGGTTCAGGATCGACTTGACCCCGTTGCGCGCCGCCGCCGCGATGTGCGAGGGCGAGGGCTGGCTCGCCCGGTACATGTTGGGCGAGATGCGGTAGGTGTTGGAATAGATCAGCCGGAAACAGGCATGGTCGATGAATACGGCTTCCAGATGGCCGAGCGCACGCTGCCATGGCGTCGCCATGCGGCTTCGGCTGCGCTTGATCGCATCGGCAAGCGCGGTGGTGGTGACCGCCCGCAGGGTGCTTTTCTTCGCCAACTCAAACCTTCCGACTCTGACGGAACGCCAACATAGGCATGGTCGCCGTTCCGTCAAGAACCACCATCGCGTAAAAGGGTCAGGCCACCCTGTCCTGCATCCGCACATACATGCCGTATTGGGCGGCCAGCGTCAGCACGATTTCCATGTACAGGTTGATCAGGCCGTTGGCGTAGAAAGCCGGGCAACCGGTGTAATGGCGTTCCCCCGCCATCGCGGTCGGCTCGATCAGGTCGGTGTTGAGCACGATCAGGTCCTTGTCCGGATCGTAGAGGAAAGCCGACTGGTCGGTGCGCAGCGGATGGATGGCCTGATGGTCGTCGGCCTCGATCTTTCCCGCCGCCATGAATTGGCACAGCATGCCCAGGCTGCCCATGGCGAGCGGCAGCACCTGCTTCAGGCTGCGGCGGGCGAGGTCGTCATAAGCCGCGGCCTCCAGCCCCGGCCGCAGCAGCGGCGCCGCTTCCACCAGATTCCAGCAGACATGCAGTGCGGTGTGGCTGCCGGTCTTGGTGATCGACAGCATGTCGTAGCCGGACGGGCCGTGCAGCACCGACTTCTGCAACTCGCGCCCCAGCACATAGCCGGCGGCGGCCATGTCGGTGATGGTCCCCTCCGTCCGGCAGCGGTCCTCCTCCACCATCACCTTGATCGCCCAATCCTTGATGATGGCGTCGAGCAGATGGCAGACGGAATCGCGAAGGAAGCCGACCATGCGGTCGGGATCGGCGGCGGACAGCCCGTCCGGATCGGCGAAATCCAGCCCATGCGGCGACTCCGGCGGGGTTGCCAGCAGCAGATGCCCGTTATCGTCCAGCGGCATGCGGGCGATGATGTGCTCCCGCAGGTCGGAATAGAGGAATCCCAGCAGCGTGTTGATCGCGACCTTCTCGAAATCCTCCTTGCGGGTGTCGGCATGGGCCGGGCAGTGGCCGGCCAGCGTCAGCAATTCCTCGCTGAGCAGATAGTTCGGGTCTTCGGCGATGCGGTGCAGGATCGGCGCGAGGTTGATCCGGGTCATCCCGGCATCCTCATGCGCGCCGGCATAAGTCAGGGCAAAGTCATTGGTGCGGGCCATCGGGCTCAGCCCTCCTGCAGGCGGTCGTAGACGGAGTAGTCGAGCGCCAGCCCGGCGACGATGTCGAGATACAGCTTGATCAGGTTGGTGGTGTAGAAGGCTGGGCAGCCGGTGTAATAGCGCTCGCCCGGCTTGGCGAAGGTGACGATGGGATCGGCATTCAGCCGGATCAGCCCGTTGGCGTCCAGGATGAAGGCCTTCTGGTCCTTGGGCAGCCGGTGCACCGCAAGGCCGTCGGGCGGTTCGATCCCGCTTTCCTCCATGTAATGGACCAGCATGCCCAGGCTGGACATCGACAGCGGCACGATCTGCTTCAGGCTGCGGTGGACGAGGTCGTCGTAGAAGGCCGCGTCCCGTCCCGGCACCAGCAGCGGTGCGGCTTCCACCATCGCCCAGCAGATGTGGATGGCGGTGTGGCTGCCGGTCTTGGTGATCGACAGCATGTCGTAGCCGGCGCGCTGGTAGAGCGGCGAATGTTCCAGCACCGTGCGCAGGACGAAGGTCGCCGCCGCCTCCAGCGAGATCTTCGCCGGAGCCCTGGGAGCGGAAATACTCCTCCTCCCGCACCAGATCGACGGCCCAGCCGGTGATCAGCCCATCCAGCAGATGGCAGGTGGCGTCGCGCAGGACGGAGCAGAACACGTCCGGCGCCGCCGCGGCCATGGCGTCGCGGTCGGCCGGGTCGAGCCCGTGCGGCGAACGCGGCGGGATGGGGAGCATTGGCCGTCCGTCCTCATCGAAAGGCAGCTTGCCTGCGATGTGGTCGCGCAGCCGGTTGAACAATAGGGCCAGCAGGCTGTTGACGGCCACCTTGTCGGCATCGTCCTGCGGGATCGGGGCCGTTCCTTCGGCAGCGCCCTCGGTCTTGCCGGCATGGAACGGGCATTGCCCGGCACCCTGGCGGAACTCCTGGCTGAACAGAAAACTCGGATCGGTCTGGACGCGCTGCAAAATGTGCGCGATCGACACCCGGCCCAGCCCGGCCTCGCCATGGGCGGTGTTGAAGGTCTGGGCGAAGTCGTTGGAACGGGCGGTCAGGGTGTCGGACATGCGGCGGCCTTGGGCGCTGGTCTGAGGGCGGATCCGGGGCGGACGGGCTACCCTAAAGGGAAATGGCCGCCACGCGCAACGGAGTGACGGCCCAGGGCACTATAATGTCCCGGCTGCTGCGTTATTTTGCCACGATCCTGCCATCCACCGCCGGGGCCACCGTTTTCTTGGCCTCGACGTAGTTCATCACGATGGTTGCCAGCAGCACCGCGCCCGACGCATCGACGATGACTTTGGAACGCGGGAAGGCGGCATAGCCGTCGCCGCCCTTCAACATGTAATCGTTGGTGGCGACGCGGTAGGTCGCCTGCGGGTCCACCGGCTTGCCGCCGACCATGATCGACGTCACCCGCCGCCCGGCCGGCGCCTTCGGGTCGTAGGTCATGGTCAGGCCGGAAACCTGCGGGAATCTGCCGGCCTTCTCCTCCACCTTGCTGACGCCGTGTTCGAGGGTGGAGATCGAGATCCTGCCCCGACATGTCCACCAGCACGCCGACATTGCCGAAGGGCAATTCGGCGAAGATGTCCTTGCGGGTCAGCTTGGACCCGGCGGGATGCAGCGCGTCGGCGCGGATGCCGCCGCCGTTGGTGATGGCGACGTCGGCCTTCAGCGTGTCGCGCAGGGCGTCGGCGATCAGGTTGCCCATGCTGGCTTCGCGGCTGCGCACCACATCCTTGCGGCTGTCGAGCTCCGTCGTCGTCGTACCGATCACCACCGCCAAGTCGCTGTCCAGGCGCTTGGTATAGCCCTCCACCACTGTCTCGACCTTCGGGTCGGGAGCGACGCCGGCGGTGGTGACGAAGCGCCATTCGGTCGGGACGGTGGTGGTCGCCGGACCCTTGCCGGCATCCTTGGTCTCGACGGCCAGCTTCACGACGCCGAGATACTGTGCATCGTGCCCGGCCTTCAGGATCAGGGTGGACCCCTCATAGAAGCTGATCGGGTCATGGTCGTGGCCGCCCAGGATCAGGTCGATGCCCTTGACCTTGGACGCCAGTTCGCGGTCCTCCTCGATGGTCAGGTGGGTCAGCGCCACCACGACCGAGGCTCCCTTGGCCCGCAACTCCTTCACCGCCGCCGCCGCCGTCTCCAGCACCGGCGGGAAGTCGAGGCTCGGACCGGCGCTCGACAGGCGGGCGGTGTCGGGGGTGATCAGGCCGAGGAAGCCGACGGTGATGCCGTCTATGGTCCGGGTCCAGCTCGGCACCGTGCTGGCGAAGGCGGAGCCGTCGGCCGACCGCACATTGGTGCCGATCCAGGGAAACTTCGATTCTGCCATGCGCTGCTTCAGCAGGTCGGGACCGAAGTCGAATTCATGGTTGCCGAAGGTCACTGCATCGACGCCGATGGCATTGAACAGCGTGATCATCTGCTCACCGCGTGTCGTGCCGGACAGCAGCGAGGGCGACAGGAAATCGCCGCCGACCGTGGTGATCGCATCGGGGGCGGCGGCGCGTTCGCGCTTCAGCAGCGTCATAAGCGGCCCGAACCCGCCCTGTCCCTTCACCGGCGCGATTTCATACACGTCGTTGACGTGCAGGAAGGTCAGCGTGCCGCTTTGCGACCAGGCGGGCAGTGCGGTGCCGAGCATGATGGCGAACAGCGGTGCTGCGACGAGACGGGTGCGGGACAGCATCTGAACGAACCTCCGGCGGAAAGAGGGTGCCTGACGCACTCTAGATCAGCTTTTTATCGTGGCGCATAGCGGCTTTGCACATCGGGGCATGCGGTTGGGAAAGGCTGTGTCTTGAACTCTGCCCGCAACGGTCTCACAACTTCATGACAGCCTTACCAACGACGCGAGCCGAGCAGACCCATGCGCATTCTGGTCGTCCAGAACAGCCGTACCGCCCCCATCGGTCTGGTGGGCGATGCGCTGACAGACAACGGCGCCACCCTCGTCACCATCGCCGCCAACGAGGGGGAGGCGATCCCCGACAAGGACGGCTATGCCGGACTGGTGGTGCTGGGCGGTCCGCAGGACGCCTGGGACGATGAGAAGGGGCCGCATTTCGGCCGGGTGATCGAGACGATCCGCGACTTCACCGAAGCCGACCGGCCGGTGATGGGCATCTGCCTGGGCGCGCAGCTGGCGGCCCGCGCCTATGGCGCCAAGGTCTACCGCCACACCATTCCGGAACTGGGCATCCACCGCGTCAGCCTGACCGACAGCGCGCAGGACGACCCGCTGCTTGGCGGCTTCGGTTCCGAACTGAATCTCGCCCAGTGGCATTACGACACCTTCGAGTTTCCCGAGGGCGCCGTGCCGCTGGCCTACAGCGAAGCCTGCGACCGCCAGGCCTTCCGCCTCGGCCGCGCCACCTATGCCTTCCAGTTCCACCCTGAGGCCACCGGCGACATCCTGCGCGGCTGGGCCTCGCGGATCAGGGAAGAGGCGCGGCAGAACAATGCGGAGATGCTGCACGGGCTGGAAGAACTCGATCGTCACCCATCTGCCGGTGGCGGAGCAATTCACCCGGGAGATGACCCGGCGCTGGCTGGATCTGGCGCGCTGACGGTTTCCGCGAAGCGGGCCAGCAGGTCGGGGGTGTCCACGTCGTAGAGGATGCCGGCATCGTCGACCGGCACCTCGCACAGCCGGTCGGCATGCTGGCCGATCAACCGCTTGGCACCGGCGTCGCCGCTCAGCCCCGCCATTTCGGTGAAGAAGGCCCGGTCCCACAGCACCGGATTGCCCTGCTTGCCGTGGGTGGTCGGGATGCAGATCGCGCGGCCTTCCAGCGGGCTGTAGGCGGCGATCAGCCGGTCGATCACGGCGGACGCCACCCGCGGCATGTCGCCCAGGCAGACGACCACCGCGTCAGAGTCGCCCGGCATCGCCGCCAAACCGGCACGCAGGGAGCTGCTGAGACCCTCGGCGAAGGCGGGGTTGTGGACGAAGGTGACCGGGCGGTCGGCCAGCGCCCGCGCCACACGCTCCCCCTGATGACCGGTGACCACGATCACGGTGGCGGCCTGCGAGGCGAGGGCCGCATCGACGGCGCGGGCGACCAGCGGAGCGCCGTTGACCTCCGCCAGCAGTTTGTTGGTCTGTCCCATGCGGCTGGAACGGCCGGCGGCCAGCACCAGCGCCGTGACGCGCGGCGCCCGTGGCGCTTCCGTCGCCACGCCGGCGCGCGGCAGCGGGCGTGTCGGGATCTCCGCAAGCAGCCCGCCGACGCCCATCCGCATCACCTCGGCCCGGCTGGGCGGAATGCCGGCGGCGATGCGCTGCAACACCCAGTCGAAGCCATTCAGCTTGGGCGAGCGCGCACAGCCCGGCAGCCCCAGCACTGGTTTACCGTCGCGCCGCGCCAGCAGCAGCAAATTGCCGGGATCGACGGGCATGCCGAAATGTTCCACCACGCCGCCGGCCCGCCCGATGGCGGCAGGCAGCACGTCGCGGCGGTCGGTGATGGCGGAGGCGCCGGCAATCAGCAGCAGGTCGGCGGTCGGTGCCCCGGCGATCTGCGCTGCCAATTCCGCCTCGTCATGGGCACAGCGCGAGTCGTGGATCAGCGTGCCGCCGATGGCCTCGACCCGCTCCCGCGTCACGGCGACGGTCTTGTCGAGAACGCTCTCCTTCACCCCCGGAAGCCGTGTCTGGATCAGCGCCACCGACAGCGGACGGTAGGGCAGGACGGCCAGCGGGGGCGGTCCGTCCATGGCGATCCGCTCAGCCTGCTCCACCGCGCCGGCGGGGGCGGCAAAGGGGATGATCTTGACGGTGGCCAGCATCTGTCCGGGCTCGACCGGGGCGAAGTCGGGCAAGGTGGCGATGGTGACGCTCTCGTCGATCTCGTTGATCGCGTCGATGCGGGATGGGGCAAGCCGCAGCAGGCCGTGCGATTCGGCGAACAGGTTGACCCGGCCGGTGAAAGCGGCGGCGACCTGGACGGCGTCGCCCGCCACGGCGGCAGCGATGCGGTTGGCGGCGGCATCCTCGCCGATGTCGCTGTCGGACAGCTTGGCGGCGATCACCTCGGCGATGCCGGCCTCGCGCAGGGCTTCGACGTCATCGGTCGACAGCCGGCGGCCCTTCTTGAAGGCGATGGAGCCCAGACGCAGGGAATGGGCGAGAATCGCGCCCTCGGCGTCGGACAGGGGAAGCGGGCCGAAGAACATGGGGGCTCCGGATGGGCGCGGTCGGTGTTCACCGACGGATATGGCGACCGGGCCGGAGCGGGGCAATGGGCGGAAGGTGTGGGGTGGGGGAGGCGTTCATGGCTCCTCCACCCCGGTCCTCAGCCCTCAGCAGGGATGGTTCTCTCCCCGCCGCACGCAGGTGATCTGGCCCATGATCGCAATGGCGATCTCCGCCGGGGTGACCGCGCCGATGGAGAGGCCGACGGGACCGCGGATGCGCTTGACCTCGGCTTCGCTCAGCCCCTCGTCGCGCAGACGGTCGAGGCGCAGGGCGTGGGTGCGCTTGCTGCCCAGCGCGCCGACATAGAAAGCGGGGGACCGCAAGGCGGCGATCAGCGCCGGGTCGTCCAGCTTCGGATCGTGCGTCAGCGTGACCACGGCGGTGCGGACGTCGGGCTTCAGCTCTGCCAGCGCCTCGTCCGGCCAAAGATGGTTCAGCTTCACGCCGGGAAAGCGCGCCTCGGTGGCGAAGGCGCCGCGCGGGTCGACCACCGTCACGTCATAGCCGGTCAGCGCCGCCACCGGGGCCAGAGCCTGGGCGATGTGCACGGCGCCGACGATCAGCAGCCTCATGGCCGGGTTGTGGACATGGACGAACAGCCGGAAGCCGTCCTCGTCCTGCGGATCGACCAGCAGGCCGGACCGGTCCTGGCGGATGCGCCGGCGCACCTCGTCCAGCAGGTCGGGCTCCAGCCCGAAGCCGCCATGCACGGTGTCTTCGAAAACAAGCGTCTGGAGGCCGCTGTTAAGATCGGTCACCAGGGCAGCCGGAATTGCGTCGGCCTTCGCCGCAAGCAGCCGGTCCAGAATTTCGCGTTTCATTCCACGGCCTCGACATAGACCTGCACCTGTCCGCCACAGGCCAGCCCGACTTCCCAGGCCATTTCGTTGGTGATGCCGAAGGACAGCAGACGCGGTTCGCCGTCCTCCATCGTCTTGGCCGCCTCATGCGCCACGGCGCTTTCGATGCAGCCGCCGGACACGGAGCCGGCCATGGACCCGCGGTCGTCGACCGCCATCTGGCTGCCGACCGGCCGCGGCGAAGAGCCCCAGGTCGACACGACGGTCGCCAGGGCCACCCTGCGGCCGGCTGTCCGCCATGCGGCTGCCTGCTCCACGATGTTGTCCGCCATCAGGGTGTCGTTCATCCCGCCGCCTCCTTCAACCAGCGGCGCAAGCCCGGGCTACGACGCGGACCGTCGGCCGACAGGGCGCCGGCCAGATCCGCGAGGCTGTTCAGGCTGTGGGCCGCGAGAAAATCGTCCACATGCGGCAGCAACGCCCGGATGCCTGAGGACTTCGGCGCGAAGCCTTCCCAGCGCAACAAAGGATTCAGCCAGACGAGCCGCCGACAGCTTTTGTGCAACCGTTCTGCTTCTGCCGCAAGCCCTTCCCCTGCATCCCTGTCCAGCCCGTCGGTAATGAGAAGAACCACCGCGCCCTGGCCCAACACCCGGCGTGCCCAGGTCCGGTTGAAGGCGTGCAGCGCGGTGCCGATCCTGGTGCCTCCCGACCAGTCGGCGACCGCTCCCGAAACGGCGTCCAGCGCCACATCGACGTCCTTGTGCCGCAGGTGGCGAGTGATGTTGGTCAGCCGCGTGCCGAAGACGAAGCTGTGGACCCGGTCGCGGTCGTTGGTGACCGCATGCATGAAATGCAGCAGCATCCGCGAATAGCGGGTCATCGAACCGGAGATGTCGCACAGCACCACCAGCGGCGGCGGCCGGGTGCGGCGGCGCTTGCGGGCAAGGTCCGACAGGTCGCCGCCGCTGCGCAGCATCCGCCGCAGCGTGGTACGCGGGTCCACCCGCGGTCCCGCCGGGTCCGAACGGTGGCGCCGCGTCGTGACCTCCGCCAGCGGCAGGGCGAGGCGGGCGAGCAGGCGCTTGGCCTGCGCCATCTCCTCCCCCGTCATCTTCTCGAAATCCTTGTCCTGCAAACGCTCGGCGGTGGAGACGGTGAAGGAGGCATCGATCTCGATCTCCGTCTTTTCCGGCTCCTCCTGTCCGGTGCCGCTGCCGTGCAGGGCCTCGGCAAGGCGCTGGGCCATTTCCGGCTGGTCGGGCGGCGCCTCCGTCCGCACCTTCGGCAGCATCAGCGACATCATCTTCTTCAGGATGTCTGGATTGCGCCAGAAGACGTGGAAGGCCTGGTCGAACAGCTCGCTCTGGTCGTGGCGGTTCACGAAGATGGCGTGCAGCGCCCAATAGAAGTCGGTGCGGTTTGACAGCCCGACCGCCTCCACCGCCTCCACCGCTTGCAAGACCTTGCCCGGCCCGACCGGCAGTCCGGCGGCGCGCAACGCGCGGGCGAAATGCATCAGATTGAGCGTGAGGCGACCGGCCGGCGCGTCGTCCGTCATGACAGCCTCACCGGGCGGTGGTGGCGGCCAGCTCGGTCTTGACCTGGGTCAGGATGCGCGCCGCCTCGCTGCCCTGGATGCGGGCGATGTCGTCCTGGTATTTCAGCAGCGTGCCTAGCGTGTCGTTGATGACGGAGGGCTCAAGCTCCAGCTGGTTCAGCTCGACAAGAGCCTGCGCCCAGTCCAGCGTTTCGGCCACACCCGGCGCCTTGTAGAGGTCCATGCCGCGCAGTGTCTGGACGAAGCCGACCACCTGGGCCGCCAGCCGGGCATCGGCCTGCGGCGCCTTGACCGACAGAATCTCCCGCTCCCGCGCGGCGCCGGGGTAATCGACCCAATGGTAGAAGCAGCGCCGCTTCAACGCGTCGTGGATCTCGCGCGTACGGTTGGAGGTGAGGATGACGACGGGCGGTTCCGGTGCATGGACGGTGCCGAATTCCGGAATCGAGACCTGATAGTCGGACAGGATTTCCAGCAGATAGGCCTCGAACGGCTCGTCGGTGCGGTCCAGCTCATCGATCAGCAGCACCGGCGGTCCGGCAATGTCCGGCTCAAGCGCCTGGAGCAGCGGCCGCTTAACCAGGAAGCGCTCGGAGAACAGGTCGGAGGCCAGCGAGTTGCGGTCCTGCCCGCCGGACGCCTCCGCCAGCCGGATTTCCATCATCTGGCGGGCATAGTTCCATTCATAGACGGCCGACGAGGCGTCCAACCCCTCATAGCATTGCAGTCGCAGCAGCTTGCGGCCGAGCGTCGCCGACAGGACCTTGGCGATCTCCGTCTTGCCGACACCGGCCTCGCCCTCCAGGAACAGCGGGCGCTTCAGCTTCAGCGCCAGGAAGAGTGCTGTCGCCAGCGAGCGGTCCGCGACGTAATTGCCGCGGGTGAGAAGCGCCAGCGTGTCATCGACGGAGGCGGGGAGGGCTGCGGTCATCAATTACCTTCAAGGCTCAATCCGCAAATCCGCCTCTCCCCCCTGGGGAGAGGTCGGGCGGCGAAGCCGACCGGGTGAGGGGGGCGGACCCTCTCCCTCGGGGAGAGGGTGGCGCCAAGGGCGCCGGGTGAGGGACTTTGCATCGCTTGGATGCTCCACGCAACGCATCCCCCTCACCCTAACCCTCTCCCCAGGGGGGAGAGGGAGACTTTCCCGATCACCCCGCCGCTTCCACCGCGCGCTTCGCCATCACGGTGACGAGGTGGGCGCGGTAGTCGGCGCTGGCGTGGATGTCGGCGTTCAGGCCGTCGGCGTCCACCGACAGGCCGTTCAGCGCTTCGGCACGGAAGTCGGCGGCCAGCGCCGCCTCGAACGCCTCGGCGCGGAAGACGGAACCGGCGGCACCGGTCACCGCCACCCGCACGTCGGCGCCGAACTTCGCGACGAAGACGCCGACGATGGCATAGCGGCTGGCCGGGTTGCGGAACTTGGCGTAGGCCGCCTTGTCCGGCCGGGAGTAGCGGACCGACTTGAGGATTTCGCCCGGCTCCAACGCGGTTTCGAACATGCCGGTGAAGAAATCGTCGCCGGAGATGGTCCGGCGGTCGGTGGTCACCGTGGCCTTGAGCGCCACCACGGCCGACGGGTAGTCGGCCGACGGATCGGCGTTGGCGATGGAGCCGCCCATCGTGCCCATGTTGCGGACCTGACGGTCGCCGATGCCCTCGGCGAGGCTGGCGAGCGCCGGGATCACCCGCTTGACGAGGTCGGAATGGGCGACCTCGGCGTGACGGGTGAAGGCGCCGATCTCCAGCCCACCATCGGCCTCACGGATGCCCTTGAGTTCCGGAATGGCGCCGAGGTCGATCAGGTCGGTCGGGCGGGCGAGGCGCTGTTTCAGCGTCGGCAGCAGGGTCTGGCCGCCACCCAGCAGCTTCGCCTCTTCCGCCTGGATGGCTGTCGCCGCGTCAGCGAGCGATGTCGGCCGTTGGTAGTTGAAAGCGTACATTCTCCAGCCTCCTTCTTCTTCGGCCGTCTTATTCCGCCGCCATTGCCGGAGCAGGGGCAGCGTCGCGGATGGTCCGCCACACCTTTTCCGGCGTCGCCGGCATGTCCATGTGGGTGACGCCGTAGTCAGACAGCGCATCCACCACCGCGTTCATCACGGCGGCGGCGGCGCCGATGGTCCCGGCCTCGCCGCAACCCTTCACGCCCAGCGGGTTGTGGGTGCAGGGCTGGTCCTCGTGATAGCGCACGGTGAAGGATGGGACATCGTCCGCACGCGGCATGCAATAGTCCATGTAGGAGCCGGTGACGAGCTGGCCCGACTCCTCGTCATAGACGCAGTTCTCGTACAGCGCCTGACCGATGCCCTGGACCAGGCCGCCATGCACCTGCCCCTCGACGATCAGCGGGTTGATGACGTTGCCGAAATCGTCCACCGCGGCGAAGCTGACGATGGTGGTGACGCCGGTGTCCGGATCGATCTCCAGCTCGCAGACATGGCAGCCGTTGGGGTAGGTGAAGTTCTTTGGGTCGTAGAAGGCCTGCTCGTCCAGACCCGGCTCCAGCTCGTCGAGCGGGAAGTTGTGCGGGACATAGGCTTGGAGGGCGATGTCGCCGATACCCAGGCTCTTGTCGGTGCCGGCGACGGTGAAGCGGCCCTCCTTTACCTCAATGTCGGTCTCGGCGGCTTCCAGCATGTGGGCGGCGATCTTCCTCGCCTTGCGCTCCACCTTGTCCATCGCTTTCACCAGGGCCGAGCCGCCGACCGCGAGCGAACGCGAACCGTAGGTGCCCATGCCGAAGGGGATCTTATTGGTGTCGCCGTGGACGATCTCGACATTCTCGATCGGGATGCCGAACCGCTCCGCCACGATCTGGGCGAAAGTGGTCTCATGGCCCTGGCCGTGGCTGTGAGCGCCGGTGAAGACCGTCACCGAACCCGTTGGATGGAAACGGACTTCCGCGCATTCATAAAGTCCTGCGCGAGCGCCGAGCGCACCGGCGACATTGCTGGGCGCGATGCCGCAGGCTTCGATATAGGTCGCGAATCCGATGCCGCGCAGCTTGCCGCACGCCTTCGATTCGGCACGGCGCTGCTGGAAGCCGGGGTAATCGACCAGCGGCAGGGCGATGTCGAGATTCTTGGCGAAGTCGCCGGTGTCGTATTGCAGCGCCACCGGCGTCTGGTAGGGCATCGCCTCCTTCGGCACGAAGTTGCGGCGGCGGATCTCGGTCTTGTCCATGCCCATCACACCGGCCGCGACATCGACCAGCCGTTCGATCAGGTAGCAGGCTTCCGGCCGACCGGCGCCGCGATAGGCGTCGACGGGAGAGGTGTTGGTGAAGACCGCCTTCACCTCGGCATAGATCGCCGGGGTCTTGTACTGGCCGGCCAGCAGCGTGGCGTAGAGGTAGGTCGGGATCGACGGCGCGAAGGTCGACAGATAGGCGCCGAGATTGGCCAGCGTCGAGACGCGGAGCGCCAGGAAATTGCCGTCGGCATCCATCGCCAGTTCGGCATGGCTGACATGGTCGCGGCCATGGGCGTCGGTCAGGAAGCTTTCCGAACGGTCGGCGGTCCATTTCACCGGCCGACCGACCTTGCGCGCCGCCCAGGTGACCACGGCCTCCTCGCCGTAATGGAAGATCTTCGATCCGAACCCGCCGCCGACGTCGGGGGCCACCACGCGAAGCTTGTGTTCCGGAATGCCCAGCACGAAGGCGCCCATCAACAGGCGGGTGACGTGCGGGTTCTGGCTGGTGGTGGTCAGGGTGTATTCGCCGTTGGACTGGTCGTATTCGCCCATCGCCGCCCGCGGTTCCATCGCGTTGGGGACCAGGCGCTGGTTGACCAGATCGATCTTCGCGACATGGGCCGCATTGGCGAAGGCGGCATCCGTCGCGGCCTTGTCGCCGAGATGCCAGTCGTAGCAGACATTGTCCGGCGCATCGTCATGGACCAGCGGCGCACCGCCGGCGACCGCGCGGGTTGAGGACCCGACCGCCGGCAGTTCCTCGTAATCCACCACCACCATCTCGGCGGCGTCGCGCGCCTGCTCGCGGGTCTCGGCGATGACCACCGCCACCGCGTCGCCGACATAGCGCACGCGGTCGCGCGCCAGCGGATAATGCGGCGGCTCCTTCATCGGCGAGCCGTCCTTGGAGTGGATCTGCCAGCCGCAGGGCAGGCTGCCGACCTTGTCGGCCTCCATGTCGGCCCCGGTCAGCACGGCGACCACGCCCGGCATCGCCGCCGCGTCCGTGAAGTCGATGCCCAGGATGCGGGCATGGGCGTAGGGCGAGCGCACATGGACCGCATGGGTCATGTTCAGGCGCTTGAAATCGTCGGTGTAATTGCCGCGGCCGGTCAGAAAACGCTGGTCTTCGCGCCGGCGCACCGAGGCGCCGATGCCATTGGGGTTCGCCATCTCGTGTTTCCTCCCACAGGAACGCTGAAGATGCGGAAATGCCTGATCTGAACTCTGTTCTGTTGCGGGCGTTTCGCCCTTATTCGGCGGCCACCGGCGTCGCCTGTGCCCCCGCCATCGCGTCGGCCCCCGCCTTCACCGCCTTGACGATGTTGTGATAGCCGGTGCAGCGGCAGATGTTGCCCTCCAGCCCCTCGCGGATTTCGGCCTCGGTCGGGTTGGGGTTGTCGCGGACCAGATCGACCGCGCTCATCACCATGCCCGGCGTGCAGAAGCCGCATTGCAGGCCGTGATGTTCGCGGAAGGCGGCCTGCATCGGGTGCAGCGTGCCATCCGCCGCCGCCAGACCTTCGATGGTCATGACCTCCGCCCCGTTGGCCTGGACGGCCAGCGTGGTGCAGGACTTGACCGACCGGCCGTCGACATGGACGACGCAGGCGCCGCACTGGCTGGTGTCGCAGCCGACATGGGTGCCCGTCAGGCCAAGATGCTCGCGCAGGAAGGCGACGAGCAGCGTGCGCTCCTCCACCTCGCGCGAGACCGTCTTGCCATTGACGGTCATCGAAACGGTACAGGACATCGGTTTTCCTCCCGCTGGCTGAAGTCTGGCTTGCAGTCGTATGGCGTGCAGTTGGGACTTATCACTGTCGATTGACGCGCCGTTGGCCGAAGCCATGGGGATGTCCGCTTTGGCCGGCGGTCTTGCGCCACAAGGATAGGGGGTGTCTGCCCTTCGAGGTCAAGGAGCCTGTGCATGGCTTGGCCGAAAGAATGGCATTGCAACCATCGTTATGTCGGATTGTACGTACTGGCGCGCAATTTTGTGGCGCGTTACAGTGGGTTGGGGCTGCCCACGCTCTGTGGGCCCAAAATAAATCCGCCCGGCAACGATCCGGGCACGGCAATGATGACGGGGAGAGCCACCATGAATCGCCCATCTGTGAAGCGTCGCGTCCTGGCCCTGTGCACGGCCGCGGGCTTCGGCATCGGTCTTGGCTTCGCCGCACTTCCGGCGCAGGCGGAGGCCTTCATCACCGTCCTGACCGGCGGCACCAGCGGTGTCTATTATCCCCTCGGCGTGGCTCTGTCGAACGTGTACGGCAAGGCGCTGCCGGGGGCGAAGGTGACGGCGCAGGCGACGAAGGCGTCGGTCGAGAACCTGAACCTGCTCCAGGCCGGCCGCGGCGAAATCGGCTTCACTCTGGGCGATTCGCTGAGCGATGCCTGGAAAGGCAACGAGGAGGTCGGCTTCAAGCAGAAGCTGGACAAGCTGCGCACCATCGCCGCCATCTATCCCAACTACATCCAGGTCGTCGCCGCCAAGGAATCGGGCATCAAGACGCTGGCCGACCTGAAGGGCAAGCGGGTGTCGGTCGGCGCGCCGAAGTCGGGGACGGAGCTGAACGCGCGGGCCATCTTCGGCGCCGCCGGATTGGCCTACAAGGATTTCGCCAAGACGGAATATCTGCCCTTCG
Organism: Azospirillum sp. UENF 111221; assembly: GCF_058780625.1. Taxonomy (NCBI): domain Bacteria; kingdom Pseudomonadati; phylum Pseudomonadota; class Alphaproteobacteria; order Rhodospirillales; family Azospirillaceae; genus Azospirillum; species Azospirillum sp. UENF 111221. The sequence goes on from NZ_JBSNCH010000003.1 coordinate 574,585, forward strand.
GCGAGTCGGTCGATCTGATCAAGAACCGCCAGCTCGATGCGACGCTGATCTCGGCCGGCCTCGGCGTGGCGGCGATCAAGGAATTTGTCCTCGTCGCAGGAGATCACCGTCGTCAGCATTCCGGCCGAGCTGGTGCAGAAGGTCGGCGACGCCGCCTACATCACCGAAACGATCCCGGCCGGCACCTATCCCGGCCAGACGGAAGCCGTGCCGACCGCCGCGGTGCGCAACCTGCTGGTCAGCCATTCCGGCGTGTCGGACGATGCCGCCTATGCGATGACCAAGACGCTGTTCGAGAATCTCGACGCGCTGGCCGCCGCCCATGTCGCCGCCAAGCAGATCAAGCTCGACCAGACCGCCACCCAGTCGCCGGTGCCGCTGCATCCGGGCGCCATCAAGTATTTCAAGGAAAAGGGGCTGATGTAAGAATCCGACGGGCGGAGAAGCCGTGGTGAACGCACAGAAAAATCAGGCGGACTCCGAGATCCGCCAAGCCATCGACCGGGAAAATCCGGCGACCGTGGCCGCATTTGAAGGATTCGACGGGCGGGCGGTCTTCGCCATCGCCGTCGCCTTCTCCGCCTTCCAGATCTGGACCGCCGCCTTCAACCCGGTTTCCACCATGGTGGTGCGGGCGGTCCATGTCGGTTTCCTCCTGCTGATGACCTTCACCCTGTTCGGCTTCCACCAGACGGCGGAGCGCCGGCGGGTTCCCTGGTACGACTGGCTGCTGGGCCTGACCGCCTTCGGCGTCGGCCTCTACCATTACGTGTTCGAGGTCGACCTGATCCAGCGGGCGGGCGACCCCAACACCACCGACCTGATCGTCGGCACCATCGCCGTGGCGCTGGTGTTCGAGGCGGCGCGGCGCATCATGGGGCTGGCTCTGCCGATCATGTGCGGGGTGTTCATCCCCTACGCCCTGTTCGGCCGGCATCTGCCCTTCGGGCTCGCCCACCGCGGTTACGACATCGATCAGGTGATCGACAATCTCTACCTGTCGACGGAGGGGCTTTACGGCACGCCGACCTTCGTATCGGCCAGCTACATCTTCCTGTTCATCCTGTTCGGCGCCTTCCTTGAGCGCGCCGGCATGATCAAGCTGTTCAACGACGTGTCGCTCGGCCTCGTCGGCCATGCCAAGGGCGGTCCGGCCAAAGTGGCGGTGATCTCGTCCGGCCTGATGGGCACCATCAACGGGTCGGGCGTCGCCAATGTGCTGACCACCGGGCAGTTCACCATCCCGCTGATGATGCGCTTCGGCTATCGCCCGGCCTTCGCCGGCGCGGTGGAGGCGACGGCCAGCATGGGCGGGCAGCTGATGCCGCCGGTGATGGGGGCGGCCGCCTTCATCATGGCGGAGACCATCGGCGTGCCTTACAGCGAGGTCGCCATCGCCGCGGCGATCCCCGCCATCCTCTATTTCGGCAGCGCCTTCTGGATGGTCCATCTGGAGGCGGGCATGCGCAACCTCGTCGGCCTGCCCAAGGACCAGTGCCCCAGCGCGCTGCGCGCCGTGGTGGAGGGCTGGTACCTGATTTTGCCGCTGGCGGCGCTGATCTACCTGCTGTTCTCCGGCTTCACGCCGCTGTTCGCCGGGGTGATCGGCATCGCGGCGACGGCGGCGCTGATCCTCGGCACCACCATCGTCGGCACCATCGGGCCGATGGCGTTGCGCGTCGCCTTCTGGGTCGCGGTCGGCCTTGTCGCCGCCGGCTTGTGGAAGCTGGGCTTCCGGACCGAGCATCTGGCCTTCACCATGGTGGTGCTGCTCATCATCCCCTGCCTGCTGTTCAAGGGCGGCCGGCAGACCCTGGTGCTGGTGGTCAACAGCATCGCCGACGGTGCCAAGAACGCGGTCGGCGTCGGCGTCGCCTGCGCGCTGGTCGGCGTGCTGATCGGCATGATGACGTTGACCGGGCTTGCTTCCAGCTTCGCGTCCACCATCGTCGACTGGTCGGGCGGCAATCTGCTGGCGGCGCTGGTGCTGACGATGATCGCCTGCATCGTGCTGGGCACCGGTCTGCCGACGACGGCCAACTACATCATCACCGCGTCGATCGCGGCGCCGGCCCTGCTGACCATGGGCGTGCCGCTGATGGTCAGCCACATGTTCGTCTTCTATTTCGGCATCATGGCCGACCTGACCCCGCCGGTCGCCCTGGCGGCGCTGGCGGCCTCGTCGATCTGCAAGGCCGACCATATGGAGATAGGCTGGATCGCCACGCGGGTGGCGATGGCGGGCTATGTCGTGCCCTTCATGGCGGTCTACGACCCGGCCCTGGTCCTGCAAGGCGGGAGCTGGCTGGCGGTCGCCTATGTGTTCGTCAAGGCCTGCGTCGCCATCGCCCTGTGGGGGGCCGCCACCATCGGCTTCTTCTGGACGCCGCTGTCGCTGGTCGCCCGCCTCTATGCCGCGGCAGCGTCCTTCCTGTTCATCGTGGCGCTGCCCCTGACGGACGAGGCCGCCTTCGTCATGACCGTTCTGTTCCTGCTGTGGCAGCACCGGCGCCGGAGCGTGCCGACCGCCGCCGCAGCCTGAGGTGGGCGGTCTCTGCCTGTTCGCTCTCGGCGGTGCGCTGCTGGCGTCGCTGCCGGGGGCGGCGTTCACCCTGTCCTGGACCCACTCCATCGAGAAGACGGAGTGGCGGGAGCAATGGAGCGTAGACTCGGGACGGTTGCGCCTGGTCGAGGCCCGCATCCGCGGTACCGGCGCTGGCATGGAGCCCGGCCCGGATGCCCGGATGACCGAAGATGGCTGGATGGCCTGGACGCCGGAACTGCCACCGCAGGACAGCGTCACGCTGGCCGCATCCGGCTTCACCGCAGACCATCGGTTGTGTGCGGGCAGCGAATGCCGGCCGCTGTCGGACTGGACGGGGATGGCGGACCGGGCAATCACCCTGCGGGCCTGCCCATAGGGCCGGCGCATACCCGATTACGAAAGTTCATGGCGCCGCCGCCCCTTCCGGCTTGGCTTAGGCTGCGTCAGTCCGCATACTCCCGTTCCTTTCGTCAGCCTATTTTCCGGACCGATGATCAATTCTCCCACGCACCGACGCCGCCCATCCATCCTTCCGACCGCCGTCGGCGTGACACTCGCCGTCGGCGGCGTGCTGCTGGGCACGCATGGGGTGCACGCCGCAGAGGTGGCGGCGAAGGTCGCTCATGCCGGCGTCCCGCATCTGGATGGACGGCTGCTGAGTGCGGCGTGGGTGGTGCCCTTTGCGGGTATCCTGCTGTCGATCGCGCTGTTCCCGCTGTTGGCGCCGATGGTCTGGCACCATCATTTCGGCAAGATCTCCGCGGCCTGGGCCTTGGCCTTCCTGGTCCCGTTCGCCGCAACCTTCGGGGTTGACCTCGCCACCTACGAACTGCTGCACACGGTCCTGCTGGAATATATCCCCTTCATCGTGCTGCTGACCGCGCTGTTCACGGTGGCGGGCGGCGTGCGGCTGACCGGGTCTCTGGTGGGGACGCCGATGGCCAACACGGTTGGGCTGGCGCTGGGCACCATGCTGGCCAGCCTGATGGGGACCACTGGCGCCTCGATGCTGCTGATCCGCCCGCTGCTGCGCGCCAACGAACATCGGCGCCACAAGGTCCACACGGTCGTCTTCTTCATCTTCTTGGTGTCGAATGTCGGCGGGTCGCTGACCCCGCTGGGCGACCCGCCGCTGTTCCTGGGATTCCTGAAGGGCGTCGATTTCTTCTGGCCGACGGTCCATTTGCTGGCGCCGATGGCCTTCCTGTCTGGCCTGCTGCTGGCGATCTATTTCGTACTCGACCTCTTCCTGCACACCCGCGACCCGGGCAAGCACCCGCTGATCGAGGGCGTGCACGAACGCGAACCGATCCGAATCGAGGGCAGCGTCAACCTGCTGCTGCTGATCGCCATCGTCGGCGCGGTGCTGCTCAGCGGCATCTGGCATCCGGGGACGGGCGTCACGCTGTACCATGTGACGGTATCGCTGGAGACCATCGTGTCGAACCTGCTGCTGCTGGGCATCACCGGCCTGTCGCTGGCTCTCACCAGCAAGCAGAGCCGCCGCCTGAACGGCTTCAGCTGGGGGCCGATCCTGGAGGTGGCGAAGCTGTTCGCTGCGATCTTCCTGACCATCATCCCGGCGATCGCCATCCTGAAAGCCGGCACCGACGGCGCACTGGGCGCCATCATCTCCGCGGTGAACGAAGGCGGGAAGCCGAACCCCGCCGCCTATTTCTGGGCCACCGGTATCCTGTCCAGCTTCCTGGACAATGCGCCGACCTACCTGATCTTCTTCAACACCGCCGGCGGCGACGCGAAGGTGCTGATGTCCGATCTGTCGCTGACGCTGGCCGCGATCTCGGCCGGTGCGGTGTTCATGGGCGCCAACAGCTATATCGGCAATGCTCCCAACTTCATGGTCAAGGCAATCGCCGAGGAGCGCGGCGTCGCCATGCCCAGCTTCTTCGGCTATATGGCCTGGTCCTTCGGTATCCTGGTGCCGCTGCTGGGCCTGACCACGCTGGTCTTCTTCCTGTAACGGTCCCCAATCTGTAACAGCCTCCATCGAAACCAATCGTCACCTCCGCCGTTAACCCGCACTGGGGCCGCCTTTCCGTCCGATATCGGACGGGTGTCGCGCGGCGTAACGGCTGGAGGATGACGTGGTTTCGATGGGTCTCGGCTGGAACACGGGTGCGGGCTTCAAGGCGGGGCGGCCGATGGCCGCGCCCAGGCAATCCTGCTCGGATCAAGTCCCACTGAGCGGGCAGGGTCCATCGGCCTGATCGGCCGGAGCCTGCGCCATGAGCACGCAGACCAATCCCCGCCACCTCCACTCCCTGACCCCGCTGCGCGGCATCGCGGCCTTGTGGGTGGTGCTGTACCACTACAGCTTCCAGTATTTCCCCAACCTGCATCCCGACAGCTACACGTATCTGGTGCAGAAAGGCTATCTGGCCGTCGATCTGTTCTTCATGCTCAGCGGCTTCGTGCTGACCCATGTCTATCACGGCACCTTCACGGACTCGGTCGGCGACAAATACTGGAGCTTCCTGCGGGCGCGCATCGCCCGGCTCTATCCGCTGCATCTGGCGGTCCTGCTGCTGTTCGTGGCGACGGCACTGGCCGTCCGCGCGGTGGAATACGCCGCCACCGGCAGCTTCCCGGCAATCCCGCTGAAAGGGGCTGAATCGGTCTGGGCGCTGGTCGCCAACCTGTTCATGCTCCAAGGCCTCTATGCCAGCATGCTGAGCTGGAATTACCCGGCCTGGTCGATCAGCCTGGAGTTCATGGCCTATCTGGTCTTCCCCTTCGCGCTGCCCTGGGTCTGGCGGTCGAGCGGCCGGACGCAGGCCCTGCTGGCGGTCGGTGCATTGGCGACGCTCTTTGCGCTGGCCTGGGCGACGCAGGACAATCTGAACCAATGGGACGGGCCGCAGACTCTGCTGCGCTGCCTGCCGGAATTCCTGTTGGGCACCCTGCTCTACAGCGCCTTCCGCAGCGGGCTGGCCGCATCGGTGCTGTCGAGCGACCTGACGATGGCCGGGGTGGTGGTGGCGATCCTGCTGCTTCTGCACACCGGCGGGCCGGACCTGCTGGCCGTACCCCTGTTCGCCCTGCTGATCCTGGCGGCCGTCGCCAACCACGGCCGGGCCGCGCGGATGCTGAATGTCCGGCCGCTGGTCTGGCTGGGCGACGTGTCCTATTCGCTCTACCTGATCCATGGCTTCGTCGAATATGCGACCACGCGGCTGCTGGGACTGGGGCTCGGCATCCATGACCGCAAGGCACTGCCGGAAAGCTGGTCGATGGCGCTGCTTCTGGTGATGGTCACGGCCTGCCTGCTGATGGCCGGCCCGGCCTATCGCCGGATCGAAGTCGGCGGACGCCAATTTCTGCGGGATGGTCCGCGCTTCGGCCGGTTGACGCTGGCGACGGCAGGGCGCCGGGCGAACTGAAGCAAAAAAAGCGCCCGGGGGCCGAGGCCGCCGGGCGCAAAGGCACAGTACGAAAGAGGATCATCAGCAGTGATGATGCAATCGGGAGATCGATTGTGGCGCCACCCTGTCACTGCTCGTGTGCGCCCCCCTTGACCGCGGTCAAGCCTGAGAAAAAGAGTGGGGCATCAGTCTCCCAACGCCGGCTTCGGCAGCGCGCCGGCCATGCCGTTCTCCTCCACCTCCTCCCTTTCCGGCCGGGGCACGCGGAACCATGCTGCGTAGAGGGCCGGCAGGAAGAAGATCGTCAGCACGGTCGCACCGGCCAGACCGCCCATGATGGCGACCGCCATCGGACCCCAGAACACGCTCTGCGTCAGCGGGATCATGGCGAGGATCGCCGCGGCCGCCGTCAGGGCGATGGGGCGGGCACGGCGCACGGTCGCCTCAATGATGCTCTCCCAGCGTGACCGGCCGCCGCGGATGTCCTGCTCGATCTGGTCGACCAGGATGACCGAGTTTCGCATGATGATGCCGGCCAGCGCGATGACGCCCAGCATGGCGACGAAGCCGAAGGGCAGGTTGAACAGCAGAAGCGAGGCGGTGACACCGATCAGCCCCAGCGGCGCCGTCAGCAGGACCATGAACACGCGCGAGAAGCTCTGCAATTGCAGCATCAGCGTGGTGACCATGATCAGCAGCATCACCGGCATCATGGCGTTGATCGAATCCTGGCCCTTGGCGCTCTCCTCGATGGCGCCGCCCATGGTGATGGCGTAGCCGTCGGGCAGGGTGGCGCGCAGGGCATCGAACTGCCCGTTCAGCTGGGTGCTGACCACCGGGGCCTGCAAGCCGCCGGTCACGTCGCCCTTGACCGTCATCGTCGTCTCGCGCGCCCGGCGCCACAGCACCGGTTCCTCCAGCTCGTAGCGCACGGTGGCGACCTGGCTCAGCGGCACGGTGGTGCCGCGGCTGGTGCGGATGTTCAGCTCGCCCAGGCGGGACAGGTCCATCCGCTCTTCCGGCGTGGTGCGCAGGAGGACGCCGATCAGCTCGGTGCCCTCGCGGTACTGGGTGACGGACATGCCGTTCAGCAGCAGTTGCAGCGCGTTCGACAGATCCTGCTTCGACACGCCCAGCGCGCGGGCCTTGGCGGTGTCCACCTCCAGCCGGACGCGCTTGGACAGCTCGTCCCAGTCCAGATGGACGTTGGCGGTGTTGGGGTGGGCGCGCATGGTGTCGCGCACCTGATAGGCGATCTTGCGGATGGTCGCCGGGTCCTCGCCGGTGACGCGGAACTGGACCGGGTAGCCGACCGGCGGGCCGTTCTCCAGCCGGCTGATGCGGACGCGGGCGGCCGGGAAATCGGACTCCAGCGTCGGCTCCAGCCGCTGCATGAAATGCTCGCGCTCCTCCAGCCCCTTGGTCATCACCATGAACTGGGCGAAGTTGGCGGTCTCCAGCTGTTGGTCCAGCGGCAGGTAGAAGCGCGGCGATCCGCCGCCGGTGTAGGCGACCCAGTAATCGACGTCCGGGTCCTTGGCGAGAGCCGCCTCCATCCGCTTCACCTCGGCGGCTGTCGCCTCGAAGGAGGCGCCTTCGGCGAGCCGGATGTCGATCAACAGCTCCGGCCGGCTGGCCGATGGGAAGAATTGCTGCTGGACATGGCCGAAGCCGACGAGTGCCGTGACGAAGGCCGCCACCGTCACGCCGATGGTGGTCCAGCGCGCCCGCACGCAGGCCTCGATCATGCCGCGCAGGATGCGGTAGGCGCGGGTGTCGTAGATGTCCAGCTCGTGCCCGTCCGGCACCACATGCTTGGGCTTGGGCAGCAAGAGCCAGCCGAGATAGGGGGTGAAGATCACTGCAACCACCCAGGACAGCAGCAGCGACAGCGCCACCACCCAGAAGATCGAATTGGTGTATTCGCCGGCGGCCGAGGCCGCGAAGCCGACCGGCACGAAGCCGGCGGCGGTGACGACGGTGCCGCTCAACATCGGGAAGGCGGTGGAGGTGTAGGCGAAGGCGCCGGCCTTCAGCCGGTCCCATCCCTGTTCCATCTTCACCACCATCATCTCCACCGCGATGATGGCGTCGTCGACCAGCAGGCCGAGCGCGATGATGAGGGCGCCCAGCGAGATGCGCTGCAAGTCGATGTGCAGGATTTGCATCGCCACCAGCGTCATCGCCAGCACCAGCGGCACCGCCAGCGCCACGACGATGCCGGTGCGCCAGCCCAGGCTGACGAGGCTGACCAGGATGACGATGCCCAGCGCTTCGGCCAGCGATTCCATGAATTCGCCGACGGAATGCTCGACCACCTTCGGCTGGTCGGCGACCTGCGCCACCTCCAGCCCGACCGGCAGTTCGGCGCGGACCTTCTCCATCGCCACGTCGAGCTGTTCACCCAGCTTCAGCACGTTGCCGCCCTTCGCCATGACCACGCCCAGACCGATGGCGTCGCGGCCGTTGTAGCGTAGGGTATAGCGCCGCGGTTCGACATAGCCGCGCTTGACCTCCGCCACGTCACCGATGGTCAGCAGCCGGCCGCCGCTTTCCACCGGGATCGCGCGCACGGCCGCCGCGGTGTCGAGGCCGAGGTCGAGGCGGACATAGACGCGCTGCGATCCGGTATCGACGTCACCCGACGCGGCGATGGCGTTCTCGCGCTGGAGCGCCTGGATCACGGAGTCCACAGGCAGGCCGAAGCTGGCGAGCCGCTGGCTGGAGATCTCGACATAGACGCGCTCCTCCTGCGGGGCGATCAGGTCGATCTTCTCGACACCCGGCAGCTTCAGCAGGCGGGCGCGCGCCTGTTCGGTCACCTTCTTCAGCTGGGCAGGGGTGAAATCCTCGCCCATGAAGGCGTAGATGCCGGAATAGACGTCCCCGAACTCATCGTTGAAGAAGGGGCCGACCACGCCGTCGGGCAGGGTGTAGCGGATGTCGCCGATCTTCTTGCGCACCTGATACCACAGGTCCGCCACCAGCCGGGGCGGGGTGGAGTCCTTCAGCTGGACGAAGATCACCGACTCGCCGGGCTTGGAATAGCTGCGGGCGACATCGTAGTAGGGCACCTCCTCCAGCTTCTTCTCGATGCGGTCGGTGACGAACTGTTCGACCTCGCGCGCGGTGGCGCCCGGCCATTGGGTGCGCACCACCATCACCTTGAAGGTGAAGGACGGATCCTCCGCCCGGCCCAGGGTCTTGTAGGCCAGCGCACCCGCCAGGACGCTGGCGAGCATCATGAACAGCACCAGCGTGCGGTGGGCCAGCGCCCAGGCCGACAGGTTCATGCGGGAATGGTTCATCGCGCCGGCTCCGTCCAGACGCGGACCTTCTGGCCGGCGTCGAGCTTGTGCACCCCGGCGGTGACGACGCGCTCGCCGTCCTTCAGCCCGCCGCCGATCAGGGCGAGGTCGCCGGCATAGGCGGCGACGGTGACGGGGCGCAGCTCCAGCCGGTCGTCCGGCGCGGAGAGCACCCACACCGCCGGCCTCTCCTCCCGCTGGGCCAATGCGCTCAGCGGCAGGCGGGCGACGGGCGCGCCATGGTCGGCGGAGGCGATGACGGTCGCGGTCATGCCGAGCTGGACCGTGGGCGGCGGATCGGCCAGCGTGATCTTCGCCTGGAAGGTCCGGGTGTAGGCATCGGCGCTGGGCGAGACCTCGCGCAGGCTGCCGGCGATGCTGTGGCCCGGATGCGACCACAGCTCCACCGCCAGTTTCTGGCGGGGCAGGGCGGCGACACTCTGTTCGGGGATGTTCGCCACCGCCTCCAGGCTGCCCAGCCGGGCGACGCGCAGGGCGGTCTGTCCGGAGGCGACGACCTGTCCCGGCTCGACCAGAGTCGCGGTGACGATGCCGGCCTCGTCCGCCACCAGCGTGGCGTATTGGGCGGAGTTGTCGAGGACATGAAGCTGCGCCTCCACCTCGCGCACCTTGGACTCCGCCTTGTCCAGCGTGGTCTTGCGGCGGTCGTATTCCTGGCGGGTGGTCCATTCGCCCTGGCGCAGGCTGGCATAGCGCTGGAAATCGCTGCGGGCATTGGCTGCGTCGGCCTGGGCGGAGGCGAGCTGCGCCCGGGAGGCACGGATCTGCAAGTGAAGATCGGTGGGGTCGAGGCGGGCCAGCGGCATGCCGGGTTCGACGCGGGTGCCGACCTCCACCAGCCGCGCGGTCACCTTGCCGCCGATGCGGAAGCCGACATCTACCTCCACGCGCGGGCGGATCACCGCCGGATAGCGCACGCTGTCGACCAGCGGTTCCAGCGTGACGGTGGCGACGCGGACCGGCCGCACCTCGCCTTCCGCCGGGGTGGAGGCGGAGTGCGTTTCGTTGCAGCCGGCAAGCAGGCCCGCCACCGTCAGAAGCGCCGTTGTCGCCAGGATGGCGGACGCAAGCCGCCTTTCGCGGAACAGGGCCATACCACGTCTCCCCACTGGACTGGACTGTATCGTACTGTTACCGTCCTACTCCGGCCCCCAGCCAACGTCAAGAGTGAACGGTACAGTTCAGTGCAGTCATCGGAGCAGAAAGCGTCCCACCCCGCCCCGTCCCTCGACGCGAAGGCGGAACAGATTGTCGCCGCCGCGCGGGAGGTGTTCCTTGAACTCGGCTATGCCGCCGCGTCGATGGATCAGGTCGCGCAACAGGCACGGGTGTCCAAGACGACGCTCTACACCCGCTTCCCATCGAAGGAGGAGCTGTACACCGCAGTGATCTCCGCCGAGTGCGAGCGGCGCGGCCTGCGTTTTGCGCCGGAGGTGTTCGACGGGATGCCGCTGCGCGATGTTTTGGTCCAAGTCGGCCGCCGTTTCACCGACCTGCTGTGGTCGGATGCGGCGATCCGCGTCCATCAGGCGGTGGTTGGGGAGGCGACGCGGATGCCGGTTGCAGCCCAGCTCTATTTCCAGGCCGGTCCGGAGCAGGGAATCGCCAATTTCGTTGCCCTGTTCACCCGGCTGAACGACCGCGGTGCGATCGCCACCGACGATCCGGCCTTCGTCGCCCGGCAGTTCCTGGGCGCCATGCAGGGGGGGGCCTATTGCCAGCTCGTGCTGGGCTTGTGCCCCACGCCGACGGAGGAGGAGCGCCATGCCTTCGTCGACAAGGCGGTGGATCTCTTCCTGCGCGGCATCGCGCCTGATAAACCCTGACCTTTGCCGATGTCTGCGATGGAAGAGTTGTCCATGTCCGCCTGCCCCTGCGGTTCCGGCCGCGAGTTCGACCAGTGCTGCGACCCGATCCTGGCGGGAGAGCCTGCGCCCAGCGCGGAAGCGCTGATGCGGTCGCGCTACACGGCCTTCGTCCGCCGCGACATTGACCATATCGAGCGGAGTTGCGTGCCGGAAACCCGCGCCACCTTCAGCCGCGCCGATGTGGAACGGGTGGCGGACGAATGCGACTGGGGGCCGCTGACCGTCATGAAGGCGGAGGAGGCCGGCGACGACGGGATGGTTGAGTTCTTCCTGACCTTCCATCGCGATGGCGAGGAGTGGCCGCTGCATGAGCGGTCGCGCTTCCGCCGCGTCGACGGCCGCTGGTTCTATGTCGACAGCGTCTTGAACCCGAAGGACCCGCCGCGCCGCGTGGTCAAGGTCGGCCGCAACGATCCCTGCCCCTGCGGTTCGGGGAAAAAGCACAAGGCCTGCTGCGGGCGCTGACCGACGCCCGCAGCGGTCGCCTCTCAGCTGATGCCGAGATAGCGGCCCGGCTTGTGGTTGATCGCCAGCGTGACGTTGACGATGGTCGCCCCCAGCACCGACAGCAGAAGTCGGTCCGGCGCGAGGACGAAGAAGGCGCCGGCCAGGATCGCGAAATCGACACCCAGCTGGAAATAGCCGGCGCGGATGCCGTAGGTCTCCTGCAGGTAGATCGCCAGGATGTTGACGCCGCCCAGACCGGTGCGGTGGCGGAACAGCATCAGGAGGCCGGTGCCGCACAGGCCGCTCCCCACCACGGTGGCATAGACCGGATCCAGATGGGTGAAGCCCACCCATTGGTCGGTCAGGCGCGAGAACAGCGTCACCAGCGCCACGGCGGTGAAGGTGCGGGCGGTGAATTTCCAGCCCAGCCGCTTCCAGGCCAGCCAGTAGAAGGGCAGGTTGATCGCGAAGAAGATGATGCCGAACTGGACCTTGGTGACATAGCTCAGCAGCAGAGCCAGCCCGGCGGTGCTGCCGGTCAGCAGCATCGTTCTTGGAATAGATCAGCATGCCCAGCGCGATGAACAGCGTGCCCATCAGCATGGCAAGCGCGTCTTCATAGAGCTGGTGACGCTCCACCGCGGCGGGCGGAGCCTGGAGGGTCGCGGCCATCGTCGTCTGTCCCCGGATCAAACCAAAGGGCTCAACGAAGAGCGGCGAATTTCGCCACCACATCGTCCACCTCGGCCGTCTTCAGGCCGGCGATGTTGATGCGGCCGGAGGTCGGCATGTAGATGGCGTGGTCGGCGCGCAGCCGCAGCACCTCCGCCTCGGTCAGCGGCAGCAGCGAGAACATGCCCTCCTGCTCCGCCACCGCGGCCAGGGTGGGGAAGGCGCCGGCCAGACCGGCGGCCAGCTTGCGGCGGATGCCGGTGATACGGGCGCGCATGACGTCCAGTTCCGCCGTCCAGTCGGCGGTCAGCGCGGCATCGCTCAGGATGGTGCGGACGACGGCGGCGCCATGGTCGGGCGGCATCGAATAGCTGGTGCGGGCCAGCGCCATCAGGTTGGACTTGGCGAGATCGGCGGCGGCCGGTGCCGCGGCAACGGCGAAGATGGCGCCGGTGCGCTCGCGGTAGAGGCCGAAGGACTTCGACGACGACACGGCGACCAGCGTTTCCGGCACGACGCCGATCAGGTGGCGCAGCCCCTCGGCATCCTCGTCCAGACCGCGGCCGAAGCCCTGATAGGCAAGGTCGACCAGCGGCAGGACGCCGCGCTTTTCCAGCACCGCCGCCAGTTCCTTCCATTGGTCGAGCGACAGCGGCGCGCCGGTGGGGTTGTGGCAGCTGGCGTGCAGCAGGGCGACGTCGCCGGGCTGCGCCGCCTCGAACGCCGCGACCATGCGGTCGAACAGCACGGTCTGGCCGGCGGTGTCGAAGAAGTGATGGCTGACGACCTCAAGGCCGGCGGCGGCGAAGATGCCGACATGGTTGGGCCAGGTCGGCTGGCCAACCAGCACCCGTTTCGACCCGCCGCGCAGGACGAGGTCGGCGGCCAGCCGCAGCGCGCCCGACCCGCCGGGGGTCTGCACGCCGGCCGTGGCGACCTTGGTGCCGGCGCCACCGCCGACCAGCGACCACAGCCGCTCCAGATACCCGGCGTCGCCTTCCAACCCCAGATAGGCCTTGCTGTCCTGCCCGTCGAGCAGCAGCCGTTCCGCCGCCTTCACCGCGCGGAAGACCGGGGTGCGTCCCTCCTCGTCCCGGTAGACCCCGACGCCGAGATCGACCTTGCCCGGACGCGGATCCTGCTTGTAAAGCCCGATCAGGGCGAGCAGGGCATCGTCGGGCTGGCGGGAAAGCGCGTTGAACATGGCGGTTCGTCCGGTCCTTGGGTGAGTGGGAAGGGAGCAATATTGGCCGGTTGCCCCGGCCGGTGTGATCCTCCACTTTCGCGGCCTCCGGGACAATGGCGATTTCCTATCGTCTGATACGCTTGATTGTCGCAACAATTTGCAATCCCAGCGATAGATCGGCATCCTTTGCCGGGGAAGGAGCAGTCAGATCGATGACCGATTTTCAGAAGACCCGCGCCCGCTTCCGCATTCCGGATGGCGTGATCTATCTCGACGGCAACTCGCTGGGACCGCTGCCCATCGGGGTGGAGGAGCGGGTGGCCCGTACCCTCGCCCGGGAATGGGGCGGCCAACTGATCCGCGGCTGGAACAGCGCCGGCTGGATGGTGCAGCCGGGCAAGGTCGGTGACCGCATCGCCCGGCTGATCGGCGCGCCGTCCGGCAGCGTGGTGGTCGGCGATACCCTGTCGATCAAGGTCTATCAGGCGCTGGCCGCGACCCTGGCGATGCGGCCCGACCGCCGGGTGATCCTGTCCGACAGCGGCAACTTCCCAACCGACCTCTACATGGCGGAAGGACTGATCGAAACGCTGGGTCGTGGCCATGTCCTGAAAGTCGTGGCGCCGGAGGAGGTTGAAGCGGCAATCGGCGAGGAAGTCGCCGTTCTGATGCTGACCCAGGTGGATTACCGGACCGGCCGGCTGCACGACATGGCGGCGCTGACCGCCAAGGCCCATGCGGCGGGGGTGGTGACGGTGTGGGACCTCGCCCATTCCGCCGGTGCGCTGCCGGTCGATCTGGCCGGCGCCGGGGCCGACTTCGCGGTCGGCTGCACCTACAAATACCTGAATGGCGGACCGGGGGCCCCGGCCTTCATCTATGTCGCTCCGCAACATGCGGCGACGGTTCGGCCGGCCCTGTCCGGCTGGATGGGGCATGAGGCGCCCTTCGCCTTCGATCCCTCCTACCGTCCCGGTGCGGGGGTGGAGCGCATGCGCGTCGGCACACCGCCGGTGATCGCGCTGGCGGCACTCGACGCAGCGCTGGATGTGTGGGACGAGGTCGAGATGGCCGATATCCGCCGCACCTCCATCGCGCTGTGCGACCTGTTCATCGGGCTGGTCGAGGCGCAGTGCCCGATGCTGGAGCTTGCCTCCCCGCGCGACGGCAACCGGCGCGGCAGCCAGGTGTCGTTCCGCCATCCACAGGGCTACGCCATCATGCAGGCGCTGATCGACCGCGGCGTGATCGGCGATTTCCGGGCGCCGGACGTGCTGCGCTTTGGCTTCACGCCGCTCTATATCGGCGAGGCGGAGGTGCGCGGCGCGGTCGCCGTGCTCAAGCAGGTGATGGATGACGGGCTTTGGGACCGGCCCGACTACCACAGGAAGGCGATGGTGACATGAGCGGGCAGGATACCAAGAAGCCCTACGATCCGGCAGCGGAGGGGGCCGAAATGGCCTTCGATGGGCGGATGTCCTATGGCGACTATCTGCAGCTGGACCGCATCCTGGGTGCGCAGACTCCACGCTCCACCGCCCATGACGAGATGCTGTTCATCGTCCAGCACCAGACGTCGGAGCTGTGGATGCGGCTGGCCGTCTACGAGATCCGCGCCGCCCGCGAGGCGATCCGCGAGGACCGGCTGTCGCCCGCCTTCAAGATGCTGACCCGCGTCGCCCGCATCTTCGAGCAGCTGAATTCGGCCTGGGACGTGCTGCGCACGATGACGCCCAGCGAATACACCCGCTTCCGCGACGATCTCGGCCAATCCTCCGGCTTCCAGTCCTACCAGTACCGGGAGATTGAGTTCCTGCTGGGCAACCGCAACCCGGCGATGCTGCGCCCCCATGCCCACCGGCCGGACATCCATGCCCTGCTGGAACAGGAACTGTCGCGGCCCAGCCTGTATGACGAGGCGCTGCGCCTGCTCGCCCGCAACGGCATTCCGGTTCCGGCCGAGGTGCTGGAGCGCGACGTGTCGCAGACCCACCAGCCCCATGACGGCGTGACCGAGGCATGGCGGATCGTCTATCAGTCGCCCGAAGCCCATTGGCCGCTCTACGAGCTTGCCGAGAAGCTGGTCGATTTCGAGGATTACTTCCGCCGCTGGCGCTTCAACCATGTTACGACGGTTGAACGGGTGATCGGCTTTAAGCGCGGCACCGGCGGGACCGGCGGCGTGTCCTACCTGCGCAACATGCTGGCCGTGGAACTCTTCCCGGAACTCTGGCGGGTGAGGACGGTGCTGTGACGGAACTGCACAGGATCACGGATTGGGACGACGCCTACAGCAACGGTGCCCACATTCCCGGCGGCGACGCCTACCCCGCGCGCTGGGCGGAGCGGGCGGCAGCTTTCCGGAGCGAACGCGCAGCCGCCGGACGGGCGGAGCTGGATTTGCCTTATGGCGAGGGGGAGCGGGAGCGCTACGACCTGTTCCGGCCGGAGGGAACCGCGAAGGGCACCGTGGTCTTCGTCCATGGCGGTTATTGGATGGCCTTCGACAAGGCGCGCTGGTCGCATCTGGCCGCCGGGCCGCTTGCACGAGGCTGGGCGGTCGCCATGCCCAGCTACACGCTGTGTCCCGAAACCCGGATCGCCGGCATCACCCGGCAGATGGCCTGGGCGGTGGAGGTCATCGCAAGGGCTGAGGCCGGTCCTCTGCGCCTGACCGGCCATTCCGCCGGTGGTCATTTGGTCAGCCGGCTCGTTTGCGCGGACGCCCCGCTGTCGGACGATGTCCGGGTGCGGGTGGAGCATGTCGTCTCCATCAGCGGCCTGCACGACCTGCGCCCGCTGCTGAACACCCGCATGAACGCGACGCTGCGGCTGGACGAGGCGGAGTCCGCGGCAGAAAGCCCGGCGCTGCTGCGCCCGCAGCCCGGCATCGGCATCACCTGCTGGGTCGGGGCGGCCGAGCGGCCGGAATTCGTCCGCCAGACGGAGCTGCTCGCCAATGTCTGGCTTGGATTGGGCGCTGCGACCGCGCTGCGGTTGGTGGAGGGGCGGCATCACTTCGATGTCATCGACGATCTTGCCGACCCGGAGTTCGATCTGGTTGCGGCGTTGCTCGATTCTTAGGGGGCTACGCCGGGGCGGAGGGAAGCCGGGCTATCTCTCCAAGCCCCATAGCCGGTAGCAGTCCTTGATCGCGCGGATCGACGGCAGGCGAATTTTCGGCAGATCGGCCTGATCGAACCGGGCCGCATTGCGGCTTCGGTTCCGCGGAGTGACGACGGCGATGTGATGGATCATGTCCCATTTGATGCTGTCCCGCCCGCCATCCAGCCCGCCGAGCCGTTCGCGCTCGAACAGGGTCCGGCGGAAATACCGCAGCAGGCTGGTCGGCATGGCGATGTCCAGCATGATCAACCCGGTCGCCCGCGCGAAGCGCTGCTGCATGCAGACGGAGTAGTTTCCGTCCATCACCCACCGGTCGCCGCCGATGGCGTCGTCGTGCAGGCGGACGAACTCTTCCCTGGGGCGGGGCTCCCAATCGGTGCCGGGCCGATGGTAAAGCTGGTCGAGGTGAATGACCGTCAGGCCGCACTTTCGCCCGATGGCCGACGCAAGGGTGGATTTGCCGCTGTTGGACGGTCCCAGGATGCAGATGCGCTGTCCCAAATCCTCAAGCTGCATCATTTCCGCTTTTCCCGCCCGACGCCGATCCGAACCGGCGATCTTACGCATACGGATCGTCGGGTCCAGCGGCGTCGATGGCGGGCGGGCTCCGATTATTGGGTAAAGAACATCGCGGCGAACACGGTGGCGGTGGCGGCGATCACCGTCACCAGTCCATTGCGTCCCAACGCGCGCTGGCGATAGAGCGCCACCGCCATGGTGATGACGGCGATGCTGGTCAGGATCAGGCCGAGCTTGGCTTCGGTCATGGCGGCTTCCCCCGGTCTTTTTTCAGTGTGGGCCGACCCAGCCCAGGGTGCCGGCGGCGGTGATCAGCAGGATGGCTCCGCACAGCAGGACCAGCCATCCGGTCATCAGAAACCGCCAGCCCGGACCGGCATGGTCCAACTCCAAATAATGCAGCAGGATTTCCCGTCCCTTCGTCACCGCCAGCGTCAGCAGCAGTGCCGCCCCGGCGATGCCGACGCTGCCGCCCGCATCGCCATGGCGCGCGAACAGCAGGGTGACGGCGGTCAGCCCCATCAGGATCAGCCAGGACAGCGTCAGCCGGTCGATGTTCTTGAAAACAGTCATGGCCGGTCTCCTCAACGGATCAGATAGACGAGCGGATAGAGGATCACCCAGACCAGATCGACCATGTGCCAGAAGGCCGCTCCCGTCTCCAGATTCTCCACCAGCGTGTCGGGGCCGGAACGGCCGACCAGCAGCAGGATGACGATCCCCAGCACCACATGCAGGGCGTGGAAACCGGTCAGCAGGAAATAGAGGGTGAAGAAGCCGTCGGTGTCGATGGTCAGCCCGGCGCCCAGCGTCGCCGAATATTCCACCGCCTTCACCGCCAGGAACACCGACCCGACGGCCGCCGCCATCAGCATCGCCCGGCGGGCCTGCGGCACGGCACCGCGCCGTCCGGCGGCAACCCCCTTGGCGGCCAGATAGCCGCTGGTCACCAGAACCATGGTGTTCAGCGCGCCGGCCGTGCCGTTCAAATGGGCCTGACCGGCGGCAAAAATCGCCGGGTCCAGCACGCGGGCGATGGCGAAGCCCAGGAAGGCGACGCCGAACACCGCCAGTTCGCTGAAGATCAGGATCCACATCATCAGGTTGCCGGGCAGGGCGGCAAGGCCGCTTCCCCGCTCCACCGGACCCGCGGCTTCCGCACCGCCGGTCTCCAGGCCCGTCATCTCAACGTCGGCCATATCCACTATCCAAAGCTTGTCATCATGTACGCGAATGATAGGGCGGCGATCCGCGGACCGGCTTGACCGCGGTCAAGGAATGCCCTTCCTCCACGGTCAATTATTCGCCCGACCCGTGGCGATAGGACGCTGCGACGCCCGGCTTCCCGCCTCCGGCCTCGCGCACCCGACGCCCTTCCGAACCGACCCCCTCTCGACCGACAGATCGAGATTTCCAGGGATCCCAAGCGATGACCGAACGCTTCACCAAGGCGGCCGCGCGAAACATCTTCTATGGCGGATCGCTGTTCTTCTTCGCGACCTTCGTCGCGTTGACCGCGCTCAGCCACAATTACATCGTCAATACCAGCACCGACAAGAAGACGCTGACCGATGCGGTCGCCCGCGGCAAGCATGTGTGGGAGAAGAACGCCTGCATCAACTGCCACACGCTGCTGGGCGAGGGCGCCTATTTCGCCCCCGAACTGGGCAATGTCTGGCTGCGCTATGGCGGCGACAAGGACCCCGAGGGCGCCGTGATGGCGCTGAAGGGCTGGATGGCGGCACAGCCGTCCGGAATTGAAGGCCGGCGCCAGATGCCGCAGTTCCACCTGACCGAAGGCGAGGTCGAGGATCTCGCCGCGTTCCTGGAATGGACCAGCCGGATCAACACCCAGAACTGGCCGCCCAAGCTGTCGGGCTGAGGAGATTTCCGTTATGAAGTACGAATCGCAAAAAGTCGCCCTCTATTACTTCGCGGCCGCCATGGGGCTGTTCGGTGTGCAGATCCTGGTGGGTCTCCTGGCCGGTACCGTCTATGTCCTGCCCAACACGTTGTCGGAGCTTCTGCCCTTCAACATCATCCGGATGATCCACACCAACTCGCTGATCGTCTGGCTGCTGATCGGCTTCTTCGGCGCCGCCTACTACCTCGTGCCCGAGGAGGCGGAGACCGAGCTGTACAGTCCGAAACTGGCGCTGATCCAGCTCGGCCTGTTCGTCTTCGGCGCGCTGGCGGCGGTCGTTGGCTATGTCTTCCGCATCCATGAAGGGCGGGAGTTCCTGGAACAGCCGCTGTGGATCAAGGCCGCCATCGTCGTGGTCGCGCTGATGTTCCTCTACAACATCACGATGACGGTGCTGAAGGGCCGCCGCACGGTCATCACCAACATCCTGCTGGTGGGCATGTGGGGCATCGCTCTGTTCTTCCTGTTCTCCTTCTACAACCCGGCCAACCTGTCGCTGGACAAGATGTACTGGTGGTACGTTGTCCATCTGTGGGTCGAGGGCGTGTGGGAACTGGTCCTGGCCTCCATCCTCGCCTTCCTGATGATCAAGATGACCGGCGTCGACCGTGAGGTCGTCGAGAAGTGGCTGTACGCCATGGTCGGTCTCGCCCTGTTCAGCGGCATCCTCGGTACCGGCCACCATTATTACTGGATCGGCACGCCCGGTTACTGGCAGTGGATCGGCTCGCTGTTCTCCACGCTGGAAGTCGCCCCCTTCTTCACCATGGTCGTCTTCGCCTTCATGATGGTGTGGAAGAGCGGCCGCCGTCACCCGAACAAGGCGGCGATGCTGTGGTCGCTGGGCTGCGCGGTCTTCGCCTTCTTCGGCGCCGGGCTGTGGGGCTTCCTGCACACGCTGGCGCCGATCAACTACTACACCCACGGCACCCAGGTCACCGCGGCGCATGGGCACCTCGCCTTCTACGGCGCCTATGCGATGATCAACCTCGCCATCATCACCTACGCCATGCCCTACCTGCGCGGCAAGCAGCCCTACAACCAGATCCTCAACATGTGGAGTTTCTGGCTGATGAGCGGCGGCATGGCCTTCATGACCTTCGCGCTCACCGTGGCCGGCGTCGTTCAGACCCATCTGCAGCGGGTCCTGGGCATGAGCTACATGGAGGTCCAGGAGCAGATCGCGCTGTTCTACTGGATGCGGCTTGGCGCCGGTTTCGCCGTGGCGGTGGGCGTCGCGCTTTACCTCTACGCCGTCTTCGGCCCGGCCCGCGAGGAACGGCCCGCCTCGATCCCGGCCAGCTACCAGCCTGCCGAGTGACGTCCCCTTCGGCCCCTGCAACCTACCGGATGCCCGGTCGGTGCAGGGGCCGTTCCATTCACGGAGTTCCATCGCGATGCCCGACAGCGCCGTCCCCATCCTGCCGTCCCTGCCGTTCTATCAGCCGACCGCCGACGAGTGCGCGCTGTTCGAGCATGCCTACACTCATCGCTTGCCGCTTCTGCTGAAGGGGCCGACCGGCTGTGGCAAGACCCGCTTCGTCGCCCATATGGCGGCCAGGCTGGGCCGGCCGCTCTACACCGTGTCCTGCCACGACGACCTGACCGCCGCCGACCTGACCGGCCGCTATCTGCTGAAGGGCGGGGACACCGTCTGGGCGGACGGGCCTCTGACCCGTGCCGTGCGCGAGGGCGCCATCTGCTATCTCGACGAGGTGGTCGAGGCGCGCAAGGACGTCACCGTCGTGCTGCACCCGCTGACCGACGACCGCCGCATCCTGCCGCTGGACCGCACCGGTGAAACGCTGGAAGCGCCGCCGGGCTTCATGCTGGTGGTGTCCTACAACCCCGGTTACCAGAATGTGCTGAAGGCGCTGAAGCCCAGCACCCGCCAGCGCTTCCTGGCCGTCGAATTCGACTTCCCGCCGCCGGAGCGCGAGATTCCCATCGTCTCGACCGAAAGCGGCCTGCCCGAGAACCGCGTCGTCCCGCTGGTCCGCCTCGCCAACGCCCTGCGTGCCCTGAAGGGCCAGGATTTGGAGGAAGGCGTTTCGACCCGCCTGCTGATCTATTGCGCCACGCTGATCCGCTCCGGCATGAAGCCCGAGCGCGCCATCCGTGCCGCCCTGATCGAGCCGCTGACCGACGACCCGGACATCCGCGCCGCCCTGCTGCGCGTCGCCGAGGTCACGCTGGGCTGATCTGAAAGGGCCGAGGGCTATCGCCATGCTGGAGTTTTTCGACCCGGAAGAGACCGTCGGCCGTTTGTGGCACCGCCTGATCGGCGGGCGGTCGAGCTATCCGCACCATCCGGACGCAGCCGTCACGCTGGAGACGATGCGCCCGCGGCTCGCGGTGTTCTTCCGGGCGCTGGGCGGCGACCGCGGCGTTCGGCTTGCCGCCGGGACCGCCGCGGTGTCGGGGCACCGGCTGTCGCTGCTCGGCCGCATCGGGCTGGGGCAGGAGCGGGTGGAGCGGGCGGCATTGGACGGCAATGTGCTCCAGTTGCCGACTGCCATCGACCTGTTTCCCGACGCTGCCCTGAACGAGCGGTTGTATGAATGGCTGGCCGCCTTCTTTGCCAATGCCGAGGGCGAGCCGGCCCCCGCCGACCCGTTGCAGGCCGATGTGCAGGCGCTCCGCAGCGCCGCCACTACCACCGCGCGGGTTCTGACGCGCTGGCCCGGCCTGTCCCGCATGCATGCGGAACTGGCCCGCGCCGTCGCCGCCACCCGCCCCGCCCGCCGCCCGCCGCCGGTCGAGGCCGATGTCGAGCGCGCCGTCCTGGCGCTGCTCGGCGCCGGTGCCGTCACCAGCGACGGCGCACGCATGCTGGCGCCCAGCGTTCCGCTGTCGGATTTCACCGCCCCTTACGGTTATGCCCGCATGCTGCCGGTGCCGCTGTGGGGGTTGGTGTCGCCAAGCGTCGGCCGTGACGCTTCCGCTGCCGTCGAAAGTCCCGGCGAAGGCGGACAGGCGGCCGAGGGCGACCAGCGCCGCCGGGCCGCGACGCGTCGGCAGACCGACCAGATCCAGCGCAACGACCCGCTGATCCTCAACCGCTTCGAGAAGATGCTGAGCCTTGCCGAGGCACTGAACATCCCGCGTGCGGTCGATGACGACGATGCGGAGAATGCCCGCAAGGCCGCCGACGATCTGGACGAGATCGCTGTCGGCGCGCACCAGCGCAAGGCATCGACCACGCTGAAGCTCGACCTCGACCTCGGGGCGCCGGCAGTCGACGACACGCCGCTGGCGGCAATCCTGACCTATCCGGAATGGGATCATGGCCGGCAGGCCCATCTCCCCAACCACTGCCGGGTGATCGCGGAAACCGCACCGGCCGACGGCGACTCCTGGCAACCCGATGCCGCCGCCCTGCGCCGCATCCGTCAGGTGCGCCGCCAGTTCGAGGCGTTGCGCCCGCGCCGCATGCTGTTCACCGGTCAAGCCGACGGCGACGAACTGGATCTGGCCGCCCTGGTGCGCAGCCGGGCCGATCTCCGGGCCGGCGGTTGCGGCAGCGACCGTGTGCACCAGCAGGTGCGCAGCGCCGCCCGCGATCTGGCGGTGGCGGTGCTGGTCGACGGCTCCTTGTCGACCGATGGCTGGATCGAGGGACGACGGGTTCTGGATGTCGAGAAGGAGGCGCTGCTGGCACTGAGCCATGGGCTGACCGCCTGCGGCGACGACCACGCGCTCTATTCCTTCACGTCGCGGCGGCGCCACTGGGTGCGGGTCCAGACGCTGAAAGGCTTCGAGGAGCCGCTGGGGCCTCCCGTCACCCGCCGGGTCGGTGCGCTGAAGCCCGGCTACTACACCCGCATGGGGGCGGCGATCCGTCACGTGACCTCCCAGCTTGCCGACCGGCCGAACCGGAACCGGCTGCTGGTTCTGCTGACCGACGGCAAGCCGAACGACGTGGATCATTACGAGGGCCGTTACGGCATCGAGGACACGCGGCAGGCGATCCGCGAGGCGCGGCGCGACGGGCTGGCGGTTTTCGCCATCACCGTCGATGCGCAGGCCCGCGACTATATCCCGTATCTGTTCGGACGCGGCGCCTATGCCATATTCCCGCAGGTTTCCCACCTGACCAAGGCGTTGCCGGCACTCTACCGGCAGGTCGCCTGCGCCGCCTGACCGAAAAGGACCTTGAGACATGACCGCACCGGTGAAGATTGGCCCCGTGAAGATCGGAATCGTCACTGTCTCCGACCGCGCCAGCCGCGGCGTCTATGAGGACAAGGGCGGCCCGGCGATCAACGAGGAGCTGTCACGCATCATCTCCTCCCCCTGGGTGGCGGAAGCGCGGGTGATCCCGGACGAGTTGGACCTGATCGCCTCCACCCTGGTCGAGCTGTGCGACGTTGCCGGCTGCGGTCTGGTGGTGACCACCGGCGGCACCGGCCCGGCCCCGCGCGACGTGACGCCGGAGGCGACGGAGCGGGTCTGCGACAAGATGATGCCGGGTTTCGGCGAACTGATGCGGTCGGTCAGCCTGCGGGTGGTGCCCACTGCGATCCTGTCGCGCCAGACCGCCGGCATTCGCGGGAGCAGCCTGATCGTCAATCTGCCGGGCAAGCCGTCCGCCATCCATGATTGCCTGGAAGCGGTGTTTCCCGCGATCCCCTATTGCCTGGATTTGATCGGTGCCGGCCGGATCGAAATCGATCCCGAGATCTGCGTTTCCTTTCGTCCGAAATCTTGACGCCCAAAGTCATTATACTTAGTGTGGAAATAAAAAGGAGCATGCGACAAAATAGCGTTCGGTAGTTACACTTGACGGCGGTCAAGCATCGATCTCGGAAGCGGGAGGAATATTACCTCACAAGAAACATTCAACCGAGACGACGCCATGAAGACCAAGCTCTCTCTCGTCACCGTCAGCACCGCCGCCCTGATGATCCTGTCCGGTATCGGTGCCGCCTCGGCCGCCGACACGCTCTATGCCGACCCGAAGGTCAAGCAGCCGACGGTCAGCGTCGTCCAGGACCCCGCCGCCGTGCCGGCTCCGGAGAAGGCCGGCAAGCGCGCGCCGAAGACCCACAAGGTCTCGCTGATGACGACCGAGGTCGAATCCAAGCTGGACGATGGCACCACCTACACCTACTGGACCTTCAACAACACGGTTCCGGGGCCGATGGTGCGGGTGCGGGTCGGCGATACGGTGGATGTTTCGATCTCCAACGCGCCGGAATCGACGATGAACCACTCCGTCGACTTCCACGCCGCGACCGGCTTCCTCGGCGGCGGCCAGATCACCCAGGTGGAGCCCGGCCAGACCAAGGCCTTCAGCTTCAAGGCCCTGACCCCCGGCGTCTATGTCTATCACTGCGCCACGCCGATGGTTGCCCACCACATCTCCAAGGGCATGTACGGCCTGATCGTGGTGGAGCCGGAAGCCGGCCTGCCGCCGGTCGATCACGAATTCTATGTGATGCAGCAGGAAATCTACGCCACCAAGGCCAAGAACCTGGCGAATGCCGAGGACGACTATGACGGCCTCGTCAACGAGCGTCCGAGCTATCTGGTGTTCAACGGCACGGTCGGCGCCCTGACCAAGGACAAGCCGCTGAAGGCCAAGGTCGGCGAGACGGTTCGCCTGTTCTTCGGCGTCGGCGGTCCGAACCTGACCTCGTCCTTCCACGTCATCGGCGAGATCTTCGACAAGGTCTATAATCTGGGCGGCCTGGAAAGCGAGCCGGCCAAGGGCATCCAGACCGTCACCGTCGCCCCCGGCGGCGCCACCATGGTGGAGTTCAAGGTCGATTACCCCGGCAAATATGCCCTGGTCGACCACGCGCTGAGCCGCGCAACCAAGGGCCTGATCGGCATTCTGGAAGTCGAAGGCAAGCCCGACGACAGCATCATCCTCGACAAGAGCGGCGACAGCCGCAAGAAACTGGGCGAGATGCAGCACTGATCCTGCCTATGGATTAAAACAAAGCCCCTTTCCCGAGAGGGTGGGGGGCTTTGCATATCCAAAAACAAAGAAGGGCCGCCGTTTCCGGCAGCCCTTCCATTGTCAATCCGTGTGTCGTCGACACCACGGCGCAGTCCTTAGCGGACCGAAATCCCTTCCGCGAAGAAAGAGACCTCGGCCTTGGCGCTCGACGACGAGTGAGACGGACAATGAGACACGAGATCACCTCCTTTCAGTTGTTGACGTACGACACCCTATATAGGCGGCAAGGCGGAGGCCGCAAGTGCCGCCCCTGACCGCTCCGCTGTGACATTTACCGGTGAGTTGCCCGGCTCATCATGAAGCCCAGCCCGCCTGCCAGGATCAGGCCGGCGGCCATTGCCAGCCCCCTCGCGGCGCCGCTGGGTGCGGTCAGGCGCAGGCTGTTGTGCGGCAGTCCGAAGCGCCCGCGGGCGCGGTGCAGACCGTAGACGGGGTGGTAGAGATTGTCGGGCCGGCCGGGGATTTCCTGCTCCTCCGTCATCTGGCCCTCCACCGCAGTGTTGGCGAGGTAGCGGTCGGCAAAGCCCGGCGCCAAAAAATTGCCGAGGATCGCCTGCATCGCCGATCCGCCCAGCCAATATTCCCGGCGGGGAGTCTCGGCGGCGTGCAGGATCGCACGGGCGATGTCCTCCGGCTGGAAGATGGTCCCCATCGGCCGGGCCCGGCGCGGCATGTGGCTGCGTGCCCAGTCGAATTGCGGGGTATTGACCGCCGGCAGATGCACGGTGGTCAGCCCGATCCGGCTGTTGTCATGGATCAGTTCGGAATGCAGGCTGTCGATGAAGCCGGTGATCGCATGCTTCGCCGCGCAATAGGCGGACTGCAGCGGGATCGACCGGTAGGCCAGTGCCGAGCCCACCTGCAGGATCGTGCCGCTGTCCCGCAGCCGCATCCGCCGCAAGGCCGTCTGGATGCCGTAGGCGGAGCCGAGATAGGTCACCTCGGTCACCCGCTTCAACTCCTCCGGCGTTACGGCATGGACCGGCCCGAAGACGGTGACCATCGCCACGTTGATCCAGACGTCGATGGGGCCGAAGGCGTCCTCCAGTTGGTCGGCGGCCGCCTCCAGCGCGTCGGGGTCGGCGACGTCCAGCGGCAGGACCAGTGCCCGGCCGCCTAGCCGTTCGACCTCCAGCTTCACCTCTTCCAGCGCATCGGACGATCTGGCGATCAGGCCGATGGAGGCTTTGCGATAGGCGGCGAAGGCCAGCGCCGTTGCGCGGCCGACCCCGGCGGAAGCGCCGGTGATGCAGATGACGGGGGACTTCTGAACGCCGTCGGTCGGGTGCATGGCGAGGGTCCTGTCGCAGGGATCGGGCCGGAATTCGGGTGTCACACCGCGGGCGGGGGGCGCGCGGGCTGCTCAATCCAGTCAACCCTCCGGCACCGCCTGCGGTTCCGGCGCGTTCGCTCACGACGCCCTCCCAAAGGCCGGGAGCGGCGTCGATCAGTGCGCCGGAGCGCGGTCCCCGGCCCCCGGCTTGTCATGGATCGCGAGCCGGTCGACGATGGTTTCACTGGCCGCGTTCAGGCCGGCGAGCCGCACCTGGATCCCGGCGCGGCGGAACTTCAGCACGACGCCGTCAAGAGCCGCCACGCTGGAGATGTCCCAGATGTGGGCGCCGGAAACATCGATCACCGCCATGTCCAAACCTTCCCGTACATCGAAAGCCGCAGAGAAATCGTCGGCGGAGGCAAAGAAAAGCTGCCCCTCGACCCGATAGGTGCGGGTGCGGCCATCCTCCGACAGGGTGGAGGTGACGCGGAACATCCGGGCGACCTTGCCGGCGAAGAATATGCCGGACAGCAGAACGCCGATCAGCACGCCGATGGCGAGGTTGTGGGTGAGGACGACGCCGGCGACCGTCGCCAGCATCACGGCGCTGGAACTGCGCGGATGCGTCACCAGGCTTTTCAGGGATTGCCAGCTGAAGGTGCCGACCGACACCATGATCATCACCGCCACCAATGCCGCCATCGGAATGCGCTTCACCCAGTCGCCCAGCACGACGATCAGGAACAGCAGGAACAGGCCGGCGCAGAAGGTCGACAGCCGGCCCCGTCCGCCCGATTTCACGTTGATCACCGATTGTCCGATCATCGCGCAGCCGGCCATGCCGCCGAGGAAGCCGGACACCATGTTGGCGATGCCCTGGCCGACGCATTCTCGGTTCTTGTCGCTGCCGGTCTCGGTCATGTCGTCGACGATGGCTGCGGTCATCAGCGATTCCAGAAGCCCGACCACGGCGATGCCGGCCGAATAAGGCAGGATGATCCGCAGCGTGTCCAGGGTCAGCGGAATGTCGGGAAGCAGGAAGACGGGCAGGGTGCTGGGCAGTTCGCCCATGTCGCCGACCGTGCGGACTTCGATCCCGAAGCCGATGGTGACTGCGGTCAGCACCAGGATGCTGACCAGCGCCGACGGCACCGCCCTGGTCAGTCGCGGCAGCAGATAGATGATCGCCAGCCCGGCGGCGACCAGCGCATAGGTGACGGTCGGCACCCCCACCAGCTCCGGCAGCTGGGCCAAAAAGATCAGGATGGCGAGCGCATTGACGAAGCCGGTCATCACCGATTTCGACACGAAGCGCATCAGCGCCCCGAGCCGCAGGAAGCCGGCGCCAACCTGCAGCAGTCCGGCCAGTACGGTGGCGGCCAGCAGATATTGCAGGCCGTGCTCCTTGACCAGCGTGACCATCAGCACCGCGGTGGCGGCTGTCGCGGCGGAGATCATGCCGGGCCGGCCGCCGACAATGGCGATTGTCATGGCGATGGCGAAGGAGGCGTAGAGGCCGATCTTCGGATCGACCCCGGCGATGATGGAAAAGGCGATGGCTTCCGGAATCAGGGCAAGGGCGACGACAAGCCCGGACAGCAGATCGCCGCGCGTGTTGCCGAACCACTCCTGGCGGAGCCGTTGCAGATCGATGGTCATGGGTCTCGCAAGCTCAAGCGGGGACGGCGGCAGGGCGCACCGGCAAAGGCCGGATGGTGGGCCGCCGTCGACGATGATCGGATGAAAGTCGGAAATTGGGGTCGCTGCGAAACGGCGGCCGTCCGGTGACCGGGCGGTCGGGTTTCAGGTCAATGCGGAGGGCAGGCCGTCAGGGCGGCGTGACGCGATGCAGCATGGACGCAGGCGTAACAGAATGTCGCAGGGCTTGGCAACCCCATGCCATGCGAGGCCTCGCATGGCTGTACGGCGCGGATACGAAAAAAGGCGGCGCCTCGGTGGAGCGCCGCCCTAATCGTCCGATGATCCTGTCCGTCAGGCCTGACGGGGACGCAGCGGCGGGCCGTCCCGGAAGGGCTTGTCGACCCCGCCCTTGTCGTTGGTCTGGTTTTCCACGTCGCCCTCGAAGGTGGACTCACCCTGGGCCAGATCCAGGTCGTCCGGCGTCATGCCGGCGGCGCGGGCGCCCTTCGATCCGCCGATCTGCGGGTTGTCCTTCAGGTCGGCATCGGTCGGCTTGTCGGTCTTCTCGTGCTTGCTCGCGCTCATGGCGGCATCTCCGTTCCGGTTCCGCATGTCCCCCTGTCAACCGGCGCCGTGCCGGATGGTTGCAAAATCCCTTCTTCCTTTTGGGGAGGCGGTTAGGATGTTGGACATCGGTGCAGCCGAAGACCATTCGACAGGCTCTCATGTCACACAAAGGCGAACGTCTGCGGATCCGCGTGCGCGGGCGGGTGCAGGGGGTGGGGTTCCGCCCGCATGTCCATGCGCTGGCCAGGCGTTTCGGCCTGACCGGCTGGGTGCTGAACGACCCGCAGGGTGTGCTGATCGAGGTG
This sequence comes from Azospirillum sp. UENF 111221, assembly GCF_058780625.1. Lineage (NCBI taxonomy): Bacteria > Pseudomonadati > Pseudomonadota > Alphaproteobacteria > Rhodospirillales > Azospirillaceae > Azospirillum > Azospirillum sp. UENF 111221. Next base: position 603,341 of record NZ_JBSNCH010000003.1, read on the forward strand.
CAGGGCAGGGGCGTCGCCGCTTTCCAGGCGGCCCTGTCGGCCGAAGCGCCGCCATTGGCCCGCATCGATGCCGTCGAGTGCGACGCTGTTCCGCATGTTCCCGCCGAGATCTCCTTCGCAATCCGCCACAGCCTGTCCGCCGGCGCCGTCGCGACCGGCATCGGACCCGACGCCGCGGTCTGTCTGGCCTGCCTGGGCGAACTGTTCGACCCGGCCGACCGCCGCCATCGCTATGCCTTCCTGAACTGCACCCATTGCGGCCCGCGCTACACCATCACGCGGCAACTTCCCTATGACCGGCCGCAAACGGCGATGGCCGGCTTCCCGCTCTGCCCGGAGTGTCTGGCCGAGTATAAGGACCCGGGGAACCGCCGCTTCCATGCTCAGCCGACGGCCTGTCCGACCTGCGGCCCCCGTTTGTCGCATCCGCCGGAAGACATCGTCGCTGCACTCCGCGCCGGCAGGATCGTTGCCATCAAGGGTCTGGGCGGCTTCCATCTTGCCTGTGACGCCACGCGCCACGATGCGGTGGAGCGGTTGCGTCGGGTCAAGCAGCGCAACGGCAAGCCCTTCGGCCTGATGGTCGCCAACACCGAATCCGCCATCCGCCATGTCTGGATGGACGGCGGAGAACGGGCGTTGCTGGAAGGGGTGGCGCGCCCCATCGTCCTGCTGCGGCGGCGGGACGATGCGCCCGAACTGGCACCGGAAATCGCTCCCGGTCTGGCTTGGCTGGGCGTCATGCTGCCCTATACCCCGCTGCATTACCTGCTGTTCCACGAAGCGGCGGGGCGGCCGGACGGTACCGGCTGGCTGGACGCGCCGCAGGATCTGACGCTGGTGATGACCTCCGCCAACCCCGGCGGCGAACCGCTGGCCATCGGCAATGCGGAGGCGCGGGAGAGGCTGGCCAGCATCGCCGACCTGATCGTCGACCATGACCGCGACATTGTCATCCGTGCCGACGACAGCGTCGTGCGCAAGCTGGCCGGGGCCCCCGCCTTCCTGCGCCGCGGCCGCGGCCATGTGCCGGAGCCGATCCGGCTGGCCCATCCGGTGCCGCCGGTCCTGGCGGTGGGCGGCCATCTGAAGACGACGGTCTGCGTCACCCGCGGCGACGAGGCTTTCCTGTCCCAGCACATCGGCGACCTCGACAGCGCCGCGACGCTGGGCTTCCTGGAGGAAACCGTCGCACATCTGCTGCACGTCCTGGGGGTCCAACCGGTTGCGGTCGCCCATGACCGGCATCCCGATTTCCAATCCACCCGTTTCGCCGAAATGAGCGGCCTGCCGACGGTGCCGGTCCAGCATCACCACGCCCATGTCGCCGCCGTGATGGCCGAACACCGGGTCGAGGGGCCGGCCGTCGGGCTGGCGCTGGACGGCTTCGGCCTGGGAGAGGATGGCGGGTCCTGGGGCGGCGAGATGCTGCTGGTCGATGGGCTGAGGTCCGAGCGTCTCGGCAGCCTTGCGCCGCTGGCCCAGCCCGGCGGCGATGTGGCGGCCCGCCAGCCCTGGCGCATGGCCGCCGCCGCCCTGGCGCGGATGGGACGTGCCGATGAGATCGCCTCCCGTTTCGCCGCACAGGGTCCGGCCGAAGGTGTCCGGCGGATGATCGAGCGCGGCATCAACGCACCGCTCACCAGTTCCTGCGGGCGCTGGTTCGATGCCGCCTGTGGCCTGCTGGGCGTCCGCGCGGTGGCCGGGTTCGAGGGCGAGGCGCCGATGACGCTTGAATTGCTCGTACGGCAGACCCGCGTGGCCGATGGCGCGTGGCGGATCGACAACGGCGAATTGGACCTCACCCCCCTCTTGGAGCGGCTTCTGACCGTCGCCGATGCGGTGGAGGGGGCGGAACTGTTCCATGGTACGCTGGCGGCAGCGCTGGTGGACTGGACCCTGCCGGTTCTGAGTGCCCATGGCCTGGGCCGGGTGGTGCTGTCCGGCGGTTGCCTGATGAACGCGGTGCTGGCGGAGGAACTGGTGGCCGGCTTCTGGTCCGCCGGGGTGGAGGCGCTGCTGCCGAGGCTGGCCCCCGCCAACGACGGCGGGCTCAGCCTCGGTCAGGCGTGGGCGGCGTCCTTCGCCCTGTAGCCGAACAGCGGCATCTGCACAGGCGCCCGGACCTTCTTGCGCAGAGGCGGGAAATCGGCGGCGCGGTTGGTCTTGTCGAATTTGTACAGGCCGCGATATTTGCCGATATATCCTTTGCGGCAGGCACGGTGAAACCGCTGCGACGCGGTTTCCCAATCGTCGCCCGGCCGCAGCCAGCTGACATGGGCGGTGCCGGTGCGCGGGTCGGTGCGCAGGAACCGACCGCGTCCCTTCTCACCCCGCACCCATTGGCCGGGGTTCAGCGTCAGCGCCCCGCGCGCCAGCAGCATCTTCACCTGCGGGGTCAGGTCGATGGTCGGAAAAAAGGGCATGACGTCCTCCTGACGCACCCGCATGGGGCGGCGCCGCTCTGGGAGACTCCGTGGTTTTCGGAACCTCCCAGAGATGGGAACACATGATGAACAATTCAAGATTTTCAACGGGTGCAGCGTGCCGGGTAAGGTAATCCTACCCCATCCGCGCCGCCTTCTTCACCGGGCGCTCATGCTCCTCGTCCGCCGGCGCCTCGGTGTCCTTGAAGGTGCGCACGCCGCTGATCATGGTGGAGATGATCGACTGGCGGGACATGATGTCCTCGCGCACCGCGGCATAGACATGGACGATCACGAACAGCAGGATCGCCCACATGCCCAGATGGTGCCAAGTGTGGACGTCCATGCTCTGGCCGAACAGCGGGATGACCCAGCCGAACAGCTTGTCCTGCCAGCTACCCTGGCCCGCTCCCTCGCTGTAGAGCGCGAAGCCGGTGACGATCATGAAGACGCTGCCCACCGCGATGGCCCAGAACATGGAGAATTGCGCCAGCGGGTTGTGCCCGACATACAGCTTCGGCTTTCGTTCCAGGAACAGGTACCAGCGGGCTTCGAGGAACAGCTCACCCCACCAGTGGCGGTCCCAGAAGGGAAAGCGGAACAGCTGCTTGGCATGGTGGTTGCCGACGAAGGCCCAGTAGAGCCGGCCGATGAAGCCGATGGCGAAGATGTAGGCCGCCGCGAAATGGACGAAGCGGATGTAGCCCATCAGGAAATTGGCGCTGGCCTCGCCCGGCATGGTCGGCAGCGGATTGGCGATCAGGTAGCCGGTGACCGACAGAACCACGATCGCCAGCGCGTTGACCCAGTGCCAGACCCGTACCGGCACCTCGTACACATAGATCGCCTTCAGGAAACGGCCGGCCGCCGGAGCGGCCGTCCCTTCCTCGTCCGGTGTCGCGACCGGCTTCGCATCGTCGAGAGGAGCCATGACTTAAATCCTCCTCGGCTGCCGGTCAGCGTACGGTGACGCGGGCCAGTTCGGCGCCGTCCGGCGCCATGACGTGGGTGGAGCAGGCAAGGCACGGGTCGAAGCTGTGCAGGGTGCGCAGGATCTCCACCGGCTCGTCCGGGCGGGCCATCGGCGTGTTCAGCAGCGAGGCCTCGAAGGCCCCGATGTTGCCCTTGGGATCGCGCGGGCTGCCGTTCCAGGTCGTCGGCACGACGCACTGGTAATTGTCGATCTTGCCGTCCTTGATCTTGATCCAGTGGCCGAGCCCGCCGCGCGGCGCCGCGACGGTGCCCACACCCTTGGCCTCCTTCGGCCAGGTCTTCGGGTCCCATTTCTCGACATTGGCGGTGGCGGTATCGCCGGCCTTGATGTTGGCGATCAGGGCGTTCCAGTCGTCCATCATCATCGTGCAGCAGTACTGGCATTCCAGCGCGCGGGCCAGTGTGCGGCCGATGGTGGTCGGCAGCGCCTGCTGCGGCGTGAAGCTCGTGCCGGCCAGCGCGTTGAAGGCGCCCAGAGATTCGGTGATCTGGTCCTTCACGTAACCGACACCCTGGGCATAGGCCAGGATGTAGCGGGGCAGGGGGCCGACCTCCACCGCATGGCCGCGCCAGCGCGGGGCCTTGATCCAGGAATATTTGGCGGCCTCGTCCAGCTCCTTGATGTCGGTGCGGGTGCCCTTGGTGTTGGCGCCCAGCTCGAACTTGGCCTGGGTCACGCCGTCCCACGGGTGCAGGCCCTTGCTCTCGTCCTCGTAATGGTACCAGCTGTGGGCGACGAACTCCTGCACCTGCGCCGGGTCGCGCGGGTCGATGGGATGGACCTCGTTCCAGTTGCCGTTCAGGATGACGCCGCCCGGCAGCTGGCAGGTCGAATGGTCGTACGGCACCTTCTCGTAATCGCCATAGTCCATGACGTTGGTCGCCGACAGGCCGCCGCCATAGAGCCAGTCCTTGTAGAAGCTGGCGATGGCCAGCACGTCCGGCAGATAGACGTTCTCGACGAAGGCGGTGGCTTCCTGGATGCGGGCGCGGATGAAGTTCAGCCGCTCCATGTTCAGCGGCGCGCCCGACGACCCGGTGCCGTCCATGTTGATGGCGCAGGGAACGCCGCCGACCATGTAGTTCGGGTGCGGGTTCTTGCCGCCCAGGATGGTGTGGATCTTGACGATGTCCTTCTGGAGGTCGAGGGCCTCCAGGTAATGGGTCACCGCCATCAGGTCGGCTTCCGGCGACAGCTTGTAGGCCGGGTTGTCCCAATAGCCGTTCTTGAAGATGCCGAGCTGGCCGCTCTCCACGAACTTCTTCAGGCGGGTCTGGACGTCGCGGAAATAGCCGGGGCTGGACTTGGCATGGCGCGGCGACACCGCTTGCTGGAGCGCCGAGGTCGCCTGCGGGTCGGCCTTCAGCGCGTTGACCGGGTTGACCCAGTCCAGCGCGTGCAGGTGATAGAAATGGACGATGTGGTCATGGACCTGCAGCGTCTTCGCCATGATCTCGCGGATCAGGTGGGCGTTCTTCGGGATGCGGATCTGGAGCGCATCCTCCACCGCGCGGACCGAGGTCAGTGCGTGGCAGCCGGTGCAGACGCCGCAGATGCGCTCGACGAAGGCCCAGGCGTCGCGCGGGTCGCGGCCCTTCAGGATCACCTCGAGCCCGCGCCACATGGTGCCGGTGGAGACGGCGTTGCGGATGATGTTGTCGCTGTCGACATTCACCTCGCAGCGCATGTGACCTTCGATGCGGGTAACCGGATCGACGACGATGCGCTTGCCGCCGGTGTCGAGCGAGAAGCCGTTCGGGGTCTGGACGATGCCCATGGTCAGACGTCTCCCTTGTGCTGTGCGCGCTTCAGGGCGCTGACCGCCGCATGGGCGGCGATGATGCTGCCGACGCCGATGGCGGCGGTGGTGCCGATCTGGTCGGCGTTGGCCTCGATCCCGAACTGGAGGATGTCGGATTGGCGGGCGTACCAGGACCCCTTGTCCCAGAAGCCGTCCTCCGAGCAGCCGATGCAGCCGTGGCCGGACTGGATGGGGAAGCTGGTGCCTTCGTTCCAACGCACGGTGGAGCAGGCGTTGTAGGTGGTCGGGCCCTTGCAGCCGACCTTGTAGAGGCAATAGCCCTTGCGAGCGCCCTCGTCGTCGAAGGATTCGACGAACTGGCCGGCGTCGAAATGCGGCCGGCGATAGCATTTGTCGTGGATGCGCTGGCTGTAGAACATCTTCGGCCGGCCCTGGCGGTCCAGCTCCGGGATGCGGTCGAAGGTCAGCATGTAGGTGATGACCCCTGTCATCACTTCGGCGATCGGCGGGCAGCCGGGAACCTTGATGATCGGCTTGTCGGTGATGACTTCATGCACCGGGGTGGCGCGGGTCGGGTTCGGGCGCGCCGCCTGGACGCAGCCGAAGGACGCGCAGGAGCCCCAGGAGATGATCGCCTTGGCGTCCTTGGCGACCTTGCGCAGCTGGTCGGTGAAGGGCTTGCCGCCGATGATGCAGGACATGCCATCCTGGTTCAGTGGCGGGTTGCCTTCCACCGCCAGGATGTAGTTGCCCTTGTAGTTCTCCATCACCTCGTCGAGGATCGCCTCGGCATGGTGGCCGGCCGACGCCATCAGCGTGTCGTCATAGTCCAGCGAGATCATCGACAGCACCACGTCCTTCACCAGCGGGTGCGCCGAGCGGATGAAGGATTCGGAGCAGCAGGTGCACTCAAGCCCGTGCAACCACAGCACCGGGGTGCGCGGCTTGGTTTCCATGGCGTGGACGATCTGCGGCACCAGTTCCGGCCCCAGCCCCAGGGCCGCGGCGGTCAGCGAGCAGTATTTCAGGAACGAACGGCGTGTGATCCCCTGCCGCCGCATCACCTCGTAGAAGGTTTCCAGCGTTGCCATCGGTTTGTTTTCTCCCGTCGGGCAGCACCGGCGTGCGAGGGTCCGGTGTGCTTCTCCCGCGGGCATAGGCAACAATCGTGCCGTGGTACGAACATTTGGCAAACCAACGGTCACAAGGCTGTAAGGGCTGGTGCCGCTGGCAACTCCCCGGCCGAAACGACGGCCGGGGTGGAAAGTCCCTTGCCGGTGGCGATCAGGCCGTCCGGCCACCCTCTTCCGGCCGGCCGATCAGGCGGTGGAGCGCCCAGCCGATGGCCACGCCGGCCGCATGCAGCCCGGCGGTGCTGGCGAGGAAGCCGGCGGCATAGCCGAGTGCTGCGGCGTCGGCCGGCATCTCGGCACCATGGGCGAAGCCGTGGAACAGGCCGAAGCCGGCGGCGAAGACGATGCCGGTCAGGCTGTTGCGCGACATCGGCATGACGCACAACAGCGCCAGCACGACGGTGGAGGCATAGATGGCCGGCTCGACCAGCGGCAGCTCGCCGCCAACCAGCGCGAACAGGCCGCCGGCCAGCATCGCGGCCAGGAACGCCCCCGGCACCGCCAGAACGGCACGTCCGCCGATGGTGGCGCCATAGACACCGACCGTGACCATCGCGATCAGATGGTCGAGCCCGCCCAGCGGATGCGCGGCACCGTCGAGGAAGCCGGCCCCGGCGAGATGGCCGGGATGGGCAAGGGCAGGGGTGGCGGCAAGCACAATGGCCGCGGAGACCGCGGCGAGGCGGGTGATTTTCGACATATCGAACGGCTCCTCGGGGATTCTTGTGGTTTTGGTGATTTGGGCGGGAAAGGATGACTAATGCCGCTGCGCAGGCCCACGCTCGATGCCGTAGCGTTCCAGCTTGGCGCGCAGTCCCATGCGCGACAGCCCCAGCTCGTCGGCGGCCTTGCTCTTGTTCCAGCGGCAGCGGACCAGCGTTTCCATCAGGATGCCGGCTTCCACCCGCTCGATCCGCGACTTCAGCGGCCCGCCCTGGCCGATCAGGTCGAGCGGCGGCAGCGGCCCATCCTCCGGCGAGGCCGGGCGGGCATTCAGCGCCGCACCGCGCAGCACAGGATCGGACAGCAGGTCGGCGCTTAACGTGTCGCCTTCGCACAGAACCAACATGCGCATGATCTCGTTCTGCAACTCGCGCACGTTTCCCGGCCAGCCATAGGATTCCAGGCAGGCCAGCGTGTCGGGGGCGAAGCCGCTCACCGGCTTGCCATGGGCGGCCGACAGCCGGTCGAGGATGTGGCGGGCCAGCACCGGGATGTCGTCCGGCCGGTCGCGCAGGGGCGGCATGGTCAGCGTCATGGTGCTGAGCCGGTAATAGAGATCCTCGCGGAAGCGGCCGGCCTTCACCTCGGCGGTCAGGTCGCGGTGGGTGGCGGCGACGACGCGGACATCGACCCGCCGCGTCTCGTTGGACCCGACGGGCCGGATTTCACCCTCCTGCAGGAAGCGCAGAAGCCGGACCTGGAAGGCCGGGCTGATGTCGCCGATCTCGTCCAGGAAGATGGTGCCGCCGTCCGCCTGCTCCAGCAGGCCGACGCGGTTGCTGTGGGCGCCGGTGAAGGCGCCCTTCTTGTGGCCGAACAGTTCGCTTTCCAGCAGCTCGTCCGGGATGGCGCCGCAATTCTCGCAATAAAACGGCTGGTCGGAGCGCGGGCTGCCGTAATGGATGGCGCGGGCCAGCAGCTCCTTGCCGGTGCCCGTCTCACCCAGCACCAGAACCGGGACGTTGAAGCCTGAAACCCGTTCGGCCTGCCGGCAGACCTCGTCGACCGGGCTGCCCTCGGCACGGATCAATCCGTCGAAGCAGTAGGACTGCCGGACCCGCTCGCGTCTGGTCGCCACCCGCGTCTCTGCCAGCGGTGGCAGCAGCTTCAACTCGCTGGTCAAGCGGTCGTGCTCGCGCTGGAGCCGGTAGAGCCTCGCGGCGTTGCGGGCGGTCAGCAGCAGATGGTCGGGGTGCCAGGGCTTGGTGATGAACTGGTGGATGCCGGCGGTGTTGATGGCGCCGATGATGTCCTCGGGGTCGATGTAGCCGGTGATGACGATGCGCACCACGTCGGGCCAGCGCTCGCGGACCTGGGTCAGGAATTCCACCCCGCTGACCTCCGGCATGCGCTGGTCGGAGAAGACCACCTGGAATCCATTCCGTTTCCAGCAGGCGCAGCCCCTCTTCCGCCGAAAGGGCGGTGAAGACCTCGAACTCCTCGTCCAGCAGGCGGGCGATGACCTCGACGGAGCGCGGCTCGTCATCCACCACCAGGATGCCGGGGCGGGCGGGATCGGTCATCGCGCGGAGTCCTTCTTCATCGGGCCTGCCTCTTTCGAGCTCGCCTCATTCAACCTCGAGATCCTTGATCGTCATTTCGGTGCCGCCGTTGGGATGCAGCCGGCTGCCGCCGCAGTGTGGGCAGGACGACAGCCGGTCGTCCAAATCCACCGTGTCGTTGCAATCGAAGCACCAGCCGCGGCCCGGCACCTCCAGCACCACCAGGTCCGCCCCGTCGGCCAGCGATCCCCGCGTCACCACGTCGAAGCCGAAGCGCAGAGCCTCCACCTCCACCCCGGCGAAGCGGCCGATCTCCAGGCGGACCTTGGTCACGCGGCTGAAGCCATTCGCCCGCCCGGCCTCCTCCATCGCCTGGAGCAGGCTTTCGCAGAGCGCCATCTCATGCATCCGCCAAGTCTCCGGTCCCGATATTTCCGGTCCCCATTCCCAGCAGTGCCCGGCGCGACGGGTGCGCCGGCTCGGCCGGGGCCGGTGCGGCGTCAGGGGGCGGCGCCAGTTCCTCCTCGCGCCGGCGGCGGATCTCGGCGGTCTGGGCGCCGTCTTCGCGGATGGAGGAATCAAAGAGGGAGACCAGAGCCGCCGAGGCCGTTTCCGTCGCCTGGAGCATTGAGGCGAACTCGAACATCGGCGAGAAGAGCGAACAGGCCTTGTAGGCGCCGACGCCCTTGCGGTTGGCATGGACGAATTCATACCAGCCGGACGGAAACTCGATCAGTTCCTTCGCCCCCGGCACCAGCCTCGACCACTCGTCGCCCTCGCCCGGCAGCAGGACGAGGTTGAGAAACCAGGGGGTCACCAGGGCGCCGAGCCAACGCTCGCCATGGCGGCGGAAGCCGACGGCCTTCACTGCAAGCGCGTCGTTGACGATGGGCATGCCGCGCATCTGCGCCGTGTGGATTTCCCGGAAAGCCGCTTCCAGCCGAGCGATGGCCTCGGCCGGCAGGGCCGGGCCGGTCACCGGCGCAACGGCAACCGGCAGGGATGCGGTTTCCGTGGCCATCGGCTCGCCGTCCAGCGCCATGAACTGGTCGCGGGCACCGTCGCAGACCGGGCATCGCCAATGGTCGGGCAGGGCGGCAAAGGCCGTGCCGGGCGGCACCTGCCACTGCTCGCATCCCTCCGCCGGGTCATAGACATGCCAGCAGATCTTGCATTCCATCCGCGTCGCAGCGCCGATGCGGCTGGCGTCGCCGAGATAGGAGCCCTCGAAGCGGGAGGCAACGGCGCTCATCGCACCCGCTCCAGGTCTGTCGCCAGCGCGTCTAGGATCTCGGCCAGCCGTTCCGCGCTGTCGGCGATGTCCTCCACAGCGGCGCAAACCACCGCCGGCACGTCGACGATCTCAACCGTGTCGAGGATCAGTGTGTCAACCGAATTGTAATAGCGCACCCACCAGACATTCGGCGTCGCCGTGGCGGTGACGCGGCAATTGCCGTACCCGCGCGACAGGATGGTGGTGGCGCCGACACCCAAACGCTGCTCGACGAAGGCCAGATCCTCCGGCGTGTGGGGCAGCAGGCTGAAATTCACCGCATGGGGGCCGTCGCCGCGGCGCCAGGCGGCGCTGCGGTCCAGAAGCTCGGTCAGGATCGGCTGGCCATTCATAAGGCCGGCGGGCGCCGGGCCCGTTGCAGCCGGGGTGCCGGCAGTAAAGGCGCGGTTCAGCGCCACTTTTGGGAAGCTGCCGACCAGCAGGCTTTCCCGCGACGGCCCATCGCCGAAGGCGCGCACGCGCCAGACGCCGGCGAGGGACGCCTCCTGAAATCTCCAGCCGGTCGCCGGCCCGCTCCACCTTGACCGCGACCTCGCCCTCGCCCAGCGCCTCGTCGACCAGGGCCAGGACGGGAAAGTCGAGATCATCGACCGGAATGCGGATTTCCTCGCCGGGCGACCAGTCGGCAAGCGCCCTTTGGATGCGGACGAGCACCGCGCGGGCTGCTGCCGCACAGGCGGGATCGACGACCTCCGGCAGGTGCGGTTCATAGACGCGCATGCCGGACGGCATCGGCAGATACTCCAACCCTTCCTCGCTGGCGTCGGGCTGGCTGCCGGGGCCGAAGCCGACCGGCGGATGTGTCATGCCGAACAGGGAACTCATGCCGCACCGCCTTCCAAGGAGCCATCCAGGATCTCGCCGATCCTTTGCAGATAATCGTCCCAGTCACGCACGCGCGGGATGCTGCCCAGCAACCGGTCGCCGCGCAGGAAGACCAGCGACGGCAGGCTCATCATGCCGGCCAGCGCCAGGATCGCGCGCTCCGCTGCTTCGCCCGCCACAGCCGGAACCAAGCGCGGGTGCAGCGCGCGGACCAGTTCCGGCAGGATGACGGCCACGTCGGCGGTCTCCGCATTGCCCTTGCCGTGGCCGGGCAGGAAGACCACCCAGCTTTTCTTCGGATCGTCCAGCCACGGCCGGTCGTCGGCATGGTCGAGCCGCAGGTAGCCATGCACGTCGGTCAGCAGATCGACCAGCGGCGGCAAGGGCAGCCGCTGCTTGGCGGGAGGAGGGGCAAGGTCGGTCATAGCGTCAGGCCTCCGTCAGGCCGGCCGCGCGGGCCGCCTCCAGGTGGGGGGGAAGGGTCGGCTCTTGGCCGGTCAGGTCAGCGAAGGCGCCGTCGAGGCTTTCCCCATCCAATGCCGCGGCCATGGCCGCCAGCGCGTCGAGAATCTGGTCGGCCTCCTCCGGCTCCAGCATACGGCGAGCCGTGCCGAGGAAGCCGAGCACCCAGTCGCCGGCGCCGGCCTCCGGAACCAGCGACAGGTCGACGGCCGAGCCGTTCTCCGCCCGGCCGACCACGCCGTCGACGCCGGTGAGGCGCAGGGGAATGCCGATGCACATGCTCTGGGCGCTCCCGGTTTCAGGCCTGGTTGGCGGACAGCGCCGCCAGGATGCGGGGATCGCCGATGCGGCAGGCCTCATCGGCGCTCGGGCGTCCGCCTTCATAGGCATCGCGGGCGATGGCCGGGGCGGCGAGGTCGGCGGCGGCATCGCGGCGCGTGCCCTCCACCCCGAATTCGTCGCGCAGAAGCGTGAGGATGATCCCGATGGTCGGAGCGACCTGGGCGGCGACGGTGTCGGTCAGGCCGCCACCGTAATCCTCCAGGCACTCCGGCTGAACGCCGACCAGGATCAGCGTTTGCGGACAGCGGCCCAGCAGCATGGCGCTCGCCAGCACCTCCTGGAAACCGGTCTGATGCAGGCTCATCTTCTTGGCGCCGAGGAACGCAGGCACGTCATCGCCCTGGAAGACGCGGCTGGTGCCGGGCGGCAGCCCATAGTCGATGGCGTCGACCACGATCAGCGCGTCCGCGCATTCCAGATGCGGCAGCAGATACAGGCCCTGGGTCCCGCCATCCATCACGGTGACGGTGTCGGGGAAGCGCCAATCGGCGGCCAGGCGCTCGACTGTGCGGACGCCGAATCCCTCGTCGGCCCACAGGATGTTGCCGATGCCCAGCACCAGGATTCGCGCCGTTCTCCGACCGCCCTCGTTTCCAGCCAACTCCATTTGTGCCCCGGCATCCGTCCAATGATGCGGCGTCCTGCCGCCGGACCATCGTTCGTACAAGTTCCATGCCAGGATCGGCGGCCGGGTCAGGCCATTGATCAGATTGAATATTTCCGCAGCCATCGCTCGACATAGCAGCGATTGTGGATATCAACATTACAGCATGCGTGGAAGCTGGCAACCAGCTTGCCAGTATGGCTGGAAGCTTGCCGGTCAGTGGTGACGGGTGGTCTTGGCGGATTTCTGGATCAGTTCCCGTTCGGTCATGCGCTTCATATGGCCGGGCACGTCGGTGTCCTGGCCGATCAGCGGTCCCGCCACATAGGACGCCCCGGCGTCCTCGGCGATTCGCAGCATGGCCGCCGACCGGATGCCATCGACGAAGAAGATCATGCCATGGCGCTGCACGTGGATGCCAAAGTTATGGAGGCGATTGGTTGCCCGTGCATCCGGTTCTCCGGCATGAACCGTTATGCCCATGCCGCGAACGCCCGCCTGGGCGAAGGCCGCGAGATTTGGCGCTCCGTCGTCGAGCAGGACAAGGACGGCCCGCGAATATGGCTTCAGGATCGTCGTGATTTCGGAGATTCGGCTGTAGGGGACGCCGGAGGGAACCCCTTCTATGACGAATACGATGAAGGGTATGAGATGCGACGGGATCGAATGGCAGCGAGCGAGGTATTCCCGCCGGTGCCGGCCAATCGAGAGGGTCGAAAGGCTCACCGTAAGATTCTGGATATAGCGGAAGCTGTTTTTGTACAACTCCTCATAAATTTCTATCGACTGGCTCAGGAGCTCCATATCAATTCTAAATCTGTAATCCTCGCTTCGCGCATCATCCGCCGACAAGGTATTCAGGATACGTTTCGTTTCCTCATCGGCGTGGCACACATAGGTGGACAGCACCTTGTGGGATGTGTCGAACACCGGGCGATAGCAGATGGTTGGGTGGAAACTGCCGCCCTCGTGCGCATTGGCGGCTGGAGCCGTCCGAACATCGCCGGCATCGGGCGCCTCGTTTTGCAAAGAAGCGGCGCCCTGCAGGGCGGCTCTCGCAATCAACTGATCGAGCTGCATCGCTTCGACGGCGATGTTGCCATCGAGTTCGGTCACGATGCTGCGCACGGTTATCTGGCTCGTGTCGCTGTTTCCCAGCATCAACCGATGCAGTTCCGACACGATCCTGCCGCAGATCAGTTCGGCAGCCTGCCGGTCGAGCGTCGCGAAGACCACCAGATAGTTCGCCTCGTCGGCCCGCAGCCAGACGTCGGTGGGAGGCAGATGGCGGTCGAACAGTCGTTCGGTCTGCTCATAGATGCGCTCCTTGACGATGTCCCAGCGCTTGCCCAGCCGGTCGCGCAGGGTGCCCAGTCCGATCAATTGGACCGCACCCGCCGAATGACGCTGTCCTCCAGCCAGAATGTGCCGCAGGCGTTCCTTCGTCTTTTCCGGGATTGCCGGCGTCTCTTCAACCGATGGGGCGGGATCGGCGAATGTCTGGTCAGTCATGGCAGCATCCCCTTTTATCGACGCACGGGAACGGGGCTTCCGATCAATGCAAAACTTTAAATCAGATTCTTAAAAAACAAGGATTTATAATGACAATTATCGTCGATCATTTAGAATAATATAAGTGTGGAGAGGAGGTTTTGTTTCTGATCTAAGTCCGCTTCATCCGTCATCTGATTTAGTGTTCCAACAAATGTTGAAGGAAATCCTCTAAAAATCTGACGCGGTCAGCATAGGTGAAAACCTGTACCTTCCAGGGACGCCGTCGCCGTGATGCAGAATTCGCTCTTTTCCCGTTTTTTGGGCATCGGCGAGCGGGAGGCACGAGCGGGCGATGGATCGTCGGCGCGCTGTCGACAGGGGCGGGCGGCAAGCACCGTTCATTGTTCCAAAACTCCGAACGGTAAATCCGGGAACTGGGCGTTTATCCCGATGCGGACGAGGCGTCAAATCCTTTGGAAAGGAATGAACCCCCGGTCCCAAGGAGATTGAAAATGGCCCCGATGGTCTCTCTGCTGATGTTCGTCAGTGTAATGTCCTATGCTGCCTTCATCATCTCATAAGAAAAACCTCAATGCGGATTTCTAGTATTCTTGGCACCTATAGTATAATTAAGTAAAAATAATCAATGAACTGTACATGCCATGCAAGGATCGAAAAATCTTACGATGTGCTGAACAGAAAGCGGCGTGCGTTCTCCTTCCCTAACTGGGGCTCCGACAAGGGCCTTCTCCAAAGGACCGGGTACTCCGTCCAGATCACGCGGTGAAAAGTTCCAGGTGGTCGGGGCGATGATCTGGTAGGAGGCGATCTTCCCGCGTTCAACCCGCAGCCAATGGCCCAATGCGCCGCGCGCGGCCTCCGTCAGCCCAATCGCCTGCGCGCTGTCCGGCATTTCCGAAGCCGCACACCATGAGGCGGACGGATCGATGGCACGCAGCCAGCCTTCCATCGCGTCGGTGGTGCGGGCCAGTTCCAGCAAACGAGCGATCACGCGGCTGCGCACCGAACCGCCATCCTGTGCAGTCAGCGCCCGGATCAACGGATGGCCATCCACCAGTTGCCGGGCAATGGCACCGGTTTCATCGGGCATGCCATCCAGCCGCGGCGCCTTGCACCAGCTGTAGCCGGTCTCGTCCATGCCATCCGGAACGGTCGAACCGGAGAAAGGCGGATGCGGGCGGTCCTGCCCGGCCATGCAGCTGAAGCGGTGATGCTCCGCCACCCGATCCGGATCGAAGGGGCCGGCGTGACCGTCGGCGAAGATGCCGCGGCGATAGAGATGTCCGCCCTCCGGCTCGGCATAGGCGCCGTGGCTGAGGAACCGGCCATAGGCCCGGCCGAGGCCCGCAAGCTCCAGATCGTCGGCGATCTCCAGGAACAGACGGAAGTCGCCGGCCGGACCGGAGATGCGCCAACGTTCCGAGATCCTCCGGCCCTGCGAGGGCCAGCACCCGGTCGAGCGGCGCGCCGAACAGGCTGTCCTCCAGGAAGCGGCGGAAGCTGCGGACGGTGGCGAGCAGCCGCACCCGGTCACGCGCATCCACTGCACGGGTGACGCCGCCGGGCTGGAGCGTCAGGGTGTGCGGCCATTTGCCGCCCAGGATGCCCAGCACATGGAACAGCTCCGCCCGCGCCGCAGTGGCACTGCGCACCGCAATGCCGTGGGCGGCCTTGAACCGCGCCTCCGCCCTCTCGAACCAAGGTCGGCCCTGGTAGGCGGGGCGGGCGAAGTCGGGCATGAAGAACAGGTGGAAATGGGTCAGATGGTCGGCGATATTCTCGGTCGCCGTCATCAGGTTGGTCGCGAGCAGTCCGTTGCGCGGCACCTCCAGCCCCATGACGCCGGCCAGCGCCAGCGCCGCCGCATGGCTCTGGGAGACGGAGCAGATGCCGCAGATCCGCGGGGCGACCACCAGCGCATCCATTGGGTCGCGCCCTTCCAGAATGCGCTCGAACCCGCGGAACAGCGGCGAATTTACGTAAGCGGCAGAGACACTTGTGCCGTTTATCTCAAGCCGGACTTCAAGATCGCCTTCCACTCTGTTGAAAGGACCGACGATCAGACGGCGGTTTGGGGCTTCACTCACCCGATCAGCCTTTCCGGGTGGGACGGATGGTGGGAGCGACGAGGATGCGGTCGGCGGCGGCGTTCCGGCGCACCCGCTCCGGCGTCGCTGCCTTCGCCAGGGAGGCCAGCGCGACGAACCACGCCTTCGGCATATCGGTGGGCAGGCCGATGGGAATGCCTGCGAATTTTGGCGTCTGCTGGAACGGATGTCCGGGCTCCTCGAACCCCGGTGCCGTGCAATTGATGCAGGCGTACCCGCCACGGGTGCAGGAGCCTTCGCCATTCCACAGGCGGGTGTTGCAGTCGGCATGCGCCTGTGTGCCAAGGCAGCCCATATGTTCCATCAGGCAGCCGAGATCGGATGGCTTCTCCGCACTCGCCTTGTACTCATAATGCTCGTTGCGCGGACAGCCATGGTGGACCAGATGGTCGGCATAGAAGCGCGGGCGCTGGTAGAGATCGAGGTCGGAAGCGGCGAGGGCGTTTTCGGCCAGCAGCATCAGCGTTTCGGTCACCCAGTTCGGATGGGTCGGGCACCCCGCGACATTGACCACCGGCAAGCCGCCACGCGCGCGGAACTCCGTCCCCAAGGCGCCACCGCGCTGCGTGCCATCATACTGCAGGCCGCAGGCGTCGGCGATGTTCTCGCCGCCTGCCGTGATGCCGCCGAAGGCCGCGCAGGTGCCGACGGCGACGACGGTGCCAGCGACGGCGGCCAGATCGCGTACCCAGTCGATGGTCGGCCGGCCGGTCCCCGCCAGAACATGGAAGCGCCCGGTGCCGTTGGGGCCGCGCAGCAGCGATCCCTCGACACACAGCACATCGAGCGGCTCCGCCCCCGACAGGACGCGCTCGAACAGCTCGACTGCCTCCGCCCCCGTTTCTTCCGACAGGCTGGGATGCCAGAGCAGGCGGATGCCGGCGGTCTCCAGCAGCAGCAGCAAATCCGGGGATTCGGCGCAGAGCAGCGACATGGTGCAGCCGCCGCAGCCGCCCGATTGGAGCCACAGCACCGACAGCGGGCGTTCTCTCATCGTCCGGCTCCTTCGCGCTGACCGGCGGCCGGCAGGGTCAGGGTGAACAGCGCCCCGCCTTCCGGATGATTGGCGGCGGACAGTGCGCCGCCATGGTCGTGCACCAGCTGGTAGCTGATCGACAGGCCGAGGCCGGTGCCCTTGCCGACAGGCTTGGTGGTGAAGAAGGGATCGAAGATGCGGGCCAGGATGGCATCGGGAACGCCGTGGCCGGTGTCGCGGATGGTGACGACGATTTTTCCGGCCTCCTCCCGGCCATGCAGTTCCAGCCGCTTGACCGCAGCGCCGGCCATGGCGTCGATGGCGTTCTGGACCAGAATTCATCGCGACCTGATGCAGATGGCCGGGATGGCCGGCGATATCCAGCGTGTCGGGCAGGTCGAAAACGACGGTCAAGTCGGGCATCTGCGCCTTGGCGACCCAGGTGACCGCGGAGCGCAAAAGTCCCGTCAGATCAAAGCGTTCCGAGGCGTGCTTCTGTTCCGACGAGAAGCGGCGAAGCTCCGCCACGATGTCGCGCACCCGCTCCGTCCCTTCCAGCATGCCGTCCAGCGTCGCAGCGGCATCGGCACGGGCGCGGTCGATGCGCAATTCCTTGCGCAAGCCAGCGAGTTCCGGCGCCGCGGCACCGTCATGCACGCGGTCGAGATACGCGGTCATCCGGTCGACATAGCGGCGCATAGCATGGGCGTTGCCGTAGACGAAGGAGATCGGGTTGTTCAGCTCATGCGCCACGCCCGCCACCAGCCGGCCGAGAGAGGCCATCTTCTCCGAATGGACGAGCTGCTGCTGGGTCTGCTTCAGCCCTTCATGGGCGGCGGCAAGGTCGCGGTAGGCGCGGCGCAATTCCCCGACGGGCCGGCCGACCAGAACCAGCCCGATGGCATGGCCGCGCTGGTCGTAGCGAACCGTGCTGTTGACCGCGACCGGGAAGGGGCCGGTGGGGCCGCGCAGCGACAGCTCCACATCACTGACCTCCTCGCGCTGGAGGGCGGCGCTGCACAGCCGGGCGAAGGCGGGATGGAAAGCCGGGTCGAGGAAATCGCGCAACGGCCGTCCCGTCAGGTCACGCCCGGCGCAACCGAGCGCCCGTTCGGCCGCCGGGTTGGTCTGCTCGATCCGGCCATCGCGGTCGCAGGCGATCAGGACGTCGGTCATGGAGCCGAGGACGCTGGCGATGAAGGCCTGCGCCTCCTCCAGCTCCGCGTTCTTGCGCTCCAGCTCCACCTGTTGCGTCACAAGATTGGCGTAGGTCTCGTCCATCTTCCGGATCACGTCGATCCAGGCGCTCTCGGCGTCGGCATCGGACGTGATGCCGGGGATGGAGAAGGGCTGCGACAGCGGGGCGGTCATGGCAGGAAGACTAGCATGCCGGATGGCCCGCAGTGTGGACGATTTCAGCCGGAACGGGTCAGGCCGACCAGACCGACCACAGGCCGGCAAGGCCGCTCAGCACCAGCACATAGAGCGCGAAGTCGAACAGCGGTGCATGCCACACCCAGCCATAGGCGCCGATGGCGCGCAGTCCCCGCCGCAACAGCGCCGACACCGCCCAGGCGACCACGGCCATGATCAGCAGCGGCGGCAGGAACAGGCCGTAGACATCGATTTCGCCGATCATGCGCGTGCCCTTTCCTGATGCATCGTCGGAGGGACCTCCTCGTTGGCCAGAGGCGGCGGCAGCAAGGCTGCGCCTGGGAACAGGCTGCGCCGCAGCGAGGCGAGCGCCACCACGGCCCGGTCGCGCTCGGGGCAGGGCGGGGCGATGCGGATGGCGGACGAGAAGCTCGTTCATGCTGCCCAGCAGCTCGGCCGGGGCCGGGTCGGGCCGCTTGGCCGACAGGGCGCGGAAATGGACGGCGACGCCGCGCAGAAGCCGGTCCAGCGCCGCTCCGCCTGCACGGCCCAGCACCGGGCGCGCCCGCTGAAGCTCGACGATGTTCAGCCCGACCCGCAGGTCGCGCACCGCATCGATGGCGTCGACATCGACGGACCCACCGGCCTGCGCCAGCCGGGCGGACAAGAGGCCGACGCGGTCCAGCATGCGGCTCTCGAAGCCGTCATTGGCCGGCACCCCGCGTGTCCGCGCCATATCGGCGATCTCGCGCCAGCCGATGTGCAGCAGGCGCCGGGCACTCCACGCCGCACCGACCGACCGGCACATGCGGGTGACCAGCATGGCGCCGACGATGCCGACGATCTGTCCGATGCTGCTGTTCAGGAAGGAGGCGAAATCGCCGTTGCCGGTGTCGAGCAGGCTGAGCGAGCCGCCGACGCCGAAGATCAGCGCCATCGCCTTGCCCATCGTCGCCGGGCGCGCAACGAAGATGCCCAGCGTCACCAGCGTCGGCGCCAGACAGAGCACCAGCATCGGGAAGCTGTCGAAGGATGGCAGCACCACCAGCAGATAGAAGGCGGACAGCGGCAGCGAGGCCATCGTATAGACCAGGAACAGGCGGATGCCCGGCACCGGATCGTCGAAGGACGCGAAGAAGCAGGTGAAGACCGCCACCATCATCGCCGCCGCCGATCCGGACGACCAGCCGGTCAGGATCCAGAAGGCGCAGACGCTGGTGATGCCCAGCAGGGCCGCCGCCGCCGACCATGCCGCCATCCCCTGATCCAGATGGAAGACGCCGCGCGACCGCTTGCGGGCCAGCGGATCGAGATGGTCGGGCAGGGCCTGGTCGCCCGTGGCCAGATGTGCCCGCAGATCCCGGCAATCGCGGTGGATTTCCACGAGCGACCGCAGGCGGCGGATGAAGCTGAAGCGGGTCGCGGCCTCCCAGCCGTCCGCCGACTGAGAGGATTCCGCCGCTTCCAGCCTGTCGAGCCGCTCGATCAGCCGGGCGGCGTCCGCCGGATCGGCGGCGGCACCGGCGGCGATCCAGTCGCGGACCGCGGCCACCACCGGCGCCAGATCCGGCGGCATCGCTCCATCCGGGCGGCGCAACGCGCCCAGCCGGTCATGCACGGCGGTCAGCACCGGCAGCAGGTAGACCATGCGGTCCTGCAAGGCCCGCATCGGCCGGGTCATCCAGCGCAGGTCGGAGGTGTCGTAGGGCAGGTGGGTGGTCATCACCCGCAATTCGGTCAGGTCGGTGGCCATCTTGTGGCGGTCGCGCAACCGTGCGTCGGTAGCGACCTGCTCCAGCGCGTCGAGCGTCCAGCGCTCCGCATCGCGCAGCGAAGCATCGAGCTTGCCGAGCAGGACCGGCCCCATGCCGCGTGGCAGGATGACGCTGTGGATGACGGTGGCGCAGACGATGCCGAGGATGATCTCTTCGACCCGGGCCAGCCCGGTGTCGAAGATCGCCTCCGGATTGGCGACGCCGGGAAAGACGATCAGGCCGGCGGTGTAGCCGGCCAGCATGAAGGCATAGCTGCGCGGCGTGCGGTCCAGCAGCGAGATGAACAGGCAGCCGCCGACCCACAGCCCGACCGCCAGCGACAGCAGTTCCGGCGCGTTGACCAGCTCGACCGTCAGGACGATGGCGGCGATGCAGCCGACGACCGTGCCCGCGACGCGATACACCGCCTTCGACCGCACGGTTCCCGACAGCGGGCTCGACACCACATAGGCGGTCAGCATCGCCCAGAAGGGCCGCGGCAATCCCATGCCGAAGGCGATGTAGAGCGCCAGCATGGAGGCGGCGAAGGACTTCAGCGAGAAGACCAGCTCGTTCAGGGTCGGGACCCAGGAAGATGCTTTTGGCATGGCCGTGCGCTCACTGCCCGGCCGGCAGCTGGGCAACCTTGGGCGTGCTGTCGGGAGACCCGATCACCGACACGGTCGCGGTGCGGCCGGCGACCAGCTGCAGGCCGTCCGGCACCTCGTCCAGCGCGATGCGCACGGGGATGCGCTGGGCCAGCCGGACCCAGTTGAAGGTCGGGTTGACGTTGGCGACCAGCCCGGTGCCCTCCGCCCGGTCGCGGTCGACGATGGCGCGGGTGATGCTGTCGACCCGGCCGCGCAGGTCGGCAGCGGCCCCCATGATGCGGACGGAAACGGGAGCGCCGACATGGATGCGCGGCAGCTTGGTTTCCTCGAAATAGCCCATGACATAGAAGGAATGGCTGTCGATCAGAGCCACCACCGCCTGACCGGCGGCGACATAGTTGCCGGTCTTCATCTGGAGGTTGGTGACATAGCCGTCGACCGTCGCCTTGACCTCCGTCCGCTCCAGGTTGAAGCGGGCGAGATCCAGCGCCGCCTCGCTCTGCTTGGCGGCGGCGGCGGCCTTGGACATGGCGGACGCCACCTCCTGCTTCTGGGCGGTCGAGACGACGTTGGTGCCCAGCTGCTCGTACCGGCGCGCCTCTGCGGTGCGATAGGCCAGTTCCGCCTTGGCGCTGTCGAGGTTGGCCTGGGCCTGTTCCACCGCCAGCTTGTAGCGGCCGGGATCCACGACGAACAGCAGGTCGCCCTTGTGGACCAGCTGGTTGTCGGTCACGCGGACGTCGGTCACCAGACCGGCGACGTCGGAGGACACCTGGACGATGTCGGCACGCACGCGGCCGTCACGGGTCCAGGGCTCGTTCATGTAGTAATCCCACAGCCACAGTCCGCCGCCGGCCGCCGCCACGGTCACCAACAGGGTCACGGCGATCCGGACCACCGTCCGGAAGGAAGGAAAGAGTGTCACGGTCTTGGTTCCTCAATCACCGCACCGATGCGACCGGAGGTCGCCGCGGCCGGAACCGGCCACTGGCGCGCATCCCCGGAGAACACGGCACGATCAGGTCTGTTCACGCTTGGCGTTGGTTTCGATGATGGACAGCACGCGGTAGCAGGCCTCGACGTCGGTCTCCGCCGCGTCTGCCATCAGGCGCTGTCGGACATCGTTCAGCGCCTCGTTCACCTGCACCAGCAGGTGCCGGCCGGCATCGGTCATGTGCAGGGTCTTCGCACGGCGGTCGCAGGGATCCTCGCGCTGCTCCAGCAATCCAGCACCTTCCAGCCCGTCGAGAACCCGCACGAGGGAGGGGCCCTCGACGCCCATCTCCTCCGCCAGCTCGCGCTGGCGCAAGCCGTCGCCAAGTTCGGCCAGCAGCATCAGCGGCGTGATGGCCGATGCGGAAAAGCCGCTGTCCGCCAGCACCTTGTTCGCCGCCCGTCGCCACAGATGGGAGGCGCGGAACAGGTGCAGGCCAAAATTCGGGGAAGGCGCAGCGCCTTATCTTGTAGCATCCCTATTTAATAGGTTTGCTATCTAAATCCGGCAAGAGGCCGATGCGGTCCCGAGGCCCCGTTCGCCGCATGGCTGGATTGCCGCAGTGCAAAAACACAAAGGCCCGCCGGTCGCCTGCATGGCGACCGGCGGGCCGGGAGACAGTTCCCTTCCGGGCTTATCGGTTGGGGACGCGATGTTCAGGCGGTCTCGACCGTCCGCGTGCGGACGCCGAGCAGGATGGTCAGGACGGCGATCAGCAGCACCGCTCCGGCCATGGTGAAGACCCCGGTCACGCCGCTGACACCGAAGATGGCTCCCCCGGCTGCGGCTCCCGTGGCGATGGCGAGTTGCACAGCGGCGACGATCAGGCCGCCGGCGCTCTCCGCCTCGTCGGGCACGGCACGGGTGATCCATGTCGACCATGCTACCGGAACCGCCCCGAAGGCGAGCCCCCACAGCGTCACCAGAACCGTGTCGATGGCCGGCGAACCGCCTGCACTTGCCAGCCCCAGTCCGAGCAGCGCCATCAGCAACGGCATGGCGACCAGCGTCAGGCGCATGTTGCGCTCCAGAAGCATGCCGCCCAGCGCGGTTCCGACGAAGTTGGCGAGTCCGAAGCCCAGGAGAATGCCGGAAACGCCGTCGAGCCCGACGCTGGTCACCGTTTCCAAGAACGGCCTGATGTAGGTGAAGAAGGCGAAATGCCCGGTGAAGACCAGCACCACGGCCAGCATGCCGATGCCGACGCCCGGCCGCGTCAGCACGTCGAGCAGGGTACGCAGCCGCGCATGTCCGGTCGGCGCCATGCGCGGCAGCGTCGCCGCCTGGTGCCGCCAGGGCAAGGAGCCCGAGGACGGCGCCAAGCAGGAAGACGGGCCGCCAGCCGATCAACCCGCCGACATAGCTGCCGAGCGGAGCCGCGAACACCGTTGCCGCCGACACGCCGCTGAAGATGATCGACAGGGCGCGGGGCACCAGGTCGGGTGGAACGAGCCGCATCGCGGTCGCCGCGGCCATGGTCCAGAATCCGCCGATCGCTATGCCCAGCAGCACGCGCCCGACCAGGAGGACCGGCAGATTAGGCGCGAAGGCGACTGCGAGATTGGAGGCGATCAGCAGCATGGAAAATGCCATCAGCACGATCCGCCGGTCGACCCTGCGGGTCGCAGTGGCGATCAGCAGGCTGGTCACCAGCGCAACGGCCGCGGTGGCCGTAACCGCCTGTCCCGCCAGCCCTTCCGAAACGCCGAGATCGGCCGCCATCGGCGTCAGCAGGCTGGCGGGCAGGAACTCCGCTCCGACCAGCGCGAACACGCCCATGGACATCGCGAAAACCGCGCCCCAGGCCGGCTTCGTCACATCACTCATGTCTCTTTCCCCTCGTTTGAAGGTGTTTTTGCTGCGTTGCAGGGTAGGCTTGAAGCGCCGGACGATCCATGCCATACCGTCCGGAGTTTTTGATCGAAAGTCTGGACATGTCCCTACCCGTCCCCAGACAATCCTCGGCACCTCCGCTGCGCGATGCTGTCAGCGAGCTGTTGCTCGGCATGCGGCTTTACGGGGTCAGGTACCGCCGGATGCAGTTCGCTCCGCCGTTCGGCATCAGCTTCGGCCGGGACGAGGGGAGGGCGCAGTTCCATTTCGTGGCCTGCGGAACCGCCATCCTGCGCGGCAGGACGGGGATGTTGCATGAACTGCATGCCGGCGACGCGGTCCTGCTGCCGCGGGGCGGTGCCCATGATCTGGTCTCCGATGCAGACGGGCAGGGTCTGGATCTGGGCGGCTTCGACGAAGCGGCGCTGTGTGAAACGGTCGGCAGCATCAAATCCTGCCCGGCGGACACCTGCCGCAGCAAGGACACGGTGATCTTCAGCGGCTGCATGGAATTCGACCTCGGCGCCATGCATCCGCTGATCGGCCTCATGCCGGAGGTGATGCTGGTCGGCACCCTGCTCGACCGCTATCCGGAAATCCTTCCGATGCTGGAGGCGATGGAACGGGAGGCGCGGACCGAACGTGCCGGCTTTGCCGGAATCCTGGCGCGGCTGGCCGACGTCGTGTCGGCCTTCATCGTGCGCGGCTGGGTCGAATGCGGCTGCGGCGACGCCCGCGGCTGGGTGGAAGCGCTGCGCGATCCCAGGCTGGGGCGTGTCATCGCAGCGCTTCACCGCGATCCCGGCCGCGATTGGACCGTCGCCCAGTTGGCCGCCGAAATGGGCAGCTCGCGGTCCGTCTTCGCCGAACGCTTTCTGGCGGTCACCGGCATGACGCCGCTCCAGTATGTCACCGAACTGCGGATGCGGCTTGCCGCGCAATGGATCGGGCGCGAGAACATGCCAATAGAGACCGCGGCATACCGCTTGGGCTACGGCTCGCAGGCCGCTTTCAGCCGCGCCTTCAAACGGGTGACGGGACAACCGCCGGGGGCGGCACGCAACAGATCGCCCGGCTCACCGACATAATTTCCATAATGTAAATTATGTGTTTTATTCGTGAAGAGCTAAACGATGCACTTTATCGCAACTCAAAGATGCCAATGATCGGCCGGGGCTCGACAGCATGGCCGGGTTGCGAGAAGTATGAGCAGATTTAACAAGAAGAACTGGCATTTTTGAAATCCCGAAGGCATACGGTCTCTCCAACCGGCACTATGGATGGTTCCGGTGCGTCCCTTCGGAACGCGGACGCTTCAGCGCAACTGTAACTCCAGTCTCTTTGCTCAACCGCTTACCTGTGGTGTTTTGAACCTGCGTCATCGAGATACTCCTGCCGTTCTGGAACTGACATGTTCATTGGGTCTATAAGAAAATCCATAATGAATATCTGGGGCGGTATGGGTCTGCGTGTCCGACTCGAAATTTTCATCATAACCGCATTCTTGCCATTGGTTGGTCTTGTTCTGTCGCTCTACCTGCAGCAATGGAACGCCGACATCGAGCATGCCCGTCAACGTGTTCTGACGCTCGCCGAACAAGGCGCATCCCAGCAGGCCGATGCCATCGCGCGGGTTCGCGAGACCTTGCAGACGCTGGCTTTGATCCCCGAGGTCCGTGGGGACAGGTCCGAGGATTGCGGCCCGCCCCTGCGCAGGGCCATGTCGTTCCAGACCTGGAGCACCGGCTTTGCCGTAGCCGCCCCCGACGGCCGGATCCTCTGCCGGACGGGACTTGGCGGCAGCCCGGTGACGACCGTGGCGGATCAGGATTACTTCACGCTGGCGCTGGCCACGAAGTCATTTAGCACCAGCAATTTCCGCATTGGGCGAGGCTCCGGCAAGCCTCTTCTGGCCGCCGCCCTGCCCCTTCTCGATAAGGACGGTGCCGTCAAGGCGGTTTTGTTGACCGGACTGGATTTGAAATGGCTGGGCGACCTGACGAGAGAGGCCGCGGAGGCTCCCGGCACCACGGTGACCTTGTTCGACGGCGAGGGAACGATCCTGGCGCGCGAACCGGGGCCCCGCGCCCTGATTGGCCAGCCCATGGCCGACCATCCCGTCACACGCGCGATCTTCCGGGCCGACCGCGGCATCATCGAGCGTCCCGGTTTCGAAAATCAGCCGCTGATCATCGGCTTCGCGACTCTGGAGGACACCGGCGGGCGGATCGCTGTCGGGGTGCCACGCGATCTCGTCCTCGACGAAGTGAACGGCAAGATCATGTGGGGAATCGCGATCCTGGCCGGCGTCGTCGCGACGATCGTTGCCGGTGTCTGGTTCCTGCTTGACATCCTTGTCCTGCGCGGGCTGCGTGATCTCCAGCGCTCCGCCACCGACCTGTCGGCGGGGCGGATCGATTCCGTCGCGAAGAGTGCCGCAGCCGGATTCCAGACACGGGAGATGGGCAACGCCGCGCAGGCGATCCACGACATGGGCGCCACCCTGCACGGCTTCGCTTACAAGGACCAGCTCACCGCACTGGGAAATCGCCGCTACCTCGAAGCCAGGGTTCGGGAACTGGCCGACCTGCCGCCCGGCAGGCGCCCGACGGTGGCGGCGCTCTGCATCGACCTGGATGGCTTCAAGCCGGTGAACGACCGCCACGGGCACCATGTCGGCGATGCCGTGCTGGCGGAGGTCGGGCGCCGGCTGCTCAACTGCGTGCGTGACGGCGACGAGGTCATCCGGCTCGGTGGCGACGAGTTCCTGGTCTGTCTGGCGCTTCCACAGGCCGACTGGCTGACGCCACAGGAGGTCGCGGCCCGCATCATCGCCTCGCTGTCGGCGCCGATGAGGATGGAGGAAGCGGAAATCGGCATCGGGTGCAGCATCGGGATGGCGCTGTGGCCGGTCGACGACACGGATTTCGACACGGTCCTGCGCTATGCCGACCAGGCATTGTATGCCGCCAAGCGCAATGGACGCGGGCAGGTCGGCCTGCACGGGCGTCCGGTTCCGGCGTCAGTCGATGCAGCCGGCGCTGGCTCCGCCTAGGGGTTGCCCGGTCTTACACTCATGGCGTCCCCCCACGCCGCTTCCACCGCCCGCTCCGCTCGGTTATCGTCGCGGACCTTTACCTTCCGGCAATCGGAGACGGCACGACATGACCCGCAACATCGACCGGCTGCTCGACGTGATGGCGCGGCTGCGGAATCCGGACGGCGGATGCCCGTGGGATCTGGAACAGACCTATCGCACCATCGCGCCGCACACGATCGAGGAAGCCTATGAGGTCGCCGACGCCATCGAGAAGGACGACAAGGCCGCCCTGCGCGAGGAACTGGGCGATCTGCTGTTCCAGGTCGTCTATTACAGCCAGATGGCGCGCGAAGAGGGGCTGTTCGATTTCGACGAGGTCGCCGGCGTCATCACCGACAAGATGATCCGCCGCCATCCCCACGTCTTCGGGCCGGAGGAGGTGAAGTCGTCGGACCAGCAGACCTCGCGCTGGGAGGACCACAAGGCGGCCGAGCGGGCGGCCAAGGCCGCCGAGGAAGGACGGGCGCCGTCGGCGCTGGAGGGCGTCATCGCCGGGCTGCCGGCGCTGACCAGGGCGTTGAAGCTGCAGAACCGCGCCGCGCGGGTCGGTTTCGATTGGACCGACGCCCGCGACATCCTCGACAAGATCGAGGAGGAGGTGCGGGAATTGCGGGCCGAGATGGACGCCGGTTCTGCACAGGAGCGGGTGGCGGACGAGCTGGGCGACCTGCTGTTCGCGCTGGTCAACCTCGCCCGCCGGATGAAGGTGGAGCCGGAAACGGCGCTCCGCGGCACCAACGCCAAGTTCGAACGCCGCTTCCACCGGATCGAAGCGCTGCTGTCCGCCCAGGGGCGCAAGCCGCAGGATGCCACGCTGGACGAGATGGAAGCCATGTGGCAGCAGGCCAAGCGCGAGGAGCGCGGCGGAGCCTGACGCGTCAGTAGCCCCAGCGGTCGAAGGCGAAGGCCCACCGGCGGCGCACCGCGCGGCGGGCCGGGTCCTCCAGATCGTGACGGGCCCGGCGATACCCACGCACGCTTGCCAGATAGCGTTCCATGTTCGGCTGAACCGGTGCGAGGGGGCCGAGATCGAGCCCGTCATAGATCTCGGCCAGCGCCCCCAGCGGATCGGCGACGAAGCGTTCGTAGCGGATCTCCACCAGCCGGCCGGGCGGCAACAGCGCCTGGTCGCGGTCGAATTTCGCCATCATCGCCGGGTAGAGATCCAGCACCAGATCGTCCACCGCCTGCGGATCGTAGGATTGCAGCGAGAACTCCCGCAGCAGGGTCAGCAGCATGCGACGGGTGGAGCTGAAGACCTCGTAAGGGTCGCGGTGGATGTGGACAAAAACGGCATCGGGCCGCAGCGCCAGCAGTTCCGCCAGCTTCGATGTGTGTGCAGGATTCTTGATCAGCAGCCGCCGGCCGCCGCAAAAGATCTGCATCTTGCTCAGGTAATGGTCCATCCGGCGCCGCCACAGCGCGACGGCCTGTGGCCGGCATCCCTCGAACAGCACGCCCTGGCGGAAGGCACGGTGCAGGTGCCTGGGGAAGAAGATGCCGTGGTAGTAGGACAGCGGCTGCATCAGGGCCAGCGCCAGTTCGTCCTCCTGCGGAGAGGTCGGATCGACCGGCATGGCGTCGATGATGCGGTCAGGCGGCAGCCACTCCTCCAGCCGCGCGCGCCAGAAGGAATTCAGGCCGAGGAAGCCCCAGGGCAGGCCCACCGCCAGCGGATCGGGGGCGGCGAACCGCGCATCCTGCGCCAGCAGGTTCAGCAGATGGGTGGTGCCGCTGCGCCAGTGGCCGAGGATGAACAGCGGCGGCGGCCCGGCAGCCCTGCCCTGCCCGACCAGCCCCGCCACCCGCCGCCGCTCCAGCAGGTCGAGCGGTGCGCGGATCGCGGCGGCGCCCAGAGCGGTCGCGACGCGATGCAGGTGCAGCGGCCCGACACCGCCGCCATCGCGCAGCACTGTCGCCAGCGTGGCGGCATCGGCTCCGGCCAGCGGGTGGAAGATGCGGTGGCCGTGGCGGCGCAGCCAGGGTGTCATGGAGCACCGTTTCCCGGCCCCAGCCCACTCCCCGTCGCAGCCGGATAGGCCCTGCCGCGCCATTCCGACGGCTTGCCATGGCGGGCGCGCAGCAGGGCGGTCCATTGGATCGCCAGCATGATCAGCACGCCGACCGGATGCAGCAGGGCACCGACGACGCTCTGGCGGAAGCGGACGGCCAGCAGAAGGCGGAAGGCCAGCCCGGCACCCGCCGCCAGCCCTGCCAGCACGAGTGCCGGAACGGGCAGCGGATGGAGCGCCGCCCAGCCGAGCAGAATCCAGGGCAGCACATGGCCGCCGAACAGCAGCAGCGTCCAGACCGGCAGGGCGGCCGGGGTCGCCATTCCCTCCGTCGCGTTCTTGGAGAAGCCGGACCAGACCTCGCGCCAGCCGCGGTACATGCGGCAGCGAGCAAAGCCGGTGGCGTCGAACAGGTCGGTTCCCTGCCCCGCCCGGCGGAAGGCGCGCGGCAGCGTCACCCCGTCGTGCAGAGACGTCGCGATGGCCGCATGGCCGCCGGCCTTCAGATAGGCATCCCGCCGCACCGCGATCAGCTGGCCGCAGGCGGCAGCGAAGCGCGGGTCGGTCGAGCGCCGCATCGCCGCCATCGGCAGGTAGCCCAACAGCAGGAAATGGATCAGCGGGATCACCAGGGCTTCCGCCAGCGTCCCGGTCTCCTCGCGGGGGAAGCCGCTGACCAAGCCGCATTCACCCGCCAGCAGGGCGCCGCCGACCCGGCGGGCGGCCGTCGGCGACAACCGCACATCGGCGTCCTGGAACAGCAGCACCGGGTAGCGCGCCAGCCCGGCGAGCATCTGGCAGGCATGCTGCTTGCCCGACCAGCCCGGCGGCAGCGGCGGCGCGCTCTCCAGACGGACACGCGGATCGCGGGCGGCGATGGCCTGGACGATCTCCGCCGTGCGGTCGGTGGAGTGGTCATCCAGCACAACCACCTCGACATCGACGCCACGGCTGAGCAGGGCGGCATCGACGGCTGCGGCGATGCCGCCCTCCTCGTTGCGGGCGGGGATCAGGATGCTGACGGCGGTGCCCGGCGGCGGTTCGGCGGTCGGGCGGCGATAGAGGAACAGGTTCACGATCCCCTGCCCCAGCGGCAACAGGGCCAGGATCAGAGACAGCGCGGCGATCAGGACGATGACGCTCATGGCCCCTTGATCTCCTGCTGCATCTCCTGCTGCATCTCTTGGCGGGCCGGACCTTGCCGGCCGTCCTCCTCCCGGCTGCCATGGGCCGGAGAGAAGCCCTGTCCACCGGCCAGGGCGCGCAGCCGGCGCCAGAGGTCGTAGATGCCGCCGACCCCGACCGTTCCCTCGATCAGCGTCAGGAAACGGGCTGGATCGCGGCTCTGCGCATCGAGCGCCAACTGGTCCATCTCCGTCTCCAGCCGCCCTTCCAATTCCGCCGCGATGTCCTGCACCGGAAGAGCGGAAAGAGCGGCGGCTTCAAAGGGTTGGCCGAACCGCATCAGCGCCTCCGGCGTTCGCTCGTCCCAGAACGGGTATTCGACCGCCAGCGGCACCACCAGTGCGGTGGGCATGCGGCGGACCAGATGGGCGATTCCCGGCCGCAATGTCACCGGGCGGCGGCGCGGGTCGGTGAAGGCACCCTCCGCCGTGATCCACAGCATGGCGCGCGGGTTGCCCAGGATCCGTTCGGCGTTGCGCAGGAAGGAGACGGCGCCCGCGCGGCCGGGCTCCAGCCCGAACAGGCCGATGCGGCGCATGAAGCGGTAGCGGCGCAGCATCTTCCCCATCGATCGGCCCGTAGCCAGGCCGGCCGCGGAAACGGGTGGTGCCCATCACGATCAGCAGCGCCGGATCCCACCAGGATGGGTGGTTCAGATAGACGATGACCGGACGATCCGGCGGCAGGGCGGGCCAGCCCGGCCGCGCCAGCCGCACCGCGTGGAAGCCGCGCCGCAGCCGTCGGGCCATGACCCCGCCGAAAAACCAGCAGAGCAGCCGGGACCGTAACGCAACCGGATCGTCCGTCATCCTCCCGCCGCCTTCCGTCAGGCCACGGCGCGCGCGGAGCCTGCACCGGCACCGTCATGGGCGCCGTCGCGCATGTCCTGGTCGAGGCTGTCGGCGGCGATCCAACCCGACATCAGCACCATCGGCATGCCCGGTCCGGGATGAGCGGCGCCACCGGCCAGATACAGCCCCTCCACATCGCGGGAGCGGTTGCCGGGCTTGAAGGCGCCCATGAAGCGGCCATGGCTCGCCAAGCCATAGATGGCGCCGTTCAGCACATTGTAGCGGTCGTTGATGTCCTTCGGCGTCAACACATGCTCGACGCGGATACGGTCCTCCAGATCGGGCATGCCGGCGGTGCGCTTCAGCTTGTCGAACACCACGCGGCGATAGGCCGGCAGCATGCGGTTCCAGTCATGGCGCTCGCGCAGATAGGGGGTGTGGACCAGCACATACAGCGCCTCGCCACCCGCCGGTGCGACGCCCGGCTCGGTGCGGGCCGGAGCGGCGATGTAGCAGGTCGGGTCGGGCGCGGGTTCCCCCTGACGATCAGATCCAGTCGAATTCCTCCTCCGGATCGCGCGAGAAGACGAAGTCGTGATGCAGCAGGTGATCGTAGGCGCGGTCCAGGCCCAGATAGAACACCACCCCGGAACAGGCCGGCTCGTAGCTGCGGCGCTTGGCGAAGCGCTTTGCCGGCGGGCCGCCGATCAGTTCCTGATATGTGCGGACCGAATCCATGTTCGACACGGCGGCCGAAACCGGGATGCGCTCGCCGCCGTCCGTCTCGACCGCCACCACGCGGCCACGTTCCACCTGAAGACGGCGGACGCCGGTGTTGGTGCGGATTTCCACGCCGAGCCGCCGTGCCACCCGCTCCAGCGCCGCCGGCACGGCACGGGTGCCGCCCATCGGATACCAGACGCCGTCGTTGGTCTGCATGTGGGCGATGGCGCACAGCACCGCCGGAGAGCCGTAGGGCGAGGAGCCGACATACTGGGTGAAATGGTCCAGCATCTGCGCCGCCCGCGCATCCGGCACATGGCCGCGGATGGTGCCGGCCACCGTGCTGCCCATGCGGAGCGCCAGCACGTCCGACAGGGTGCTGGCGTTGAAGCTGTTGCGGAAGTTCAGCGTGTCGCCGAGATCCTCCACCGACTTCCAGAAGAAAAAGCGTTCGGAAATGCCGTGCAGCCGTTCCGACATCGCCTGGAAGCGGCGGTAGCCCTCCCCCGCCCCGCTGCCGGGCGCCAGCTTGTCCAGCTCCGCCGCCATGGTGCCGACATTCTCCGACAGGTCCAGCACCGTGCCGTCGTCGAAGAAGCAGCGCCATTGCGGCTCCAACCGGACCATCTCCAACTCCCGGTCCAGATCGCAGCCGGCCTCCTCCAGGATGCGGCGCAGGACGCGCGGCACCGTCAGGATGGTCGGCCCCATGTCGAAGCGGAAGCCGCCTTCCTCCAGAACGGCCGCCTTGCCGCCGACCCAGGCGTTCTTTTCCAGCAGGGTCACCTTATGCCCGCGCGCCGCCAGCACCACCGCCGCCGCCAGTCCGCCCAGGCCCCCGCCGATCACCGCAATCCGATCCGTCATGCCATTCCCCCTGCAACGGCTTGCCGCAGCATGCCGGACAAACCAATGGTTTTTGTGCGCCAGGGCGTCGGCAGGCCCAGTTCCTGGGCCAGCAGCCGCGCCGTGATGCGTGCGCCTTCAAAAATGACCGGCAGGCCGCTGCCGGGATGGGTGCCGCCACCCACCAGATAGACGCCGTCCAGATCCTCGAACCGGTTGCGCGGCCGGCGGTGAAGCATCTGGTCCAGACTGTGCGCCAGATTGAAGGTAGCACCACGGTGCACGGCGAACTGGCTGTCCCAGTCGGCCGGAGTCACCACCCGCTCCACCCGGATCCGGCGTTCCAGATCGGTCAGGCCGAAGGCGGCCAGCCGGTCGAGCACCAGACGGCGATATTGCGGCGCCTCCGCTTTCCAGTCGATGTGGCCGCGCTGGTGGCCGACCGGTACCAGGATGTAGAGCGTGCTGCCGCCCGGCGGCGCCAGATCCGGATCGGTGACGCAGGCGTTCTGCACATAGATCGACGGCCGGCGCGGCAACTCCCGGCATTCCTCGATCTCTGCGAGGTTGCGGGCGTAATCCTCCGCCAGATAGACGGTGTGGTGGTCCAGCCCGTCCACTTTGCCTTCGATGCCGAGATACATCATGAAGGTGGAGCAGGAGAATTTCTTGGTGGCGAGGCGGGCGTCGCTCCAGCGCCGGCGCAGATCGTCGGGCACCAGCGTGGTCATGGCGCGGGCGAAGTCGGCGTTGATGACCAAGGCATCGGCCGGATAATCGCCGGCGTCCGTGCGCACACCGACGGCGCGGCGGCCCTGGAACTTGATGTGGCGCACCGTCTCGTTCAGCCGGACGGTGACGCCCAGGCTTTCCGCCACCCGGCGCATCGCCTCCATCACCGATTCCGTGCCGCCGCGGGGATGGAAGATGCCGTGTTCATGCTCCAGGAAGGACAGGATGGTGAACAGGCTGGGGCAGCGGAAGGGCGACATGCCCAGATATTTGCTCTGGAACGAGAAGGCGAGGCGGATGCGCGGATCCTGGAAATAGCGGGACAGGTCGCGGTCCACCGAGCGGTGCGGCGCCAGCCTGCCCAGGGCCTTCAGCATCGGCAGCGAGGCGAGCGCCCAGGGGCTGGAGAAATCGGATTCCAGAACCGGGCGGAAGCGCTCCATCTTCGCCCTGTTGTCGGCCAGGAAGCGCGGAAGCCCGTCGGCATCGCCCGGGCTGAGCTTGGCGATCTCCGCCATCAGCGCCTTCAACTGGGCATGGACCCGCAACTCCCCGCCGCCCTCGAACACCAGCCGGTAGAGCGGGTCGAGGCGGATCAGGTCGACCTCGTCCGACAGGCGCTGTCCGCAGGCCTCGAAGATTTCCTCCAAGATGCGGGGATAGAGGAAGAAGGTCGGGCCGCTGTCGAACCGGTAGCCGTCGAGCGAAAAGCCCGCCGACCTGCCGCCGATGCGGTCCTGCCGTTCCAGCACCGTCACCTTCGCTCCGGTGAGCGCCAGGAGCATCGCGGATGCCAATCCGCCCGGTCCCGCGCCGATGATCACGACTTGTCGTTCCATCCGCTTGCCAAACGCTCCTGCGCTGCCGAATTCAGTCGTGATCTCTACGAAGCTGGGTCGGAAATGGATCGCAACAACAGCCCTCCTCCTGACGTCCTATCTCCATGGATAAGAAAAGCGATCCTTCGGGAGGCGGTCGGCTCTACGTCCTGGTCCGAACGGGATATTTCCATACGCCTTTCCTCTATTCGTGGACTCCGCCATCGGATCGCCGTCGGTGCGGAAGACCTCGTCGAAGCATTGCAAACGCGCCCGGCACGGACCGCCACCGAGAGCGTCAGCGCCGAAATCCTGCCACTGGCGGAGGCCTGTCGGTTTCTGGAACGGGAAGCGTCCAGGCTGCTGGCGCCGAGGAGGCTGGGCCGGCGCGGCCGTCCGGTCTGGCTGTTCGGGGTGGAGGCGGAGGTGCGGCGGGAGCCGGTCGGTACTGTGTTGATCGTCGGTCCGTCCAATTACCCATTGCTGCTGCCGGGCGTTCAGGCGATCCAGGCTCTCGCGGCCGGAAACAGGGTGCTGGTCAAGCCGGCACCGGGATGCAGCGCGCCGATGATCCTGCTTGGAACCTGGCTGGAAGAGGCCGGACTGCCGCCGGGGCTGTACCGGGTGCTGGACGAATCCGCCGCCGCGGTGGATGAGGCCATCGAGGAGGGCATCGACAAGCTGGTGCTGACCGGATCGGCCGGTACGGGACGGGTGGTGGCGGAAAAACTGGCCCGGCATCTGGTGCCCTCGACGATGGAGCTGTCGGGCAACGACGCCGTCTTCGTCCTGCAGGGTGCGGATCTGGAGCGGGTCGCCCGCGCGCTGGCCTTCGGACTTCGGCTCAACGGCTCCGCCACCTGCATCGCGCCGCGGCGGGTGTTCGTCCCACAGGGCATGGCGGCGGGGCTGGAGGCCGCTCTCCTCCGCCATGCCGGCAAGATTCCGGCCGTGCCGGTGTCCCCGCCGACCGGACGCCGGCTCGCCGCCCTTGCCCGGGACGCGGTTGCCGGCGGAGCCCGTGCGCTGGGCGCTTTGCCGGAGGTGGACAGCCCGGCGATGGCGCCGCTGATCCTTGCCGATGCGACGCCCTCCATGGCGCTGCTGCGCGAGGAGATCTTCGCCCCGGTGCTGTCGCTGGTGCCGGTGCGGGACATGGAGGAGGCGCTGACGGTTGCGTCCGGCAGTCCCTATGCGCTGGGGGCGTCCGTGTTCGGGCCGGAGGCGCAGGCCTGGGAATTGGCCGGACGGATCGACGCCGGAACCGTGACGATCAACGACCTCATCGTGCCGACCGCCGACCCGCGCCTGCCCTTCGGCGGGCGGCACGCCAGCGGCTGGGGCGTCACCCGTGGCGCCGAGGGGCTGCTGGAGATGACGCAGGTGAAGACCGTCTCGGTCCGCAAGGGACGGCTCCGCCCCCATTTCGACCAGCCGCGCGCCGGTGACGAGGCGCTGATGCTGGCCGCACTGCGCCTGTTCCATGGCGGGCCCGGCACCCGCGGAGGGGCGCTGCGGCGGCTGGTACAGGCGGTGCGCGGACGTTCCGCCGGATGACTGTAAACTTCAGCCGATCGTTAGCCCACCGCTGACTTTGACCCCAACGAAACACGGATGACCGGATGCTTGCCCTGGCCCTTGCCTTTCTGATCGGCGCCGTCGCCGGCTCGCGCACCCTGCTCGCCCCGGCGGCCGTCAGTTGGGCCGCCTACGGCGGTTGGCTCGACGTATCGGGAAGCTGGCTGTTCTTCCTCGGGCACCCGGTGTCGCCCTGGGTCTTCACCGCCATGGCGGTGGTGGAGCTGGTCGTCGACAAGCTGCCGACCACTCCCAGCCGCAAGCTGCCCTTCCCCTTCGCCAGCCGCATTGCCGGCGGCGTTATCGCCGGAGCGGCCATCGGGGCGAATGCCGGATTCTGGATCGGCGGTCTGGTGGCCGGCGGCATCGGCGCCGTGGTGGGCACACTGGTCGGTTATGCCGCCCGCATGCGCATGGCCGCCGCCTTCGGCCGCGACCGCCCCGCCGCTCTGCTGGAGGATGCGGTGGCGCTGATCGCGGCCCTGCTGATCGTCTCCGCCGCGTGAGGGACCGCTGCTTTCCTCTCGGGCGTATCCGGCGTTTTTTTACTGCATGGAACCAAAGTTACTTCACAGTAGAACGGTAAGCCGGTTTGCTGCGCCAGCCGACCGTCTGCCGGCCTGGGCATGGGCACAGCCAAATGGGAAAGCGATTGGCCGGAAGAATGAGCGAAGGGAGCCAGCACCGCATGTCGGATTCGCCATGGAAGACCGCCGCCGACCGCCGCAGCGAACGGGAGGAAAAGCGGATCGCCGTGCTGCGGACCGCGGCGCAGGCCTTCAACGAGCTTGGCTATCACGCCACCTCGCTGGACGACATCGCCCGGCGGCTGAACGTGACCAAGCCGACGATCTATTACTATGTGAAGAACAAGGAGGAGATTCTGTTCGAGTGCGTGCGGATCGGGCTGGAGATGCTCGACACCGCGTCGAATGAGGTGACGGGTCATGGCGGCAGCGCCTATGAGGAACTGGTGGCGGTGATGACCACCTATGTCGGCATTGTCACCATGGACTTCGGCATGTGCGTGATCCGGGTCGGCGAGGAGCCGCTGACCGAGGACAGCCGCCGTACCCTGCGCAGCCTGAAGCGCCGCATCGACCTGAAGTTCCGCATTCTGATCGAACGCGGCATCGCCGAGGGCAGCATCGTTTCCTGCGATCCGAAGATCGCCGCCTTCACGCTGTCGGGAGCGCTCAGCTGGGTCGCCCGCTGGTACCGCCCGGATGGGGAGATGGACCCGGCGGAGATCGCCCGACAATCCATAGCCCTGCTGCTGAACGGCCTGCGCCCGCGTCCCGACATGGGGTGACTCCACCGCCGATCCCCGGTCGACCTTAGGCCGAAAGTATTATAGTTGGTCAGCCGTCCGCATTGCATGACCTGCCACTGCTCTCCTTATTATACATATGTGGGTATGATAAAAATGCGGTGGTGAGTTGCCATCGAGAGGCGATCCGGACGAGCATCGTTAGCGTAGAACGATCCATGCGAGGCCCCCGGAACTGAGGATCGTCCAGAAGATGACCGTCGAGCTGACAGATATGCAGGCGAAGAGACTTTCCACCTTTTCCATCACCCAGGACGATCTGGACCGGCTCAGGGGCAACCGGGAGTTCGCGGAGCAGCGCCTTCCCCTATTGCTGACCGAATGGCATCGGCATTTCGATGCCTGGCCGGAAATCCAGGCGGCGCTGCAACTGCCGGACGTGCATGCCGCCCGTCTGGATCATTGGATGCGGGCCGTGTCCGGTCGGATCGATGCCGGCTTCTCCAAGTCCGCCACACGGCTCGCGACCCTGTTCTACAAGAACGGCGTCCCGGCTTATGCGGTGTCGATCTGCCATTACATCGTCAGTTCCAACATTGCCCGCGAACTCGGGCTCACCGCCGGCGACGAGGGGCTGAGGGCCGGCCTGTTCGGCGCCGCGGCCCGCCGCAGCCGGCTGGCACAGCTGGAAACGCTGAACAAGATCGCCTGGTTCGACATCGAACTGCTGCTTGAGACCTACAAGCTGGCGGAAGAGGAGAGCAAGCGCGCCACCCTCGACCGGCTCGCCGGGAATTTCGAAGACAGCGTGAAGAGCATCGTGGAGGGCACGGTCGCCGCCTCCAACCAGATGCAGGCCAACGCCCAGCGCATGTCGCAGATCGCCAGCGGGACCAGCCGCCGCTCCGCCGATGTGGCGACGGAGACGGAATTCGCCTCGTCCAGCATGCAGACGGTGGCCGCGGCGACCGAGCAGCTCGCCAGTTCCATCTCCGACATCAGCCGGCATGTCAACGAATCCTCCCGCATCTCCACCTCCGCCGTCGATGAGGCCGAACGGACCAAGGGAACCGTCAGCGGTCTGGTGGAGGCGGCCCAGCGCATCGGCGACGTGGTCAACCTGATCAACAACATCGCCAGCCGAACCAACTTGCTGGCGCTGAACGCCACCATCGAGGCGGCGCGGGCGGGCGAGGCGGGCAAGGGCTTCGCGGTCGTCGCCAACGAGGTGAAGAGCCTCGCCAACCAGACCGCCAAGGCGACGGAGGACATCTCCAGCCAGATCGCCGGCATGCAGAATGCCGCCGGCCAAGCCGCCGAAGCGATCCATGGAGTGGGCCGCACCATCACCCACATCAACGAGATCGTCACCACCGTCGCCGCGACGGTCGAGCAGCAGACCGCCGCGACGCAGGAGATCACCCGGAACGTGCAGGAGGTCGCGGTCGGCGCCCGCCGGGTCACCGCCTCCATCGGCGAAGTGACGCAATCCTCGTCGGAGACCGGTGGCATCGCGCAGGAGGTGCTGGCCGCTGCAGGACTTCTGCACCGGCAGGCGGACGATCTCAACCGGGGCGTCGACGATTTCCTGACCCGGATCCGCATGGCCCGCTGAACCGCTGGTCGGCCGCGCATGGCTGCCGCGCCCCCTCGCCTGCTGGACGGACGGAGGGGCGGCGGGCAGCATGGGGCGGTCGAGATTCATTCGTGCAGGTATGGTTTCGTGGTCAGCGCAAAGGATGGTGGCGGAAACGGCGACCGTTGGGGGCTCCGCCTGCGGAAAATTGCGCAATGGGCGGGACTGCTCGCCCTGTCCGCGGCGGCGACGCTGGGGCTCGATGCGGCCGGGCTGCCGGCGGCTTGGCTGATCGGGCCGATGATCGCCGCCATCGCGCTGGGCGTCGGCGGCGCCACCATCCGCGTTCCGGCCTCGGGCTTCACCATGGCGCAGGCGATCATCGGCTGTCTCGTCGCCCATGCCGTCACCTCGTCGATCCTGCTGTCCATCGCAGAAAACTGGCCGCTGATGCTGGGAACCGTCGGGCTGACGGTGCTGGTCAGCGGCATCGTCGGCTGGCTGTTCGTCCGCTACGGCAGCCTGCCCGGCACCACCGCGGCCTGGGGCGTGTCGCCGGGTGCGGCCTCCGCCATGGTCGCCATGGCCGGCGACTATGGCGCTGACGTCCGGCTGGTCGCGGTGATGCAGTATCTGCGCGTCGTGCTGGTGGTGCTCAGCGCCTCGCTGGTGACGCATGCGCTGACCGCCGGTTCGCAGGGCTCCGCCATCCCGGTGGCCCCGGTGGAGGCGCTGGACCTGCGCGGGCTGGCGGCGACGCTTCTGGTCGCCGCGGCGGGCGGCTGGATCGGCCACCGCTTCCGCATTCCCTCCGGTGCCCTTCTGGTGCCGATGGTGCTGGGCGCACTGGTCCAGACCGGTGCGGGCGTGACCCTGCAACTGCCGCACGCGCTGCTGACCATCACCTACACCGTCATCGGCTGGAGCATCGGCCTGCGCTTCACCCGCGAGGTGCTGAGCCACGCCCTGCGTGCCGTGCCGCAGATGCTGCTGTCGACCGGGCTCATGATCGCCCTGTGCAGCCTGTCGGCCTGGGTGCTGGTCACGCTGCTGCCGACCGACCCGCTGACCGCCTTCCTCGCCACCAGCCCTGGAGGACTCGATTCGGTGGTGGTGATCGCGCTGGGCAGCGGGGTTGATTTGCCACTCGTGCTGGCCCTGCAAACCCTGCGGCTTTTCGTGGTGGTGCTGTCCGGGCCGCCGCTCGCCCGCCTGATCGCACGCTACGCCTGACGGTTGCGCGGCGCCATTGCGTCCCGGTGTCGGGCAGACGTATCCTTGATACCCCCCCTTTCATGACCGATCCCGGAGTGCCCCGGCAATGACCGACCGTCCCCACCGTCCCGAAACCATCGCCGCCGGCGCCCTGGGCTTTGAGGATGCGGCCAGTGGCGCGGTCATCCCGCCGATCCACCCGTCCACCACCTATGTCCGGGATGCCGACAACGGCTATGGCCGCGGCCGGGTCTATGCCCGTGCCGACAACCCCACCTTCGATATTCCGGCAAGGACCATCACCGAGCTGGAAAAGGGCGTCGACACGCTGCTGTTCGCCTCCGGCATGGCGGCTGCGACCGCCGTGTTCCAGGCGCTGGACCCCGGCGACCATGTGATTGTGCCCGACGTGATGTACTGGGCCTTCCGCAACTGGGTGCACGGTCCGGCCACCCGCTGGGGGCTGAAGGTCGAGGGCGTCGACACCAGCGACACCGACGCAGTGCGCGCCGCACTCCGCCCCGGCCAGACGCGGCTGGTGTGGGTGGAAACCCCGGCCAACCCGCTGTGGACCGTCACCGACATCGCCGCCGTCGCCGAACTGGCGCACGAGGCGGGGGCCTGGCTGGCGGTGGACAGCACGGTCGCCACCCCGGTGCTGACCCGTCCGCTGGAACTGGGCGCCGACATCGTCATGCATTCGGCGACCAAGTATCTCAACGGCCATTCCGACGTCGTCGCCGGCACCCTGACCGCCGCCCGCAAGGACGAGTTCTGGGCCCGGATCAAGGCGGTGCAGACCCAGCAGGGCGGCATCCTCGGCAGCTTCGAGGCTTGGCTGCTGCAGCGCGGCCTGCGCACCCTGTTCGCCCGCGTCCGCTGGCAGAGCGACGCCGCCATGGCCCTGGCCGAGCGGCTGTCCGCCCATCCGCGGGTGGCCGAGGTGCTCTATCCCGGCCTGCCGGGCTTCCCCGGCCACGGCATCGCATCGCGCCAGATGAGCGGCGGCTATGGCGGCATGCTGTCCGTCCGCGTGAAGGGCGGCACCCAGGCGGCCATCGACACCGCCGCCCGTGTCGAGATCTGGCGCCGCGCCACCTCGCTCGGCGGGGTGGAAAGCCTGATCGAACATCGGGCCAGCATCGAAGGGCCAAGCTCTCCGGTGCCGGGCGACCTGCTGCGCCTGTCGGTCGGGCTGGAGTCGCCGGACGACCTTTATGAGGATTTGTCGCAGGCGCTCGGACAGGGCTGAGGACCGTCCACCTCCCGCCGCCCGTGGGACGGGTCGGCGGGACATATCGACGCGGCATGGCGGAGCCTGCGCATTTCCGAGTACCCCCAACGCGGATAGGGCTTGACAGTGAGAATGATTCGCGACGTTATTCGCTGAGAATAAGTCGCACTTGCTGTCATTACCGACCACCGACGTTCGAGGAGACCTCCATGTCGAAGCGCGCTGCCGGCTTCGCCGCCGTAGCCGTCGTTGCCCTGCTGCCGTACGGTGCCCAGGCTGCCGGTCCGGCCTACAAGGACGTGGCGAAGAACTACGCCGACATCGCCCATGCCGCCTATGAGGACGCCACCAACGGCGCCAAGGCGCTGAAGAAGGCGGTGGACGCCCTGGTCGCCAACCCGACCGAGGACAATCTGGCGAAGGCGCGCGACGCCTGGAAGGCCGCCCGCGTTCCGTACATGCAGACGGAAGCCTTCCGCTTCGGCAATCCGATCGTCGACGAATGGGAAGGCAAGGTGAATGCCTGGCCGCTGGACGAGGGCCTGATCGACTATGTCGACGACGGCTATGCCGGCGGCGAGAGCAACCCCTACGCCAAGGCGAACGTCATCGCCAACCCGAAGATCACGGCCGGCGGCAAGACCATCAACGCCTCCAAGATCACCAAGGACCTGCTGACCGACAAGCTGCACGGCGCCGGCAAGGTCGAGGCGAACGTCGCCACCGGCTACCACGCCATCGAATTCCTGCTGTGGGGCCAGGATCTGCACGGCACCGGTCCGGGGGCCGGTGAGCGCAAGGCCACCGACTATGGCAAGGGCAAGGACTGCACCAACGGCCATTGCGACCGCCGGGTCCAGTATCTGAAGGTCGCCACCCAGATGCTGGTCGACGACCTGTCGGAAATGACTGCCGATTGGGCCGCCAAGGGCAAGGCGCGCGCCTCCATTGCCAAGGCTCCGGAGAGCGAAGGCGTCGGCCGCATGCTGACCGGCCTGGGTTCGCTGAGCTATGGCGAACTGGCGGGCGAGCGCATGAAGCTCGGCCTCATGCTGCACGATCCGGAAGAGGAGCATGACTGCTTCTCCGACAACACCCACAACTCGCACTATTACGACGAAGTCGGC
Organism: Azospirillum sp. UENF 111221; assembly: GCF_058780625.1. Lineage (NCBI taxonomy): Bacteria > Pseudomonadati > Pseudomonadota > Alphaproteobacteria > Rhodospirillales > Azospirillaceae > Azospirillum > Azospirillum sp. UENF 111221. The sequence continues at coordinate 644,780 of NZ_JBSNCH010000003.1, forward strand.
ATGGTGAACGTCTACAACGGCAGCTACAAGCGCACCGACGGCAAGACCGTCTCGGGCGCCTCGCTGTCGCAGCTGGTCGCCGCCAAGTCCGCCGACGCCGACGCTGCGGTCAAGACCGCCCTGGCCAACACCATGAAGGCGATGCAGGCGATCAAGGACACCGCCGACAGCGGCAAGATGGCCTACGACCAGATGATCGCCGCCGACAACGACGAGGGCAACAAGCTGGTGTCCGCCGGCATCGACGGCCTCGTCGCCCAGAAGAAGGCGCTGGAAGGCGCCGTCGCCGCGTTGGGCGTCTCGGTCGATGTCAAGGGCTCCGACAGCCTCGACGACCCGTCGAAGGTCGGTAAGTAAGCACGGCCTGCCCGGCTCCGGTCCCGCGCCCTCCCGCGCAGGACAGTTTCCCCCGAGCTTCCCTTCCGGGCCGACCCGGCGGGGGATGGCAAAGGGACCGGAGCCGGTCTTTATCCTGCCTGAAGTTTTTTGGACCGCCGTCATGCCGCATCGCCCCGCCCCCACCCTGTCCCGTCGCACCCTCCTGCGCGCCGGGGGCGCCGCCGTCGCGGCGACGGCGCTGGGCGGAACCGGCCTTGCCGCCCCCGATGCCGGCGCGCTGAAGGCCAGTCTCGCCGGCCCGACACCTGTCACCGCCGCCGGCGAGCTGGTCGAGGTCGAGTTGGTCGCCCGGCAGCGGATGCTGCGCATCCTGCCGGAACCGGCCGGGCTGTCGCCGCTGATCACCTATGCCGACAGCTTTCCCGGCCCGATCATCCGCATGCGCAAGGGCCAGCGGTTGCGCGCCACCCTGGTGAACGGGCTGGACGAGCACACCTCGGTCCACTGGCACGGCATCCGCCTGCCGAACCTGGAAGACGGCGTGCCCTATCTGACCCAGCCGCCGACCAAACCGGGCGAGCGCCACGTCTATGAATTCACCCCGCCCGATTCCGGGTCCTTCTTCTTCCATCCCCATTGCAACACGGTGGAACTGCTGGGCCGCGGCCTTGCCGGCGTCCTGATCGTCGAGGAGCCGGACGCGCCGAAGGTCGATGCCGACGTCGTCTGCCTGGTCAAGGACTGGCAGTTGGACAAGACCGGCACGTTCGGCACGTTCATGACCGACCGCGGCGCCTCGCGCGCCGGCACCTTCGGCAGCGTCTCGACCGTCAACGGCGCCATCGAGCCGGTGATCGAGGTTCCCGCCAATGGCGACATCCGCGCCCGTCTCTACAACATCGACAGCACCCGCGTGGTCGATCTGCGGGTTGAGGGGGCCGAGGCCTGGATCATCGCGGTCGACGGCAATCCGCTGCCGCCCCGCCCGCTGGATGGCTGGCCGATGGGGCCGGCAATGCGCATCGACGTGCTGTTCCGTGCACCCGCCAAGGCCGGCCAAACCCTGCGGCTGACCAATGTCTATTCGGCCGAACCCCGGCCGCTCGCCACCTTCCGCGCCGTCGGACCCGCCCGGCCCAACAAGCGGTTCAAGCCGCGCGCCCTGCCCGCCTCAGCCATTCCGGAGCCGGATTTGAAGGACGCGCCGATCATCCCGATGGCCTTCTCCGCCACTGCGGTGGCGCAGAGCTTCGACGCGGCGGCTCTGCCCGGCCTGCCCTATGCCGACGCGCTGTGCCTGTCGGCGAAGACCTTCTGGGCGATCAACCAGCAGAGCTGGCCGGAGGGCGGGCATGAACGCCTGCCGCCGCCGCTGATCACGCTGGAGAAGGGCCGGAGCTACATCTTCGAGCTGGCCAACCTGACGCCGCACCTTCACCCGATCCACATCCACGGCTACACCTTCAAGGTGCTGTCCTCCGATGCCCGCAAGGTGGTGCCCCACCATGCCGACACGGTGCTGCTGGAGCCGAAGGAGCGGCTGCGCGTCGCCATCAAGGCCGACAATCCCGGCGACTGGATGTTCCACTGCCACATCATCGAACATCAGGACACCGGCATGATGGGATACATCCGCGTTGCCTGATTTTATCAATTTCCGCAGCGTTTTCACCGCTGCGCTGCTTCTCGCAGCTCAGGCCACCCCTGTCACCGCCCAGGCCGCCGACAGCCTCGACAACCGCATCGGCGAGGCGCTGTTCCGCCGCATGTGGGTGGCGGCGCCCACCGCGACGCAGGCGGCGGACGGGCTCGGTCCGCTCTACAACGCCCGCTCCTGCGCCACCTGCCATCCGCGTGGCGCCGGCGGCCGGCCGCCCGATCCGGCGGTGAAGGACGACCAGGGCGTCGGCTATGCGATCAAGCTGAACGCCGATCCGGTCTATGGCCGGCAGATCCAGTCCAACGCCATTCCGGGCCAACTGGTCGAAGGCCGTCCCCGCGTCACCTACCGCGAGGAGACGGTCCGCTTCCCCGACGGCGAAACCGTCCGGCTGCGCCACCCGACGCCGGTGGTCGAGGATCTCGGCTATGGCCCGCTGGCCGAAACGACGGTGATGTCCGCCCGCGTGCCGCCGCGCGTTCACGGCATGGGCCTGCTCGACCGCATTCCGGCCGAGGCCATCGAAGCCGAAGCCGCCAAGCAGGCCGCCTCCGGCGGTCCGGTCGCCGGGCGGGTGAATTATGTGACGGTGGACGGCAAGCGGCAGGTCGGCCGCTTCGGCTGGAAGGCGATGCACCCCACCCTGGACCATCAGGATGCGGAGGCCTTCAGCCTGGATATTGGCATGTCGACCCCGGCCTTCCCGGAGCCCTGGGGCGACTGTACCCCGGCACAGACCGCCTGCCGCAACGCTCCCCACGGCGATTCCAAGCAGTTCGAGGGGCTCGAGATCCCCAGCACCGTCATCGGCCTGATCGACGGCTACCTGCGTGACCTGCCGCCCGACGGCAGCCTGGAGATGCCGAAGGACAAGGCCGGCACCGCGCTGTTCGCCGACACCGGCTGTGCCGCCTGCCACCGCCCGACCTGGCGCACGGGAGAGGATGCCGAGCATCCGTCGCTGTCCAACCGCGACATCTTCCCGCACAGCGACATGCTTCTCCACGACCTGGGCCCCGGGCTGGGCGACCGGCTGCCGATGGGCGAGGCTAACGGGTCGGACTGGCGCACCACGCCGCTGTGGGGCTTGAACCGGCTCGCGGCCAAGGATGGGCAGCTGTCGCTTCTGCATGACGGGCGCGCCCGCAGCGTCACCGAAGCGATCCTGTGGCATGGCGGCGAGGCGGAAACGGCGAAGGACCGCTTCAAGTCTCTGCCGGGCGAGGACCGGAAACGTCTGGTGCGTTACGTGCTGGGTTTGTAAAGGAAGGGCGGGGGGTTCGCTCCACGTTAAAGGCAGAAGGGATTGATCGTATGCGACGCCGCATAGTGCTGGGACTGATGTCGGCCGCCGCTGCCGTGGCGGCCCTGCTGCCGCGGACGCCGGCCTTCGCCGCCCGCCAGTCGGACAAGGATGCCGCCTTCCTGGGCGGCATGGTCCGCACCCATGCCCTGCCCCGCTTCGATGCGCTGGTGACGGCAGCCACCGCCTATGCCGATACGCTCGACCGTTTTGCCGCCGGCCCCACCGCCGCCGGGCTCGATGAGGCGCGCGCCGCCCATTTCAAGGTCACCGACGGTTGGGCCGCCGTGCAGCATCTGCGCCCCGGCCCGCTGACCATGAATCTGCGGGCCGACCGCATGTCGTTCTGGCCGGAGCGGCCGGGCGTGGTCCAGCGCCAGATCGGCCAGATCCTGCGCGACCATGATCCCAAGCTGCTGGAGCCCGGCGCGCTCGCCCGCCAGAGTGCCGCCGTCCAGGGGCTGACCGTGCTGGAGCGGCTGCTGTTCGACGAGGGCGTCACCGCCGACGGCTTCACCGGCAGCGATGCCAAGCAGTACCGCGCCAGGCTCGCCGCGGCCGCCGCCCGCAACATCGCCGCCATCGCCACCGATGCGCGCGACGGGTGGAAGGAGCTGGAGGCGCCCCTCGCCGCCGGACAGTCGACCGTTCTCGGCCCCAATGCTTCGGAAGCGGTGAACACGCTCTACGCCTCAGCCATCACCGCGATGCAGGTGGTGATCGACCAGAAACTGATCGCCCCGCTCGGCACGAGCATCGAGGATGCCAAGCCGACGGTGGTGGAGGCGCTGCGCAGCGGCCGGTCGCTGCGCAATGTCGTGCTGAACCTGGAGGGGCTGCGCGCCCTGCTGATGGGCGAGCATGGTGGTCCGGGTTTCGTCTCGCTGCTGCCCGCCAACGACGACGGCGCCACCGCCAAGCAAGCCATCGATGAAAGTTTCGCCTCCGCCATCAGCGCTGTCGAGGCGGTCCCCGGCCCGCTTAACAAGGCGGTCACCGATCCCGCCGCCCGCAAGAAGACCGAGAGCGCGCTGCGGTTGGTCAAGGCGGCGCGGGTGGAGATGCTGGGCACGCTGGCGCCGCTGCTGGACATCACTCTCGGCTTCAACGAATTGGACGGAGACTGACGATGGCGGTCGACCGCAGGAACATCCTGAGTCTGCTGGCCGGGAGGGTTTTCGGTGGGCGCGTGCTGTCAGGCGCCGGCCTGTCGGGTGGGCTGCTGGCGGTGCTGACGGGCAAGGCCCATGCCGCCGACGCCGACACGCTCTACCTCAACGCCTATGCCACCGCCGGGGCGGAGCCGAGCTTCGGCGTCGCCGCACTCGACCGCACCGGCAAGGTGCTGTTCACCACCGCCACCCCCGGCCGCGCCCATGGCATCATGCCCCGGCCCGGCATGGCGGAGGCCGCCGTCTTCGCCCGCCGGCCCGGCCGCTGGTTCCAGAACGCTGTCGCTGGCGGACGGCACCCCCGGCCCGGTGGTGCGGGCGCCGGACGACCGCCGCTTCACCGGCCATGGCGACTATTCGGCCGACGGTCGCACCCTCTTCGTTGCCGAGGACGATGTGCCGCGCGAAGAGGGCGCCATCGGCATCTATGACGCCACCGACAATTACCGCCGCATCGGCGCCATCCCCACCCATGGGCTGGGGCCGCACGAGTTGATCCTGATGCGCGACGGCACGACGCTGGCGGTCGCCAACGGCGGCGTCATCACCCACCCCGATACCGGCCGGGCCAAGCTGAACCTCGACAGCATGGACAGCTCGCTGACCTATGTCGACGCAACCACCGGCAAGCTGCTCGACAAGGTCCGGCTGCCGGAAGAGCACGCCAACCTCGGTATGCGCCACATCGCCCTGCTCGAGGATGGCGGGATCGCCTTCGGCGTGCAGGACGAGCGGCCCATCGGCATGCTCCAGCCGCTGACCGGCGCCCACCGTCCCGGTGGCGGCGCCATCCGCCTGTTCGACACCCCGGAGGATGTGCTGTCGCGCATGCAGGGCTATATCGGCAGCGTGGCGTCGGACGGCAGAACCGTGGCGGCCAGCTCGCCGATGGGCGGGATCATCGGGCTGTGGGATGCGGCGAGCGGGGCTTGGCTGGGCTCCACCGCGCTGGCCGACGGTTGCGGTCTGGCGCCGAACGGCGACGGTTATCTGGCAACCAGCGGGCTCGGCGTGATCGAGCCGGTCTCGGTGAGCGCCGAGGCGGGACCGGAGCGCAAGGCGCCGGCCTTCCGCTGGGACAACCACCTGACGCGGCGCGTGGCCTGACGGAAGGCCTCGAGGCAGGGGGCGAGTTTTGCCCCCTGCCCGTTCGGCATCTCATGCCAGCAGCGCCGCCGCATGGTGGCGCAGATGGTCCTCGATGAAGGTGCTGATGAAGAAGTAGCTGTGGTCGTAGCCCGGCTGCATCCGCAGCGTCACCAAGTGACCGACCGCCTCCGCCGCGGCGACCAGCGTCTCCGGCTTCAGCTGCGCCTCTAGAAAGCCGTCGCGGTCACCCTGGTCGATCAGGATCGGCAGCCGCTCGGCGGCAGTCTCGATCAGCGCACAGGCGTCCCACTCCAGCCAGCGGTCGCGGTCGGGGCCGAGATAACGGCCAAAGGCCTTCTCGCCCCAGGGCACCGCGGCCGGGTTGACGATGGGGGCGAAGGCCGACACCGCCTTGTAGAAGCCCGGATGTTTCAGCGCGCAGACCAGCGCGCCATGCCCGCCCATCGAATGGCCTGCGACCGACCGCTTGTCGGTGACCGGATAATTTGCCTCGACCAGCGCCGGCAATTCCCGCGTCACATAGTCGTGCATCCGGTAATGGCGCGCCCAGGGCTGTTCGGTCGCATCGACATAGAACCCGGCGCCGAGCCCGAAATCCCAGGAATTGTCGGGGTCGCCGGGCACCCCCTCGCCGCGCGGGCTGGTGTCGGGAGCGACGATGGCGAGACCAAGCTCCGCCGCGACGCGGAAGGCACCGGCCTTCTGGGTGAAGTTCTCGTCGGTGCAGGTCAGTCCCGACAGCCAGTAGAAGACCGGCACCGTGGCGCCGGATTCCACTTGCGGCGGCAGAAAGATCGCGAAGGTCATCTCGCAATCCACCGCCGCGGACTGGTGCCGCACCCGCTTCAACCGGCCGCCGAAGACGCGGGTTTCCGACAGGGTGGTCAGGGGATCGGTCATGGAAGCGCCTTTTGAAAAACGATGGCCGGAAGGCTCCCTCCCCCGGTCCAGATAGAGGGAGCGAGGGAAAGAGCCAGCGTCACCTCACTGGTTGTACAGGATGACCGAGCGGATGCTCTTGCCCTCATGCATCAGGTCGAAGGCATGGTTGATGTCCTCCAGGCCCATGGTGTGGGTGATGAAGGTGTCCAGCTCGAATTCGCCGCGCAGATAACGCTCCACATACTCCGGTAGCTCCGACCGGCCCTTGACGCCACCGAAGGCGGAGCCGCGCCAGACGCGGCCGGTGACCAGCTGGAACGGACGGGTGGCGATCTCCTCGCCAGCGCCGGCGACGCCGATGATGACCGACTCGCCCCATCCCTTGTGGCAGCATTCCAGGGCGGCCCGCATCACCTTGACGTTGCCGATGCACTCGAAGCTGTAATCGACGCCGCCGTCGGTCATCTCGACCAGGACTTCCTGGATCGGGCGGTCGAAGTCCATCGGGTTGACGACGTCGGTGGCGCCGAGCTGCTTGGCGATCTCGAACTTCGACGGGTTGACGTCGATGCCGATGATGCGGCTGGCCTTCGCCATGGTGGCGCCGATGATGGCCGACAGGCCGATGCCGCCCAGCCCAAAGATGGCGACGGTCGAGCCCGGCTCCACCTTCGCGGTGTTCATCACCGCACCCATGCCGGTGGTGACGCCGCAGCCCAGCAGGCAGACCTTCTCAAGCGGCGCCGCCTTGTTGATCTTGGCGAGCGCGATCTCCGGCAGGACCGTGTATTCGGAGAAGGTCGAGGTGCCCATATAGTGGGCGATCTCCTTGCCCTTCAGTGAGAAACGGCTGGTGCCATCGGGCATCAGGCCCTTGCCTTGGGTGGCGCGGATCGCCTGGCACAGGTTGGTCTTGCCGGACAGGCAGAATTTGCACTTGCCGCATTCCGGCGTGTAGAGCGGGATGACGTGGTCGCCCACCGCCACCGACGTGACGCCCGGGCCGACCTCCACCACCACGCCGCCGCCCTCATGGCCGAGGATGCAGGGGAAGACGCCTTCGGAATCCTTGCCGGACAGGGTGTAGGCATCGGTGTGGCAGACACCGGTGGCGACGATGCGAACCATCACCTCGCCGGCCTTGGGGGCCGCGACCTCGACCTCTTCGATCTCCAGCGGACGGTTGGCTTCCCAGGCGACGGCGGCGCGCGACAGAACCATGTGGGTTTCCTTCCCCAAGTCGGATTGGTCCCGAGAACGGGTTTGCCCCGAAAGCGGGTTTGCCAATGAGGATTGGCATTTGATTTCCGCAGTGTAGACCGCGACCGGTCATTGCCAGAACGGCGATTTCGGGAATAGATTTTTGCCGTATGGGGATAATGGCCCGATGGCCCTGGGAGAATGTCCATGAGCGGCTGGGACGGCATCGACGAATTCATGGCGGTGGCCGAAACCGGCAGCTTCTCCCGGGCAGCGGAGCGGCTGCGCGTCTCCTCCTCCCATGTCAGCCGCAGCGTGGCGCGGCTGGAGGACCGGCTCCAGGCCCGGCTGTTCTACCGCACCACCCGCAAGGTCAGCCTGACCGAGAGCGGGCGCGCCTTCCTCGCCCGCTGCCGGCGGCTGGCGGAGCAGCGCGACGACGCCTTCCTGGCGGTGGGCGCCTTGCAGGGCGGCAGCGACAGCGATGTGAAGGGGGTGCTGCGCATGACCTGCGCCACCGCCTATGGCGAGCAGTTCGTCATGCCGCTGATCAACGACCTCATGGAGCGCCACCCGCAGCTGAGCATCGAGGTGGAACTGACCAACCGGCAGCTCGATCTGGTGCAGGAAGGCTACGATCTGGCGATCCGGCTTGGCCGCCTCAGCGAATCGAGCCTCGTGGCGACGCGCATCGCCCCGCGCGTGATGCATCTGTGCGCCGCCCCGTCCTATCTGGAACGCCACGGCAGCCCGGACAACCTGACCAGCCTCGGCTCCCACCAGTGTTTGGTCGGCACCTCCGACCACTGGCTGTTCGACGACAACGGCCAGGACTGGCTGTTCCGGCCGCGGGGCCGCTGGCGCTGCAACAGCGGCTTCTCGGTGCTGGACGCGGCTTTGCGCGGGTTTGGGCTCTGTCAGCTGCCGGATTATTATGTGCGCGGCCCGGTGGCCGAGGGACGGCTGGTTTCCCTGCTGGACCGCCACCGGCCGCCCAATACGGCGGTGTGGGCGGTCTATCCGCAGAAGCGGCATGTTCCGGCGAAAGTGCATGCGGCGATCCGGCACCTGAAGGACGGGCTGGCGCGGCGGCAGGAGTACCGGTGACGATAACGGGTCCGCTCAGCCGTGATGGCGCAGATAAGCGCGCGGGTTGCACTCCTCCCCCAGCGCCATGGCGCGGGCGCGGTGGATGTGCTGCATCAGCACGTCGCGGAATTCCTGCGCCGTCAGGTCGCTCCATTCCGGCGTCTCGTTGGCGAAGGTCATCTGCGCGGCGGTCGCCTCGAACAGGCGCAGCCATTCATCCGCCTTGCCGGCCGGATTCTCGTCCTTGCGGAACATCTCCGCCATCATCTTGGTCATCAGCGTGCCAAGGGCCAACAGGTTTACATGCAGAAGCATGTTGCCCAGCATCACATCAGGCTTTTCGTCGAGCATGGATCGGTCACTCCGGGCGATGTCATGACCGATCCCACGGGCGGAGCCGCAAAAGCTGGCGCGGATTCTTCGGGTGGAGAGAAAAAGAAAGCCCCTCCCCACGGAAGCGGAGAGGGGCCAGTTTCGGGAGGACGCCCGAGAGGAAAGGAATAGGGATCAGGCGTGCGCGCCGGCCTGCTGGACCACCGGCTTCGGCGCTGCGGCGGCGGCGACCGGCTTCTTCAGGATGCGCAGGGCGACGGCAGTCACCACCGTGCCGACCACCAGAGCCACCACATAGCCGAGCAGATGCGTCACTGCATTGGGGATCGGCAGGACGAAGACGCCGCCATGCGGCACCTTCAGCTCGGCACCAACGGCCATCGACATCGCACCGGTCAGCGCGCCGCCGATCATCAGCGCCGGGATGACGCGCAGCGGATCGCGGGCGGCGAAGGGAATGGCGCCCTCTGTGATGAAGGCGATGCCCAGGACCGCGGCGGCGTTGCCGGCCTCGCGCTCCTCTGCGGTGAAGCGGTCGGCGAACAGCTTGGTGGCGAGCGCCAGACCCAGCGGCGGCACCATGCCGGCGGCCATGGCGGCGGCCATCGGGGTGTAGACCTGGGAGGCGATCAGGCCGGTGGAGAAGGCGTAGGCCGCCTTGTTGACTGGACCGCCCATGTCGAAGGCCATCATCGCCCCGATCAGCAGGCCGAGCAGGATGGCGCTGCTGCCCTGCATGCCTTTCAGCCAGGCGCTCATCCAGGCCAGTGCCTCGGCGACCGGGGTGCCGACGACATAGATCATCAGCAGGCCGGTCAGCAGCGAGCCCAGCAGCGGCAGGATCAGGACCGGCTTCAGCCCTTCCAAATTGCGGTGCAGCTTGATGTGACGGTTGAGGAAGGCGGTGCCGTAGCCGGCGATGAATCCGGCGACGATGCCGCCCAGAAAGCCGGCACCGATGCTGCCGGCCAGCATGCCGCCGACCATGCCGGGGGCGATGCCGGGACGGTCGGCGATGGAGTAGGCGATGTAGCCGGCCAGCGCCGGCACCATCAGGGCGAAGGCACCCTTGGCGCCGATCTGGAACAGGGCATAGCCCAGCGTGCCGGCGTTGGATTCCTCGTAGACGTAGATGCCGCCCAGCGCGAAGGCCAGCGCGATCAGCAAGCCGCCCGTCACCACGAAGGGCAGCATGAAGGACACGCCGGTCATCAGGTGCTTGTAGGGGCCGGTGCGCTGGGCCGAGCGCTCGGCCTTGCCGGCGGCGACGGCATCGGCCAGCGGGACCGCGCCGCCAGCGGCGCCATGGGTCTTGGCCTCGGCAAGGGCACGGTTGACCAGGGCCTTGCCGTCGTTGATGGCGGGCTTGGTGCCGCTGAGGAACACGCGCTTGCCGGCAAAGCGAGACAGGTCGATCTGGGTGTCGGCGGCGATCAGAACGACGTCCGCCTCGCGGATCTCGTCGTCGGTCAGGGTGTCGCGCGCACCGACGGAGCCCTGGGTTTCCACCCGGACCTTGTGGCCGAGCGCGGTCGCCGCCTGCTGGATGCCCTCGGCCGCCATGAAGGTGTGGGCGATGCCCGTCGGGCAGGAGGTGATGGCGACGATCCGGCGTGGACCGGCTGCCGCATTTGCAGACGCGGAGGATGTGGACAACGCCTTTTCCAGCACGGCGGCGGGATTGCCCAGCACCTCGTCGAGCGAGGCGGTGCTGCGCTTCAGCGCGGCGAAGCGTCCGTCGTCGAAGTCGCCGCTGCCGACCAGCATCAGCCCGTCAGCCGCGGACAGTGCGGCGGCGTCGAGCGGAGACTGGATGCCGAGGCTGGTGCGAAGTCTCCACCTGGATGCGGTGGCCGGCCTTTGCCGCCGCCTTGCGCAGGGCCTCGGCCGCCAGAACGGCCTGGGTGGTAAGATCGCCCGCTGCGATCACGGCCAACAGGGTCGCCATTGTTTCCTCCTGGCGGGTTCGAGCCCGCGCCTGTCACTGCGTTGATTTCAGTCCGATGGTGCCGGAAATCTCAATCGATCGGGGTCAGGGACACCTGGGCGGCCAGCGACCGCACCGTCGACGGATCGGGCAGGTTGGGGCCGAAACAGCCGAGCTTGGCGGCGGCGAAGGCCACCGAGAGCCGGGCGACATCCTCCAGTCCACCATCCTGCTGGAAGGCCGCGATCAGTCCGGCGACCATCGCGTCGCCTGCGCCGACGGTGCTGAGCGCCTGGACCGGCGGCAGCCGGCCGTGCAGGGCGCGGGCGCCATCCCCATCGCTACCGACGAACAGCGCACCGTCCGCCCCCAGCGACACCACCACCACCGACACGCCGCGGCGATGCAGATCGCGGGCCGCATCGAGCAGGTCGGCGTTCGTCGGCAGCGGCCGGCCGGCCCAATCCTCCAGCTCGTGCCGGTTTGGTTTGATGCAGTGGGGCAGCGCACCGGTGGAAGCCAGCGCCGCCGCCAACGGCGCCCCGCTGCTGTCCAGCACGACGCGGGCGCCGGCTGCCGCCAGATCGGCGGTTAGGGCGGCGTAGGTTTTGGCGGGCAAGCCTTCCGGCAGGCTGCCGGCAAGAAGCACCGGCGTGCCCGGCTCCACCAGCCCCAGCACGGTCTCGCGGACGCGGTCGACGGCGGCCGCATCGGCACTCAGGCCCGGCAGGTTGATGTCGGTCGTATCGTTGGCCGCGAGGTCGGCGATCTTGATGTTGACGCGCGTCTCTCCCGGCAACCGCAGGAAAGCGTCGGCGATGCCCTTGGCCTGGAACAGCGCCTCGAAAGGCGCGGCATTGCCGGTGCCGAGCAGGCCCGTCGCGGCCACCGGCGTACCCCAATCGGCGAGGCAGCTGGCGACGTTCACGCCCTTGCCGCCGGCATTGTGGCGAACCGCCTTGGCGCGATGGACACTGCCGGGCTTCAGCGCCTCGACCATGATGGTCTGGTCGATGGCCGGATTCAGCGTGACGGTGACGACTGACTTCAAGCCGGATTTCGTCATGACGCTTCCCCTTCCAGCGCCCGCACCTCATCTGACGATTCGCAATCCAGCGCCCGCTGGGCCAGCGCCCGCAGGCCGGCGAGGTCGCTGTCGCGCAGCTTGTCCTTGACGCCGGGGATGTCGCGCGGGGTCATCGACAGCTCGCGCACACCCAGCCCGGCCAACAAGGCGGCACCGAACGGATCGCCGGCGATGCCGCCGCAGACGCCGACCCAACGGCCGTGCTTCTCCGCCCCTTCCACCGTCAGGCGGATCAGGCGCAGCACCGACGGGTGCAAGCTGTCGGCCTCCGCCGCCAGTTCGGGGTGCTGGCGGTCGATGGCCAGCGCGTATTGCGTCAGGTCGTTGGTGCCGATGGAGAAGAAATCGACATGGCGGGCCAGCACGTCGGCCTGGATGGCGGCGGCCGGCACCTCGACCATGATGCCCAGCGGCACCGCCGGGGCGTCCAGTTCGGCCCGTATGCGGTCGCAGACGGCGCGCAGCGTCTCGATCTCGCGCAGCGTGGTGATCATCGGGAACATGATCAGCAGGGCGCCCGGCTTCGCTCCCTTGGCGGCGCGGTAGAGCGCGCGCAGCTGCGGCTCCAGCAGTTCGGGATGGCGCAGCAGCAGGCGGGCGCCGCGCACGCCGAGGAAGGGATTCTCCTCATGCGGCAATTGCAGATGCGGCACCTGCTTGTCGCCGCCGATGTCGAGCGCGCGCACGATCAGCGGGCGGCCGTCCAGCGCCTCCAGCATGGCGCGGTAGGTCTCATACTGCTCCTCTTCGCTGGGCGCATCGCCGCGCTCGAGGAACAGGAACTCGGTGCGCATCAGGCCGACGCCCTCGCCGCCCTGCGACAGGGCCATCGCCACCTGATCGGGACGGTTGACGTTGGCGCCGATCTCCACCGTGTGGCCGTCGCGGGTGCGGGCAGGCAGGCTGCGCCGCTCCTCCTGCTGGGCCTTTTTGACACGCTGCTCGTCGATCCAGCCATGGGCGGCGGCGATGTCGGTGTCGGAGGGGTCCAGATAGAGGCGGCCGGACTGGCCGTCGAGGATGGCGGTGGTGCCGTTGGCGAGCCCGGTCAGTGCCGCACCGCCTGCGACCATCGCCGGCAGGCCCAGCGTGCGCGCCAGGATGGCGGTGTGGGAGGTCGGGCCGCCCTGCGCCGTCGCCAGACCGATGACGCGGCCCATGTCGAGGGCTGCGGTGTCGGATGGCGACAGGTCGTCGGCGACCAGGATGCAGGGGGTGTCCGGCAGGTCGCGGATGGAGCCGCCCCGGAGGTCCGGATCGATGCGGGTCAGCACCCGGCGGCCAACATCGCGCAGGTCGGCAGCGCGGCCGGCCAGCACCGGGTTCGGGTTGGCGGCGAGCTTGGCGGCACTGCGCTCCACCGCCTCGTTCCACGACCAGCCGGGACCGTGCCCTTCGACCATCAACTGGCAGGCCAGCGTGATGACGTCGGTGTCGTTCAGAAGCTCCGCCTGGGCAGCGAAGATGCCGGCCTCGGCCGGTCCAAGCCGGCGGGCGGTGTCGTCGGCCAGCGCCTTCAGCTGCTGGCGCGTCAGGTTCAGCGCCTCATGCAGGCGGTTGCCGCCCTCCAGCAGCGGGGCCGGACGGTCGGGAACGGTCAGGTCGGCCTTCGGCATCACGTGGACCGGGCCGATGGTCAGGCCCGGGCTGGCGCCGATGCCGACAACCACGGGCATCTCGCGGCCGCCATTCGTGCCGCCGGCGGCCGGCGGGGTCCAGCCTTGCACCACGGCCTTCGCCTTGCGCGCCGCGGCGGCGGCGTCCGCCTTTTCCCGTGCGCTGAGGCCGGTGATGGTGGCGCGCAGCCGGTTCAGCACCGCGCGGGCGTCGGGCCCGTCAGTGGACACGGTGATGCGGTCGCCCGGACGCAGGCCCAGCTGCAGCAGCGCCACCAGCGTCTTGCCGTCGGCGCTCTCCCCGCCATGGCGGACGCGGACCCGGCCGGACGCGGCCCGGGCGCTCTCGACCCAGGCGGCAGCGGGGCGGGCATGCAGGCCGGTCGGATAATCGACCACCCACTCGAAGCTCTCGGCAAGGTCGCCGGCATCGGCGGTGGAGGGGGCCGGCGATGCGGTCTCGTCGGACAGCGCGGCGACGAGATCGGCGGGGTTGCCGGTGGTGAACAGGGCGGTCAGCCGCGCCTCGTCCTGCATCAGGCGGGTCAGGCGGCGCAGGATGGCGATGTGGGCGTCCGACTGGGCGGCGATGGCGACGACGAGACGGGCGGTCTGCCCGTCGTTCCACACCACGCCGTCCGGCACCTGCAGAATCGCGATGCCGTTGCGGCGGACCAGATTGCGGTCGTCCACCATGCCGTGTGGGATGGCGACGCCATGTCCGAGGAAGGTGTTCGCCACCGTTTCGCGCCGGATCATGCTGTCGGCATAGGCGGGGTCGATGCAGCCCGCGGCGATCAGCAGCTGCGCCGCCTCGCGGATCGCCGCCTCCTTGCCCGCCGGAGCGGCGCCGAGGCGGATCAGATCGGGGGGAAGGCTCAAGGGGTGCGTGTCGGTGAGCATGGCGACCGTCTCCTCCGCGGGCTTTTGTTTGTGCTGTTGAACCAAGTGAAAACGATTACAGTTCGGTTGTCAACGCTTGTTGCGTTGCAACATATGGGTTTTCCTGGATGAATGGCTTGTCAGTCGGACAAAAATGAAGGATGGTTTGCCGAGGCTACTGGAAACGTTTTCAGAAAATACCCCGCCCTGGTCATCTTCGGCCCATGCGGCTAAGGTCGCCTCCCCAATCGGGCACCCTTCCACACGATCGGTCTGGACATGAGCGTCTCGGGAAAAACCGTCGGCATCAAGGACGTGGCCCTGGCCGCCGGCGTGTCGGTCGCCACCGTGTCACGCGTGCTGAGCAACGGTCCGGTCAGCGACGCCCTGCGCAGGCGGGTGGAAGATGCGGTGCGCGCCACCGGCTACCGCCCCAACCTGTCGGCGCGGCGGCTGCGCTCGCAGCATTCGCAGACCATCGGGCTGGTGGTGTCCGACATCCGCAACCCCTTCTTCACCGCCGTCAGCCGCGCGGTGGAGGATGCGGCCTACCGCGCCGGGATGCGCGTTATCCTGTGCAACAGCGATGAGAATCCCGAACGGGAGGAGTTGTACCTGCGCCTGATGCAGGAGGAGCGGATCACCGGCCTGATCTTCGCCCCCACCCGGGCGACGCTCGACCGGCTGGACGGGCTGGATCTCGATTTCCCCGTCGTGCTGATCGACCGCAATGCGCCGACCGGCCGTCACGATGCCGTGGTCCTCGACAACCCGCGTGCCGCGGCGATGCTGGTGGAGCATCTGCATGGCCAGGGCTATCGCCGCATCGCCGGGCTGTTCGGCAACACCAGCACCACCGGCCAGGAGCGCCATGAGGGCTACCGCGCCGCCATGACCGCCCGCGGCCTCGCCCCGGCGGCCCGCTTTCTCGCCCCCCATGCCGATGCGGCGGAAGAGGCGGTGGTGGCGTGGATGTCGGAGCGCGAGCGGCCGGAGGCCTTCATTGTCAGCAACAGCCTGTTCCTGATGGGCGTGGTCAAGGCAGCCCGCCGGCTCCATCTGCCGATTCCCGACGGTCTGGCGGTCGCCGGCTTCGACAATGAACCCTGGACGGAGCTGGTCGGTCCCGGCCTGACCGTCATCGAACAGCCGGTGCAGGACATTGGCCAGTCCGCAATGGCCCTTCTGTTCGAACGGCTGGAGGCGCCGGACCGTCCCAGCCGCCGCCTCATTCTCGGCGGCACCTGCATCGTGCGCGGCTCCACCGCCGCACGGATGGCCGCGGCCGACTGAAGACGCCCATCAATGGCGTCAGGCGGCGATCCGACGACGCCATGCGGCGGGGCGCAACGGCGCCTCCCCCTCCCCTCCCGTGTGCGACCGGCCCAGCAACGGGCTAATCCCGATGCCGGAAAATGGGCGTCGCCGATAACCGCTGCCCGAAAGATACGCTAGGTCAGACAGTCCTCGCCAACGGATGTTCAAAGAAAAATACTCCCCTGGTGTGTGGGAAGAACAGTTCCGAAAGCGGCGTTGACCCTGGACCAACACCCCACTACCGTCCTGTTTGCAACGCACAACAAAAATGCGCGTCGGATCAAATAACGGCCGCATTTTACGATTGTTCCTCTTCCCGATAACTTTTGAATTTGTCGAACAATGTTGGTGATGCGAACTATTTTTCGCCGGCAAAAGTAGGCAAGTGAAAGCCGCTTCAAATCGGGAGTGGGGCTGCAATCAAAACAGGAGTTCCAGAACGACAGGTTACGCAGTGCGCGGGATTCAGGGCCATCAACGGGGGTGACGGCGCGATGCTGAAGGATTTGACCGGACGGAAGGCGGCGGCAAAGCAGAACAGCTTCGCCCGGCATGGCGTGGCGACGGTGCTCGTCACCGCCACGACGATGGCGCTGGGGCTGCTGACCGGGATCCTGGTCGCCCGCACCATCGGTCCGGACGGCCGGGGAGCGCTGACCGCGGTGCTGACCACCGTGCAACTGCTGGGCTGGCTGTTCGGCATGGGCTGCGGCAAGGCGGTCACCTATGCGCTGTCGCGTGACCATGCCGCCGGCGGCCGCCTGCTTAGCACCTGGACCCTGATCCTGCTGCCGGTTGCGGCGGTGGCGATCGGCGTCGGCTATCTGCTGCTGCCGACGCTGCTGGCGGCACAGCCGGCGGAAACGCTGGCGCTGGCGCGGCTCTACCTGCCGATGATCGCCATGGCCCTGCTGTCCGAACTGATGCTGGGCCTGATCCTCGGCGATCAGGATTTCCGCAGCTTCAACGCACTGAATTTCCTTCAACCGGCCGGCGTTGCCATCGTCTATGCCGCGCTGTGGGCCACCGGCCAATTCACGGTGGAGGCCGCCGTCATCGTCCAGGCGGCGATGAGCACGCTGGTGCTGGTGGTGGCGACCGGGCTGCTGGTCCGCCGCCACGGCATCGGCCGCCCCGACCCGGCGCTCGGCCGGCAGACCGTCTGGTATGCCCTGCGCACCCACGGCGACGTGGTGGGCGGCGTCATCACGCAACGGCTGGACCTGCTGATCATCCCGGCCTTCCTGTCGGCGACGCAGGTCGGGCTCTATGCGCTGGCGACCAGCCTGTCCTGGCTGATCGTCAGCCTGTCCGGCGCGCTCGCCACCGTCGTCATGCCTGCCGCCACCCGGCGGGGACAGTCGGGGCGCGAGTTGGTGCTGAACAGCCTTCAGGCGACCTTCGCCATCGGCGGTCTCCTGGGCGGCGGGCTCTTCGTCTTCGCCGACATCGCCATCGGGCTGGTCTATGGCCCGTCCTTCGCCGACAGCGCGCTGCCGCTGCGGCTGCTGCTGCCGGGCGCCATCCTCTATGCCGCCGCGTCGATCCTGCTGAACGGGCTCTATGCGGAGAACCGGCCCTTCACCGCCACCCTGGCCAATCTGCTGGGAATGGTGGTCACGCTGGCCGGGCTGCTGCTGTTCCTGCGCGGCGGCGGAATCCTGGCGGCGGCCATCGTTTCCACCGTCGCCTACACGCTGGTGTTCGCTACCGCGGCGACGCTCTACCGCCGTGCGACCGGACTGCCCTGGCGCGTCTTCCTTCCCGACCCGGCGATGCTTGCAGCCTTGCCGCGGCGCCTGTTCGACAAGCCGGCCCCGGTGACAGCCGCTCCGGCCCTTACTCCGGATGCCACCCCGGCCGGCCGCGTGGCCAAGTGACCGAACCCACCGGACATTCTTTAGGAATCGAGGAAACCGCAATGCGACTGTCGCTCTTGACGCCCGAATACCCACCCGGCGAAAAGCTCGGCGGTATCGCCACGCACACCCATACGATGGCCCGCGCACTGGCGCGGCTGGGCCATACCGTCCAGGTGGTGACTCCATGGAAGGCCGGCGGCCTGCCGGCCGGCACCTCCATCGAGGACGGCGTGACGGTGCAGCGCGTCGATCCGGGTCCGCACAGGCATGCGGTGGTCGACCGCTTCCGGACCAACCGCCGGCTGGCCGATGCCGTCCGCGCCTTCCGTCCCGACGTGGTCCATGCGGCGGAGTTCGACGCCGACGCCTGGTGGCTGACCCGCTTCAGCACCATCCCGGTGGTGACGCGGCTGGCGACCCCGACCGGGCTGGTGATGGACACCAACAGCCAACCCTGGGTTCCGCACACCCATCTGCTGAACGCACTGGAGCGCGACCAGACCCGGCGCAGCACCGCGATCTACGCCTCCACCCGCGCCATTGCCCGGCGGGTGGCCGATTACTGGCGCATCGCGCCGGAGCTGATCCAGGTCATCCCCAACAGCATCGACATCGCCGCGGTGGCGGCGAACCGGACGGCCGAACCGCCGATCCCGCTGCCGAAACGCTTCATCGCCTTCTTCGGCCGGCTGGAGGGACGCAAGGGCATCGCCACGCTGGGCCGCGCTATCCCGGGCGTCCTGGCCGCCAACCCCGACCTGCACCTGATGATGATCGGCGGCGAAGATTCGGCGAGCGCCGCCGTCATCGACCAGTTCCGCCGCGACGTCGCCCCAGTCGCCGACCGAGTCCATTTCACCGGCGCCCTGCCGCGCAACGACGCGCTGGCCGTGGTAGCGCGGGCCGAGATGGCGGTCGTCCCTTCCCTGTGGGAAAGCTTCGGCTTCGTGGTGGTGGAGGCGATGGCGCTGGGCGTGCCGGTGGTCGCCAGCGACTGCGGCGGCTTCCCCGAAATCATCGAGCACGGCCGCACCGGCTGGCTGGTACCACCGGGGGAAGCCGAACCGCTGCGCGACATGCTGATCGCCCGGCTGGCCGACCGCGAGGGGCTGAAGGCGGTCGCCGCGGCCGGTCTGGAGCATGCGAAGACGTTCGACGTCGACACGGTCGCCGCCCAGGTCGCCGTCCTGCTGGAGAATGCCAAGGCGGAACGCACCCAGGCCGCCGGCTCCGGCATCTACAACAACGGTTACCGCCGCCATTTCCGCCCCGACCACCCCACCACCCCCTTCTACCGCATCTATGACGAGAAGCGGCGCGCGGTGGCGGCGGAGCTGGAACGACTGCCGCGGATGCGCATCCTCGACGTCGGCGGCGGCTATGGCCGCATCACCGGCCCCTTCGCCGGCCGTCACGACGTGACGCTGGTCGACATCTCGCACGAGATGCTGGCGGAGGCAAAGGAGCGCTTCCCCGCCCTGACCGTCCAGCAGGCCGACGCCCGCAAGCTTCCCTTCCCCGACGACAGCTTCGACCTCGTCATCGCCATGGACCTGCTCTGCCACCTGCCGGATCTGGAAGCCGGCGTGCGCGAGTTGCAGCGGGTGGTCAAGCCCGGCGGCCGGATCGTCTGCGACACCACCAACGCCAACCCTCTGTGGGTGATCGCCTATCCCCGCTACTACCGCTGGCGGCCCGACCGGCTGCTGGCGACCATGCGCTGCCATGGCGTGCTGCCGGAATGGAAGGCGCTGGTCCGCCACCATTGGGCACCAGAGATGCGCAAGGCCATCGCCGCCACCGGCCTGACCCTGCAGAAGACCGATCACTTCGGCCCGCCGGGGGTGGCGAAATGGCACCTGTGGTGGTGCCGGCGCGGCGGCGGGACGGAGGGCCGCGCATCGTGACCAAACCGCCCCTTCTCCTCTTCCTCGCCCATGGCGGCGATCCGCACCGCGTCGCCATGGCGCCGGTGCTGGCCGCCGCGGCGGAACGCGCCGGATGGACCTTCGACCTCTATTATGACGGACGCCGCAGCGGCCGGCATTTCGGCGGTTGGGAGGACGGCAACCGCACCGAGGCGACCGGCACCGGCAGCCTGATGGCCGGCGGCCGGCATCTGGACCATGCGCTGTGGCTGACGACCTGCTTCCGCGTCGTGGCGCTGGGCGACCCGGCCTCTCCGCTTTGGCCGGTGGTGGAGGCGGGCGGCGAATGCGCCCTGCGCAGCACCGATCCGGCCGCCCTGTATGACGCCGCCTTCCGCCTGCTGGGGCAGCCGCTCCCGCAGGAGGTCGCGGTGCTGGACATGGCGCCGCAGACCCTGCTCGGCATCGTCGCGGCACCGTTCCTCTATCCGCAGCTGATGGCGGAGCCCTGCCTGGGCATCGACGCCAGTGCCGATGCCGGGCTGCGGGAACGGCTGGAGACGCTGGGCGCCCGGCGCTTCACCGGCCACTGCGTCGACCCGGTGCGCGCCCGCACCTTTCCCGGCGGTCTGGACACCGTCGAGGGCAAGGTGGCGGGGGAGAGCTATGCCAGCTTCAGCGTGGCATTGGCCCGCCGTCACGCCGCATGGGGACGCGGCACCTTGCTGGGCGACCCTGACCTGATCGCGGCGCAACTGCCGCTGGCTGCGAGCAAAAGGCTTCTGCCGCTCTATGGGCGGCCGCAGACCGACGTGATCGAGCGAGCCGCCGACCTGATCCAGGCCGGGGCGGACCCGGTCTATGGCCGGCAGTTCGACGATCACGACTTCTTCGCGCTCGGCCGTCTGGGCCGCGGCTTGCAGATCGTCGATCCCGATCCGCCCTTCGCCAGCACCGCCGCGGTGCCGCTGCGCATCGCCGCGCCGCCGCGCCCCTTCACCGACTTCGAGCCCGACGACGCCACCCTGCGCCGCTGGGCGGCGGAGGGACGGGTGCTGACCACGCTGGTCCTGTGGTCCGGCATGATCCGCGAGCTGCACTGCATCCCGCGCATTCTCGATCTGGTGGCGGCGACCGGCCTGCGCTGCGGGCTGGTGGTCACCGTCGACAGCCTGACCCAGTCCAGCCCCGCCGACCTCGCCCTGCTGGCGGTGCCGGAGGAGCGCGGCGGCGTGCTGGGCCGGGTGGAGCTTCTGCTGGGCAGCACCGGCCGCGGCGTCTGCGCCGAGGGAGAGATGCCGGGCCTCGAAAATCAGGGCGGTGAGCTGACCCGCCTGCTGGCCGATGCCCGTGCGGAGATCGCCACCATGCTGCCGCCAGGGCTGATGCCGCGCGGCTGGTGGCCGCTGGTCAACTCCCCTCTGGTGCCCGGACACACCCCGCGCCTGCATTGGGAGGAGGGCCGCCCCGTCCTGCGCATCTCCCCGCGCGCGCGCCCATCGGAAATTCCGGCAGCCAGCGTCGAGGCGGCCCCGAAAGACACGCCGCGCACGGCAAAGCGGAGCGGCGCGCCGGCGATGGACGCCCGGCGCCTGATCGGGAACGCGCTGCGCCGCTACCGGCTCGACCGCTTCTACGAGGCGTGGCGGCCCTACGACAGCGCCCGCCCCGGTCCGCTGCGGCCGGAGGTCGCCGCCGCCGTCCGCTCCGCAGGCTTCGATTACATGTGGACCAAGTCTGGTTTCGGTGCCGCCGAGGCGGTGGTGACGGACGGCGGATTTGTCGCGCTCCCCTTCACCGCCGGCGATTGGGACGGCTGGTCGCCCTTCTACACCATCCGCAACACCGCGCAGGTCCGGTCGGCGGAACGCCGCCTGACGCGCAGCGGGAAGCCGGGATGGCTGGCCTCCAACATCGATTCCATCCTGTGGATGCTGCCCGGAGAGGTTTTGGAAAAGGGACGCGCGCTGTTCCAGGTCGCCCAACTCGTCGCCAATGGCGGCGGGAACTGGGACGCTGGTCAACGTCACCCCCAACACCGTTGCCCGCTATGCCCGCATCCTGGCCGAGGCCAAGGCCGGACACGGCGCCACCGCGCCTCCCGCGCGCCCGCCGGAGGTCGGCGGCAAACGGGCACCGGAGGCAGCGCCGGAAACCCGCCAGCCCACCCGCGACCCGGCAGAGGTCGCCTGAGCCGCCCAGCCGCATCAGCAAAACCCTGCACCGTTCGCCCGCTATGAAGGAGTTGAGCCCATGGACGCACCGGAACACCGATTGCCGTCAGGCACGGCCGGTCTCGCCGCCGGCTTTGTCGCGCCGCCGGTCGGAACGGGCGCCGACAAGGTCGACGTCAGCCGGCTGGTGCAGATGCTGTGGCGCCAGAAATGGCTGATCCTCGGGTTGACCGCGGTGCTGTGGCTGCCGGCGGTGTTGCTGATCAACGCCATGACCCCGCTCTACAGCTCCTCCACCGTCGTGGTGATCGACCCGCATCCGAACCGCGTCATCAACATCCCCTCCGTTTCCGAGCCGATGGGGATCTATCTCGACACCGTCAACACCGAGGTCGAAATCCTGCGCTCCCGCGATCTCGCCGCCCGCGTGGTCGAGGCGCTGAACCTGGGGCAGGAACCCGAATACGCCGCCCCCACCAACAAGCCGGGCCTGTTCAGCCCGCTGATGGAGGAAGGCCGCACCCTGGTGACCGAGGTGGCGGCGATGCTGCCTGAAGTCTCTGGCCGCCCTGCTGACGCCGCCGCCGCGCCCGGCCGCCCCGACCGGCAACGCACAGGACAGGGAAGCCGACCGCCTGACCGAGGCGTTCCAGAAGAATCTGCGCATCAGCCCGGGCGTGCAGTCCCGCGCGATCCGCATCACGGTGGAGGCGAAGGACCCGCAGCTTGCGGCCCGCGCCGCCACCGCCGTCGCCGACGCCTATCTCGCCATCCAGGTGGAAGCGAAGCGCAAGGCCACCCAGAACGCCAGCGAATGGCTGCAAAGCCGCCTGGACGAGCTGCGCCAGGACATGACGACCACCGGCCGCGCCGCGGTCGAGGCGATGCGGTCCGAGACCGGCATGGTGAAGGGCCGCGACGCCCCGCTGGTGAACGAGGAGATGTCGGCCCTGAACGGGCAGCTGGCGGAGGCGCGCACCGCCCATGCCAATGCCCAGGCCCGGCTGCGCCAGTTGCAGTCGGTCAGGCCCGGCAACCCGGAATCGCTGACCGGCACCGACATCGGCGGCGATCCGCTGATCACCACCCTGCGCCAGCGCCAGGCGGCGCTGAACGCCCAGCTGGCGGAATTGCGGGCCCAGTACGGCGACCGCCACCCGGCGCTGAACCGGCCGACCGCGGAACTGCGCGAGCTGAACGCCACCCTCGCCACCGAAATCGACCGCGTGGTCCGCAGCCTGCGGGGCGAGGTGGAACAGCAGGTCGCCAAGATCCAGGATCTGTCCCGCAGGCTGGAGGGCCTGAGGGCGGAATCCTTCGACACGCTTCAGGCCGACGTGCGGCTGCGCGATCTTCAGCGGCAGGCAGATGCGTCGGACGACAACTACCGCCGCGCCGTCACCCGCCTGAAGGAGACGCAGGTGCTCCAGGCGTTGGAGATGACGCCGGACGTGCGCATCGTCTCGGCAGCCGCCGTTCCGGGCGGCCCGGTCGGGCCGGGCAAGGCGGTGCTCGCCGGGCTGGCCGCGGTCGTCTGCGGTGCCATCGCCACCGGCGTCGCCCTGGTGCGGACCATGCGGCAGCGCGGCGTCTACAGCTCCCATCAGGTCGAAGCGCTGCTGGGCCTGCCTGCCGTCGGCATCGTGCCGCTGCTGGGCCGGGCCAAGCGGTCCACCCAGCGGAGGGGCGGTGCCGACGACGATCCTTATTCCAACACCGGCGGCGGCGATTTCGCCGAGGCGGTCTGGCGGCTCTGCGCCCGGCTGCATCTCGTGCGCACCGGGGCCGAGCCCGCCAGCGTCAAGGGCGGCGAGGTGGTGATGCTGACCTCGTCGGTGGCGGGAGAGGGCAAGACGACGCTGGCCGTGGCACTCTCTGCCTTCCTTTCCGACACCGGCCGGCGCGTCGTCATCGTCGATTGCGACACCCGCCGTCCGGCCGTTCACCGGCTTCTCGGCGGCGTCCGCCCGCCCAAGGGGCTGACCGACCTGCTGGAAGGCGACGCGACGCTCGATCAGGTTCTGCACATCGACGACCGCCGCCGGGTGTCGGTGATCGCTGCCGGCCGGCCGGTCGACCGCCCGCAGATCCTGCTCGGCTCCAAGGCCATGCTGTCGCTGCTGGTCGAGCTGGCCGAACGCTACGACGTCGTCGTCCTCGACACGCCGCCGGTGCTGTCGGTGTCGGACGCGCTGATCCTGGCGCCGCTGGCCGACCGTGTCCTCTACGTCGTGCGCTGGGCGCGCACCGCCTCCAGCCTCGCCAGTGCCGGCATCAAGCAGGTGCGGCAGGTCGGCGGGCGGATCGGCGGGGCGGTGCTGTCGATGGTCAACGCCCGCGAACACGCGAATCTCGAATATGGCGCCCGCCCGCCCAGCGGCCGCTCCTATCGCCTGCGCCGCATCGCCTGAGACCGAACCCTTGGCCTCAGGCAAGCGCCGGTCCCTTTCTGGAGAACCCACCATGAAAGTCGCGATCGTCCATTACTGGCTCGTTGGGATGCGCGGGGGCGAGAAGGTCGTCGAAGCCCTGTGCGAGCTGTATCCGGAGGCGGACATCTTCACCCATGTCTACCGGCCGGAACGCATGTCGCCGATCATCCGCAGCCATCGGGTAACCACGACCTTCATCGACCGGCTGCCGATGGCCCACCGGATGTACCAGAAATACCTGCCGCTGATGCCGCTGGCGCTGGAGCAACTGGACCTCAGCGCCTACGATCTGGTCATCAGCAGCGAATCCGGACCGGCCAAGGGTGTGCTGACGCGGCCCGACGCGCTGCATGTCTGCTACTGCCACACGCCGATGCGCTATGTGTGGAGCGGCTATCACGATTACCTGCACTCGGCCGGCCCGATCGTCCGGCCGCTGATGCCCTATGCCATCCACCGCCTGCGGCAATGGGATCTGGCGACGGCGGCACGGGTCGACCGCTTCATCGCCAATTCGCACACGGTGGCGCAGCGCATCTGGCGGGTCTATCGCCGCGACGCCACCGTCATCCATCCGCCGGTGGAAACACAGCGCTTCGCCACCGTCACCTGCCCCGGCGGCGGCGGCGGGAGCGACCATTACCTGTTCGTCAGCCAGCTCGTCTCCTACAAGCGCGCCGACATCGCCATCGAAGCGTTCAACCGCATGGGCCGCAAGCTGGTGGTCGTCGGCGAGGGAGAGGAGTTCCGGCGCCTGAAGCAGATGGCCGGACCGACAGTGGAGCTGGTCGGCCATTGTTCCCCGGCCGACCTCGACCGCCACTATGCGTCCTGCCGGGCGCTGATCTTCACCGCCAACGAGGATTTCGGCATCGTTCCGGTGGAGGCGATGGCCGCCGGGCGGCCGGTGATCGCTCTGAACCGCGGCGGCGCCACCGAGACGGTGCGCGACGGCCTGTCCGGCCTGTTCTTCGACCAGCAGACGCCAGAGGGGCTGATCGAGGCGGTGGAGCGGTTCGAAGCGCAGGAGTCACGCTTCAACCCTGCCGCCATCCGCGCCCATGCCGCCCGCTTCGACCGCGACGTGTTCAAGGCGCGCCTGCGCGAGACCATCGACAGCTGGATGAACGGCGAGGAGGCTTCCCTGGCGCCCGAACGCTCCACGGCGATCAGCCACCGCGGACGGGAGCTGGCACCGGCATGAGCGGCGGCACCACTCCTTCCATGGCGGCCCGTCCGATCTCGCTGGTGCCGGTGGATCCCGCCGCCACGGAGCGGCTGGGCGTCACCGTGATCGTCCCCACCTACCGCCGGCCGGACCAGCTGGCCGGTTGCCTGGACGGGCTGGTTCGCCAGACCCTGGCGCCGGTCCAGGTGGTCGTCACCGTGCGCGACAGCGATCCGGAGTCCGCCGAGGTCGCCCGCCGCTACCGCCCCGCCCTTCCCGTCGAGGTCGTCGGCATCGACGTGCCGGGACAGGTCGCCGCCATCAACCGTGGCATGGACCATGCCGTCGGGGACATCGTCGCCATCACCGACGACGACGCCGTTCCGCATCCCGACTGGGTGGAGCGGATCGAAGCCTGGTATCGCACCGACACCCGCATCGGCGGGGTCGGCGGACGCGACCATGTCTTTCACGGCACCGTGCCGGAAACCGGGGAGGCGGAGATCGTCGGCCGGCTGCAATGGTTCGGCCGCGTCATCGGCAACCACCATCTGGGCGTCGGTCCGGCGCAGGACGTCGACGTTCTGAAAGGGGCCAACTGGAGCTTCCGCCGAACGGCCATCGCCGGCCAGCGGCTGAACACGAGGTTGCGCGGCAGCGGCGCCCAGGTCCGCAACGAGGTGGATTTCTGCCTGCGCCTGTCCCGTCAGGGCTGGCGGCTGGTCTACGATCCGCTGGTCGCGGTCGACCATTTTCCGGCCGTCCGTTTCGACATCGACCAGCGTGGCAGCGACCATTTCCATCCGTTGGCGCAGGAGAACGCGACCTTCAACGACACGCTGGCGCTGATGGCCCATTTCGGCCCGGCCAACCGCGCCGCCTTCGCCGCCTGGGCGATGCTGGTGGGAACCTGCGAGTTTCCCGGGCTGGCGCAATGGGCGAGGCTGCGGCTGCGCGGTGACCGGCATGCCGGGGCGAAGCTGCGCGCCACGCTGCGCGGCCGGCTGGCGGGAATGCGGGACTGGCGGGAGACGGTGGCATGACCTTCGCCACAGCCGGCCAGGACCAGAGTCAACTGTCCCATACCCATCACGGCGCTGGCGGCCTGCCGTCCCTGGGCAAGCTGGCAGCCCCGGTCTTCTGGTTCCTGGTCCTGATGCCGGTGCTGGTCGGCAAGGCTGGCCTGCTGGAGATCATCTTCCCGGTGGGGGCGCTGGCCGTCGGCGCGCTGCTGGTGACGCGCGACCCGGCCCGTTTCGCCGCCTTCACCTGGTGGCTGTGGTTCCTGACACCGGAGGTGCGCCGGCTGGTCGACTACCAGGCTGGCTGGAGCGTCATCAGCCCGGTCATGGTGACGCCCTTCGCCGTCGGCGCCATGACTTGGGCCGTGATCGCGCAATATCTGCCGATGCTGCGCTACCGCGCCTATTTCGGCTTCGTGCCGGTGATGCTGGGCATCTTCTACGCCTACCTCAACGGCATCACCCAGGCCGGTGTGGCGGCGGCGACCTTCGCGCTTCTCAACTGGCTGGTGCCGGTGACGCTGGGGCTCTATGTCGCCCTGCATTGGCCGCTCTACCCGCAGATCCGCGACGCGGTGCTGCGCGCCTTCGTTCTGGGGCTGGCGCTGGTCGGCGGTTATGGACTGATCCAGTATTTCTTCATGCCGGCCTGGGATGCCCGCTGGCTGATCAATGTCGGCATGACCAACCAGGGCATGCCGCTGCCGATGCAGGTGCGGGTGTTCAGCACGTTGAACTCCTCCGGCCCGCTGGCTTTCCTGCTGGTGACCGGGCTGGCGGTGCTGCCGGCGGCACGCGGCATCCTCGTGCCGATCGCCGGCGCGCTGGCGCTGGGGTCGCTGCTGCTCAGTCTGGTGCGGGCGGCGTGGCTGGCCGGGCTGTTCACCTTCGCCTGGCTGCTGCTGACCATGCCCGGCCGGCACCGGCTGAGGCTGGTCGCGGTCGGCGTCGGTCTGGTGCTCTGCTCCCTGCCGCTCCTCAGCGTGCCGTTGGTCAACCAGGCCATCGTCTGCCGCTTCGACACGCTGAATTCGATGGAGAACGACCGCAGCTATCAGGAGCGGCAGGAATTCTACGGCCGCTTCCTCATCCAGGCGCTGACCGAAGTGCGCGGCGCCGGTCTCGGCACCATCGACACCGCGACCAAGCTGACCAACGAGGACGGCCAGCTGGGTGCCATGGCCTTCTTCGACAGCGGCATCCTGCGCGTGCCTTACGAGCTGGGCTGGCCTGGCACGTTGGGCTATGTCGCCGGGATCATCGCGCTGACGGTGGGCATGCTGCGCCGCGGCGGGGCGCCGCCCGACCCCTTTGCCCGCTGTGCCGAAACGGCGGCGCTGACGATCCTCATCTGCATGGTGTTCGAGCACACGCTGGTGAAGGTCACGGGCGTCGGATTCTGGTTCTTCCTGGGCATGGCGATGGCCGCCAAGAACCATGGGCTCGCCACCCAGCAAGCCGCCGTCCAGCAACCCGCGGCAAGCCAATTCCAAGAGGACAAGCAATGGACGGAAGCCTGATCCTGCCCGGCACCCTGCCGGAAGAGATGCGGGAGGCCAGTGTGCTCCAGCTTGGGCTGGGCTGGTTTCCGGAAACCCATGGCGGGGCGGAGAATATGTTCTACCACCTCGCCCGCCATCTGCCGCAGCAGGGCATCGCCGTCTCCGGGCTGGTGCTGGGCACCGTCTCCGAAACGCTGGACAATGGCGCCCGCATCGCCAGCTTTGCGCCTCCCTCGGCCTCGCTGCCGCGCCGGATGGTGGCGGCCCGGGCCGCCATCGCGGAGGCGCTGCGCCGGCAGGCGCCGGACCTCGTCGCCTCGCATTTCGCGCTGAACACGGTGGGGGCCCTGCCGGCTCTGCGCAATCGCCCGATGGTCGTCCATTTCCATGGCCCCTGGGCGCTGGAAAGTGCGGCGGAGGGGGCCAGCCCGCTGGCGGTCCGACTGAAATTCATGGTGGAGCGGCTGGTCTATCACCGCGCCACCCGCTTCGTCGTGCTGTCCCGGTCCTTCGCCACCATCCTGGCCGAGCGTTATGGCGTGCCGCCGGAGCGCATCCACCGGGTGCCGGGCGGCGTCGATGCCGACCGCCACGACCTTCCCGACAGCCGGCAGCGGGCGCGCGCCCGGCTCGGCTGGCCTCTGGGGCGCCCCACGGTGCTGACGGTGCGGCGGCTGGTGAAGCGCATGGGGCTGACGGCGCTGGTCGATTCCATGGTGGAGCTGCGCCGCCGGGTGCCGGACGTGCTGCTGGTCGTCGCCGGACGCGGGCCGGAGGCAGCAGCCCTTCAGGATCGCATCGGCGCGCTGGGGCTGGAGGAGCATGTGCGGCTGCTGGGCTTCGTACCCGATGCGCATCTTCCGCTGGCCTACCGCGCCGCCGATTTGTGCGTGATGCCGTCCCAGGCGCTGGAGGGGTTCGGCCTGACCGCGCTGGAATCGCTGGCGGCCGGCACCCCGGTGATGGTCACTCCGGTCGGTGGCCTGCCGGAGGTGGTGGAGGGGCTGGACGGCGACCTCGTGCTCGCCGGGACCGACGCACGCTCCATCGGCATCGGCCTTGCGGAGGCGCTGACCGGCGTCCGCCGCCTGCCGGATGCGGACGCTTGCCGAGCCCTGGTCCGCAGCCGCTTCGACTGGCCGGTGATCGCCGCCCGCACAGCCGCGGTCTACCGCGGCGCCCTGCAATGAGCAGCCCGCGATGAGCACGGTTGTCATCCTCTGCGATCATGCCCACCCCAGCGGCGGGCTGGCGAAGGTCGCCATAGCGAGTGCGGTCGGGTTGGCCGGGCGCGGCCATCGGGTCCATTTCTTCACCGCCGTGCCGCCGATCGATCCGGCCCTGCTGACCGACGGCATCTCCGTCCATTGCCTGGAACAGGCCGACCTGAAGGGCAATGCCGACCGTGTGCAGGCAGCTCTGCGGGGTCTCTGGAACCGCGAAGCGGCGCGTGCCCTGGAAAGCCTGCTTGCCCGCTGCCCGGCCAACGACACGGTGATCCACGTCCATGGCTGGGCCAAGGCACTGTCGCCCAGCGTCTTCCCGGTCTGCCGCAAATCTGGCCTACCGGTGCTTCTGACCCTTCACGATTATTTCCCGCTCTGCCCCAACGGCGCCTTCTTCGTCTTTCCGGAAGGCATCAACTGTCCGCACCGGGCGCTGTCCGCCGGCTGCCTCGCCACCGACTGCGACGCCCGCGCCCTGCATCACAAATGGTGGCGGGCGGCCCGCCATGCGGCGGGGGCGCTGGCAGGCGGCTTCACCGGGGGCATGGCGTTGGTGACGCTCAGCGACCGGCAACGCGCGGTGATCGCCCCCCACCTTCCGCCCGGCACCATGACCTTGCCAATCCCGAACCCGGTGGAAGTGGAAGACCTCGGTCCGGCTCCGGTCGCCGACAACCGCCACATGCTGTTCGTCGGTCGCCTGTCGCGCGAGAAGGGCGCTGCCCTGCTGGCGGAAGCGGCGGCCGAGGCCGATTGCCCGGTGCGCTTCGTCGGCGACGGCGACGAGAGGGAGACCATCCGCCGGCTGAACCCGGAGGCGGAGCTTGCCGGCTGGCTCCCATCCGACGGAGTGCTGGAGGAGGTGCGGCGGGCGCGTGCCCTGGTGGTCCCGTCGCTGTGGTATGAGACCTTCGGCCTCGCCGCCTATGAAGCGCTGGCAAATGGCGTCCCTGTCATCGTCAGCGACAATTGCGCGGCGGCGGAGGCGGTCCTGTCCGGCGAGAACGGCTTCCTGTTCCGCAGCGGCGACGCCGCCGACCTCGCCCGCTGCCTGAAGCTGTTCTCCCACGATGCGGAGGTGAAGCGGACGGGCCGCAACGCCTATGACCGCTATTGGCAAGCCCCCTTTACCCTGGACCGCCATCTCGACCGGGTGGAGGAGGTCTATCGCACCGCCCTCAGCGGCGGGCTCCAGCGACCGGCACGGGTTCGCGCACCATGAATGGCCGAACCGGCAACCGCATCGGCAGGCGTAAGCTGCTGGCCGCGGCCCTGGCACTGCCGGTAGCCGGATCCGCCACCGTCACCGCCGAGGCGGCCCCAGACAAGCCATCGCGCCCGTCCCCCAGCCCATCGCCAAGCCCCCAGCCCACCCCGTCGCCGCGGAACGGCCCGGCCCTGTCGATCCGCGACCGCGGCGCCGTCGGTGACGGGCGCAGCCACCCCCTGTCGGAACGCTACAAGACCCTGGAGGCGGCGCGGCGCGTCCATCCGCATGCCCGCTCCCTGGACCAGGAATGCGATTGGGCAGCCCTGCAAGGCGCTGTCCTGGAGCTGTCGCGCAGCGGCCAGGGCGGGACGGTGCTGGTGCCGCCGGGCCAGTACCGGCTGGACGGCGAGATCGTCCTGCCCAACCTCGACCGCTACGACGATGCCTTCAACGAGGTCGAGATCGTCGGCGCCGGCATGCGGGCCTCGCTGCTGTCCTGGCCGGAGGATCTTGGGCCGGGCCGCTTCGCCATCCGGGCCGCCAGCCGGCAGGCCGCCCGCGACGACAACAAGGGCTATCAGCGCAGCCGCATCGCCCATCTCAGCCTGCGCGGACCGAAGCCCGGCAACCGGCCGGGCGATGCGCCGCCGGGCATGGGCGGGGTGGCCCTGACCTCCCGCTTTCTGCTGGAGCGGGTCGGGGTCTACGGTTTCCGCGCCGGGGTGGATGTCTGGCGCGATCACTCCTCGCTGATCTCATGCCAATTGACCAAGAACCACATCGGTGCCTACTGGTCGGCGGGAACCGACAGCTTCGG
The DNA here is from genome assembly GCF_058780625.1 of Azospirillum sp. UENF 111221. Taxonomy (NCBI): domain Bacteria; kingdom Pseudomonadati; phylum Pseudomonadota; class Alphaproteobacteria; order Rhodospirillales; family Azospirillaceae; genus Azospirillum; species Azospirillum sp. UENF 111221. The sequence goes on from NZ_JBSNCH010000003.1 coordinate 675,978, forward strand.
CGATCATCTGTTCCTCGACACCGACCTCGCCGGCAACACGCTGGCCTCCATCGCCGTGGCGCCGGAGAACGGCATCGACCATGCCAGCTTCATCTCCTGCCATCTCGGTTTCTCGCCCTACGCCATCCTCGCGGAAGACGGGGCACCGAAGCGGACCTTCCTGTCCAACAACAAGTTCCTCGACTGCGCCTTCGAGGCTTGCGGCAACGGCTGGATCCAGGGGCCGATGGCGGAGATGTACGGCAATGTCCTGATCGGCTGCAGCGGCTCGCTGCTGCCCGACTATCGTCTGGCCGGGCGTCCGGTCACCGGCTTGATCGTGGTGCGGTCTCTGGAGCGCAACAGCTTCACCGGCGGCAGCGCCAGCTTCGGCGACGGCACCAACGACCGCGCCGCCGACATCGAGACCGCGGCCGTGGTCGCATCCTCGGCCGTCGGCAACCGTTTCGAGGATGCGGAACGGCTGATCCGCCTCGGCCGTGACGGGTTCGTGGCGGCGCTTAGCATCTCCGGCGCCTGCCGCGCCAACCGGTTCGAGGCGGTGGACTGCGCCGGCGAATTCCGCAAGGTGGGCTCCGGCGGCGTCGATGCCGGCAATCTGGTGCAGCGCGATTATGACCGGGTGCGGCGGTTGGAGCAGGACCGCCCGGCCGACGGCGTCGCCCTGACCTCCGCCCCTGCCGGCGGCGTCGTGCCGGTCGCCACCAGCGGCACCGCGCCGGTCGGCAAAACCCGTGCGGCCATCCGCATGGGCAGCCTCCTGCGCCCCGCCGTCGGCGTTCCCCAGAGGGTCGATTCCACTGCCGGCGCCGCAGCTGCGGTGGGCGTGGCGGTGGCGGACGCCCCGGCGGGAAGCGACAGCGTGACGATGGATTTGCGGCTGGGAGTGCGCTGACGGCACCCGGTCAGGAAGCCGATCCGGCCAACAGCCCCCGCCTCTCGACTGCCCGACCCGAGGATTCCGGTTCCTCCAGCAGGTCGGCATACCGCCCGGCCGTCACCGACCAGTCCTGGCTCTCGGCGATGCGTCGGCCGGCTTCGCCCATGCGGCGGCGGAGCGCCGGGTCGGCCGCCAGACTGCGCATCGCCTGCATCAGTTCGGCATGGGCGTCCGGGCGATCCAGCACGATGGCCGCGCCGTCTTCCAGCAGCCGGCCGGCACCGGCCAAGCGCGTGGTGACGACCGGCAGGCCGCTCGCCGCCGCTTCGAGCAGGACAAGGCCGAAGGGCTCGTAACGGGTCGGGAACACGAACAGGTCGGCCGCCCGCATCAGAGCCGCCACGTCGCGGCGGTGGCCGAGGAAGCGGACCCGTTCCTCCACCCCCAACGCCCGCGCCATCGCCGGGAATGGGCCGCCCCGCTCGTCGCCGGCCACCGCCAACGACAGATCCGGCACTTCGGCCAGCGCGCGCAGCACGCCGTCCAGATTCTTGCGGTCGCTGCGGGCATCGCCGACGAACAGCGCCACCGGCCGACCGGGCGGCAGGCCGAACAGCGCCGGGTCCGGCGTTCCCGGGCGGAACTCTTCGACGTCGACGCCATTGTCGATCACGCTCAGCCGCCCAGGCGCGATGCCGTCCCGGTGCAACTCGTCCGCCACGGTGCGCGAGACCGCCACCAGCCGGCCGGCACGGCGGAAGCTCCAGCGCTCGAACCCGACATTCAGCAACGTGTAGAGCGCCCGGTAGAGCGACAGGGGCGAGACGCCCTTGCGGATCGGGTGGGTGGGGGAGCGCATCCAGGCGGAATGGACGAAATGCACCGCATTCACGTCCGACCGCGCCCAGCTGACGAAGCCGTTCACCACCACCCTGTCCAGTCCCGGTCGGTCTCTCCCCCGGCGCTTTTCCCGTGCCAGCGCCTGGCTGGCCCGCCATGCGAATAGCTGGTCCTTCGCCAATTGCGTCGGCACCCCTCCCCCGTCGATGCGGACCCAGCGCAGGCGCGGATGACACGCCAGCTCGTCCGCCAGGTCCGAGGCGATGGCGACGACCTCGTGCCCGCGGCGGAGCAGTTCGTCGACCACGACCGCGTTCACGCGGCCCTGGCCGTCATGGCGGACGATCTTCTGCGTAACGACGGCGATGCGCAGGGATTCGGTGCGCATGTGGAGGCCTCCTGCCCTGCCTGATCTGCGGTACCGGCGGCGGTTCGTGCCGCAGTGGACCATGGAGGTGGAGCGAACGCCAAACAAACGAAAGATACGATCTCCACACAACAGGCTTAAGACTGCCGATGTCGGATTCAGTCTTTCAGCGTCTAAAGCATTCACGGACTCGAAATCGATTTTTTTGGAAGAGTCAAAGATGAGTCAGAGTCATGTCCCAAGATTGACTCTCTCAATTACATAAACTTTCGTGCGACTACTCCCAACGAGAAGGGTAATCCGACCGATACGGGTAATCCCGTTTTGGAAGATCTTAATATCCGATTAATAGGAGTCGTGCCGATGTCGTCCACCGGGTCCAATCTCATCGATGTCACCTTTGCGATAGATGCTTGGGGACAGGCTGCCGGCGGCATCTGGCCGCATCTGGCGCTCAAGCTCGATGGTGCGACCATCGGTCAGGCGACGGTGAACAGCAGCACCGCCGGCCGTTACACGATCACCGCCAAGGTCGCCGCCGGCAGTGCGCACAACCTTCAGCTTGTCTATGACAATGACGGAGTGGTCGGCGGCGCCGACCGCAACCTGTTCGTCCGCGCCGTGGCGGTGAACGGCACCTCGATTGCCGTCACCGACCCGTCGGTCACCTATGACAAGGGCGCGGTCGACGGAAAGGACGTGGTGAAGGGGCAGGAGGGGCTCTATTGGGGCGGCGCCCTGAACATGCCACTGCCCGCCTCGCTGTTCCCCGTCCCCACCTCGACCGATGCCGCCGAGGCGGTGGTCGCGACCCCGGCGGCGACCAAGTCCTTCAGCGTGGTCGTCAATGCCTGGGGCACCAGTGCCGGCGGCGTGCCGCCGCATTTCAAGCTTCTGGTCGACGGCAAGATGGTGGGCGATGCCAAGGTGGCCGCCACCAGCCAGACCGCCTACAAGTTCACGGTCGATCTCGATCCGGCCCTGGCGCACAAGGTCCAGGTCCAGTACGACAACGACGCCGTCGTCAACGGCCAGGACCGCAGCCTCTATGTCGGCTCCGTCGTGGTGAACGGCCACAGCGTCGCCTCGACCGCCGCCGGCGTCACCTATGACCGCGGCGCGCTGGACGGCAAGGATGTGGTTGCCGGCCAGCAGGGCCTGTGGTGGAACGGCACGCTCAGCATTCCCGTCAGCAAGGACATGCTGGCCAGCGGCACGACGACCACCCCCACGGCGCCGACCACGCCCACCACACCGACGGCGCCCGTCGCCACCCTGCCGAAGAACGACCACAGCGCGAGCGCCGGGGTCAGCAGCGAGCGTCCGCCGCTGATGTCGGACGTGTCGACCATCTCGTGGGGTGCCGACCGCGGGCTGGCGCCGCAGCACCTGTTCTGGGAATCGGTGCCCGATTACGCCAACGCCGCCCATCTGAAGGAAACCCGCGACGTTGCAGCCGGCCATCTGGCCGACGGGGTGATGCCGCTGATCGGCTTGCAGCTGTGGGAGGACACATTCGAGTTCTCGCAGAACGGCGGCGAGTTCGCCACTCTGGGCGGCCACAAGGCGTGGGTGTCGTGGGTCAAGGCCCATCCGCAGTATCTGGGACGTGACGGCGACGGCAATGTCCTGAACTCCGACAGCAGCAATCCCTATGGCTGGGGCTATGTCAGCCCGCTGATGCCGCTGGACGCCAAGGATGCACCGGCCGGCTGGACCGGCGGCACCGCCCATTATGCCGACTGGATGGCCGACAAGCTCGGGCGCCTGTCCGCCCTGACCGGCACACGCGGGTACGAGCTGGCCGATTTCTTCGACGGCAGCCCGCATTCCGGCGTGATGGACTTCTTCAACTCCCGCATGATCGCGGAGTTCAGCAGCAAGACCGGCATCAAGGTGGCCGGCAGCACGCTGGCGCAGCAGGCGCAGGACATCGTCGACAACCACCCGACCCAGTGGCTGGACTATTTCGTCGACGGCTGGGCCTATGGCTGGAAGGCGCTGGACGACGCCATCGTGAAGAACACCGGCAAGGCCGCCTGGCTGACCACCCAGGTGTCCTTCACCCCGGCGGCGATGCGCGAATTCGCCGGCGTCGATGCCCGCGTGATCGCCGACAAAATGAACGAGAAGGACATCCTGTTCAACGTGCAGACACTCGAACGCTTCGAGATGCAGCACAAGCAGGCCCCGGCCTCCTACGAGCAGGCGATGCTGGGCATCCATGCCGCCCGCGCGCCGGATGCCCATTTCGGCCACATGATGTCCTCGTCGGAGGACGATTACTGGGGCGCGGTGAACAGCCTCTACTCCGGCGTCACCGGCACGGTCCGCGACGAGCTGGGCTGGGGCCGGCTGGAACAGACCTGGCTGCAGAGCGGCTGGACCATGATCGCCGACGACCAGGGCGGCGTCCGCCGCGCGGCGGAACAGTGGTCGCGCAGCTATCACGACTGGGGCGAGGTGAAGCAGCCCTGGCTGGACATGCTGCGCGACATCGTGCCGACCCGTCCCTTCGGCCCGGCGCTCTATTACAGCGCCAACGCCGAAAAGGCGATGAATGCGCTGGAGCCGGCCGGCAACTCCATCGGCAATGCCTATCTCGGCGAATTGCTGGAGCCGATCACCAAGCTGCACGACGCCGGTGTGCCCTTCGGCTATTACGTCAGCGACGCCGCCCTGCAATCGATGACCAAGGCCAGCGCGCCCAGCGCCTTCATCATCCCGCAGGCCACATACGAGGGACACAACCTGTTCAGCGATGCCGAGATCGCCGCCCTGAAGGCCAAGGCCCCGGTCCTGATCGGCGACGAGGCGCTGAACTACCACCACCCCTTGACCTTCACCGACAAGGATCCGGATGCCCAGATCACCGGATACGGCTTCTACGATCAGAAGGACCGGCTGATCGTCGTCGCCTCCGACCGCGTCGATTTCAACGACACCGCGGCGCGCAAGGCGGTGGCCACCCACGTGGAATTGCAGCTCGCCAACGGCCACTACACGGTCCAGGACCTGATGCACAACACCACCCAGGGTTTCGACGTGGTGAACGGCGTCGGCGGCTTCGACACCACCATCGCCCGCTGGGACACCGGCGTCTATGCCATCACCCACGACGTGGCGGCATAAGGCGGCGGCCAAGACGCAGCTAGCCGGAACGAAAATGGAGCCCCGTCCAGGCGGGGCTCCATTTTCGTTTCCATGGTCAACGAAGATTCTCCTGGCAACCGCTGTTTAAGAGTCTATATTATCGATGGTGAACTGGCGCAGATCGGACAGATCACAAGTCATTCCATCTAACATAAGTTGCTTTATCCCGACGTTTCTCTTCTTAGTATGGAAAAATCGTTTGGATCCCTTCCCTTCGGACCCGCCACGATTGGCGATATACCTTGGAGCCCCTACTGTCTTTGTCGGGTAATCATCTCTATCCCGGTACACGAGGATGGTTTATTATTGCTGTCCGTCTGACAAGGGACTCCGCCCTGACAGGGTGAGTCTCTCCCCCACTGAGCCTGGAACAATTCCAAAAGTGCAGCAGACAATGCCGTGAGTGCCGGATCATAGTTTGATCTAAATTCGAACGGGCGAGCACGACACCAGCGATACAACGTGCATCGTCCATCGGAATTGCGGCATTGCGCGGCCAAGCGCGGCGGCATCGGAGACTGCGGAGGCAACGGTCCGAACGGGGGGCCGAAGGTCGGACGCCGGGCATAAGAATCCGGCTAACCTGAATTGCCACGCACCGGTAACGCCGACGTCCAAGCACAGCGTCCAGGGGGGAAAAGCCTGCCTTCCGGCCGCGCAATGCCGTCCACCAATTCGTCTATTCCTGGGGGAGACGGACATGTCCGATCGCATTCGTGTGATTGTTCACAACCAAAGCCGATTGCTGCGCGAATCCATCCTGAACATTCTGGATGACTGCTTCGAGGTCATCGACCCACAAAGCCGGCTTGCAACTGGACTTTCACCCAAGACGATGTGGAACGGCAGAACCAACGGCGCCGCCGACCGCTATTCCGACGGGTTCTCCGCCAGGGGGGCTGTGGCCACGCTGGAGGCGCCGCCTGGAAACGGCTCTGGAAACGGCAATCCCGACCGATCCGCCGACATCGTGCTGTTCGACCTCGCCTCGCTGAAGACCGACGCCTGGAACTTCCGCAGCTGGTACGGCGAGCAGGCCAAGCTTGCGATGATCGCCGACGAATTTTCCGCCCACCACATGCGGATGGCCCTGCGGTTCGGCGTGCGCGGCTATCTCCTGAACCGGATGGCGCCGGCCGCCTTCGTGCTGTCCCTGCGTCTGATCCATGCCGGCGAGCCGGTGGTGCCGGAGGAATGCTTCGATTACTTCTCTCCCACCGCACTGCGCCGCGGTGGCGAGGATGGGGCGATGGCCCAGCATGAAACCGAATTGCTGGGTTATCCCGGGCTCTATCCGCGTCATGCCCGCATCCTGAAACTGATCATGGACGGATGCAGCAACAAGGAAATCGCGCGCGAGATGCTGATGACCGAAGATCTCGTGAAGCTTCATGTCCGCCACATCATGCAGACCATCAACGTCCGCAACCGCACCCAGGCCGCCCTCTGGGCCGCCCAGAGCGGCATCATCCAGGAGATGGAATATTTCCTGGAACGGACGGCGCCGTAAGCTGGGGTGTCCCCTCTCCCGGCGGGAGAGGGGGACAGCGGTCAGGCCGGAACCACGCTGTTGCCGAGGAAGGCTTCAAACTGGTCGATCGGCAGCGGCCGGCTGATCAGATAGCCCTGGATGCGGGTGCAGCGCTGCTGGCGCAGCATGTCGGCCTGCTCCTGCGTCTCCACCCCCTCGGCGATGGTGTCGAAGCCCAGGCTCTCGGCAAGATTGACGATGGTGCCGACGATGGCCGGGTCGGTGGTCGACTTCACGATGTCGCGGACGAAGCTGCGGTCGATCTTCAGCGTGTCGATGGGGAAGCGCTTCAGATAGGCCAGCGAGGAATAGCCGGTGCCGAAATCGTCGATGGACAGGCGGACGCCGATGTCCTTCAGTCCGTTGAGGATCGTCACCGCCTTCTCGATGTCGCCGATCATCGCACCTTCGGTCAGTTCCAGTTCCAGCCGGTCGGCCGGTATGCCGGCCAATTCCACAACGCTGCGCACAAAACCGACGAGGCGGGCATCCTGGAACTGGCGCGGCGACAGGTTCACCGACACCGAGGGGATCGGCAGGTCGCGCCGGATCCAGTCGGCCAGCCGTCGGCAGGATTCGATCAGGGTCCAGGCGCCGATTTCCCAGATCAGGCCGGTTTCCTCGGCAAGCGGGATGAACTCCGCCGGGCTGACCACGCCGCGGACCGGGTGACGCCAGCGGATCAACGCTTCCGCCCCGATGGTGCGGTTGCCGACCAGATCGATCTTGGGCTGGAAGTGCAGTTCGAACTCATCGCCGCCGCTGGCGCGGCGCAGGTCGCTCTCCAGCCCCAGCGTGAAGCCCGACCGCTCGCGCATCCCGCTGTCATAGAAGACATATTTGTGCTCGGGATTGCGCTTGGCATGGTACATCGCCAGATCGGCGTTGCGCAGAAGCTGGTCCGCCGTCTCGCCGTCGTCGGGATAGAAGGCGATGCCGATGGATGCGCCGCAGAAAAGCTCCTGATTGTGGACGCTGAAAGGCTCCGACATCGAATAGAGCACCTTCTCGACCAGCCGGGCTCCGGCGGAGCGGTCGGCGGCGTCGGGTGCAACGATCAGGAACTCGTCCCCGCCCAGCCGGCCGACGGTGTCGGTCATGCGGGTGCAGTTGCGCAGACGCCGGGCAACCAGCTTCAGCAGCTCGTCGCCGGCATGGTGGCCCAGCGTGTCGTTCACCTGCTTGAAGCGGTTGAGGTCGAGGAAGGCGACGGCCACCTTGCTCTTGGTCCGCTGGGCGCGGACGATGGCCTCCTCCAGCCTTTCGCAGACCAGCCAGCGGTTGGGCAGGTCGGTCAGCCGGTCAAAGCTGGCCTGATAGCGGATCTGGTGTTCCTGCGACTTGCGCTGGCTGATGTCGGCGATCGTCAGGACGTAATGTTCAAGCACGCCGTTCGGCGCACGGACCGACGTCACCGACAGGGCGGCGGCGAAGGCGTCGCCGGAATGGCGGAAGCTGGTGACCTCCCCCTGCCAGCGGCCGGCCTGCCGCGCCGTGGTCCAGATGGCGTCGACGAATTCCCGCTCGTGAGAGCCGGGGGCGAAGAGCACCAAAGGCTTGCGGAGCAGTTCCTCCCGCTGGAAGCCGGTCATGATTTCGTAGGCCGGGTTGATCGCCTGGACGGTCAGTTCGGGATCGACGATCAGGATGCCGTCGGCCACGCTGTCGAACACGGTGGCGAGCAGCCGGATCTTCTCCTCATGCTGCTTGCGCTCGGTGATGTCCTGGACGGTGCCTTCGTAATAGCGGATGCGGCCGGCGGCGTCGCGCACGCAACGTGCACTTTCCGAAATCCAGATGATGGTGCCGTCGCGGCGGAAGACGCGCGCCTCGAAGCTGAGGACGCGGTCCTGGCGGGCCATCAGGTCGGCGAAGGCCTCGCGCTTGCCGGGATCGACATAGAGCTGGCAGGCGATGTCGGTGAGGTTGGCGATCAGGTCTTCGGGCGAAGCATAGCCGTAGATGTCGGCAAGCGCCGGATTGACCCGCAGGTAACGGCCGTCGACGGTGGTCTGATAGATGCCTTCGACAGCATTCTCGAAGATGCTGCGATACTGTTCTTCAGTGTCGTAACTCATAGTACGCGCCTCATCCGACGCCGATCCCGAACCGCCTGGAAACAACATAGGCCTGCAACTCAAACAACGATTGTGGAACTGCCATCTTTCCGCAATGCGGCAAAGTAGACGCCGGTTCGATGAGGCCCGTCAAGCACCATCGCCTGTACTGTCTCATAGTACGAAGGGAAAATATAACAAAAAGGTAACCGTTCCTGACCATTACCGGCACATACGATCCGAAACATTGATCAGAGCATTGATTCACAACGATAGTCTGATGAGTTACGGTTAAAATTCTGAAAGATTTCTCCGTCATGGCCCGCTCTGTAACGGCTGCTCCCTTATCCGGTCCCACAAACGCTCTTGTACAAATGACTGATTTTTATCCAGCACTGCCCGCTCTTTGAGCAACGGCGGTTCCTCTTTGCGTTGCAAACTCGTCGCGACAGTCGAAATGTCGCTGCTTTGCTGTATTCCGGCGTTTGGCACATCCTGTGCAAAGTGCCTCCTGTTCAAGCCAACGGCGGTTTGACCAGCGCGGACCCAAAGACTGCGGCCCGCACCCAAATCACACGCAACGCGTCCTCCCCCCGCCCCGCCCCGCACCGGACCGGTGCCGCGCGGATCTCACCGGACGCTGCCGTGCCGTTTCTTCAGCGCTTGTTCCAAGGGGACTTGTCATGTCGTATCTCGTGCCCTCCGAGTTCGTCACCAAAATGGTGGACGCCGGCGAATCCAAGATTTTCATGTCCACCCGCGACACGGTCATCCGCGCCTTCATGGCCGGGGCGATCCTGGCGCTGGCGGCGGTCTTCGCCGTCACGGTCACGGTTCAGACAGGGTTCCCGATCATCGGTGCCATCCTGTTCCCCGTCGGCTTCTGCATGCTGTATCTGCTGGGCTTCGACCTGCTGACAGGCGTGTTCGTGCTCACCCCGCTGGCGCTGATCGACAAGCGGCCGGGCGTCACCATCAGTGGCGTGCTGCGCAACTGGGGGCTGGTGTTCATCGGCAATTTCCTAGGCGCGCTGACTGTGGCGGTGATGATGGCCGTGGTCTTCACCTATGGCTTCTCCACCCCACCGGACAAGGTCGGCACCGTCATATCCCACATCGGCGAGAACCGGACGCTGGGCTACGCCCAGTATGGCGCGGCAGGAATGCTGACCATCTTCCTGCGCGGCATGCTGTGCAACTGGATGGTCTCCACCGGGGTCGTCGGCGCCATGATCTCCACCTCGGTCAGCGGCAAGGTGATCGCGATGTGGATGCCGATTATGCTGTTCTTCGGCATGACCTTCGAGCATTCGGTGGTGAACATGTTCCTGTTCCCGTCGGCGATGCTGATGGGCGGCAACTTCTCGGTCATGGACTACATGATCTGGAACGAGCTGCCGACGGTGCTGGGCAACCTGATCGGCGGCCTCGCCTTCACCGGCCTGACGCTCTATGCCACCCATGTCCGCACGGCACCCAAGCGCCGCTTGCCGCAGCCCCACCTGCAGCCGGCCGAATAAAGCCACCCTGCCCGTCCGTCCGCTCTCCCCGGTCCGCCCTGGACCCGGGGAGAGCGGAGTTTTCCTTGAGCGGGGCCGGCATCGTGAAAGAGCTGCGGATTTCCATCGGCCAGTGGTCCGACAAGGGGCGTAAGGAGACCAATCAGGATTTCCATGGAGCGCTGATCCCGATCGCACCGTTGCTGGCCATGAAAGGCATCGCGGTGGCGCTGGCCGACGGCATCAGCACCAGCCGGGTCAGCCACATCGCCAGCGAATCCGTGGTGAAGAGCTTCCTGACCGACTATTATTGCACACCGGAAAGCTGGTCGGTCAGGATGTCGGCGCAGCGGGTTCTGGCGGCGACCAATTCCTGGCTACACGCCCAGAACCGGCGCAGCGAATACCGCTACGACCAGGACCGCGGCTATGCCTGCACGCTGAGCGCGCTGGTGTTGAAATCGGCCACCGCGCATTTGTTCCATGTCGGCAATTCCCGAATCTACCGCCTCGCCGGCCGGTCGCTGGAGCAGCTGACCGACGACCACCGCGTGGTGGTATCGTCCGAGGTCAGCTATCTCGGCCGCGCGATGGGCGTGGTGCCGCATGTCGAGATCGACTGCCGTGAGCTGCCGGTGGAACCCGGAGACGTCTTTCTGCTGGCGACCGACGGCGTCTATGAGCATGTCGATGCCGAATTTTTAATCAACACAATCGACAGGCATCCGGACGACCTCGACCGCGCAGCCCGATGCGCGGTCGAAGAGGCGCTGCGACGCGGCAGCGCCGACAACCTGACTCTCCAGATCGTCCGAATCGATGCGGTTCCTGACGCCGATGCCGGGGACCTGTTCCACCGGCTGTCCGATCTGCCCGTGCCGCCCCTGCTGGAGCCGAGGATGGAGTTCGAGGGCTACCGCATCCTCCGGGAATTGCACGCCAGCAGCCGCAGCCATGTCTATCTGGCCCAGGACGGTGCAGGCGGTTCAGCGGTAGCCCCGGCGGTGGCGCTGAAGGTGCCGGCCATCGACCGCCGTGACGACCGCGCCCACCTCCGCCGCTTCCTGATGGAGGAGTGGATCGCCCGCCGGCTCAACAGCCCCCATGTGCTGAAGCCGCCGCCGCAATGCCGGCCGCGCCGCCACCTCTATGTCGTCACCGAGTATATCGAGGGGCAGACGCTGACCCAGTGGATGCGCGACCACCCCGACCCCGACCTGCCGACGGTGCGCACCATCGTCGAGCAGATCGGCAAGGGATTGCAGGCCTTCCACCGGCTGGAGATGCTGCACCAGGATCTGCGGCCCGACAATGTGATGATCGACGGCACCGGAACGGTGAAGATCGTCGATTTCGGATCGGTTCTGGTCCCCGGCATCCTGGAAACCATGCCTGACGCCGACCGCGGCGAGATTCTGGGCACCCTTCAATACACCGCGCCCGAATATCTGTTGGGGGAGGGCGGAACGCCGGCGTCGGATCTTCTATGCGCTGGGGGTCATCGCCTATCAGATGCTCACCGGCCGCCTGCCCTACGGCGCCGATGCGGCGACGGCCACCACGCGGGCGCGCCAGCGCAAGCTGGCCTACCGCACCGCCCTGGACGACCGGCGGGCGGTTCCCGCCTGGATCGACGGGGTGCTGCGCAAGGCGGTCCACCCGGACCCGGCCAAGCGCTATCGGGAAATGTCGGAGTTCCTGTACGACCTGCGCCATCCGCGCAAGCAGGCGACCGGCATGCGGCGCCGGCCGCTGATCGACCGCAACCCGCTGGCCTTCTGGCAGGGGCTGTCGGCACTGCTGGCATTGGCCGTGCTGATCCTGCTGGCCGGCCGGGTCTGACCGGCCCGCCAGCAGGAGGACCGGGCGGTCAGTGCCCGTGGGCGACCTTCGCACCTTCCTTCAGCTTGAACAGGCGCGAGCAGTAGGGGCATTCGACTTGGCCCTCGCGATCCAGCGTCAGGTAGACCAGCGGATGGCCCAGCGCGCCGCCGCCGCCGTCGCACCCGACGGTCGAGGTTTCAACAAGGATCGTCTCGGTCGGCTGCATAGCAGTCATCCTCTGTTTTGACAGGCGCGCCGGTTCACGCCATCGTGGACACGCCCGCTGTCCGGGCCCCCGATCAGGGTTCCGCGCGCGCGGGCCGGATGATACCCATCGCGCGCCGCGGATCAACGGGGGAAACCACCGGACACCGGGGCTTTTTCGCAAACCGCAAACATCATGGTTCAGGATCAATGGCCGCGCCAACCGATACCCCCACGCCCGTCTCGCTCCCGGCCAACGCGGTGGAGCTGCGCGGCCTGACCAAGATCTACCAGCCGACCGGAAAAGCCGGGCCGAAGCACGCGCTGAAGGGCATCGACCTCGCCATTCCGCGCGGATCGCTGTTCGGGCTGCTCGGACCCAACGGCGCCGGCAAATCGACGATGATCAACATCCTCGCCGGGCTGGTGAACAAGACCGGCGGCACTGCCACCATCTGGGGGCATGAGGTGGCCGACCATCCGCGCCGCGCCCGCGCCTCCATCGGCGTGGTGCCGCAGGAACTCAACATGGACCCCTTCTTCACCCCGCGCGAGATGCTGGAGCTTCAGGCCGGCCTCTACGGCGTGCCGAAGAAGGAGCGCCGGACGGACGAACTGCTCGACGCCGTCGGGCTGGCCGACAAGGCCGATGCCCACGCCCGCTCGCTGTCGGGCGGCATGAAGCGCCGGCTGATGGTGGCAAAGGCGATGGTCCATACGCCGCCGGTGCTGATCCTGGACGAGCCGACCGCCGGCGTCGATGTCGAGCTGCGCCGCCAGCTGTGGGACTATGTGCGCACGCTGAACAAGTCCGGCACCACCGTCCTGCTGACCACCCATTACCTGCAGGAGGCGGAGGAGCTGTGCGACACCATCGCCATCATCAACCACGGGCAGGTGGTGGCGTGCGAGCCGAAGACGACGCTGCTGCGCCGGGTCGACAACAAGGCGCTGTGCCTGACCCTGGAGCGTGACCTGACCGCCGCCCCGCCCGCGCTGGATGGCTACACGGTGGAGATGCCGGAACCGCGGCGGATGGTCGTCCGCTACCACCCGAGCCGCCAGCGTGCCGGCGCCATCCTGTCCGCTCTGGCGGCTTCCGGAATTGGGATCGTCGATGTCACGACCGAAGAGTCGGATCTTGAAGATATATTCCTCCAACTGACGGGTGGTGCTCACAGCGACACAGGGGTAATCCATGCGGCATAGCGGAATGGCGGCTGTTCTCGGGTTAGGGCTTCTGCTTGGCGGCTGTGCCGCGGATTTCCAACCGATGGGGATGGCCGTCGTCCAGCCGCAGCTGAACGACAAGGTGCTGATCGCCGCCGACGGTTTCGAGCTGCCCATGCGCTCCTGGCTGCCGGCCGACGGCAAGGTGCGGGCCGCGGTGGTGGCCCTGCACGGCTACAACGACTATTCCAACGCCTTCGACGGCGCTGGCCGCGACTTCGCCACGGCCGGCATCGCCACCTACGCCTATGACCAGCGCGGTTTCGGCGCCACTCGCGAACGTGGCGTGTGGGCCGGTACCCCCACGCTGGTCAGCGACGCCCGCACCGCGGTGGAGATGGTGCACAAGCGCCATCCCGGCGTGCCGGTCTATCTGATGGGCGAAAGCATGGGCGGCGCCGTCGTGCTGAGCGCGATGACCGGCCCCAACCCGCCCAAGGTCGACGGCACCATCCTGGTCGCCCCCGCCGTCTGGGGGCGGCAGGCGATGGGGTTCTTCCCGCGTGCCGCGCTGTGGATCACCTACAATCTGGTTCCCGGGATGGTGGTGCATCCGCCGAAGGATCTGGACATCCGCCCGTCCGACAACATCGAGATGCTGCGGGCTCTCGGCCGCGATCCCCTGGTCATCAAGGGCTCCCGCGTCGATGCGCTGGAAGGGCTGACCGACCTGATGGGGTCGGCACTCGACGCCTGCCAGCATCTCCAAACGCCATCGCTGGTGCTTTACGGCGCCCATGAGGAGGTTCTGCCGCCGCTGCCGGTCGAGCGTGCCCTGAAGGATTTTAAATCCGGCGGGCGGCATGTCGTCGCCGTCTATCCCGACGGCTATCACATGCTGCTGCGCGACCTGAAGGGCAAGCTGGTGGTCAACGACGTCATCGCCTGGATCGGGAATCCCAAGGTGCCGCTGGCCAGCGGGGCCGACCGGGCACCACGGGCATTGCTGGCCGCCAAGTAAAGACCGGCCATTTTTTGTCACAAACGCCTGCGCGATTGCCGGTCCGACGGATTGTTCTTCATCCATCGTAACCTTTGGCAATGGTGGAGGACTGCCCGGTGAGCAACAATCCCGCTTCCGATTTGCGTCTGTCGCCGGAGGAAGTCCGGGAGATGGCCGCCGAATACAAGCTTTCACCCCTGTGGGTGCGGCTGGCCCTGATGCTGCGCCCGGCCAACCGCGCGGCGCTGGTTGCTTTCCTGGGATGGGCCAGCGGATTGCCGCAGCCACCTGCCTGAAAGGAGCGGCCTAGGGCATGGGACCTTTGCAGCCAAAGGTATAGTACCCGTTAGCACCAAAGCCACTCTGCCCCTTCCAGCGGTTGAGAGCTAAGGTACCGCATAAGCGGACACCTTATGTCCCCGTTGGGAGGAACCATGCACAGCGTCGAATCTCAGGTTACCCCGTCCAGCGCCACCCGCGCCGCGGCGACCGCCCAGACGACCATGTCCTCTACCATGGATGTTCAGACCATTGCCGACCGCTACGGTTGGACCACCCCGATGGCCCGCTGGTGGATGTCGTTCGCCGCCTCGTCGGTCGGGCCGAAGCCTGACACCATGATCGATTTTCTGGATAAGACCGTCGGCGGCGTGACGATGATCCGCCGGCGCTGATCGGCGCATAGACGGAATTTAAAAAGCGGCCCTCAAGGGCCGCTTTTTTATTGGGGAGTTTCTTCGGCGGCAGGGTTCTTCGGCGGCAGAGTGTATCTGCCGCCGACGTCACGTACTCACACCCCGGGCGGCACGATCCGCCAGATTGCGGCCGGGTTGCGGTGCGGAATCCAGCCAGACATGCTGGAACTTGCCGATCCAGGTGAAGCGGTGGCCGCTGAACAGGTCCTCCACCTGGACATGGGCACCGTCGGGCAGGCCCAGCTCCCACAGCGGCACCTCGATGGTCCCGCCATGACCGTTGTGCGGATCCAGGTTCACCGCGATCAGGATCACGTTGTCCTTCGCCGCCGTCATCTTTCCATACAGCAGGATGTTGTCGTCGAAGGCGTTGTAGAATTTCAGGTTGGTGAACTGCTGCAGTGCCGGATTCTCGGCACGGATGCGGTTGATGGCGGTCACATAGTCGCGGATGTTGCCAGGCCTGTTCCAGTCCCAGTGCCGGACCTCGTACTTCTCCGAGTGGTTGAATTCCTGCTTGCCGGGATAGGCCTCCGCCTCGCACAGCAGATACGGACCATAAAGCCCATAGACGCCGGCCAGCGTCGCCGACAGAACCGCCCGCATCATGTGCGCCGGCCGGCCGCCATTTGTCAGGATCGGCGGCAGGATGTCAGGCGTGCTGGCGAAGAAGTTCGGCCGCATATACTCCCGCGATTCACTCTCAGTCAGTTCCGTCAGATATTCGGTCAGTTCCGCCTTGGTGTTGCGCCAAGTGAAATAGCTGTAGGACTGGGTGAAGCCGACCTTGGCCAGACGCTTCATCAGCTTCGGACGGGTGAAGGCCTCGGCCAGGAACAGGGCGTCGGGGTAGCGGTCCTGCACCTCGCGGATCATCCATTCCCAGAAGGGGAAAGGCTTGGTGTGCGGGTTGTCGACGCGGAAGATGCGCACCCCCTCTTTGCACCACATCAGCACCACGTCGCGCAGCGCGTACCACAGGTCCGGATAGGACTGGCGGTAGAAGCTGACATTGACGATGTCCTGGTATTTCTTCGGCGGATTCTCGGCATAGCGGATGGTGCCGTCGGGCCGCCAGTAGAACCAGTGCGGATGTTCCTTCACCCAGGGATGATCGGGCGAGCACTGAACGGCGAAGTCCAGCGCGATCTCGATTCCATGACGCTTGGCCTCGCGCACCAGCCGGCGGAAGCTGTCGAAATCGCCGATCATCGGGTCGATGGCGTCGTGCCCGCCCTCCTCCGCACCGATGGCATAGGGCACGCCGGGGTCGTCCGGCCCAGGATTGAGCGTGTTGTTCTTACCCTTGCGGAAGGCGCGGCCGATAGGATGGATCGGCGGGAAATACAGCACGTCGAAGCCCATGTCGCGCACCATGGGCAGCAGATTGACCACGTCGTCGAAAGTACCGGGACGCGATGGATCGGGCGAGGCGGAACGCGGGAAGATCTCGAACCATGCCGAATAGGCGCCGGCGGTGCGGTCGACATAGACCTCCAACTCACGCACGTAACGTGACTTGTACTGCCGCTCGCCATACTGCGTCATGACGCGGCGCGGCTCGTCCGACAGGGCATAGTCGATGGCTTCGCGACCCGACAGCGCCTGCATCCGCTCGATCACCGCCTGGAGCGCCCCGCGCCCGTCCCCATGGTTCAGTTCCAGCGCCTGCTCGACGAAGCGGCGCCCTTCCACCAGTTCCAGATCGACGACCATGCCGGCATCGACCTTCTTCTTGAAGTCGGCGCGCCAGCTTTCCCAAACGTCGCGCCAGGCTTCGATGCTGTAGGTGTAACGGGCGTTGCGGGTCAGTGGCACGCGGCCGACCCAACGGTCATTCTCGTGGAAGCGCATCGGCGCTTCGCTCCACGCCTCGTCGCCGTCCGCCCTGTACATGACGGATGCCGCGAGCACGAAGGTGCCGTCGGTGTAGATGTCGGCCCACACCTCCATCACATCGCCGACCGCCCGCTTGATCGCGAACCGTCCGCCGTCCAGTTCCGGATAGACATTCTCGATGGTCATGCGGCCAGCGGCGATGGAGTCCATCCATTCCCGCTCTTCCACATCGTGCAGTTCGATGGCGTGGCTGCGGGCGGCGCGGGCGCGGAAGACGCGCAGTTCCATCGGGCGCAACGTCATCGGCGCGCCAGGCTCCATCGGCAGCGGCTCGGCCTCCGGCGTCACATCCTCGAACGCCTCGTAGGTGCCGCCGGTGGCCGCCAGGATCGGGCCGACATCCAGCGTGTGCGTCCGGTTCTCGTCCGGGTTCAGCACCAGGATGGCGCAGCCGTCGGGCTGGTCGAGCGCGGCGCCGTCCACCTGCCGGATCAGTCCCAGCACCGGGCTATGCGGAGAGGTCACGCGGCGCTGCGGCCCTTCGACATTCAGGGCCGGGGTGGCCGCCTTCATGGCGTTGACGGCGCCGATGAAGCCGGTCAGGTCCAGCTTCGGCTCTTCCCAGTCGGCAGGGCCGGTGCGCACGACGTCCAGCTTGCGGGTGAAGCCATACTCGTAGCCGACCGGCATCATCACGCCGGTGGAGAAGCTGGCCGCGAACAGGTAGTGCATCTTCAGCTGCGCGGCGAGCCGCACGGCGTCCTGGCTGCCGACCTCCGCGGCCAGCCGGTCGGTGTCGTGGCTTTCCGGGAAGGCGATGGACGGCGCGATCCAGCGGAATTCCTCATATTGGTCGAGCAGCCAGTCGGCCTTGAAGTCCCACCATTTGGCGCTGTTGAACAGGAAGTCGAAGCCGGCGCCGCACAGCTCGCGCACCTGCTCAACGGAGCAGCCCAGCGTCTCGGCAAAGAACTTCACCTCCGGATTTACGGCGTGGGCGGCGTCGATCAGGCTCTTCCACACCTCCGCCGGCACCTGATAGGCGGCGTCGCAGCGGAAGCCCTTTACGCCAAGACCGATGTAATGGCGCAGATAGTCGGACCAGTAGCCGACCAGCCCGGCGCGCGAGTCCGCCCGGTCATAGTCGAGGGAGGCGAGGTCGCCCCAAACCGTGACATGGGTGGTGTTGTTGGGATCGACGGCGCCCGGACGGTGCAGGTCGCCGTCGGCGCCGCGCTTGTACCAGTCGGGGTGGCGCTCGACCAGCAGCGCATCGCGCGAGGTGTGGTTGATGACGAAGTCCATCATCACCGACTGGCCGTGAGCGGCGGCCTCCGCCGTGAAGCGGCGCAGAAGCTCGTCGTCGCTGTCGTGCGACCCGCTGCGGAGCGCATCGTGAAGCCGGTAGGGGTCCTTGACGGCATAGAGGCTGCCGGAGAATCCGGGCTGGTGGATCGGGTTCAGGAATATCCAGTCGAAACCCATCCCCTGGATCCGCGGCAGGTGCCCGGCCCAATCGCGCACGGGACCGACCAGGGTCGGAAACAGGTTGTAGATGCGCGGTCCGACGATGCTCATGGAACCCCCTTCCTTGGCCCTGCTTCTCCGTTGACAGCCTGCCGCTCCCCGTTGTGGGATCGACCAGACGGCATCGGTGCTTTTCCCCTCACGGGTGTGCCGGCGCCGACGCAGATGCCGACACCGTGCCCCCGCCGGACAACCCGCAGGGGCGGTGAAGGTTCCGCCCGCCCTGTCGGCAAGCCGCAACCGACCCCACCAGCACAGGATACAACGCATGGCCGAGAAGCCCGGCAAGGTCTCGAAAATCCGCCTCGGTAAACTGGACCAGGAGCAGGCGCGGATCGACACGGCGGAGGAATACGACCGCCGACTCGGCAAGCTGCAGAAGGAGCTTCTGCACATCCAGCAGACCTACTGGCATGAGAAACGCCGCGCCATCGTGGTGTTCGAAGGCTGGGATGCGGCCGGCAAGGGCGGGGCCATTCGTCGCATGACCGAGCCGCTCGACCCCCGCGGCTTCCATGTCTGGCCGATCTCCGCCCCCACCGCGGATGAGCAGGGAAAGCATTACCTGTACCGCTTCTGGACCAAGCTGCCGGCGCCCGGCACCTTCGCAATCTTCGACCGGTCCTGGTACGGCCGCGTCATGGTGGAGCGGGTTGAGAAGTTCGCCACCAAGGACCAGTGGAAGCGCGCCTATGACGAGATCAACGAGTTCGAACGGCTGCTGACCGACGACGGCGTGCGCATCGTCAAGCTGTTCCTGCACATCACCCCGGAAGAGCAGCTGGAGCGCTTCCGCGAGCGGATGAAGAACCCCTACAAGCGCTGGAAGCTGACCGAGGAGGACCTGCGCAACCGCGCCAAATGGGACGATTACGTCAAGGCGGCGGAGACGATGTTCGACCGCACCTCCACCGCCAACGCGCCCTGGCATGCGGTGGAGGCGAACTCCAAATGGCATGCCCGCACCAAGGTGCTGGAGATCGTCACCGCCGCGCTGAAGGAGGGTGTCAACATCGCCCCGCCCCCCATCAACGGCAACGTCGCGAGAATCGCCGCCGAGGTTCTGGGGATAGAGGCGGAGTAGGTTACCCCCTGCCCGGCACCACCCAGGGCCGCCGCTCCGCATCCGTCCGGTCGAAGGCGTCGATGGCGTCCTGGTGGCGCAGGGTCAGGGCCACGTCGTCCAACCCTTCGACCAGACAGTCCTTCTTGAAGGGATCGATGGCGAAGGACAGCGCCCGGCCGTCCGGACCGGTCAGGCTCTGGGCCGGCAGGTCCACGGTGACGGTGGCACCGGGCGTCGCCTGCAACTGGCGGCGCAGCGATGCCACCACATCCTCCGGCAGGGTGACGGTCAGCAGGCCGTTCTTGGCGGCGTTGGCGGCGAAGATGTCGCCGAAGCTGGGGGCGACGACGCAGCGGAAGCCACCGTCCACCAGCGCATAGACCGCGCCCTCGCGCGAGGATCCGCAGCCGAAATTGCGGTCGCTCACCAGAATGCGGGCGCCGGCATAGGCCGGGTCGTCCAGCGGGAAACCCGGCTTTCGCTCGTCATGGAACAGGAAGTTGCCGTAGCCGGCGCTGCGCGGCTTCTTCAGGAAACGGGCGGGCAGAAGCTGGTCGGTGTCGATGTTGGCGATGTCGAGCGGCACCGCCGGCGCGGTCAGCGTGACGAAGGGCTCCATCCTCAGGAAACTCCCAGCTTGCGGACATCGGTGAGTTTGCCAGTCGCAGCGGCGGCGGCGGCCATCGCCGGGCTCATCAGGTGGGTGCGGGCGTTCGGCCCTTGGCGGCCGGGGAAATTGCGGTTGGTGGTGGAGGCACAGCGCTCCCCCGCCGGAACGAGGTCGCCGTTGATGCCGACGCACATCGAGCAGCCGGGCTCGCCCCATTCCAGCCCGGCGTCGATGAAGACGCGGTGCAGCCCTTCCGCCTCCGCCAGCATGCGCACCGGGACCGAGCCCGGAACCACCAGCCCCGGCACCACGGCGCGACGGCCGCGCAGCACCGCGGCGGCGGCGCGCAAATCCTCCAGACGGGCATTGGTGCAGGAGCCGATGAAGACGCGGTCGATGGCCACCTCTTTCAGCGCCATGCCGGGGGCAAGGCCCATATAGTCCAGCATCTTGCGCATCTGGCCGGCGCGCACCGGGTCGGCCTCCGCACCGGGGTCGGGAACAGCCGCCGTCACCGGAACCGCAGTTTCCGGGCTGGTGCCCCAGGTCACCGCCGGGGCGATGTCGGCGGCATCCAGCGTCACCTCGCGGTCGAAGACGGCACCCGCTTCGCTGGGCAGGGTGCGCCAATGCTCGACAGCGCGGTCGAACATACCCCCCTTCGGGGCGAAGGGCCGGCCCTCGATCCAGGAGAAGGCGGTGTCGTCGGGGGCGATCATGCCGGCCCGCGCCCCGGCCTCGATCGACATGTTGCAGACGGTCAGGCGGCCCTCCATCGACAGGGCGCGGATGGCGCTGCCCGCATATTCGATGACATGGCCGGCGGCCCCGTCGGCACCGATGGCGGCGATCACCGCCAGGATCAGGTCCTTGGCCGTCACATGCGGCCCCAGCACCCCGTCCACCGTGATGCGCATCGTCTTGGGACGACGCTGCCACAGGGTCTGGGTCGCCAGCACATGCGACACCTCGGTGGCGCCGATGCCGAAGGCCAGCGCGCCGAAAGCCCCGTGGGTCGAGGTGTGGCTGTCGCCGCAGACGATGGTCAGGCCGGGCAGCGTCAGCCCCTGTTCCGGCGCCAGCACATGGACGATGCCCTGTGCCGGATCGTGAAGGCCGAAATGGCGCAGGCCGTGGCGGCCGGCATTCGCCTCCAGCATCGTCACCATGTTGGCGATCTCGGGATCGGCAATCGGCCTGGACCGGCTGTGCGAGGGAACGTAATGGTCGGCGACGGCGAAGGTCAGCTCCGGCCGGCGCACTTCGCGGCCGGCATGGTCGATCATGCCGAAGGCGTGGAAGGACCCCTCGTGCAGGAAATGACGGTCGATGGCGAGCAGGGCCTGACCGTCCGGCCGGGTCGCCACGACATGGGCGTCCCAGACCTTCTCGAACAGGCTGCGTGGCTGCGAGGTCATCGGTTGGTTTCCTCCTTTACGGCGCCCGCGGCGGCCACCCCGGCGATGCGCCCCAGCGCCACCGCGGTCAGCAGGCCGTTGCCGGACAAATAGCCCGACGCCTTGGACCCCGATACGCCGCAGGCGGCCCCGCCGGCGGCGTAGAGGTTGGGCAGCGGCGTCCCCCGCCCGTCCAGAACGCGGGCCTCGTCATCGACGACCAGCCCGCCCTGGGTGTGGAACAGGGCGCCGGTGACCCGGACGGCGCGGTAGGGAGCACCCAGCGGGGCCGAGCCGGCGAAATCGCGGCCGAACCCGTCGGCTCCACCCTCCGCCTTCAGCCGATCGATGTCGGCCAGCGTGGCGGCGAGGGCATCCGCGTCGATCTTCATCAGCCGGGCCAGTTCGGCCGGCGTGTCGGCGCTCAGCACCGCACCCATCGCCTCGGCCTGCCGGAAATCCTCGAACTGGCGGGCGATGCCGGCGATGCGCTCGTCGAAGACGGTCCAGGCGATGCCGCCCGGCTGGCGCAGCACCACCGCCGCCTGCTCCGAATAGCCCTGCGCCTCGTTGGAGAAGCGCCGGCCCTCCGTGTTCACCTGCACGCCGCCCTCGGTGATCGTCGCCCAGGTGACGAGGATGCCCGCGGGGTGTGCCACGGAGCCATGGCCCTGATGACCCGACAAGTGCCGGGTTGCCGCCCCCAGCACCTCGCCCCACAGCAGCGCATCTCCCTGGTTGCCGGGATGGCCGAAATAGAGCGCGTCGGCCAGTTCCGGCACATGCTGCCCGACCAGCGCCCTGTTGCCGCCATAGCCGTTGCAGGCCAGGACCAGCGCACCGCAGCCGACCCGCTCGACGCTGCCGTCGGGACGTGTGATCTCGACACCGCGAATCCGTGCGCCATCGGCATGGAGCGCGGTGACATGCGCCTCGCACAGCACGTCGATGCCGGCTGTTTCCACGGCGCCGCGCAGCCGGTCGATCAGCTCCGCTCCCGACCGGCTGGGCAGTCCATGCATGCGCCGGGCGCTGTGACCCGGATAGCTGAAATTGTCCACCACCGAAAACGGCAGGCCGTAACGGTCGGCCAGCCACTCCAGGGCAGGCCCAACCGCCTGGGCGACGCGGTCGACCTCGGCCCGGTCGGGTTCGCCCTTCGCCTTGGCGAGGATGTCGGCGGCGAATCGCTCCGGGCTGTCCTCGATCCCGGCGTCGCGCTGCCAACGGGTGCCCGGCGCCGGGATCAGCCCGGCCGAGAGGGCGGTGGACCCTTGCGGCAGGGCATCGCGCTCCAGCACCAGCACGCCGGCACCCTGCTCATGGGCGGACAGCGCCGCGACCATTCCGGCCGCTCCGCCGCCGATCACGACGACGGGGACGGTGAACTCGAACTCGACGCCATCGGCAGGCAGGATACGGCTCATGAATTCGCCACCTCCTCCAGCATGGTCCCGACCGTTGCCACCCGGCAGACCGGACGCAGTGCTGCGACGGAAACCTCATGCACCTCCGGGCTGAAGGCGGCGCAACCGTCCTCCAGCAGGATCGTCTCGAAATCGCGGACATGGGCGTCGCGCACGGTCGACGCGACGCCGCCATTGGTGACGATGCCGCAGACCAGCAGCCGTTCCACCCCGCATTTCGCCAGCACCCATTCCAACCGCGACATGTAGAAGGCGGAATAGGCGACCTTCTCCACCTCGACATCGACGGGCTGGAGCACATCCACCGTGCGATGTCCCCAGCCTCCGGGCTGAAAATCGCCCTTGGCCAGGAAAGGACGCAGCGATTTCAGATGCGGCGAGATCATCGGCTCGCCGCCGCGGCCCGGCACCAGGGTGAAGTTGGTGGAGATCACCCAGCCGCCGCGCGAGCGCAGCAGGTCGGCCAGCGGCTTCACCCGCTCCGGCAGCGCTACGATCTCGGGCGCCGTCTGTCCGGCGCGGCCATAGGCGCCATCGGGATGGAGGAAGTCATTTTGCAGATCGCAGACCAGCAGGGCGGTGCGCTCGATGGGAATGGCGGTGCCGCTCATCGGGTGCTCCTTTCCACGATGACGTTGCCGAAGCCGTCGACACGGGCGCTGAGGTCGGGGTCGATGACGGTGGTGGCGTCCGGCTGCTCCAGGATCGCCGGCCCCTGGATCATCGCGCCGGCCGGCAGATCGAGGCGGTTGTAGACGGCGGTCTCGTGCCAGGCCCCATCGAACCACACCGGCCGCGACCCGGCATGGGCGCCCTCCACCGTCGTTCCGGCGGCCGGAGCCAAAGCGGAGAGGTCGAAATGCGGACGGCGGCCGATGGCGGCGGTGCGCAGATTGACGATCTTGGCGCCGACACCCGGCAGCAGGCGGCTGAAGGAGGCCTGATAGGCACGCTCGAAGGCGGAGCGGATGGTCGCCTCGTCGATCCCCGTGCTGCCGTTCTCGACCGACACCGGCAACGGCACGGCGACCGTGTGGGTCTGGCCGATGTAATGCATATCGAGTTCGAAGACGAGGTCGATGCGCTCGACGCTGAGACCGGCGGACTCCACCACGGCGCGGGCGGCGGTCGCCTCCTCCACCATGCGGCGGTCGAGCGAGCGAGCGTCGATGCCCGCCAGCGGCAGATTGACCGTCTGCACCTGATCGTGGCGGATATCGGCGATGACACAGCCGAGAGCCGAGGTCACACCGGGGAAGCGCGGCACCAGCGCCGCCTTCAGCCCGACCTCCTTGATCAGCGCGCCGACATGCAGCGCCCCGCCGCCGCCGAAGGGCACGGCGGCGAACTTGGCCGGGTCATGGCCGCGCTCGATGGAGACGAGGCGGATGGCGCCGGCCATCTTGCTGTTGGCGATGCGCACCACGGCTTCCGCCGCCGCCATGACTTCAAGGCCGAGCGGCTCGGCGACATGGGTGGCGATGGCGGTGCGGGCGGCATCGACGTCCAGCCGCGCCAGCTTGCCGCCGATGGGGCGCTCGGCATTGATGCGGCCGAGCAGGACATTGGCGTCGGTCAGGGTCGGACGGGTGTTGCCCTGGCCGTAGCAGACCGGCCCCGGCCTGGAACCGGCACTCTCAGGCCCGACCTGGAGCATGCCGCCGGGATCGACCCCGGCGATGGAGCCGCCGCCGGCGCCGATGGTGGTGATCTCGATCATCGGGGTGCGGACGACCAGACCGAAATCGATGGTGGTCTGGGCGGCGAGCATGGTCTGCCCCTCCACCACCAGCGACACGTCGAAGCTGGTGCCGCCAAGGTCGCCGGTGATGACGTTGGGGAAGCCCGCCGCCTTGGAGATCGCCGCCGCGGCGATGACGCCGGCCGCCGGCCCCGACAGGGCGGTGCGCACCGGCAGCCGCCGCGCCGTGTCGGTGGACATCACGCCGCCGTTCGACTGCACGATATGGAAGCGTCCGCCGAACCCTTCGCCGGCCAGCGCGTTGTCGAGCTTGGCGAGATAGCTGCCGACCACCGGCTGGAGATAGGCGTTGAGCGCGGTGGTCGAGGTGCGCTCGAACTCGCGGATTTCCGGCAGGATGCGGGACGAGCATTCGAGGTTGGCATTCGGCCACACCTCGCGCGCCGCCTCCAGCGCCGCCAGCTCGTTGGCCGGGTTGGCGTAGGCGTTGATGAAGACGATGGCGAGCGCCTCCGCCCCCTGGTCGGCGAGTTTGCGGGCGGCGGTGCGCACCTCCTCCGGGTCGATGGCGCTGCGGATGGTGCCGTCGGCCAGCGTGCGCTCCGCCACCTCCAGCCGCATGTCGCGGTCGACGACGGGAACGAAATCGCCCCACAGGCCCCAGGTTTGGCGGCGGTCGCGGCGGCGCATCTCCAACACGTCGCGGAAGCCGGCGGTGGTGATCAGCCCGACCTTGGCGCCCTTGCGCTCCAGCAGGGCATTGGTACCGACGGTGGTGCCGTGGACGATGGAGCCCAGTTCGGCGACGGGGCCGAAGCTCTGCAGGCCGGCGAGAAAGCCGACCGCCTCGTCGCCGCGGTTGGAGGGAACCTTGGCGGTGCGGAAGCTGCCGCGCGCCTCGTCGTAATGGAACAGGTCGGTGAAGGTGCCGCCGACATCGACGCCGACGATGGCGCCCTTGGAAATACCGTTGCTCATGGTCTTGGATCCCGGAATCGTCAGGCGACGGAGGATTCGCGCAAGGTCGCGGTGGCGGCGATGTCGAGCGCGCCGTCGTCGGTCAGCGCCACGCCATAGGCGCTGTGCGCCGCGTCACGGCCGAGATAGCCGAGCCGCACGTCGCGGGCGACAGCCTCGGCATCGCGCCGCTTCGGGTCGCCCCAGCCGCCGCCGCCCGGCGTCTCCAGCCGCACGCGCTGACCGTCGCGGATCTTCACGTCGGTGACCTTGGAGGCGAGCGGCGGCGACTTCTCGCCCTCGTCGCTCTGCCAGCTGAAACGGTTCAGCGCCGCAGGAGTGCCGCCCGCCACGCCGAAGGGCGAGAAGACGCCGCGCTCGCCCAGCAGGAAGACATCGGCGTCGGTCAGCGCCTCGATCTCATAGACCGCACCCAGCCCGCCGCGATGCAGGCCGGCACCGGCGGAGTCCGGCCGCAGAGCCCATTGGGTGAACATCACCGGATAGGCGGCCTCCAGGATTTCCACCGGCGGGATGGTGGCGGTGGAGATCGGGTTGTTGGCGTGGTTCAGCCCGTCCGTCTCCGGATTGCCGCCCAGGCCCCCGCCGAAGAAGGAGAACATGACCCAGCGCGAGCCGTCCTTGCGGTGGCCGGCCAGCGACAGCGCGTTGATGGTGCCGAAGGGGGCGGCGGTGGCGCGGGTCGGATCGGCGAGCGCCAGCGCACCGAACACCACGCCGATCACGCGCAGGATCGTCTCGGTATAGCCGCCGACCGGCTTGGGCGGCTTGACCGCCAGCAGGGTGCTTTCCGGGATGACGAAGGTGATCGGGTTGAGGCAGCCGGCATTGGCGGGCACGTCGGTGAAGACATGCTTCAGCGCGACATAGCAGCAGGCCACCGCGGTGGAATAGGCGATGTTCAGCGGCCCGGCGCAGGGAGCCGATGAGCGCGAGAAATCCAGCGTCATCCGCTCGCCGTCGATGGTCAGGTCCAACGCGATGAGCAGCCGGTCCGCCGTGATGCCGTCATTGTCGAGATAATCCTCGAAGCTGTAGGTGCCGTCCGGCAGCTTCGACACGGCGCTGCGCATCAGCGCGTCGGCCCGCGCGGTGAAGGCATCGAAGGCGGCGGAGACCGTCTCCTCGCCATGCTCGTCCAGCAGTTCGGTCAGGCGGCGCACCCCCAGGTCCAGCGCGTTAAGCTGCCCGTTCAAATCGCCGTAGTTCGACACCGGCACACGGGAATTGGCGGCGAGGATCGCCAGCAAATCGTGGTTCATCACGCCCGCCTTGACCAACTTCACCGGCGGGAAGCGCACGCCCTCCTGGAAGCTGTCGGTGGCGCGGGCGTTGAAATTGCCCGGCACGTTGCCACCGATGTCGAGCCAGTGGCCGACCGACGCCATCCAGCAGAACAGCCGCCCCTGACGGAAGATCGGCCGCACCAGACGGAAATCGTTCAGGTGGGTGCCGCCGTCATAGGGGTCGTTGAACAGGAAGATGTCTTCCGCATGAAGGTCGCCCTCCTTCGCCACCTTGTCGATCACCGCCTTGACCGCGAAGGCCATGGCGCCGACGAAGATCGGCAGGCCGTTGGTGCCCTGCACCAGCGTTGCCCCGGTCTCGGCATGGTAGAGGCCGTGGCAGGCGTCGCGCGCCTCGGCGATGATCGGGTTGAAGGCGGAGCGGTAGAGCGTCGCGTCCATCTCGTCGGCGATCTGCTCCAGCCGGCCCTTCAGGACGGCCAGCGTGACGGGGTCGATGGCGGTGGTTCTGGTGGTCATGCTGCGTCCTCCCGCTTGGCGGGGCCAAAGTCCTTATAAGTCTCGCCGAGCGCCAACATCTCCGGCGTGCCGATCAGGTCGTTCAACGCGTTGAAGTCGAACATGCGGTCGCGGAAGGGCTGGGTGGTGCCGTGCTGCGCCAGCGAGCCGTAATAGTCCTGCGCTTGCCGAGCGAGCGCTCGCACGATTCCGCCGGGGAAGATCACCAGCCGGTAACCCAGCTCGCCCAGCTCGGCGGCGGAACTGATCGGCGTCTGCCCACCCTCGACCATGTTGGCGAGCAGCGGGCGGATGCCGCCCAGGTCGGTGGCGATGGCGGACAGCTGCTCGCGGCTTTTCGGTGCCTCGACGAACAGCACGTCGGCCCCTGCCTCGACATAGAGGCGGGCGCGGTCAAGGGCTGCCGAAACGCCTTCCACCGCCACCGCATCGGTACGGGCGACGATCAGCGTGCCGTCGCTAGCGCGGGCATCGACCGCCGCCTTGATCTTGCCGGCCATCTCACCGGCCGGGATCACCGCCTTGTCGGTCAGGTGGCCGCAGCGCTTGGGAAAGCTCTGGTCCTCCAGCTGCAAGGCGGTGGCGCCGGCCCGCTCGAACATGCGCACGGTGCGCTGCACGTTCAGTGCATTGCCATAGCCGGTGTCGGCATCGACGATCAGCGGCGTCGGCACGCGGTCGCGCACCAGGGCGATGGTGTCGGCCACCTCGCTGACCGAGACCAGCCCGATGTCGGGCCGGCCCAGCCGGGTGTAGGCGATGGCGGCGCCCGACAGGTACAGCGCCTCGAACCCGGCGGCGGTGGCCACCGAAGCGGTGAAGGCGTCATAGACGCCGGGCGCCAGGACGACGTGGTCCTGAGCCAGTCGGTCCCGGAAACTCATGCTGGGGACGGTCATGTCAAGCGCTCCCCCGGTGTCGGTCCACAAAGCGGTCGCGGCGGCACCGGGTCAGGGTTGGGAAATGTCGGGAGAGGGCCGGAGCGCGCATCGCTCACAACCCGAGATAGGTGCGTTTCAGTTCGGGGTCGCGCGCCATCTCGTCGGACGGTCCCGACAGCGCGAACACGCCGTTCTCGAGGATGTAGGCCCGGCGGGCGACCTCCAGCGACTGGACGACGTTCTGCTCCACCAGCAGGATCGCCAGCCCGTCCTCATTAAGCTTGCGGATCAGCCCGAACATCTCCTCCACCACCAGCGGCGAGAGGCCGAGCGACGGCTCGTCGAGGATCAGCAGCAGCGGTTCCGCCATCATGCCGCGGCCGATGGCCAGCATCTGCTGTTCGCCGCCGGAGAGCGTGCCGGCGAACTGGCCCTCGCGCTCCTTCAGACGGGGAAAGGTCGCGAAGATGCGCTCCAGGTTCCGTGCCCGGTTCGGCTTGCCGCGCCGGTAGCTGCCGAGTTCCAGATTCTCGCGGATCGACAGGTTGGGGAAAATCTTGCGGCCCTCCGGCACCTGGATCAGCCCCTCCTCGACGATGCGGGCGGCGGATTTGCCGTCGATGCGGGTGCCGCCGAAGCGGATCTCACCGGTCCAGGCCGGCAGTACGCCCGACATCACCTTGTTCAGCGTCGTCTTGCCGACGCCGTTGGAGCCCAGCACCGTGACGATCTCGCCGGCATGGACGGCCATGTCGATGCCGCGCAGCACCTCGGTGGCGCCATAGCCGGTCTTCAGCCCGCGGATTTCCAAAAGCTGTTCAGCCATGTACCGCCCCCTCCGCCTTCAGCCGGGCGGCGGCGCCGTGGCCGAGATAGGCCTCGATCACGCGGGTATCGGCGCAGACGACGGCGGGAGGCCCCTCGGCAATCATGCGGCCCTGGGCCAGCACATAGACGCGCTCGCACAGGTTCATCACCGCCTGCATGACGTGTTCGATCATCAGGATCGTCACCCCTTCGTCGCGGATGCCCCGGATCACCGGGATGATGTCGCGGATCTCCGACGGGTTGAGCCCGGCCAGCACCTCGTCCAGCAGCAGCAGCTTCGGTTCGGTGGCGAGCGCGCGGGCCAGTTCGAGCCGCTTGCGCCCAGCCACCGTCAGTCCGCCCGCCGGCCGGTCCAGCTCGCTCCCCAGCCCGACGCGGCGCGCCACGTCGCGCGCCTTGGCGGTGGCGTCGGCGCGCTTGGCATGGCGCAGATAGGCGCCGACCGCGATGTTCTCGCACACCGTCAGCCCGGCGAAGGGCTGGACGATCTGGAAGGTGCGGCCGATGCCGCGTTCCGCCCGGCGGTGCGGTTCCTCTGCGGTGATGTCGGTGCCCTCGAAGCGGATGCGCCCGTCGGTGGGGGCGACGAAGCCGGAGATCATCGAGAACAGCGTGGTCTTGCCGGCGCCGTTCGGGCCGATCAACCCGACGATGCCGCCGGGTTGCAGCGCCAGCGTCGCGCCGTCCACCGCCATCAGCCCGCCGAACCGCTTGGAAACGCCGTCAACGGCCAGCATGGGAAACCTCCTTGGGTCCGCGCGTG
Source organism: Azospirillum sp. UENF 111221 (assembly GCF_058780625.1). Taxonomy (NCBI): domain Bacteria; kingdom Pseudomonadati; phylum Pseudomonadota; class Alphaproteobacteria; order Rhodospirillales; family Azospirillaceae; genus Azospirillum; species Azospirillum sp. UENF 111221. Next base: position 705,985 of record NZ_JBSNCH010000003.1, read on the forward strand.
ACCATCCCGCGGCCGCGGTCGCGCAGCCGTTCCAGCAGGCCGAGGATGCCGCCGCGGGCAAAGGCGACGGCCAGCACCAGCACGCCGCCGAAGACGATCAGGTCGATGCCGGGGATGCGGCCGGCGAACTGCTTGGCGACCTCGCCCAGCCCGTGCAGGGTCAGCGCCCCGACCACCGGGCCAAAGACGGTGCCGACGCCGCCGATGATCGGGGCCAGCAGAAGCTCAACCGAAATCCAGCTGCCATAGGCGATGTTGGCGTCAATGTAGAGGAAGTACTGGGCATAAAGGCAGCCGGACAGCGCCGTCACCCCGCCCGACAGGGCGATGGCACGCAGCTTCACCGTCAGTGCATTGACGCCCAACGCCTTGGCGGCGTCCTCGTTCTCCCGCACCGCCACCAGCTGCGCCCCGAAGCGGGAGCGCTGGATCCAGCGCGTCAGCAGCAGAACCGAGACGACGAAGGCCAGCACCAGCCAGTAGAAGACGGCGCGGTCGTCGAATTGCAGGTTGGCGGCGCGGACATCCAGCTTGATCAGCAAGCCCGCCGCACCGCCGGTGAACGACGCGGCGTTGGCGAGGATGCGGAACACCTCGGCGAAGGCCAGCGTCACCAGCGCGAAGTAGGAGCCGCGCAGTCCCGACCGGAAGCTGAGGAAGCCGATGACCCAGCCGACCGCCGCACCGGCCGCCACCGCCAGCATCAGACCAGCCCAGGCGTTGACGCCGTAGCGCAGTTGCAGGATCGCCGTCACATAGGCGCCGGTGCCGAAGAAGGCGGCATGGCCGAAGCTGAACTGGCCGCCGAAGCCGCCCAGGATGTTCCAGCCCTGCGCGCCCAGCGCCACGATCAGCATGAAGACCAGGAAATTCAGCACCGGGCTGGAGGTCACCACCAGCGGCAGCAGCGCCGCCAGGACGGTGAGGACGGCGATCGGGATCAGGTCGCGCGCGGTCATGCCTTGGCTCCGAACAGTCCGGTCGGCCGCACCAGCAGCACGGCGATGAAGATCAGGAAGATGCCGATCTGGCCCAGGCTGTCGCCCAGGAACAGGCCGCACAGGCTCTCCACCACCCCGATGAACAGCCCGCCCAGCAGCGCGCCGGGCAGCGAGCCCATGCCGCCCAGCACCACCACGGTGAAGGCGACCAGCACGAAGGCGCCGCCGATGCGCGGGTTGACGTAGAAGGTTGGCATCAGCAGCCCCGCCGCGACGGCAAGACAGGCGCAGCCCAGGCCGAAGGTGACGGCATAGACATGCGGCACGTCGATGCCGACCAGATTGGCGCCGAGCTTTTCCTTGGCGACCGCGCGGATCGCCTTGCCGGTGTCGGTGCGGTTCAGCACCAGCCACAACAGGCCGGTCACCACCACGGCGACGCCCAGCCCGATCAGCCGCGGGTAGCTGAGCAGCAGCGGCCCCAAGGCCACGACCTGGAAGGAATAATCGGTGTCGAGTGTGCGGGTGTCGGACTGGAACACGGCCAGCAGCACATTCTCCAACACGATGGACAGGCCGAGCGTGACCAGCAGGATGTTGCCGTCGTCGCCATGGCTGGCCGGCCCGATGACGAAGCGCTGCAGGCCGTAGCCGAGCACGAACATCAGCGGCACCAGCGGCAGGATGGCGAGATAGGGGTCCATGCCCAACCATGCCCAGGCGACCCAGACCGCGAACATCGCGCAGGTCAGGAGCGCGCCGTGGGCGAAGTTGATGATGTGGAGCACGCCGTAGATCAGCGTCAGGCCAAGTGCAATCAGGGCATAGACCGCACCGGTCATCAGACCGTTCAGCGCCGCTTCCAGAATGATCTGAGGTGAATACATGGCAGCCCGCGCATGAGGGGAACGGTCCCTTCATCCGTCCGCGAAGCCGGCTCTCGGCGACCCGGACGGATGGGGGAATGCGGAGGTGCGACGGCGAAAAACGGATCAGGCCGCCGGGAAGTTGGCCTTCGCCTCGGCGAATGCGTCGGGGAAGATCACCTTGATGTCCTCACCCTGGATCTGGGTGTTGATCGGGCTGGCGCCCTCGTTCTGGCCGTTGACGAACTTGGTCGGGCCATAGGGCATGATGTGGCCGGCGAAGGTGGAGGCGTTCAGCGCCTCGATGATCTTCTTACGGTCGGTAGAGGCCGCGCGCTCGATGGCGTCGGCCAGCAGCAGGACGTTCGAATAGTTCAGCGAGACATTGTAGGCGAAGGACTTGCCCTGCCCTTCCACCGCCTTGCGGAGCGCCAGCGCCTTCGGGTTCTTCGGATCGTGCCAGTGGTTGCAGTCGATGACGTTCTGGGCCGCCTGGGGGAATTCCTTGACGAAGCGGCCATTCGACGCCGCACCGCCCAGGATCGCATAGATGCCCTTCGGCTTGATGCGCTGCTGCTGCATGGTGCGGGCGAGCAGCACGAACTCGCCATAATAATTGGACGGGATCACCAGATCGGGGTTCAGCGAACGGATGCGGAGCGCCACGTTGGACATGTCGCGCGCCGGCGTCGGATGGGCGATGGTTTCCAGAATCTCGAAGCCGCGCTTGGGCAGTTCGGTTTGCAGAAGCTTGGCGAGGCCGGAGCCGAACAGCCCGTCCTCATGCACCAGCACCACGGTCTTTGCCGGCTTGCCCGCCTTGTCGTTGATGGCGGTCAAATTGTCGAGCGCCACCTGCGTGACCTTGCCGAAGCCGGGGCTGAAGCGGAAGGTGTTGGTCAGGCCGCGCGCCATGATCTGGTCCGACACGCCGACATCGACCAGGTAAGGCAGGTCGTAGCGCGCCGCCGCCTGCGACGCGGCGAGGCAGATCGGGCTGGCGAAGCCACCGACGATGGCGGACACGCCTTCGGCCTGCATCCGCTCAACCTCCTGCGTGCCGGCTTCGGGGGTCGAGCGAGCGTCGCCGAACAGCATGTCCAGCTTGGCGCCACCCAGCGACTTGATGCCGCCGGCCGCGTTGATCTCGTTGATCGCCATCTCCGCACCGGCCCGGCCGAGGTCGCCGTCATGGGCCAGCGCGCCGGTCACTGGCTGAAGGATGCCGATCTTCACCACCGGAGTTTGTGCCCGCAGGACCGAGGGGGCGGCAAACGGCAGCGCGGTGACGGCGGCCGCCGCCGCACCGGCCTTCAGAACCGTGCGGCGGGAAATGCCGATGAGGGTGGAGTCCTGAACCGAACGTCCCATAACGCTCAACTCCTCTGTTTGATGACCCGCGGGGTGCGGGTGGGCTTTTCGCCCGCTTTGCTTTTCTCTGATTTGCTTTTGTCCGTGGTGCGCGGCCAGCCGAGCGCGGGGCTCCACCGCCTCTCGCCGTCGTTGCCGGTGCGCACCAGATCCATGTGGAAGCTGTAGCGGTCAGGGCGGTAGAGCGCGTGGAGATGTTCCACGCCGCGGCCCGACGGCTCGTAGACGATGCGGGTCAGGGTCAGCAGCGGCGAGCCGATCTCCAGATCGAGCGCCGCCGCCGCCTCCGGTCCGGCCAGCGTGGCGTTGATCGCCTGGGTGGCGCGCTCCGTCGTCACGCCCGACCGTTCGATCAGTTCCAGCAGCGGGCGCGCCGCCAGTTCCGCCTCCGAATAGGTCAGGCCGATCCATTCCGGCACATGGGTGGTCAGGTAGGAGAAGGGTTCTCCGTCGATCAGGCGCACGCGCACCGACCGCTGCGCCCGCTCGCCGGGCTTCAGGCCCAGGCTTTCAGCAATCGATTCAGGCGGCACGCCATAGCCAAAGGACAGCAGCCTCACGTCGGTGCTGCGGCCCATGTCGATCAGGTGCGACAGCACATTCGACAGATCGGCGACGATCGGCCGGACGGCGCGCGTGTCGTGGACGAAAGTGCCGGAGCCGGCCTTGCGCTGCACCAGCCCTTCCTTGTCCAGAAGGTCAAGCGCCCGGCGCACGGTGACGCGCGACACGGCGTGTTCGGCGGCCAGAGCTGGTTCGCCCGGCAGGCGTGCGCCCGGCGGCAGCTCGCCGGCGACGATGCGGTCGCGCAGTAGCAAATAGATCCTGCGGGCCTTCAGGGGTTCGACCGCCGACTTCACAGCACTCCGCCTCCCCTTCCGTCGGAAACCGTAGCTGTCTATTCACCAGACAGGAACCTGTATGATGGATAATACAGCTTTGGTCAACAGCGTTGTTGGCGCCGCGAACCATCACCGCTTGGCCCCAAGCAAAACTTCCTGGGCCCGGTCAGAGGATTCGACAGGAGCATCGCTGCCGTGGCGGTGTCGTCAGCGGCGACTGCGCGACGGCGGCCCCTGCCGCGGCGAGGATCGAAACAGCAGTGGAAAGGAGGCAGAGCAGGAGAATGACGGCATGATGCCCCGTTAGGCGGCGGTCAGCCGGCGTTGGCGCGCTGCGTTCGGCAAAACCCATAGACAAGCGGCTTGGGATCGATGGGATTTGCTTCTGTCTGAAATCGCAACTCCGCATTTCCGATTTCGATTTTCCCGGTCTATCCCTTGGTCACAGGCCGAGGGGCCGGGTTGCCAGCCGCCGTCCCGCGGGCGAGGATCGGTCGGTCTCCGGTTTTGCAAAGTCCAAGCTTGAACTCCGAGTCCCAACCATTCATCAGGGAAAGACCACCATGACCATTCCGCCGAGCGAACAGGTGCAACTCGTCGCCTATCTGGTCGCCAAGCCCGGCCAGGAGCAGGCGCTGGCCGACGCCATCACCGCCATCGTTCCGGACGTGCTGAAGGAGCCGGGCTGCCTCGCCTACTCCGCCCATGTCAGCCGCGAAAAGCCCGGTACCGTCGTGATGTACGAGATCTGGCAGGATCAGGCGGCACTCGACACCCATGCGAAGGCTGCGGCCTTCACCGGCCTTGCCGCGCAGTTCGATACGCTGCTGGGCGAACCGCTGCGGATCGACCTGCTGCGCCGCATCGCCTGACCGGCATAGCCTGATCGACGCAACGGCGCTCAGGCATCGCCGGCTTCCTGTTTGCCGGGAGGCCGGCCGAGGCTCGTGCGCGCCGCCTCCAGGATCTCTTCCGACAAGGCGGGATCGTCGACGGCACGCGCAAGGATCAGGGCGCCGACCATCTCCGAAAGGGTGGTCAGCGCCGCCTTCCGCTTCGCCTCCGCCGAGCGGCCCGGAACGAGGCGGCTCAAGCCGTCGAGGAAGGGCCGCAGTCCGCGGGTGAAGGCACTGCGCGCCACCCCGCCCTGACGGGCCACATCGATGCCGAGTGCCGCAATGGGGCAACCGGCGGCACTGCGGTCGCGGTGGCGCGGAGACAAATAGCTGTCCAGCAGCGCCGCCAGAGCCTCGTCCCCCTTCGTCTCCGCCGACACGCGCCAGCGCTCCGCCGCAACCTCCATCGCATGGGCGCAGGCCTCCGCCGCCAGATCCTCCTTCGAGGCGAACTGGCCGTAGAAGCCGCCATGGGTCAGGCCGGCCTCCTTCATCAGGTCCGCGACGCCGATCCCATTGAACCCGCGCTCGCGGAACAGCGCGCTCGCCACCTCGACGACGCGGCGCCGGTTCTCCGCCGCCTGCTCCTTGCTCACCCGCATGTTCCACCTTCCCTGACCCGACCCTGAGAAGCGTCCCCGCGAAGCGATGGGAGGCCCGTTGACAAATTATATGACGATCATCATCATTTATGCAAACATGATGGCCATAATTTAAATCTCGCCCCAGCCGGGCCACCGATCCGGAGACCGCAACATGCACACCGCTTCACCCAAGGATCCCGTCGTCATCGTGTCCGCCGTCCGCACCCCGGTGGGCCGCTTCCAGGGTGAGTTGGCAGCGCTGCCGGCCCCGGCTCTCGGCGCCCGCGCCATTGCCGCGGCGGTGGAGCGTGCCGGCTTGCCGCCAGCCAGCATCGACGAGCTGCTGTTCGGCTGCGTTCTTCCCGCCGGGCAAGGGCAGGCGCCGGCCCGGCAGGCCGCCCGCGGTGCCGGGCTGCCCGATGCGACCGGAGCGACCACGATCAACAAGGTCTGCGGCTCGGGCATGAAGGCGACCATGCTGGCCCATGACCTGATCCGCGCCGGGTCGGCCGACATCGTCGTTGCCGGCGGCATGGAGTCGATGACCAATGCTCCCTACCTGCTGGCGAAGGCCCGCGGCGGATACCGCATCGGCCATGACCGGCTGCTGGACCACATGATGCTGGACGGGCTGGAGGATGCTTATGAGGGTGGCCGCGCCATGGGCGATTTCGGCGAAGCGACGGCCGAGGCCTACGGCTTCACCCGCGCCGAACAGGACGCCTACGCCGCCCGGACGCTGACCCGCGCCCGTGCGGCGGTCGAAAGCGGCGCCTTCGCGGCGGAGATCGTGCCGGTCACGGTTCCTGCCAAGGGTGGCGAGCGGGTGGTCGCGCAGGACGAGAACCCGCTGAAGGTTTCCCCCGACAGGATCCCTGCGCTGAAGCCCGCCTTCCGCCGCGACGGGACGATCACGGCTGCCAGCTCGTCGGCCAATGCGGACGGCGCTGCGGCGCTGGTGCTGACGCGGCGTTCGGTGGCCGAGGCCGCCGGCCTGCCGATCCTGGCGGAGATCCGCGGCCACGCCACCCACAGCCAGGATCCGGCCTGGTTCACCACCGCTCCGATCCCGGCAATCCGCAAACTGCTGGACAAGGTCGGCTGGTCGGTGGGCGAGGTCGATCTGTTCGAGATCAACGAGGCCTTTGCCGTCGTCGCCATGGCGGCGCAGCGCGACCTGGGGATCGATCCCGAGCGGTTGAACGTCAATGGCGGGGCCTGCGCGCTCGGCCACCCCATCGGCGCAACCGGGGCGCGGCTGATCGTGACGCTGCTGCACGCGCTGGCGGCGCGCGGACTGACGCGGGGCGTGGCCTCCCTGTGCATCGGCGGCGGAGAGGCCACCGCCATCGCCATCGAGCGGGTCGGCTGAGACACCGGAAGCGGCGTTCCTATCACCTTGCCTCCTCCCGGTTCAGCCGGCGCGCCATGGCGTCGAGGAACAGGCGCACGCGCGTCGGCAGCTGCCGTTGCGAGGGGAACAGCGCACAGACCGGTGCGGAGTCGCCATGCCAGTCCGGCAGCACCCGCACCAGTCTGCCGGCGGCAAGGTCGTCCTGAACGTCGATCTGTGACTTCCACATGAGGCCGCAGCCGGCAAGCGCCCAATCCTGGGCGACGTCGCCATTGTTGCAGCGCAGGCGGGATGCGGTGTCCAGTTCGACCACCGCACCGCCGGATCCCAGCAGGCGCCAGCGCCCGCCGGTGCCGCGATACTGGATGCACTCGTGGCTCTCCAAATCCTCTGGCGAGGCGGGCCAGCCTCGACGCTCCAGATAGGCCGGCGCACCGACCAGGATCCGGTGGTTGTCGGCCAGCCTGCGCATGACCAGCGCCGAATCCCTGGGCGCCCCGATCCGTACCGCCACGTCCAGCCCCTCGTCGATCAGATCGACCATGCGATCGGTCAGGCGCAGGTCGACCGAAATCCGCGGATAAGCCTCGACAAGCTCGCGGCAGACCGGGCCGACATGCATGCGGCCCAAGGCCGCCGGCGCTCCCACCCGCAGAATGCCCTGCGGCTCGACGCGGCCATGGCTGAGAGCCTCCTCGGCCTCAGCGACCTCGGCGAGGATGCGCTGGGCATGCCGGTACAGCCGTTGCCCCTCCTCCGTCAGGGCGAGGCGCCGGGTGCTGCGGGCCACCAACCGTGTGTCGGTTCGCCGCTCCAGCGATGCCAGCCGCTTGCTGACCGCACTCAGCGCCAGATTCATCTCCCGGCCGGCGGCGGACAGGCTGCCCGCGGCGACGATGCGGACGAAGGTGCGCAGCTCATCGAGGTCGCCCAGCATACCCGTCTCATTCTTTCCATTTGGTGGAGAGTATATCGATCAGGTCGAGGATACTGCGCAATTCGGAGAGGTTCTAGACTTCCTTCCAACCCACCCCCTGAAGGAAATGCACCATGTCAGACAGCTTGAAGAACACGCGCGTGCTGGTGGTCGGCGGCAGCTCCGGCATCGGTCTGGCGACTGCGACGGCAGCTGCCGAAGCAGGCGCTTCGGTCACCATCGCCTCGCGGTCGCGCGACAAGCTCGACGCCGCGGTCGCCGCAATCGGCGGCGACGCACGCGCCGTCGTGCTCGACACCCGCGACCGGGAGGCGGTTGAACGCTTCTTCGCGGAAGAGCCGGCCTGGGACCATGTCGTCGTCTCCGCGGCGCAGACGCCCGGCGGGCCGGTGCGCGGTCTTGCCGTCGCCGACGCCCGGACCGCGATGGACAGCAAATTCTGGGGCGCCTACCACGTCGCCCGTGCCGCAAAAATCAGCGAGACCGGATCGCTGACCTTCGTGTCGGGCTTTCTCAGCGTCAGGCCCTCCGCGACCTCCGTTCTGCAGGGCGCCATCAACGCAGCGCTGGAAGCGCTGGCCCGCGGGCTTGCTCTGGAACTCGCCCCTGTCCGCGTCAATGCCGTTTCGCCAGGCCTGATCGCGACACCGCTGTGGTCCGGCCTGCCAGCGGAGAAGCGGGAGGCGATGTTCTCCGGCGCCGCCCAACGCCTGCCCGCCCGCCGGGTCGGCCAAGCCAAGGATATCGCCAACGCCGTGCTGTTCCTCGCCACCACTCCCTTCGCCACTGGCTCCACCGTGCGCGTGGATGGCGGCGGCGCCATCGCCTGACCGGCCGGTGAACGGACATCGAAACCGCGACACGTCACGGGTATTGATGAGGTTCATTCATAAGTCCATGCATCTTTGGGGGACTAATCGCAGACAGTCCCATGGATTAGCTTCTCTGGCACCCCCACCGCCGCACCGCGGCGGGCAACGACCGGAGGATCGAGGCCATGGACATCACACGCGTCGGCTCGCAGCCATCCACCAGGGGACCGGCGGACTGGTTCACGGGTACGGTCCGCATCGACCCGCTGTTCCAGCCGCATCCGCCGGCCCGCACGACCGCCGCCAGCGTCACCTTCGAGCCCGGTGCCCGCACGGCATGGCATACCCATCCGCTGGGGCAGACGCTGATCGTCACCGCCGGCTGCGGCCGAGTCCAGCGCGAGGGCGGCCCCATCGAGGAGATTCGCCCCGGTGACGTGGTGTGGTTCGCGCCGGGCGAACGGCACTGGCACGGCGCCTCGCCCACCATGGCGATGACGCACATCGCCATCCAGGAACAGCTGGACGGCAAGGCGGTCGACTGGATGGACAAGGTGACGGACGAGCAATACGGCGCCTGACGCCGACCGTCCCGGATAAGAAGCCGAGAGAAGCGAGGAGTTTTCCCCATGACTGTGAAAGCCTATGGCGCCCATGCCGCCGACAGGCCGCTGGAGCCGATGGACATCGCCCGCCGGGCTCCCGGTCCGCATGACGTGCAGATCGAGATCGCCTATTGCGGTGTCTGCCATTCGGACCTGCATCAGGTGCGGGCGGAATGGGCCGGCACGCTGTGGCCATGCGTTCCCGGACACGAGATCGTCGGCCGGGTTTCCGCCGTCGGCGGCCATGTGAAAGGTTTCCGCGACGGCGATCTGGTCGGCGTCGGCTGCATGGTCGACAGCTGCCGGAATTGCGACGACTGCGAGGCCGGGCTGGAGAATTACTGCGACGGCATGGTCGGCACCTACAACGGACCGACCGACGATCCGCCCGGCCACACGCTGGGCGGCTATTCACAGCGGATCGTCGTCCACGAACGCTATGTTCTGCGCGTCAGGCACCCGGAGGAGCAGCTTGCGGCGGTGGCGCCGCTGCTTTGCGCCGGCATCACCACCTATTCCCCCCTGCGCCACTGGCAGGCGGGGCCGGGCAAGAAGGTCGGCGTCGTCGGAATCGGCGGCCTCGGCCATATGGGCATCAAGCTGGCTCACGCGATGGGCGCCCATGTGGTGGCCTTCACCACGTCCGAATCCAAGCGCGAGGATGCGAAGGCGCTGGGGGCGGACGAGGTCGTCGTTTCCCGCAACGAGGACGAGATGGCCACCCATGCCAAGAGCTTCGACCTCATCCTGAACACGGTGGCGGCTCCGCACGATCTCGATGCCTTTCTCGTGCTTCTGAAGCGCGACGGAACGATGACGCTTGTCGGTGCGCCGGCCACGCCGCATCCCTCGCCCACCGTGTTCAACCTGATCACCAAGCGGCGGTCCATCGCCGGCTCGATGATCGGCGGTATCCCAGAGACGCAGGAGATGCTGGATTTCTGTGCCGAACACGGTATCACCGCCGACATCGAACTGATCCGCGCCAGGGAGATCAACGCGGCCTATGAACGGATGCTGAAGGGCGACGTCAAATACCGCTTCGTGATCGACAGCGCCTCCCTGTCCGCCTGATCCCGGCCTTCGCCTCCCTATTTAAAATGCGAGCACCCCCGAACCGGCGCGCCCGCCAGCGTCCCGCCGGACGGGGGTTTGCTGCCCTCGATGGCGCCGGAGCGTCGAGCAAGTCATTCCTGAAATCGGCTCCGGCGCTATACTGTGCGGAGCGACATGAAGGGAAGTCATGAATGCCGCGTGAGAGCGTCGACGATCTGCTGGCCTTCATCGCGGTGGCCCGTGAACGGAGCTTCACCAGGGCGGCGGCGCAGTTCGGCCTGTCGCAGTCGGCCCTCAGCCACACCATCCGCCAGCTCGAAGCCCGGCTCGGCATCCGGCTTCTGACCCGCACGACGCGGGCGGTGTCGCTGACCGATGCCGGCGAGCGCCTGTTCAACGGAATCCGTCCGCATTTCGAGGAGATCGGCGCGCAGATCGATGCACTCAGCGAGTTGCGCGAGAAACCGGCCGGCAACATCCGCATTTCGGCTTCCGACCATGCGGTCGCCCATGTGCTCTGGCCCAAGCTGCGCGACATCCTGCCGAAATACCCCGACATTAAGGTCGAGCTGGTTCTCGACAACGCGCTGATCGACATCGTCGCCATGCGGTGCGATGCCGGAGTCAGGATGGGCGAGCTGCTTGCCAAGGACATGATCTCGGCCAGGATCAGCCCCCGGTCCGCTTCGCCGTGATCGGCACCCCCGCCTATTTCAACGGCAATCCGATCCCCGCCAGCCCGCAGGAGCTCGTTAACCACAGCTGCATCAATCTGCGCCTGCCGACCTACGGCGGCCTGTGGGCATGGGAGTTCGAGCGCGAGGGGCAGACGGTCAACATCCGCGTCGATGGGCAGGTGGCCTTCAACAACATCCACAATGTTCTGGAGGCGGCCCTGGATGGCTTCGGGCTTGCCTATGTTCCGGAGGACATCGCCACCCCCCACATCGCGCAGGGACGGTTGAGACGCGTCCTCGAAGACTGGTCGCCTTACTGGGAAAGCTATCACCTGTATTATCCGAGCCGGCGGCAGTCCTCGCCGGCCTTCATCGCGCTGGTCGAGGCGCTGCGCCATCGCGACTGACGGGACGGGCAATGCCGCAGCGCCGGCTCTTCAGTCAGGCGATACCGGGTCCGGCACCCAGCGATGGACGAAGCCGGCGTCGCGCTCCAACCGGTGGCCCAAACCGATCAGGCGGCGCTCCTCGCCTGGGCGCGCGATCAGTTGGATACCGAAGGGCAGCCCATCGGCATCGCCGGCCGGCAGCGTCAGCACCGGAAAGCCGATCAGCGTCACGATGGCGGTGACGCCGAGATAATCGAGGATCGTCTCCGTCGGACTGCCGTCGATGGCGGTCACCTCGCCATCCGCGTTCGGCCAGGGCATCACGCCGCAAGCCGGGGCCACCAGAACATCGATGTCCCGGAACAGTGCCGTGAAGCGGCGGTACAGCGCGGTTCGTGCCGCCTGCGCCTCCAGATAGGCCTGGGCGGTGATGCCGTTGCCCGCTTCGATGTTCCACCGCACAGTGTCGGTCAACCGGTCGCCATGCCTGTCCAGCAGCGGGCCGTAGGCGTGGCGGATCTGTGCAGCGCGCAGCGTGCGGAAGGTCGGCATGGCGTCGCCGCACTCCGGATGACGGTAGAGAACCGGCCCTGCGACACCCTCCAGCCGGGCAATGGCGGCAGCGAAGCGCTCCCTGACCGCATGCGACACGGTTGCGGCACCGAAATCGGCCGTGGCACCCAGCCGTGAGCCCACCCCTTCGCCGACACCGTCGGGGAACAGAGCCAGAAACGATGTCGGATCGTCGGGATCCATGCCGGCCATCGCCGCGAGCAGCAATGCGCAGTCAGCGGTATCGCGCGCGATCACCCCATGCGTCGCCAGCGTATCCCAGCCCAGTGGCCGCTTCGGTGCCGGGATCAGGCCGGGCGTCGGCCGGATCGAGGCGACGCCGCAGAACCCCGCCGGCACCCGCACCGACCCGCCGAAGTCGGTGCCATGGGCCAGCGGCGCCATGCCGGCGGCGACGGCGGCCGCAGCGCCGCCGCTCGATCCGCCGGACGTCAACCGGGGATCGAACGGGTTGCGCGTCGGCCCCGCCAGACGGTTGCCGCAGATGGCGCCGAAGCCGAATTCCGGCGTGTTGGTCTTGCCGATGACGATACCGCCAGCCGCTTCGATCCGCTCCACCGCGATGTCGTTCGTCGCCGGCACATGGTCGGCGTAAAGCTCCGACCCATAGGTCGTGCGGATGCCGGCGGTGTCGGTCAGGTCCTTGATGGCCACCGGCACGCCGTGCAGCGGACCGGCCGGCCGGCCGGTCTTCGCAAAGGCGGCATCGAGCATCCCGGCCCGCGCCAGCGCCTTGTCCGCGGCGACGGTGAGGAAGGCGCAGAGCGCGGGATCGGCAGCCGCGATCCGGTCCAGATGCACCTCCGTGACCGCGCGGGCTGAAAGTTCCCCATTGGCGAGACGCGCTGCCAGCGCCGCCGCGCTGTCCCGCCACAAGACATCACTCTGCACAGACATCGATCAATCTCCCGGCAATGGCGTCAAAAGCGGCATATGCATCCGGCCTGCGCACAAGATGGCGGCAATTCGGGTTCCGCAAAGACCGCTGGCTATCAGAAAACAATGCTATCATATTGCTAAATAACGCAAAATACAAAAACGGCATGCCGTTTGCTAAAGAGAAAGGCAATCGAACGGCAATGCGAAAGGGTTGGTGCAGCCATGGTCAGCGCTTCGCCCAACGGCCCGGCTTCCCCGCGCGGGCAGACGCTTCTTCTCGACGGGATCACCCAACGCTACGGCACATCGCTCGCCGTGAACGAGGTCACGCTCGACATCCGCGGCGGAGAACTCGTGGCCCTGCTCGGCCCGTCGGGCTGCGGAAAAACCACCCTGCTGCGGATCATCGCCGGTTTCCTTGCCCAGACGAAGGGGCATGTGATGGTCGGCGGCAAAAGCGTGGACGGACTGCCGCCCAACCGCCGCTCGGTCGGCATCGTCTTCCAGAACTACGCGCTGTTCCCGCACATGACGGTGGCGGAGAATGTCGCCTACGGGCTGGATGCCCGCGGCGTCGACCGCGCCACCCAGCGCAGCGAGGCGCAGCGCATGCTCGATCTGGTCAAGCTCGGCCATCTCGGCGACCGCACCCCGCGCCAGCTGTCTGGCGGCCAGCAGCAGCGCGTGGCGCTTGCCCGCGCGCTGGCGGTCAACCCGTCGATCCTGCTGCTGGACGAACCCTTTGCCGCGCTGGACAAGAATCTGCGCCTGGACATGCAGATCGAGGTCAAGCGCATCCAGCGCCTGTCCGGCATCACCACCATCCTCGTCACCCACGACCAGGAGGAGGCGCTGTCGATGGCCGACCGCGTCGCGGTGCTGAGCCAGGGCCGGCTGGAGCAATTCTCCCCGCCGACGGAGATCTACGACGCGCCCGACAGCCTGTTCGTCAACACCTTCGTCGGCTCGGCCAATTTGCTGGGCGGCGTGCTGGTCGACAGCGACCGCAGCGCCGGCCGGGTGCGGCTGGACGCCGGCGGACTGATCGAGACCCGCGCGCCCAAGGGCGATCTGCAGCCCGGCTCCCGCGTCACGGTCTGCCTGCGCCCCGAACATCTGAGCGTCGATCCTGCCGGGGACGATGCCGAGACGCTGAACGGCGTGGTCGAGATGGGGCTGCCGCTGGGCGCCACCGTCGTCCACGAAATCCGCGTCGGCGACGGCACCGCCGTCAAGGTGTCCGAACCGCGCATCCAGCGCACCGACCTGCTGGCGCCCGGCACCCCGGTGCGGCTGGCGCCGGTCGCCCCCCGCCTCGCCTCGGTCTTCGCCGCGGCCTGAATACCCCTCCGATCTCCCCTCTCCTCTCACCTTCTGGAGTGAACGATGCTGCTGACCCGCCGCAATCTGATGCAGACGGCGCTGACGCTGGGTGCCATGCATGCCTTCCCCGGCCTGACCTGGGCGCAGGCGCGCCCGCTGGTCTTCGCGACCTTCACCGGCAGCTGGGAGGAAGCCCACAAGGCCGTGCTCGTCCCCGCCTTCCGCAAGGCGGCGGGCAATGCCAACATCGTGCTGGACCCGATGCTGTCGGTCGACCAGATCGCCAAGGTCAACGCCGCCAAGTCCAACCCGCCCATCGACGTCATGCTGCACGATCCAGGCCCCGCGCTCCAGGCCATCGCGCAGGATCTGGTCGAACCCTATCCGGTCGAACAGAGCGCCTATTACAAGGACCTGATCCCGGCGGCGCAGGTCCCGATGGGGCCGGCACCCTTCTTCCAGGTGGTCGGCATCACCTACAACCCGGAAACGGTGAAGACGCCGCCGACCTCCTGGGCCGACCTGTGGAAGCCGGAATTCAAGGGCCGTGTCGGCATCACCAACCTGAACTCGACGCTCGGCACCGGCTTCATGGTGGAACTCGCCAAAATGCATGGCGGGTCGGAGGCCAACATCGACCCGGCCTTCAAGGCGCTCGAGGCGCTGCGCCCGAGCCTTGCCGCCGTCGCAGCCAATCCCGGCCAACTCGCCACCCTGTTCCAGCAGGGCCAGATCGACATCTCCCCTGGCAACTTCAACGCCATCCAGATCCTGAAGGCGCGCGGCGTACCCGTCGAGTTCGTCATTCCGAAGGAGGGCGCCATCGCCTTCAAGACGACCATCCACATCGTCAAGAACTCCCCCAACAAGGAGCTGGCCTTCAAGCTGATCGAAGCCGCCCTGTCGCCGGAGGTGCAGGCCACGCTGATGGAGGAGCCCTACCTGATCGTGCCGACCAACACGAAGGTCGCGATCAAGGGCGAACTGGCCAAGACGCTGGCCAAGGACCATGCGGAGATCGCCAAGAAGTTCGTGTTCCAGGATTGGGGCAAGATCAACGAGCAGCGTGCCGCCTGGATCGAGCGGTTCAACCGCGAAATCCGCGTCTGACCGCTCAATGGCCCGCCAGCCGGAGGAGGCGCCCCATGGCCGCGACGTTGCGCGACGTCACCACCTACGACCTGAAGCTCGCGGCTCCGCTGGCGGTGGGCTTCGTCCTGTTCTTCGTCACGCCGCTGGTGATCCTGCTGGCGCTGAGTTTCCAGACCGACCCGCAGGGCGGCCATTACGGGCTGACCCAATATGTCAATTTCCTGGGCGACAGCTTCAGCCTGGGGGTTCTGGGTTCCACCCTGTGGCTGGGGGTGAAGGTGACGGTGCTGACCCTGCTGCTGGGCTATCCGGTGGCATGGCTGCACCAGCGCTCCCCCGGCTGGGCCAGGGGCCTGATCATGCTGCTGGTGCTGCTGCCGCTGCTGACCAGCGTGGTGGTGCGCACCTTCGCCTGGGTGGTGATCCTGGGCCGCCAGGGGATCGTCAACGCCACGCTGGCCTGGATCGGGCTGATCGACACACCGCTGAAGCTGCTCTACACCGAGGGCGGGGTGGTCGTGGCGCTGGCGCAGGTACAGATGCCGCTGATGGTGCTGCCGATCATCACGGCGCTGAGCCGCATCGACCCGAATTTCGCCGACGCCTCGTCGGTGCTGGGGGCCGGGCACTGGCGGACCTTCCGCAAGGTGATCCTGCCGCTGTCGCTGCCGGGCATCGTCGCCGGCTGCCTGCTGACCTACGCCGCGGCGATCACCGCCTTCATCACGCAGAGCCTGATCGGCGGCGGCCAGATGCTGTTCATGCCGATGTACATCTACCAGCAGGCCTCGACCCTGCAGAACTGGCCCTTCGCCGCGGCGATCTCCATCGTCTTCCTGGTGTCGGTGCTGGTGGTTGTGTCGATCTTCAACGCTCTCGGCCGCCTGTCGCGCGGCTATGCCAACGCCTGATCCGGGGAGGCAGCGATGTCCGACTATGCAAAACCGGTTTCCGTCAGCAGCCGCATCGATTTCGACGCGCTCAGCTTCCGCATCGCCATGACCGGCATCGCGCTGATGGCGCTGGTCCTGCTGGTCGCCCCGACGGTGGTGGTGATCTGGGTGTCCTTCACCAGCGGCTATTCCCTGAAATTCCCGCCGCCCGGCTATTCGCTGCGCTGGTACGCCGAGCTGTGGAACGCCTGGCAGCTTCAGTTCGCGATGATGAACAGCCTGACGGTTGCGGCCTGGGCGACCGGCCTGTCGATCCTGCTCGGCGTTTCCGCCTCGCTCGGCATCGCGCGCTCACCGACGCTGACGGCGAAGGTGCTGGACAGCCTGTTCCTGTCGCCGCTGGTGCTGCCGGCGCTGGCCTTCGGCCTGTCGTCGCTGATGTTCTTCTCGATGATCGGGGTACCGGTGTCACCGCTGACGCTCATCATCGGCCACACGGTCGTCTCGGTGCCCCTCGTGGTGCGCAACACGGTGGCGTCGCTCGCCCAGATGAACCCGTCGCTGCTGGAGGCATCCTCCAGTCTGGGGGCGGGGCGCTGGTACGGCTTCCGCCGCGTCACCCTGCCGTTGATCCGGCCCGGCATCATGGCGGGCGGCTTCATCGCCTTCATGGCGTCCTTCGACAACGTCCCCGTCTCGCTGTTCCTGCGCGACGCCGCCACCGACATGCTGCCGATCCGCATGTGGCAGGATCTGGAAGGCCGGCTGGACGTCACCGTCGCGGCGCTGTCGGGCGTGCTGATCGTCGTCACCATCGGCCTGATGCTGGTGATGGAACGTGTCGCCGGTCTCTCCAAAAGGTTGACCTGACCCCCGTCACACACCGAGAAAGAGGGAAACCCCGTAGGGGGTGAACTTGAAGGGCAGATGCAGATGGCGGTCGAGGTCGGTGACGACGAAGCGGAACGGAACGATGTCGAGGAAGCGGGCCTGCTCCTCGGCATAGCCCGCCGCCCGCAGCCAGTCGCCAACATGGAACAGCACCTCGTGCGGGCCGGCTTCGATGCCGTCGCCGCGCACGGTCGGGTGGTCGAGCTGGCCGTTGGTGCCAAGCTCGCCCGCCGCCAGCAGCCGGCGTTCCGGGGTCAGCGCGTGAAGCTCCACACGCATGCCCTGGGCGGCGACGCCGCGCGCCACATCCACGCCATGGATCGAAATTCCGCCAACCATGCTGCCTCCGTCCTCGGTTCGCCGAAATGGTAGCCGAGACGGCGGCGGCAACGCCAGCGCCGCTGCTCCCCCCGCTCCTGCCGGCACTGGTCGGCATGACCGGTTTGCAGGCTTTGGTCGCGCTGGCCCTTTTCGCGCCGGGGGTGCTGGCACCGCGATTGGGGATCGACCCGGCGGGGCTGGGCCTGTTCACCACCACCGGCTTCGCGGTCGGAATGGCGGCGTCGCTGTATGGCGGCGTGCTGGCCGGGCGTCTCGGGCCGTTCCGGATCGCCAGCCTCTGCGCGGTGGCGGTCGCCGCCGCCATGCTCTGCGCGATGACGGGTGGGAGCGCCGCCGGGCTGCTGGCAGCAGGAATCGCCATCGGCCTTGCCTGCGGCCCCGAAACGCCGGCCAGCGCCGCGATCCTCGGCCGGCTGGTCCGGGAAGCCGACCGGCCGATGGTGTTTTCCGTCCGCCAGACCGGCAACCAGATCGGCGCCATCGCCGGATCGCTGGCACTGCCGCTCCTGGCCGTCGCCCTGGATCCCCGCGCCGGCTACGCGGTCATCGCCATGCTGGCGCTTGCCTGCATTCCGGTCTTCGAACGGCTGCGGCCCGTCTATGACCCATTGACCCGCAATGCCGCCTCCAGCTTCGGACTGGGTACGGCAGTGCAACTGCTGCGCGGCGACCCGGCGCTGCGGCGGATGGCGCTGGCGGCCTTCCCCTATTCTGCGAGCCAACTGACGCTGAACGGCTTTTTCGTGGTCTTCGCAGTGACCGAGCTGGGACTGGAGCATGTGTCGGCCGGGGTGGCACTGGCCGCCGGGCAGGCGGGCGGGCTGGTGGGACGGCTCGGCTGGGGTGTGGTGGCGTCGCGCTGGATGGCGCCACGCCGGCTGGTCGGGCTGCTGGGGCTGGGCATGGCCGCGGCGTCGATCCTGGTGGGATGGGCCGGCGCCGCCCTGCCCTTCCCGGTGCTGACCCTTGCGACCTTCCTGTTCGGACTGACCGCCAGCGGCTGGAACGGCGTGTTCGTGGCCGAGGTCGCGCGGCTGGCCCCCGCCGGCCGCATCGGCGAGGCGACCGGCGCGGTGATGGTCGGCGGTTTCGCCGGGCTGATCGCCGGACCGATCCTGCTGGTCGCCGCCGCCGCGGTCGGCGACCTCGCCACCGGCTACATCGCCGTCGGCCTGCTGGCGGCGCTTGCCGGCCTCAGCCTTCTGAAGGACAAGCGATGACCAATCCCCTAGGCGCTGCCACCCCACGCGCCACCGCCATTGCCGAAGCCGTGCGCACCGGACGCAGCAGCGCCCGTGCCGCAACGGAAGCGGCGTTGGCCCGCATCGCCGCCGGCAATCCGGCGCTGAATGCCTTCGTCTCCGTCGACGAGGCCGACGCGCTGGCCGAAGCGGATGCGGTCGACCGCAGGCTGGCTGCCGGGGAAACGCCGCTGCTGGCCGGGGTTCCGGTCGCGGTCAAGGACACCATCTGGGTCGCCGGCCGGCGCGTCACCCAGGGATCGCGCCTGTTCGCCGACTTCCGCGCTCCGGCCGACGCAATCGCGGTGGAACGGTTGCGCGCCGCCGGTGCCGTCATCGTCGGCATGACCAACAGCTCCGAATTCGCCTGCAAGGGCGTCACCACCAACCCGCTGTTCGGACCGACGCGCCACCCGCAGGACCCGAGCCTGACCCCCGGCGGGTCGAGCGGCGGACCGGCCGTGGCGGTGGCGGCGGGGCTGGTGCCTCTGGCACTCGGCACCGATGCCGGCGGTTCGAGCCGCCGTCCGCCCGCCCATGTCGGCGCGGTCGGGTTCAAGCCGTCCTTCGGCGCCATCCCCTACGGACCGGGCTTCGCCGAGCCCTTCACCGGCATTGCCGTGATGGCTCCCATCACCGCCGACGTCGCCGATGCGACGCTGATGTTCGAGGCGCTCAGCGGCCCCGATCCGCGCGATCCTGAGTCCATCGCCGTCGCTCCGGCGGACAGCCGGTCACCAAGTAGCCTGACCGTCGCCTACAGCCCCCGCCTCGGCCTGGACGCCCCGATCGACGAGGATGTGCGGCAGGCGGTCGAACATGCGATGGAGGTGCTCGAACGGGCGGGAGTCCGCGTCGTCCGGCGCGATCCGAACTGGCCGGCGGGGGTGACGGAAACGGCGCTGATGCCCTTGCAGCATGCCGGGCTGGCCGCCCTCTACGGCGACGCCTTCCGACGCGATCCTGCCCAATTCGATCCCGACATCGCCGTGCAGATCGAGCGGGGACTGACCCTGACGGGACCGGAGGTCGCGGCGGCGCAGTTGCTTGGCGTCGAGGTCGCACGCGCGCTTGCCGCCTTCTTCACCGACACGGACCTGCTGGTCGGGCCGACGACGCCCTGCGTCGCATGGCCGCTCGACCGGCTGGGTCCGGAGACCATTGGCGGACAGGCGGTGCCGCCACGCGCGCATGCCGTCTTCACCCCGTTGTTCAACCACGCCAAGGTTCCCGCCCTCAGCCTGCCCTGCGGCACCGGCCGTGCCGGTCTGCCGGTCGGGTTGCAAATCGTCGCCCAGCGCGGGCAGGACCGGAGGGTGCTGCGCTTCGCCGCCTTCATCGAAAATCTGCTCGCCGGTGGCGGGCGAGGACTGGCCGGATGACCATGGACAACAACGCTCCGGGCGACGTTTCCGAAGCCGCCCCCCGGCGGCGCCGGATGGTGCCGCCGCCGCCACTGGCAGAAATGGCGGTGGAGCGCCTGCGCTCCATGATCATCTACGGCGAACTGCCACCCTCGGCTCGGCTGATCGAGCCGGAACTGAGCGAAAAGCTCGGCATCTCCCGCACCCCCTTGCGCGAGGCGCTGAAGCTGCTGGCGGCCGACGGGCTGGTGATGCTGCGCCCCAACCGCAACGCCATCGTCGCTCCGCTCGACGCCGACGAGCTGATCCATTTGTTCGAGGCCGAAGGCTGCATCGAGAGCTTCGCGGCGAAGCTCGCCGCCGAACGGATGACCGCCGCCGACCTGCGCCGCCTGCGCGGCTTCCAGGACAGGATCGAGGCTTTGCAGGGAGCCGGCGCGCTGGAGGAGTATTTCTCCATCAACCAGAAGATCCACCGGCTGATCGTGTCGGGCGCCAAGAATCCGGCTCTGGTGGACGCGCATGACCGGCTGCTCGGCCGGCTGGCGCGGGCGCGCTATTTCGCGCTGGGCGCCCAGGGCCGCTGGAAGGAATCGGTGCTGGAGCACCGCGAGATCCTGGCGGCGATGGAGGCCCGCGACGGCGAGACCGCCCAGCGCCTGTTCATGCACCATGTCGGCCGTACCGGCGAGGTGGTGGCTGCAGCCTGCGCGTCGCCCAGAAATCCCCTCTCCCCCGGGGAGAGGGTTAGGTCCTGTCTGACGGCCTACTGACGCGCAGGCATCGCTGGATCATGGCGAGCCTGATGAAGGTCATGTAGTTGACGGCAAGCTTGTCATGTCGCGTGGCAACGGATCGGCATCCTTTGAGCCATCCGATGCCACGCTCGACGACGTTTCGTCGCCGGTATGCCTCCCGATCGAACCGAGGCGGCCTGCCGCGGTGGGTTCGCCTGCGTTCGTCCTTGCGCATGGCAATGACCGGTTCGATGTGGCGGCGTCGCAGGTACTGACGAAAGCGATTGGCGCTGTAGCCCTTGTCGCCAGCCAGCTTTCGAGGCTTGGTGCGTCGGCGCCCTCGGCGGGTGGGCAAGCTGACCGCCTCCAAGGCGGCGACGGCGAAGGAGATTTCCTGAAGCTGACCTGCGCTCAGCACGGCGGCCAGCGGCAGGCCGTTGCCATCGGTCACCAAATGGATTTTGGTCCCGAAGCCCCCGCGGGAGCGGCCGAGTGCGTGGTCGGCCGGCTCGTCCGAGCCCCCCTTTTTCCGCCCCCAGCCGCCGAGCGACTGGCCCGGATGCTGGTGCCGTCGATGCACCAGAGGTCCACATCGATCCGACCATCCGCATCAAGCTGCAAGCGCAGCCGGTCGAGGATCCGCTCGAACAGCCCGTCGCAACGCCATCGCACAAAGCGTTCGTAGATCGTCTGCCAGGGGCCGTAGCGTTCGGGAATGTCCCGCCATTGGGCGCCGGTGTTCAGCTTCCACATCAGCCCATCAACCACTTGACGGTGATCCCGCCACACACCGCCACCTCGCGGATTCGACCGCGGCATCAAATCCGCGATCCGATCCCACTGCGCATCGCTCAGTTCGTAGCGTCGCAGCCCTGTCGCATCGTAAGCCATCAAACTGACCTTGGGCTCTAAACCACAACGTCAATAGGCTCGTCAGACAGGACCTAGGGTGAGGGGGTTTCGCGGCGGCCCTTTACCGGGAATCGATCCCGTGCATCCCCCTCACCCCGCCCCTCTCCCCAGGGGGGAGAGGGAGTAAATCAGAACGGCAGGACCGGCGCCGGGGCGCTCTTGGGACGGGCGGGCGCCGGCAGAGCACAGGGCAGGAACAGGCCGCGGCCAGGCTCGGCCAGAAGCGCGCCGTCGCGGCACACCACCGCCCCGCGCGAGATCGTCGCCACCGGCCAGCCGGTGACCTCCATCCCCTCATAGGGGGTGTAGTCCACATTGTGGTGCAGCATGGCGTTCGTGACCGTGACCCGGCGGTTCGGATCCCACAAGGCGATGTCGGCGTCGGCCCCCACCGCGATGGTGCCCTTGCGCGGATGCAGCCCATACATGCGGGCAGGATTGGTGGCGGTCAGCTCCACGAACTTGGTCAGTTCCATCCGCCCGGTCATCACGCCTGCGGAGAACAGCAGCGGCAGGCGGGTCTCCACCCCCGGGATGCCGTTGGGCACGCAACGGAAGGGCGCCTGTTCGCCATGGACCTTCTTGCCGCCCGGCCCGTCGAAATGGAACGGCGCATGGTCCGACGAAAAGACCTGGAAGGTCCCGCCGGTCAGCCCATCCCAGATGACGGCCTGATTGGCGGCATCGCGCGGCGGCGGGGAACAGATGCACTTCGCCCCCTCGAACCCCTCCCCGCCCAGATCGTCACCGGTCAGGAACAGATATTGCGGACAGGTCTCGGCATAGATCCGCAGGCCGCGCCCCTGTGCCCAGCGGATCTGCTCCACCGCGTCGGCACCCGAGACATGCACGATCAGGATCGGCACATCGACCAGTTCGGCGAGCGAGATGGCCCGGTGGGTGGCCTCGCGCTCCGCCACGCGCGGGCGGGAGACGCCGTGGAAGAAGGGCGCCGTCTGCCCGGCGCGCTCCAGCTTCTCGGTCAGCCAGGCGATGCAGTCGGCGTTCTCCGCATGCATCATCACCATGGCGCCCTCGCTGCGGGCGATGTCCAGAACCTCCAGGATCTGGCGGTCGTTAAGCTTCAGCGCGTCATAGGTCATGTAGATCTTGAAGGACGTGTAGCCCTCGCGGATCAGCGCCGGCAGTTCGTGGCCCAGCACCTGCTCGGTCGGATCGGTGACGATCAGGTGGAAGGCATAGTCGATGACCGGCTTGCCGGCGGCCCGCCGGTGATAATCGTCCACCGCCTCGCGCAGCGACCGGCCCTTTTCCTGGCAGGCGAAGGGCAGCACCGTGGTGGTGCCGCCGAAGGCGGCGGAACGTGTGCCGGTCAGGAAATCGTCGGCCATCACCGACCCGTCGCCGGTCGGCTGGTCGAAATGGACATGCCCGTCGACGCCGCCGGGCAGGACCAGCAGCCCGGCGGCGTCGATCTCCTCGGCTCCGGAGGCGAGACCGGCGCCCAGCGCGGCGATGGTCCCGCCGCGCACGCCGACATCGGCCTTGAACACATCGGACGCAGTGGCGACCGTGCCGTTGCGGATGACCAGATCGAACTCCATGCTCCCCTCCCCCGTTTCAGCCATCAGCCGTGCAATTCCCGGAACAGGCTGCCCCAGCCCTCGACCGGGCGGGTGTCGACGCCGGTCATGCGCAGCGCCTTCCACACCACGGTGGACACGGTGTCGTAGACGGGGATGCCCAGCGCCTTCTCCACCCGTTCCGCCACCGGGGCGCCGCGCATGTTGGTGCAGATGATGGCGATGGCGTCGGGCTTGGCCTCCGCCACCTCGGCGCACATGCGCTCGATCCGCTCCTCGGTGATCTCGGAGAAGGAAAAGTTGCCGCGGTCGTTCAGATGCCGCTCCGCCACCACCTCGAAGCCGGCAGCGTTGTAGTTGGCGACCATCCGCTCCTGGATTTCGTCGAGATAGGGGCTGACGATGGCGAAGCGCTTGCGCCCGGTCGTTTCCAGAATCTCGTTCAGCGCCAGCATGGAGGTGCAGGCCGGGATGCCGGTCTCGGCCGCGATGGTGCTGCATAGCCGGTCGTCGGCATCGAAGCCGAGCCAGCCCGCCGAGGTGCCGTTCCAGCCGATCACGTTCAGCTTGGCGTCGGCCAGCAGCCGGGCGGCGTCGAGGAAGGGCGCATCGGTGAACTGGTCGAGCGCTGCGGCGCGCAGCGAGATCTCCTTGACGGTGAAACGGCCGAAATGGGCCGACACCTCCGGCAGGCCGCTCAGCATGGCGGAGGTCACCGGCTCAAGGACCGTGTTGGACGACGGGGTCAGCATCCCCAGAAGGACGCGCTTGGTCAGATCGGGCGTGCTCATGTTCGGTCCTTATCGCTTCAGGCGTTTCTTGTTTTCGGGGTTTTTGGGGTTCAGGCCCGCGCCCACAGCGCGCGGGCGGCCTCGTCGGCCTCGACGCAGATCCGCTCCAGATCGGTGCGCAGCAGGCGGCCGTCCTCGACCAGGATTTCGCCTTCCACCATCACCATCTCCACGTCGCGACCCTGGCCGGTGTGGACCAGCGTGCCGAGCGGGTTGGTCTGCGGCCGCAGATGCGGACGTCGACTGTCGAACACCACCAGATCGGCGCATTTGCCAACGGTGAGCGTGCCGATGCTGTCAGCCATGCCGACCGCCTCCGCCCCGCCCAGCGTCGCCATCCGGAAGACGTCGGCCGGCTGCCAGTCGGCGGTGACGCCGCCCTGGCCGATGCGGCCGGTGGCGAGCGCCCAGCGCATCGTCTCCACCATGTCGCCATGCTGGGTGTCGGTGCACAGCGCCAGATTGACCCCCGCCGCCTTCAGGGCCGGGGTCGGCGCCAGCCTGCCCGAAGCGGCGTTGCATTTGGGCACATGCACCGCATGAGCACCGGCACGGGCCAGCTGTGCGATGTCGTCGTCATCGACATAGAGGCAGTGGGTGGCGAGAAGCCGGTCGTTCAGCATCCCGGTCTCCTCCAGCAGGGCCGCGGGAGAGAGGCCGGTGGAGGCACGGACGCGCTCCACCTCAACCCGGCTCTGCGCCAGATGGGTGTTCACGCGCATCCCGCGGGCCGATGCCTCGGCCGCCAGCGTCCGCAGGAAGCCGGGGAACAGGTGTCCGGTGCATGGGCAGCCATCTGCACCGCGATGCGCCCATCCAGCGCCCCGTGCCAGCGGTCGTGCAGGTCGAGCGTCCGGCGCAGCAGATCCTCGCCGATGCCGGCATCGAAGCGCCAGTCCCCCTGCGGCACGCGGGCGAAATCCACGTCGTGCACCCGCCAGCCGGCATGGACCCGCAGCCCCAGCTCGGCCACCGCCTCCAGCGTCGCCTCGGCATGGACGAAATGGTCGCAGACCAGGGTGGAGCCGGACAGCAGCGCCTCCGCCACGCCGAGCCGGGCCAGCGCCCGCGCTTCCTCCGGCGTCGCGTCGGTGCCCTTGGGAACGCCGGGGGTGTAGGACGGGGCGAAGCCGAGATCGGCGGCAACGCCGCGGACCATGACCAGCACTGCATGCAGGTGGGCGTTGACGAAGCCCGGCGTCACCAGCCGGCCGGGACGGTGCAGCGTGCGCTTCGCCGTCGGCAGCCCGGCAGAGACCGGAGCCAGGTGGGCGATCCGGCCGTCGCGGATGCCGATGGCGGCATCTTCGACGATGCCCAGCGCCGGATCGCCGGTAATGGCGGTGACGCCGGTCAGCAGCAGGTCCAAGGGGTGATGGGCCGTGGTCATGCCGCAGCACCCTGTCGGCTCGCCGCTACAGAGTCCGGCTTTGTGTCCTTACGCTGCTGCATCCCTTCCTCGCGGATCAGGTTCAGGATGTGGCGCTTGTGGTCGTTGAACTGCTGGCTGGTGATGTCGCGCGGGCGCGGCAGGTCGAGGTCGATCAGTTCGCGCACCCGTCCAGGCCGGCTGGTAAGGACGGCGACCTGGGTGCCCAGCACCAGCGCCTCATCGACGCTGTGTGTGACGAAGACGATGGTGCAGCGCTGCTTCTGCCAAATGGCGACCAGTTCCTCCTGCATGTCCATTTTGGTCTGGGCATCCAGCGCCGCGAACGGCTCGTCCATCAGGATGACCTGCGGGTTCAGCAGCAGGGCGCGGGCAATGCCGACGCGCTGGCTCATGCCGCCCGACAGTTCGGCCGGGAAATGGTTCTCGAAACCGCGCAAGCCCACCATGTCGATGTATTCCTGCGCCGCGGCCCGGCGGTCGGCCTTGCGCCAGCCCTTCAGCCGCAGGTGGAAGGCGACATTCTCCCACACCGGCAGCCAGGGCATCAGGTTGGCCTGCTGGAAGACCATGCCGCGGTCGGCGCCCGGGCCGTCCACCGGCTTGCCGCCGACCGTCACGCTGCCGCCGGTCGGCTTCTCGAAGCCGGCGATCATGTTGAGCAGCGTGGACTTGCCGCAGCCCGACGAGCCCAGCAGGCACAGGAACTGGTTGGGTTCCACCGACAGGCTGACGTCGTCGATGGCCAGCAGGTCGCGCTTGCGCTTGGCATCGCGGAAGATCTTGGTGATGTTCTTCAGCTCGATGGAGGCCATGGCGTCAGCCCTCCCGGCTTTGCAGGGTGGATCCGTGCTGCCAGTGCAGCGCCACGGACATCAGGAGCTTGATGAGGCCGTCGGTCGCGTAGCCGAGCAGGCCGATGCTGGCCATGGCGGCGAGCACGAGGTCGTAGCGCAGGAAATAGTAACTGTCCCACAGCACGTACCCGAGCCCGCTCTTGACCGCGACCATCTCGGCGGTGACGGTCAGCATCCAGGCGGCGCCGATGCCGATGCGCAGGCCGGCGAAGATGCTGGGCAGGGCCGCCGGGAACACCACATGGCGCAGAAGCTGCTGTTCGGTGGCGCCCATCATCGCGGCGGCGCGGATCAGGTTGCGGTCGGCCGTCTTCACCCCGTGGATGGTGTTCATCAGGATGGGGAAGAAGGCGCCGAGGAAGACCAGGAAGATGGCCGGCTTGTTGGCAATGCCGAACCAGATGATCGCCACCGGAATCCACGACACCGGTGGAACCGGGCGCAGCATCTGGATCGTCGGCTCCACCGTCCGCTCGACCCAGCGCCACCAGCCGATGGCGATGCCCAGCAGGATGCCGCTGGCCGCCGCGATGGCATAGCCGGCGGCAACCCGCATGGCGCTGGACAGCGCATCGGCGAACCAGCGCCCGCTGTTGGCCTGTGCGGTCTCGTCGAAGCCGAAGACCCAGTCGCCCCACGCATGCAGGACCACCGTCGGCGGCGGCAGCAGCGCCGCGGGCAGAAGGCCGGACCGCGACACGGCCTCCCAGACCACGAGGATGACGAGGGGAACGACCGCCCTTTCCCAGGCGAACCGCTCCCAGATTTTTCCTATCGCCGTCATGAACCGGACTCCTGTCCCATGAAATACCTGACCGGGTGCAACCGGCCGCCGATCAGAAGCCCAGCTCGGTCTTCGGCTTGGCCGTGACGGTTTCCAGGAAGCTGTAATCGAGGTTCTTCTCGGCCGCGGCGGAGACGTCGTGGCGTATGTATTTCAGGTCACGCATCATCGCGGCGATGGCGAGCGTGCTGTCCTTGTGCATGGCATAGTCGGGCGAGGCATTCTTCAGCGCCTCCGCGGCGACGGTCTTGTCCATGCCGGTGTATTTGTTGATGGTGTCGACCCAGGCACCCCGGTCCGCCTTCAGCTTGTCGACCAGCGCCACGACGGACGCGACGGTGGCCTCGACCGCCTTGGGATGCTCCTTGATCACGTCGGAGCGGGTGACGATCAGGTTGGTCAGGTTGCCGGCGGCCTGGTCGTAGGGGAGCGTGAAGTGCCGGCCGGTCCCGCTGCTGCGGATTTGCGAGGCGAAGGGCTCCACCGTGCAGATCACGTCGACCTCGCCACGCTGGAGGGCGGCGGCATGGTCGGACGGGTTCGGGATGTTGACGAACTGCACGTCCTTGTTGGCGTCGATCCCGTTCTTCAGGAAGGCGCCGCGCATGTGGATGTCCTGCGCATTCCCGCGCGAGGCGGCGACGCGCAGCGGCTCGCCCTTCGCCTTGCGGTCGGCGATCAGCGCCTTCAGCCCGGCCCAGTCGTCCGGCTTCAGCTCGATCCCCTTGGCGGTCAGGATTCCAGATTCCGCCATTCACCTGGCCGGAGATCGCCACCACGTCGAACCCCTTGTCGAGGGCGGTGATGTAGTGGAGGTAGGTGACCTGCGCCACGTCGATGCTCTTGGACACCAAAGCCGTCAGCACGTCGTTGCCGGAATTGAAGTTGATGGCCTCGATCTTCACGCCCTTCGCCAGATCGGGCGTCAGCGCCATCGGCAGGCAATGGGCGCATTTGGCGAAGCCCAGCTTCACCGCGTCGATGTCGGCGGCCTGGGCGGTCGCAGCCGCCGCGGACAGGGCGAGGACCACGCCGGTGACAGCGCCAAGCGTGAAGGATCGAAGCGACATGGGCAGGATTCCCTGATGCGATTGCGATATCCCATCAGTCGCAAGCATCGTGCCAGATTGTATACAATATGGCGATTTCAGATTTATCTATTAATATCAATGATATATGAGTTTTTGTAAATCAGAAGCGCTCCGCGACTTTCTTGCCTTATTTTTAAGCGCATGGCATCGTTTGCGCATACATGCACAATCATTCAGCACCAAGGGCATCGCCGGATCGACCATGGACACCGTGAAAACCGTCAAGCCCTCCGCCGGGCCGATCCGCCGGGAAACGCTGCATCACGGCGCCGTCGCGGAGCTGCGGGCGATGATCCTGTCCGGCGAATTGCGGCCGGGCAGCCGCGTGCCGGAGGTCCAGCTGTGCGAACAGCTCGGGGTCTCCCGAACGCCTTTGCGGGAGGCGTTGCGCGTCCTGGCGGCGGAGGGGCTGGTGGAGCTTCGCCCGCACCGTGGCGCCGTGGTGACGCCGATCGACCCCAAGGAGATTGCCGCCGTTTTCGAGGTGATGGAGGCGCTGGAGGCGCTTGCGGGCGACCTTGCCTGCCGGCGGGGCACGGTCGAGGAATTCGCCGAACTCGACCGGCTCCACAACCAGCTTCACGCCCAGTTCGATGCCGGCGACCGGCTGGCCTATTCCCTGACCAACCGGCAAATCCACGCCCGGATCGTCGCGATGGCGCGCAACCCGTCCTTGGACGCCACCTATGCCGGTTTCGCTTCCAAGATTTTCCGGGCACGGTCGCTGGCCAATTACGATGAGGAGCGCTGGCGAGACTCGCTGAACGAACATGAGGGAGTCATGGCCGCATTCCGGCAGCGCGACGCAGCGGTTGCCGGCAGCCTCCTGGCCGCCCACAGCCGGCAAACCGCAGAGGCCGTCCTCGCCGCACTGAACGGCTGCGACGCAGAACTGCAAACCTGATCAGTGCGATGCGGTCCCCGCAGGCGGCCTCACACAGCCTGCCCGCCATCCGGACCCGACTGGGACTGCGGTGTGCCGGAAGCGCGCGCGTCCTGGCCCGAGGGCGGCGGCGGCACCTCGTCGCTTCCCTCGCTGCGGTCGCGGTAGAGGGCGGCGCGGGCCAACAGCATCAGGGTGATCGGGGTGGTGACCACCATCAGGGCGGTGATCAGCACCTCGTGCAGGATCGCCCTAAATTCCAGGACGGAGAAGACCAGCATCGAGGCCAGAAGGATGCAGCCGATGCCCAGGGTCGAGCCCAGCGTCGGCGCATGGACCCGCTGGTAGAAGCTGCCGAAGCGCAGCAGCCCGACGGTTCCGATCAGGGTCAGTAAGGCGCCGGCCAGCAGCAGCAGCGCGGCGGGAATGGCAGCCCAGGCGGGGAGATCGGCCAGATGGTTGTTCATTCGATGACCTCGCCGCGCATCAGGAACTTCGCCAGCGCCGCCGTCGACACGAAGCCGAGCAGGGCGATGATCAGAGCGGCCTCGAAATAGAGGATGCTGCCGTTGCGGATGCCGAAGGTCAGCAGCAGCATGGTCGCCGTGACGTAGAGGGTGTCCAGACCCAGAACCCGGTCCTGTGCCCGCGGTCCCCGCAGCACCCGGAAGGTCGCAAAGGCCATGGCGACCACCAGCATGATCTGGGTGAGGAAGATCGTTCCCATCAGCAGGGTCAGGATCATTCGAACAGCTCCATCAACCGTGTCTCGTAGCGGCCCTTGATGGTGTCGATCCACTCCTGCTCGTCCACCAGATCGAGGATGTGCAGGAGGATGGTGTTCCGCCGCCGGTCATAGGCGACCCACACCGTGCCGGGGGTGGCGGTGACGATGCAGGCGAGCGTCGCCAGCCCGTAGGGTGCCCTCAGGTCGAGTGGGATGCGCAGGAAGCCGGACACCCGGCCGCCGCCGCCCGGCCGCAGGATGATCTTGGCGACCGCCCAGTTGGAGCGCAGGATATCGACCAGCACGACACCCAGCAGCGACAGCGCGGCCTGCGGACGGCGGAAGCGTCCGCCCGGCAGGTCGAGCACGCACAGCGTCGCGGCCGTCGCCACCGAGAGTACGCCGCCCAGAATGACGGTGCCCGGGGCCACGCTCTCGGTCAGCAGCAGCCACACCCCCAGCAGCGTCGCCGTCATCATGGGATAGGGCAGCAACCGCCTCATCAGCCGTCTCATCGGGCACCTCCGGCCGTCGGGCCTGCCGTTGGAATACCGGACAGCACGGCACCGTTGTAGTTCTGCGGAGCATGGAGCGCGCGCGCGGTGTCCTCCATGTAGCGCATGGCCGGTCCGGCCTGGATGGTCAGCGCCAGATCGAGGGCGAGCAGCAGCAGGACGGGCGCGATCTCGGCCACCCGCACCCGCGGCACCTCGGCGGCCGGCGAGGCCCAGAAGGCATCGATGCCCACCCGGGTCATCGCCACCACCGTCGCCAGTCCCGACAGCACCAGTGCCGCCAGCAGAATCCATGTGGTGACGGGAACCACCGGCCCGGCCGCCAGCAGCGGCGAGAGGATGGCGAACTTGGCGAGGAATCCCGACAGCGGCGGCAGGCCGGCCAGCAAAAGCGCGCTGGACATGAAGCCGATGCCGAGGATCGCCATCGTTGCCGGAATGGGGACGCCGGCCCCGCCGCCACCCGCGCCGTCGTCGGCATCCTCGTCGTCGCCCTCGCCGAAGGCCTCGCGGGTCACCGCCAGCACGTCGGCGCCGACGCCCCGGCCGCGCTCCACCAGTTCGATCAGCAGGAAGAAGCCGGCGACCGCCATCACGGAACTGGTCAGATAGAACAGGACCCCGCCGGTGACCGCCATCTGGCCGGCGCCGATGGCGGCCAGCAGGGTGCCGGACGACACCAGCACGGTGGCGCCGGCAAGCCGCGCCATGTTCTGCGTCGCCAGCACGGCGATGCAGCCGAAGCCGATGGTCAGCAAGCCGCCGATCAGCAGGACCGTGCCGCCGAAGCCGCTCGACGCCCCTGCCCCGTCGCCGAACACCAGCAGCCACAGCCGCAGCACGGCATAGATGCCGACCTTGCTGAGGATCGAGACGATGGCGGCCGACGCCGAGCCCAGGGTGGAATAGGTGTTGGGCAGCCAGAAGCCCAGCGGCCACATCCCCGCCTTGATCAGGAAGGCGAGCCCCAGGATCGCCGCACCGGCTTCCAGCAGCCCGCGGTCCTCGGAGGCCAAGCTGGCGACGCGGCCGGCGAGGTCTGCCATGTTGAGGGTGCCGGAAACGCCGTAGATCATGCTGACGCCGATCAGGAACAGCAGCGACGCCGACAGGTTGATCGCGACGTAATGCAGCCCCGCCCGCACCCGCGCCAGCCCGGAGCCATGCAGGGCAAGGCCGTAGGAGGCTGCCAGCATGATCTCGAAGAAGACGAACAGGTTGAACAGGTCGCCGGTCAGGAAGGCGCCGTTCAGCCCCATCAGCTGGAATTGGAACAGCGGGTGGAAATGCGCCCCCGCCTTCTGCCAGCGCGGCAGCGAGAAGGTCAGGGCGGCGACGCCCAGAATCCCGGTCAGCACCAGCATCAGGGCGGCGAAGCGGTCCAGCACCAGCACGATGCCGAAACTCGCCGGCCAGTCGCCCAGGCGGTAGACGCGGACGACGCCGGTCCCCGAATCGGCGACGGTCAGGGCCAGGATCGCCAGGCCCAGCAGCGTCAACGCCGACGCCATGCCGATCACCGCCTTCAGCGTGCGCTGCCGCTCGTCGATCAGCATCATCACCGCCCCCGCCAGCAGGGGCACGACGATGGGGGCAATCGTCAGATGGTCCATCCAGCCGCTCACCGGCCGCTCTCCTTTCCGTCGACATGGTCGGTGCCGGTCAGGCCGCGGGCGGCGAGCAGCACGACGAGGAACAGGGCGGTGGTGGCGAAGCCGATGACGATGGCGGTCAGCACCAGCGCCTGCGGCACCGGGTCGGCATGCATGGCGAGCGTTCCGGCCCGGCCGCCCTCCAGGATCGGCGCAGCGCCCGTGCGCAGGCCGCCGGTGGAGAAGATGAAGAGGTTGACGGCATAGGAGAGCAGCGACAGGCCGACGATCACCTGGAAGGTTCGGGGCCGCAGCAGCAGCCACACGCCGGAGCCGGTCAGCACGCCGATGCCGAGCGAAAGGATCAGTTCCATCAGTCGTCTCCCACGGCAGTCTGTCCCACGGCGGTGGCAGCCGGTTCGGGCACCGCCGGAACCTCCGGCGGACGGGGGCGGCGGCGCGGTGGCCGCGCAGCGATTGGCGGGCCAGCGCGATCAGAATCAGGATGGTGGCGCCGACAACCAGGGCGAAGACGCCGATGTCGAACAGCAGGGCGCTCGCCACCGGGACCTTGCCCAGCACCGGAATCTGCGAATAGGCGAAGTAGCTGGTCAGGAACGGCCGGTCGAACATCCAGGCGCCGAACCCGGTGCCGGCGGCCAGCAGCAGGCCGATGCCCATCCAGCGCATCGGCAGCACGCGCAGCCTCGCCTCGACCCACTGGGTGCCGCCGAACATGTATTGCAGGATCATGGCGATGGCGACGGTCAGGCCGGCGGCGAAACCGCCTCCCGGCAGGTCATGGCCGCGCAGCAGCAGGAACAGCGCCACCAGCAGGATCACCGGGAACAGCAGCCGGGCGATCAGCGACGGGATGAACAGCCAGTCGGCCACGGTGTCGCCGTCCTTGCGGTCGGGCCGCGAGGCGTCGAAGGCGCTCTGGTCGCGCTGCTGCTCGGGAACGTCGACGCTGTCCGACGCCGGGCGGAAGCGGCGCAGCAGGGCATAGGCGGTCATCGCCACCACCCCCAGCACGGCGATCTCGCCCATGGTGTCGAAGCCGCGGAAATCGACGAGGATGACGTTGACGACGTTGGTGCCGCCGCCCTCGCTGTAGGCCAGCTCCAGGAAATGGCGGGCCAGCAGTTCGGGAGGGAAGCGCGTCATCACCCCGAAGGCCAGCCCGGCCATGCCGGCCCCGGCGGCGGTGGCGATGCCGAGGTCGCGCAGGCGGCGGGTCAGCGTGACCGCCTCCGACCCGCGGCTGCCGGGGATGTCCATCCGCTTGGGCAGCCAGCGCAGGCCCAACAGAAGCAGGATGGTGGTGACCACCTCCACCAGCAGCTGGGTCAAAGCGAGGTCGGGGGCCGAGAACCAGACGAAGGTGACGCAGACGACCAGCCCGGTGCCGCCGAGCAGGATCAGCGCCGCCAGCCGGTGGAACTTCGCCTGCCAGGCCGCACCCAGGGCGCAGGCGGCCCCCAGCAGCCAGATCAGCGCCAGCACCGGGTCGATGCCCGACGGCACCAGATTGCCCGGCCCCACCCCGCGGGTCCACACGGTCCAGCCGGCGGCAAGCACCGCGGCGATGACCACCAGCCGCAGCTGCGGCTGAAGGCGGCGGGTGCCGAGCACGCCCTCGGCGGTGCGGGCCAGCCGCCAGGACAGGAAGACCATCGTCCGCTCGAACATGCGCCGCCCTTCCAGGCTGCGGATCAGCGGCGGCCCCTCGATCCCCTTGGCGAGATGGCTTTGCAGCAGCCGGTAGAGAATCAGCCCGGCGGCGAAGGCGGCCATGCTCATCACCAGCGGCAGGTTGAAGCCATGCCAAACCGCGAGGCTGTATTCCGGCGTCGCAGCACCCAGGGCGGCGCGGGCGGCCATGTCGAGATAGGGGCCGACGGTGGCGGCCGGCAGGATGCCGATGACGATGCAGGCCAGCACCAGCACCTCGACCGGGAAGCGCATCCAGGCCGGCGGCTCGTGCGGCTTGTGCGGCAGGTCGACCGGGTCCGGCCCGAAGAAGGTGCCGTGGATGAAGCGCAGCGAATAGGCGACGCTGAAGGCGCTGGCCACCATCGCCGCGACCGGCAGCACGTCGAAGAAGATCGGCAGCGGGTCCTTGGCGGACAGCGCCTCGGCGAAGAACATCTCCTTGGACAGGAAGCCGTTCAGCAGCGGCACGCCCGCCATCGCGCCGGCGGCGATCAGGGCGAGGCGGGCGGTGAAGGGCATGAATCGATTCAGCCCCGACAGGCGCCGGATGTCGCGCGTTCCCGTCTCGTGGTCGATGATGCCGGCGGCCATGAACAGCGAGGCCTTGAAGGTCGCGTGGTTGATGACGTGGAAGATCGCCGCCACCATCGCCAGTTCGCTGTTCAGGCCGAGCAGCAGGGTGATCAGGCCGAGATGGCTGATCGTCGAATAGGCCAGCAGTCCCTTCAGGTCATGCTGGAAGATGGCGACATAGGCGCCGAGCAGCAGGGTGGCGAGGCCGGCGGAGCCAACGATCCAGAACCACGCCTCGGTCCCCGCCAGAACCGGCCACAGCCTCGCCATCAGGAAGATGCCCGCCTTCACCAGCGTCGCCGAATGCAGGTAGGCCGACACCGGGGTCGGCGCCGCCATGGCGTGCGGCAGCCAGAAATGGAAGGGGAACTGCGCGCTCTTGGTCAGGGCGCCGAGCAGGATCAGCACCAGGGCCGGCAGGTAGAGCGGATGGGCGCGGATGAGGTCGCCGGCCGCCAGCACGGCATCGAGTTCATAGCTGCCGACGATGTGGCCGAGGATCAGCACGCCCGCGAACAGGCAGAGGCCGCCGGTCGCCGTGACCGTCAGCGCCATGCGCGCGCCGTCGCGCGCCGCGGCGGTGTGATGCCAGTAGCCGATCAGCAGGAAGGAGAAGAGGCTGGTCAGTTCCCAGAAGAAGGCGAGCTGGATCAGGTTGCCCGACAGCACCACCCCCGTCATCGATCCCATGAAGGCGAGCAGGAAGGCGAAGAACCGCGGCACCGGATCCTCGGCCGCCATGTAATAGCGGGCGTAGACCACCACCAGCACGCCGACCCCGAACACCAGCCCGGCGAAAAGCCAGGCGAAGCCGTCCATCCGCAGGGAGAAGTCGAGGCCCAGCGACGGCATCCATCCGGCGGTGAAGCGGAGCACGCCGCCGGCCGAAACCGTCGGGTAGGCCGCCCACACCATCGCCAGCCCAAGCAGCGCCACGCCGCCGGCCAGCCACGCCGCGGCGTTGCGCGCATGGGTGGGCAGCAGTCCGGCGGCAACCGCGCCGGCGAAGGGCAAGGCGATGGCGATCAGGAGCGGAAGTGCGTCGGGCATGAAATCCTACGGCAGACTGGCGGCAGACTGGAGGCACACTGGAGCGGCGGCGATGGATGGAGTCAGAAGCCAGGCGTTCCGTCGTCGCAATCCCGGTCGTCCTCATCCTGGGCAACGGCCTGGATGACGATCTGGGCCGCGTCGTCGGCGGTCTTGGCACCGCGCAGACGGCGCAGCGACTGCGGATCGCGCAGCGCCCCGCAGATTTCCGCCATGGCCGCCAGCAGCCCCTTGCGGTTCGATGCAGGCCAAAGCGCGAGGAAGACCAGATCGACCGGCTCGTCGTCGCGCGCATCGAAATCGACCGCGCGCTGGAGACGGGCGAACAGGACGACCGGGGCCGCGAGATCGGCAAGCTCCGTGTGGGGAAGCGCCACACCCCTGCCGAGCGCGGTGGAGCCGATCTTCTCCCGCGCCTGCAAGGCCTCCAGGATCTCGGGCGCCGGGACGCCCGCTGCGGCTGGCAGCCTCCGCCGCCAACTGGTCGAGCAGCGCCGCCTTGTTGCCGGGCGCGGCATCGAGGATCACGCTGGACACGGAAAAATGGTCAGTGATGGTCATCCGGTTCTCCATTCAGGCCCATCAGGGGCAATGTGTGGGTGCGGGCGCCGGGGACCAGCCGGAGCCCGCACCCATATCCACGCCACCGATCAGCACGTCGCAGGGCAGGGCGTCGATCACCTCGGACGCCGTGCTGCCCAACAGGGCACGGGCAACGCCGCTGCGCCGGGCCGAGCCCATTGCAACCAGATCGTACCGCCCCTGCCGGGCCAGACCGACGATCCGCTGTCCGGGAGAGCCGGTCAACAGGATCGTCTCCACCTCCATCCCACCCGGCGGCCCAACCGGCGGCCCTTCCCCCCGGGAGCCGAGCACGGTCCGGAAATCGTGCTCGACCTGTGCCTTGTCCAGTGCCGACGCGTCCGGCAGGTCGGCGACATGCAGCAGGTGGATGCATCCCTCCTCCATCAGCATGCGCACCGACTCCACCGATGAGCGCGACCGTTCGGAAAAATCGACCGGCACCAGCGCCCGCAGATAGGGCTGGAGCGGCTTGTCGCGCACGATCAGCATCGGCGTTCCGTCGGCAATCGCAATGCGCTCGACAGTGGAGGCCAGGAACAGGTCCGCCACACGGTCGCGCTGGTGCAGGCCGACCACCAGAAGGTCGGGTCGCCACAGGCCGGCATAGCCGGCGACCCGGTGCTCCACCGCGTCGCCGCGCACCGCGACCGCCTGTGCCCGGATGCCGGCCCCGCCGCTCGCGGCCAGGATGTGGCGCTGCAACTCCCCTTCAACATGGTGCAGCGGCAGGCAGCCATAACGGCCGCCGCTGCCGTCGACAACATGCAGCGCCGTCAGTTCCGCATCGAACCGCTGGGCGAGCTGAACGGCGCGCTCCAGGGCGCGGTCCGATTTCGGTTCCAGGTCGGTTGCCAGCAGAATGCGCTTGAGGCTTGCCATCGTGACGGTTCCGGTTGCTTGGGGTCTCCGGTCCTTTTGTTCCGGTGCGGTCCGTTGCCTGGCGGAAATCGCTCCGCAGGAAACAACTCAATGATCGGAAGTCGGCGGCAGTCTGTCCATGCCGGGAAATACGGACCCGAAGGGGCCGCACCCGATACTGTAGGATGTCCGTAGTAATACGGGCCCGGCGATTTCGCCTGATGCAGTCGGAGCGGGTTGGCGTTACCATCGCCCTATGTCGCAGATTGCCCGCCGCAAATGGATGCTCGTTCCGGCCTATCTGGCCGCCCACCTGTTCCTGGATTGGATCAGCTTCATCCATGCGGTCTCGTCCATCAACATCACGCCGTGGAACCCGCCGGCCGGGCTGATGATGGGGGTGTCCGTGCTGTTCGGCGTCCGCGCCGTGCCCCTGGTCTGGCTGGCGCTGACCGCCGCCGACCTCGTCGTCCGCGATCTGCCCATAACGCTCATGCCCATGACGCTGTGGGCCCCGTTCTTGGCCAACGGCGTCGTCGCCGCGGGCTATGGGATCGCAGGATGGCTGCTGGGCCGCGCGATCGATCCGGGGCTGTCCCGGCTGCGCGACATCGTCCTGCTGCTGGGCGGCAGCGCCGCGGCGGTGCTGGGCATCGGCCTGTGCTTCATCGCCATCCACACCGCGGCCGGGCTGTTCGAGTGGACGAACTTTCCGGAGGTGCTGCTGCGCTATTGGACGGGCGAAGTCATCGGCATCGCCGTTCTGACACCGCTGGTGCTGATCGGCCGGCGGATGCCGGCCCTGCGCTGGTCCTGGAGCGGGGCGGCGGAGACGCTGGCGCAGGGGACGCTGATCGGCTTCACCCTTTGGCTCGATTTCGGCCCGCTGGCTTCCTCGCAATACGAGCATTTCTATCTGCTGTTCCTGCCCGCCATCGGAATCGCCGTGCGGCATGGGCTGGCCGGCGCTGTGGTCGCCTCGGTCGCCACGCAGGCCGGGCTGATCGCGGCCATCCAGGCGACCGGCGTCGACACCGACCGCATGGCTCATTTCCAGCTGTTGATGCTCGACTCTGGCCGTCACCATCCTGCTGCTGGGCGCCGTGGTCAGCGAGCGCCGGCGGGCGGAGGATCGGCTGCGGGTGCGGCAGTCCGACCTCGCCCACGCCTCCCGCCTGATCGAGGCGGGCGAGATGACGGCGGCACTGGCCCATGAGTTGAACCAGCCGCTGGCGGCGACCATGGGCTATGCCCGCGCCGCCCGCAAGGTGGCGCGGATCGAAGGGGCCTCTCCCCGCCTGACCGAGATCCTCGACAAGACCGTCACCCAGGCGGAGCGGGCGGACCGGGTCATCCGCAGCCTGCGCGATTTCGTGCGCAAGGGCGCCAGCGACCGCACCCCGCTGCCGGTCGCCACGCTGATCGCCGACTGCCTGACGCTGGCCGGCCCGCTGGCCAGCCGCCATGCGGTGGAGATCGTCGCTGAGGTCGACCCTGCCCTCCCCGCCATCGGCGGCGACGCGGTCCAATTGCAGCAGGCGATTCTCAACCTCGTCCGCAATGCCGCGGAAGCGATGGGCGATGGTCCGGACGGCGGGCCGTCCGCCCAGGCCTATCCGGCCCGGCGCCGCATCGTGATCTTCGCCTCCCCCGCTGCGCAGCCCGGCTTCGTCGCCATCGGCGTGCGCGACACCGGACCCGGCCTTGCCGAGGTGGTGGAGCGCAACCTGTTCGCCCCCTTCGTCACCACCAAGCCGACCGGCATGGGGCTTGGGCTGTCCATCGTCCGCACCATCGTCGAGAACCATGGCGGCACCCTGACCGCAAGAAGCGGAGCGTATGGCGGCTCCATTGACGGTACCGTGTTCCAGTTCACCATTCCCGCCCATGGCGCGGGCAAAGACGGAGAGCCCGCATGACGACCGAGACGCCCGCCGCCGGAGCCACACCGGTGGCTTTCGTGGTGGACGACGACGAGGCCGTTCGCGATGCCCTGGCACTCCATCTCGATCTGGCCGGCCTGACCGTACGCTGCTGCGCGTCGGCTGCCGAATTCCTGGAGACGGCGTCCCCCGACCAGCCGGGTTGCGCCATTCTCGACATCCGCATGCCGGGCATGGACGGGCTGGATTTGCAGCAGGAGATGATCCGACGCAGGCTGACGCTGCCGGTGATCGTCATCACCGGCCATGGCGACGTCACCGCCGCGGTGCGCGCCTTCCGGGCCGGGGCGGTGGATTTCCTGCAAAAGCCGTTCGACGAGGATCTGCTGATCGAGCGGGTGCAGGAGGCGTTCGCGCGCGACCTCGCCGCGCGCAGCGCCGATGCGGAGGTCGGCGACATCCGCCGCCGCCTCGCCCTGCTCAGCCCGCGCGAATTGGAGGTGATGGAAATGGTCGCCCAGGGCCTGCCCAACAAGACCATCGCCAGCCGCCTCGCCATCGGCATCCGCACGGTCGAAACCCACCGCGCCCGCGTGCTGGAAAAGATGGAGGCCCGCAATGCCCCGGAACTGGCGCTGATGCGGATGAAGCTGGGTGAGCGGTTGGAGTGACGCTTCGCGTTCAAAGAGCGAACAGCACGGCTCCAGGCGTATGATCGAGCAGAGCGGCCAGCCGCCACTCGAAGGCGATCTTACCCCACAAGCGGACCGGACGCTCCACCACCAGAAGGTCGTCTCCGGCGGCGAGGCTGGCGGCGCTCCGCGCATCGGCGGTCGGCCGCACCGTCGAATGCCGGACCGGACACCGGCAGTCCAGCCACCGCAGCCACTCGTCCGTCCGAGCCGGACCGGTGCGCTCGTCGAGGATCAGGTGAATTGACGCGATGGCCGGAAAGAGCCGCCGGACGATGCCAAAGGTTTTCAGCGCGCGTGGCGGCCCGTCCGCCAGGATGGCGATGCTCCGGCCCAGGCGGGACGGTGTCTCGCGCGGCGCCACCAGAACCGCGCCGAACCGCCGCGCATCGGCTGTCCAACAGGATGCTTTGCCGGACTGCGACCTGCCGACAACCAGCAGATCGAACCTCCCGAGCGGCGGATCGTGGCTCAGGTCGAGCGCTCCCTCACCGGGGAACAGGGCCGCAAGGCGGCGTGTCCGGAGAGCGGCGGCCCGCAACAGCGCGTCGCTGCCGTGGTCCTGCCTGAGGACATGAAGATCCATGAAGCCGCGTGCACACAGTCCGGCGCCCGGTCCGCGATCCGGAGGGCCGGCCGTGACGGTCACGCCCCGATTCATCGACAGCAGCCAGCCGCAGGCCAGCACCGGCTCCAACTCGCCATCCAATGCCGCAAATATCCGGATGCCGTTGCCCATGGGATCGACCTCGGCTGAAGGCTGAGAGGCTGGCGGCAAGGGGAAGCGCAGGGCGTCAGCACTCCGGCAGGTTCACAGCGAGCCCGCCCAGGCTGGTCTCCTTGAACTTGGTGCTCATTTCCTCGCCGGTCTGCCGCATCGCCTGGATGCAGTTGTCGAGCGGCATGAAGTGCTGGCCGTCGCCGCGCAGCGCCAGGGACGCCGCGGCCACCGCCTTGGTGGCGCCGATGGCGTTGCGCTCGATGCAGGGCACTTGGACCAGACCGCCAACCGGGTCGCAGGTCATGCCGAGGTGATGCTCCAGCGCGATTTCCGCGGCATTCTCCACCTGCTCCGGTGTTCCACCCAGCACGGCGCACAGCCCCGCCGCAGCCATGGCGGCGGCCGACCCGACCTCGCCCTGGCAGCCGGCCTCCGCCCCGGAGATCGACGCATTGTGCTTGATCAGGCCGCCGATGGCTGCGGCGGTCAGCAGGAAATCGGCGACCTTCGCCGGCTCCGCGCCGGCGCAATGGTCGAGGTAATAGCGGATCACCGCCGGCACGACGCCGGCCGCCCCGTTGGTCGGCGCGGTCACCACCCTGCCGCCGGCCGCATTCTCCTCGTTGACCGCCATCGCATAGATGGCGAGCCAGTCGGACGCGACGTGGGGCAAACTCGAATTGGCTCCGCGCTCGCGCAGAAGCTGCTGGTGGATGGCCTTGGCCCGCCGCTTGACCTTGAGACTGCCGGGCAACTGGCCATCCAGGCTGAGGCCGCGCTCGATGCAGCCGTTCATCGCCGCCCAGACGGCGCCGAGCTTCTCGCCCACCTCGGCGGGGGAGCGGACGACGATCTCGTTGGCGCGCTTCATCTCAGCGATGGACGCACCGCTCTCCCGCGCCATCCGCAGCATCGCCGCCGCGTTGTGGAAGGGATAGGGCCAGCCGACGCACTCGGTCTCGAACGCCGCCGGCGGAGCTTCCCGCTCCGCCGCCGTGACGACGAAGCCGCCGCCGATGGAGTAGAAGATTTCCGACAGCGTCACCTTGCCTGCACCGTCCAACGCCTGGAAAACCAGCCCGTTGGCATGGCCCGGCAGCGGCGGCCCGAAGTCGAAGACCAGATCGGTTTCCGGATCGAAGTCCAGCGCCGGCAGGCCGGCGGGGTGCAGCCTCCGGGTCCGCCACAATTCGGCGATCCGCTCCTCGGCTTCATCGACATCGAGACTGTCCGGCCGGTAATCGAGAAGCCCGAGCAGCACCGCCCGGTCCGTCGCATGGCCCTTGCCGGTGAAGGCGAGCGAACCGTGCAGCCGCACCCTGATCGCCGCGGGTGCGGCATCCGCCGACGCCCGCAGCATGTCGAGGAACCGCACCGCCGCCGTCATCGGCCCCATCGTGTGCGACGAGGACGGGCCGATGCCGATCTTGAACACATCGAAAACGCTGAGAAACATCGCGCGCCTCGTCAGGTCAAACAGTTGGCCTTAAGCAGGATTTCCCAGCGGCACGAGGCCCGGTCAACCGTAGATCGGGAAGCGCTCGCACAACTCGCGGACCTCGCCGTGGACGCGCTTCTCGACCTCGGCATTGCCCTCCGGTCCGGCGGCGGCAAGGGCGTCGACGACGGTCAGGATCAGCTCGCCGATGCGGGCGAACTCCGCCTCGCCGAAGCCGCGGGTGGTGCCCGCCGCGGTGCCGAGCCGGACGCCGGAGGTCACCGCCGGCTTTTCCGGGTCGAACGGGATGGCGTTCTTGTTGCAGGTCAGGCCGGCCCGCTCCAGCGCGCGCTCCGCGTCGCGGCCCTTCACGCCCTTCGGCCGCAGATCGACCAGCACCATGTGGCAGTCGGTGCCGCCGGACACGATGTCCAGCCCGCCCTTGACCAGCGTGTCGGACAGCACC
The DNA here is from genome assembly GCF_058780625.1 of Azospirillum sp. UENF 111221. Lineage (NCBI taxonomy): Bacteria > Pseudomonadati > Pseudomonadota > Alphaproteobacteria > Rhodospirillales > Azospirillaceae > Azospirillum > Azospirillum sp. UENF 111221. The sequence goes on from NZ_JBSNCH010000003.1 coordinate 747,718, forward strand.
TTGGCGTTGGCGACCACCTGCGCGGCATAGGCCTTGAATTCCGGGGTCAGCGCCTCGCCGAAGGCGACCGCCTTGGCGGCAATGACATGCATCAGCGGACCGCCCTGGTTGCCTGGGAACACCGCGGAGTTGAACTTCTTGGCCAGCGCCTCGTCGTTGGTCAGGATCATGCCGCCGCGAGGGCCTCGCAGGGTCTTGTGCGTGGTGGTGGTCACGACATGGGCATGCGGCAGCGGGTCTGGATACTGGCCGGTGGCGACCAGCCCGGCGTAATGGGCCATGTCCACCATCAGATAGGCGCCGACCTCGTCGGCGATGCGGCGGAACGCGGCGAAATCGATCACCCGTGGATAGGCCGAGGCGCCCGCTACGATCAGCTTCGGCTTCGTCTCCAGCGCCTTGGCGCGCAGGGCGTCATAGTCGATCAACTGGTCGCTCTCGCGCACCTCGTAGCTGACGATGTCGAACCACTTGCCCGACATGGTCACCGGCGAACCGTGGGTCAGATGGCCGCCATGGGCCAGCGACATGCCCATCACCCGGTCGCCCGGCTGGAGAAGCGCCAGGAACACCGCCTGGTTGGCCTGGGCACCGGAATGCGGCTGGACATTGACGAAGCCGGCGCCGAACAGCTGCTTGGCGCGGTCGATGGCGATGGTCTCCACCTCGTCCACGAACTCGCACCCGCCGTAATAGCGGCGGCCCGGATAGCCTTCGGCGTATTTGTTGGTGAGGATCGATCCCTGGGCGGCCAGCACGTCCGCCGAGACGATGTTTTCCGACGCGATCAGCTCGATCTCGTATTTCTGGCGGTTCAGTTCGCGCCCGATGGCCGCCGCAATCGCAGCGTCGGCGAGATCGGATTTCGGCAGGGACTGATGACGGGTCATGTGCGGTTCTCTCGATCAGAGGCCGAGCGCGATTTCGCGGCTGACGGCGTGCAGGATTCCCCAGACATGGTCGGCGAAGGAGCGCCAGACCTCGATCCGGAAACGGTTCTTGTCCTCGCGGATCAGGACGATCTGCGCCTTGTCGAACAGGGTCCGGCAGCCGGTGCCGACCGCCATCGCCTCGACGTCGAAGGCGATGGCCGAGCGCAGGGCGAGTGCTGCGGCCTCGCCCTCCAGCAGGATGCCGACCTCGCGATGGCCGATATCGACGAGGCTATGCGTCTCCCCAAGGGCGGCGAAGGCGTCGGCGATTGCGTCGCTTTCGGCGACCGGCGCCGTCAGCACCCACTCGTCGGGGCCGAGCTGAAGCGCCATCCGGCCGCCGGCCTCCACCACCCCGCCGATGCGGGTGGGGAGCGGCGTACCGAAGGCGGCCCCGGCCGCCTGCACGGCGGCGGGATCGATGCGCAGGCTGAAGCGGGCGACATCCTCGGCGGCACGGATGGTCAGCTTGCTTGCGGTGTCGCCGGTGATCGTCTTGCCCAGCAACGGGTGATTGGCCAGAAGCATGGGGGAGCCTCCTATGCGCTGAGACGGGTGTTCTCGGGATCGACGAACACCATGCCGGTGATGGTCGCGGAATGGACCTTGTCCGGCATCGGCACATGCACGGTCTTGCCCTGCAGGGACCGGCCGCCCTGGATCACCGCAAAGGCGATGGACCGCCCCAGCTCGGCACTCCAGTAGGACGAGGTCACATGACCGACCATGTCCATCGGCACCGGCTGGTTCGGGTCGAGGACGATCTGCGCCCCTTCCTCCAGAACGGTCTTCGGATCGCTGGTCAGCAGGCCGACCAGCTGCTTGCGGTTCGACGCCAGCATGTCCGGCCGGGACAGCGAGCGCTTGCCCACAAAGTCCGGCTTGGTCTTGCCGACGGCCCAGGACAGGCCGGCATCGTCCGGCGTCAGCGTGCCGTCCGTGTCCTGCCCGACGATGATGTAGCCCTTCTCGGCGCGCAGGACGTGCATCGTCTCGGTGCCGTAGGGGGTGATGCCGAAGCGCTGCCCGGCCTCGAACAGTTTCTCCCACACCGCGCGGCCGTAACGGGCCGGGACGTTGATCTCGAAACCGAGTTCGCCGGTGAAGGAGACGCGGAACAGCCGGGTCGGCACGCCGCAGATCTTCCCGGTTGCCACCGCCATGTGCGGGAAGGCGCCTTCCGAAAGGTCGATGCCCTCGACGAACGGTTCGATCAGCTTGCGGGCGTTCGGACCTTGCAGCGCGATCACCGACCATTGTTCGGTGGTGGAGGTCAGCCAAACCTTCAGGTCTGGCCATTCGGTCTGGAGGTAATCCTCCATCATGCCCAGCACGCGCGCCGCACCGCCGGTGGTGGTGGTGACGTGGAAGCGATCCTGGGCCAGACGCCCGATCACGCCGTCGTCGCGGATGAAGCCGTCCTCGCCCAGCAGCAGGCCGTAGCGGCAACGGCCGGGAGCCAGCTTGGTCCAGGCATTGGTGTACATGCGGTTCATGAACTCGGCGGCGTCGGGACCGACGATCTCGATCTTGCCGAGGGTGGAGGCGTCGAACATGCCCACCGAGGTGCGCACCGCCTTGCATTCGCGCGCCACCGCCGCATGCATGTCCTCGCCGACCTGCGGGAAGTACCAGGCGCGGCGCCACAGCGACACCGGCTCGTACACCGCGCCATTCTCCTCGGCCCAACCGTCGATCGGCGTCTTGCGCGTCACCTCGAACAGCGCGCCCTTGTTGTAGCCGGCGAAGGTGCCGAAGCTGGTCGGGGTATAGGGCGGGCGGAAGGTGGTCAGGCCCACGGCGGGGATCGGCCGCTTCAAGGCATCGGACGCGACGGCCAGACCGTTGATGTTGGACAGCTTGCCCTGGTCGGTCGCCATGCCGTTGGTGGTGTAGCGCTTGATGTGCTCGATGGACTTGAAGCCTTCGCGCACCGCCAGCCGGATGTCCTTGGCCATCACGTCGTTCTGGAAATCGACGAACGCCTTGGCATGGCCCGGATCGCGGTCGGTCGGCAGCTCGCGGCCGGTCACGCCGGTGAAGGACAGCTCGCCCTCTACATGGTAGGCGGCCGGCTGGGCGGCGAAGCCGGCATCCGCCGCGGCGGCGGAACCGGCGGCGGCGCCATCCTCGAAGGCGGCCTTCAGCCCGAAGCGGCCCTTGCCGGCGCCGGCCAGACGGCACTCCTCCTTGCCGCGGCCGGGCAGGAACATCTGGCCGTCCTCGTTCCAGGTCAGCGACCCCTGGGTGTGCGAGAACAGATGGATGCTGGGGGTCCAGCCGCCCGACATCAGCAGGGCGTCGCAGGCGATGGTCTCGGCGCCGCCGACCTTGCCGCCGGGGCCGACCGGATTGACCCGGACTGACGAGACGCGCAGCCGGCCCTTGGTGCCGGTGACGGTCCAGCCGATCAGCGTCCTGATGCGCAGCGCATCCGCCGCCGCCACCAGCTGGGTCGGCACGGTCCCGCGGACATCGACGATGGCCGCGACCTCCACCCCCGCCTTGGCCAGATCGAAGGCGGCATGCCAGGCGCTGTCATGGCTGGTGACCGCGACGACCCGGTTGCCGACCTTGACGCCATAGCGATTCAGGTAGGTGCGGGCGGCACCGGCCAGCATCACGCCCGGCCGGTCGTTGCCGGCGAACACCAGCGGCTTCTCGATGGCGCCCTGGGCCAGCACCACCTGCTTGGCCCGCACCTTCCACATCCGCTCGCGCGGGGCGCCGTCCGGCACGATGCGCAGATGGTCGGTCAACCGCTGGCAGAGGCCGACGAAATTCTGGTGGTAATAGCCGATGGCCGTGGTGCGCGGCAGCACGGTGACGTTCGGCATCGCCGCCAGCGCGGCGTTGGTGTCCTCCAGCCAGTCCCAGGCCAGTTGCCCGTTGATCTCGGCCGTCGGCTCCGCCAGCAGCGAGCCGCCGATTTCCGACTGCTCGTCGCACAGGATGACCGACGCGCCGCTGCGACCCGCTTCCAGCGCGGCGGCAAGACCGGCCGCGCCGCCGCCGACGACCAGCACGTCGCAATGGGCGAAGCGGCTGGCATAGGTGTCGGGATCGGGGGCGGTCGGCGCCTTGCCCAGGCCGGCGGCGTTGCGGATGACCGGCTCGTAGACCTTGTCCCAGAAGCTCTTCGGCCACATGAAGGTCTTGTAATAGAAGCCAGCCGAGAACAGCATGTAGAGCGCGTCGTTGACCGTGCCGATGTCGCGGGTCAGCGACGGCCAGCGGTTCTGGCTCTCGGTCTTCAGCCCCTCGAAGACCTCCAGCACCGTCGCCCGCGTGTTCGGTTCGAACCGCCCGTTGCCGCGGTTGCTGCCGACCAGCGCGTTCGGCTCCTCCGACCCGGCGGTCAGGATGCCGCGCGGGCGGTGGTACTTGAAAGACCGCCCGACGAGATGGACGCCGTTCGCGAGAAGAGCGGACGCCAGCGTGTCGCCTTCATATCCGGTATAGTCCACGCCGTCGAAGCTGAAGCGCAGCTGTCGGCTGCGGTTGACCCTGCCCTTGCCGGCAATGCGGAAATTGCTCATGGACGTGCATCCTTGACGCTGGCAGCGGAGTCGGCGGTGGCGCTTGAGGCAAGCGCGATCTCCTCATCGCTCGGGCACGGAGCCCCGGCCTTGTAGGTCATGGAGAATTTGTCGGTCACGGTGTCGCGCACCGCGTTGAAGAAGCGTCCGCAGCCGTGCATGTGGCGCCAGCGCTCGAAATGCCGGCCGCGCGGGTTGGTGCGGATGAACAGAAAGTCGCGCCATTCGTCGTCGGACAGGGCGGAGGGGTCCGCCGGGCGGGCGATGTGCGCCTCGCCGGCATAGGTGAACTCCACCTCCGGGCGCTCTGCTTCGCAATAGGGGCAGCGGATGAGCAGCATGGTCGTCTCCTCAATGCGCGACGGCGGCGGCGGCGGCCTCGTCGATCAGCCGGCCGGTTCTGAAGCGCTCCAGCGTGAAGGGCGCGTTGATCGGGTGCGGCTCGTCGCGGGCGATGGTGTGGGCGAAGACGTTGGCCGACCCCGGCGTCGCCTTGAAGCCGCCGGTCCCCCAACCGCAATTGACATAGAGACCGGGCACCGGCGTCTTGGCGATGATCGGCGAGCGGTCGGGCGTGACGTCGACGATGCCGCCCCATTTGCGCAGCATGCGCATGCGGTTGAAGATCGGGAACACCTCGCAGATGGCGGCGACAGTGTGCTCGATCAGCGGCAGTCCGCCGCGCTGGCTGTAGGAGGTGTATTGGTCGGTGCCGGAGCCGATGACCAGTTCGCCCTTGTCGGACTGGCTGATGTAGGCGTGCACCGTGTTGGACATTACCACGCAGGGGAAGGCCGGCTTGATCGGTTCCGACACCAGCGCCTGCAACGGATAGCTTTCCAGCGGCAGCCGGACGCCGGCGGTGTCCATCACCACCGAGGTGTTGCCGGCGGCCGACACCGCGACCTTCTTGGCCTTGATGAAGCCGCGCGCCGTCTCCACGCCGGTGACGCGGCCGGAGGCGTCGCGGCGGATGGCGGTCACCGGGCAGTTCTGGATGATGTCGACCCCACGCGCCGACGCGGCCCGTGCATAGCCCCAGGCAACCGCATCGTGGCGGGCGGTGCCGCCGCGCCGCTGCAATGCCGCACCCATCACCGGATAGCGGGCGTTGGCGGCGATGTTCAGCGGCGGGCAATAGTCCTTGGCCTGCTCCGGTGTCAGCCACTCGTTGTCGATGCCGTTCAGGCGGTTGGAGTGGATGTGGCGCTTGAAGCTCTGGATGTCATGGACCGTGTGCGCCAGCATCATCACGCCGCGCTGCGAGAACATGACGTTGTAGTTCAGCTCCTGGCTCAGCCCTTCCCACAGCTTGACCGCATGCTCGTAGAGCCGGGCACTTTCGTCATACAGATAATTGGAGCGGATGATGGTGGTGTTGCGGCCGGTGTTGCCGCCGCCGAGCCATCCCTTCTCCACCACCGCAACGTTGGTGATGCCGTGTTCCTTGGCGAGATAATAGGCCGCACCCAGACCATGCCCGCCCGCGCCGACGATCACGACGTCATATTCGGATTTCGGTTCCGCATCGGGCCATTGGGGCTGCCAGTTCTTGTTGCCGGTCAGCGCGTTGGTCAACAGCGAGGAGAATGAGAAGCGGGTCATGGCAGCACCGCGAAGTTCAATGTGCTGACAGTATCGGGAGTCGACCCTTCGTTGGACAGAATGGATGCGTCAGTTTAATGTCACCAATGCGACGGTGCGTCCGCCGGAGGTCACATGACAGTCACTGCCAGGACAAACGCCACCAAGCCGGGCCGGCTTCCGGACCGTCCCGCAGCACCGCGCCTGTCCGTCGGCTTCATCCTCGCCCACCGATTTACGCTGTGCGCATTCGCCAACTTCGTCGACGTGCTGCGGCTGGCTGCCGACGAAGGCGACCGCAGCCGGCCGATCCTCTGCGAATGGTCGGTGCTGTCGGACCAGATGCGGCCGGTCGCATCCAGTTGCGGCATGTTGATGCAGCCGACCGAACGGCTGGGTGATCCGGCCAAGTTCGACTACATCGTCGTGATCGGCGGGCTGATCGACGAGATCTCCAACCTCAGCCCCGACTACATCCGCTATCTGCGTCAGGCGGCAGCGGCGAGGATCCCGCTGGTCGGCGTCTGCACCGGCGCCTTCATCCTGCAGCGGGCCGGACTGATGGACGGATACCGCTGCTGCATCAGCTGGTTCCATCATGCCGACTTCCTGGAACAGTTCGACGGCATCACGCCGGTGTCCGACCAGATCTTCATCGTCGACCGCGACCGGCTGACCTGCTCGGGCGGCACCAGTTCGGCCCATCTCGCAGCCCATCTGGTCGAAAAGCATGTCGGGCGGGCGCAGGCGCGCAAGAGCCTGCACATCATGATCATCGACGATGCCCTGCGCGGGGAGAAGCCGCAGCCGGGGATTCCGCTCGACTTCTCCACCAACGACGAGGTGGTGCGGAAGGCGCTTCTGCTGATGCAGCAGAACATCGACGTACCCTTGTCGGTGGCGGAGATGGCCCGCCGCCTGGGCGCCGCCCGGCGCCAGATGGAGCGACATTTCCAGAATGCGCTGGGCATGACGCCGACCGAGGCCTACCGGATCATGCGGCTGGAGCACGCCGAATTCCTGCTGCGCAACACCGAGCAGTCGGTGACGGAGGTCGCCGCGGCCGTCGGCTTCTGCGATTCCTCGCACTTCGTCCGCGCCTTCAAGGAGCGGCGCGGCATGACGCCGTCCGTTTTCCGCAAGGGCTGAGACTCCGCCAGGGACTCTGCCAAGGCCGTTCCATTCAACGCCGGTGACGCACCCGTACAATCGGCGGGTGGATCCTTTCGCCATGCTGCGTCCAACGGAACGGTCGGGGGCGCAACCATCCACGGTGCCCTCGACCCTCACTGCGGCAATCCGACTTCCGTGGCTTGCCGGGCTCAACAAGGATGGCGACCATGCTCGACGACAATGACACAATGCAGTTGCACTGGCGCGAGGCCGGCATTCCCGAAGAGCTTTGCCGGGAACTCGCCCTGGCATCGACGCCGATGCGCCTGCACGCCCATCCGCCGGTGCGCACCGTCGCCGATGCGGAGGAGCATTGGCGCAGCGTTCCCGGCGTGCACACCAAGAACCTGCTTCTGAAGGACGCCAAGGGCGTGTTGTGGCTGGTGGTGCTGCCGCACGACCAGTCGGTGAACATGAAGGAACTGGCGCCGGTCATCGGCTCTGCCAAGCTGTCCTTCGCCTCGCCGGTCACGCTGGAACAGGTCCTGTCCATCGAGCCGGGCGGTGTCAGCCCGCTGGCCTTGGTGGCGGACAGGGAGCGTCGCGTCCGTCTGGTGCTGGAACGCCGCGTCCTGGCCGGCGACACCGTCAATTTCCACCCGATGACCAATCGCGCGACGCTGTCGATGCATCCCGACGACCTGTCGGCCTTCCTGGGCCGGCTCGGCTATGAGCCGATCATCGTCGACATCGCCTGACCACTCATCCCCCGGCCAAATCCCTAGGCGCGAGTGCTGCGATGCGTCCCAATCACAACCTCTTCTACATGAATGTCAGTTGCCTGAGCCGGCCGGGGATCATCTCCGCCATTTCCACCCACCTGTCCGACCGCGACTGCGACATCATCGAAAGCGCGCAATTCGTCGATCATGACGGCGAGCATTTCTTCCTGCGGATGGCTTTCGACGCTCCGGAATCGATCCGCAGCGATGCCGTTCCTGATCGAAGATCTGCAACCCATCGTCAGGCGCTTCGGGATGACCCTGATGCTGCGCGATGCCCGGCGGCGGCCGAAGATCCTGATCATGGTGTCGAAGTTCGGCCATTGCCTGAACGACCTTCTGTACCGCCACAGCATCGGGGCGCTGCCCGTCGACATCGTCGGCGTCGTCTCCAACCACGATGCCTTCCGGTCGCAGGTCGAATCGCACGGCATCCCCTACCACCATCTCCCGGTTTCGTCCGGCACCAAGCAGGAGCAGGAACTCCGCCTGATGGAGATCGTGGAGGCGAGCGATGTGGAACTCGTCGTCCTCGCCCGCTATATGCAGGTTCTGTCGCAGGACCTCTGCACGCGGATGGCCGGGCGGATCATCAACATCCATCACAGCTTCCTGCCCAGCTTCAAGGGGGCCAAGCCATATCATCAGGCCTACAAGCGCGGCGTGAAGCTGATCGGCGCCACGGCACACTACGTCACCGACGATCTCGACGAAGGACCGATCATCGAACAGGAGGTGGCGCGCGTCGATCACTCGATGTCGCCCGACGATCTGGTCGCCATCGGCCGCGATGTCGAAAGCATCGTCCTGGCCCGCGCCATCCGTCTGCACATCGAAGCGCGCGTCATGCTCCACGACCACCGGGCAATCGTCCTGCGGTAACAGAAGGAGTTCACCGATCTTGCAGCTCATCGACGAAAACGCCACCCAGGCGGTTCGCCGCGCTTTCGCATCGGGTGGCCTCGCCGCCGCAGTGCAGGAATTGCGCCGGCATGTCGTGATCGAGGACGAGCGCATGGCGCTCGCCACCGTCGAGACCTTTCTTGCCAGTGTCCACAACGGCGACACCCGGCTATAAGGTCGCCGTTCCCGCCATACCGGGACTGTCGGCCCCGACATGCGGGCGTTTCTCCCCTCCGGCGGATCACGCGATGTCCCTCATCCAACCGATTGTCCCGCTGCTGCTTGCGGTGTTCCTGATGATGGGGGGTACGGGCGCGCTGACAACCATCGTCAGCGTTCGGCTGGATGCCGCAGGCGCACCGCCCATCCTGCTCGGCGCCCTGACCGCCGCCTATTATCTGGGGGTGACGGTCGGATCGACACAGGCGTTCCGTCTGGTCGCGCGGGTCGGCCATATCCGCGCCTTCAGCGCCTCCGCGACGGTTCTGGTCGCGGCGACGCTCGGGCACACGCTGGGGTCCGATCCCGCAGCCTGGATCGCCCTTCGCTTCGTGGAAGGCTGCTGCATGGCCGGCCTGTTCGTCTGCATCGAGAGCTGGCTCAACCAGAGCGCCACCTCGGCCACGCGCGGGCAGATCCTGGCCCTCTACATGATCGCGCTCTACGGCGCGCAAGGGGTCGGCCAGTACCTGATGGTCATCGACGATCCGCACGGCTTCAAGCAGTTCGTCATCGTGTCGATCCTGGTCTCGCTCGCCCTTGTCCCGGTCGCGCTGAGCCGCAAGGCTCCGCCCCTTCTACAGAAGCTGGAGTCCATCAGGATCGGCCATCTCTACCGCGCCAGTCCGCTGGGATTTGCCGGCACGGTGATCAGCGGGCTGGTCGTCGGCGCCTTCTATGGGCTGGGTCCGGTCTATGTCCGGCATCTCGGCTACGATCTGGGCCAATCCGCGACCTTCATCAGCGCCGCCATCATCGGCGGCATGCTCCTTCAATGGCCCTTCGGCAAGCTTTCGGACCTTATCGACCGGCGGCTGGTCCTGGTCGGCCTGTTCGCGGTCCTGGCCGTCATCAGCATCGGCATGACGATGCTGCCGCAGGGCAGGTTCGGCCCGCTGCTGGCCGGCATCTCCCTGTTCGGCGGGATCATCTTCGCGATCTATCCGATCTGCGTCTCGCACACCAACGACTTCCTGACGCCGGCCGAAATGGTGCCGGCCAGCGGCGGCATGGTGCTGGGCTTCTCGATGGGCGCCATCGCCGGTCCCTTCCTGGCCTCCCTGGTGATGGCGGTGTTCGAGCAGGATGGGTTGTTCCTGTTCTCGGCACTGGTCGCCATCGTCGCGCTGGCCTTCGCGCTCTGGCGGATGACGGTCCGCCCCCCGGTCCCGTTGGACCAGCGCCTCCCCTTCCTCCCCCAGGCCCCGATTCCGGGGCCCTTGGACGGCGTGACGCCAGGAGCGGAGGCTTCCGGAACCGGCATCGGAGAGGCAGCGCCCGAAGCAGAGCCTTCACGGTCTTGAAGCCCCCTTGGGTGATGGGGGCCGGCACGACCGTCGATAAGATCCCTTCCCCAACCCAAAGCCGTCGATGTACCACTCACCGGAGACGGGGATGCATGCTTCCTCCATGAAGCATGCATCCCCAAACACTCCGGCATGTTGGCGAGATCGATGGTTCCTGTTTCCAGTATTCCCAATTCCGCGAAGCGGACGGCACCGATCATGAGGGCGCTGGGCACTGTCGTGGGATGCGTCGCGACGTTGCTGGTTGCCGCGCTGATTTTCAAAGCGGTCCCGGCCCGTGCCGAGAACTGGCTCGTCGCTTCCGAGGATTTCTTCCCGCCCTATAATTTCACGTTGCGGGGCAAGCGGACGGGAATGGACACCGAGATCGTCGAAGCGATGCTGAAGGAAATCGGCGTGTATCCGGTTCACCGTCCGATGACCTGGCCGGAGGTGGTGCGCGCCCACGACGAGAACGAGGTGGATGTCGCGTTCCAGTTCTTCACCTCGCCGCGGCGTCTGGAACGCGGTCATCTGATCGGTCCCTACCGGGTCGGGGCGACCGTTCTGATGGTCCGCAGCAATTCGGACATCGGTTACACGGGTATCGAGGATTTGCGGGGGCTGCGGGTCGGTGTCGTCGAAGGCTTCGAATACACGCCCGAGTTCGACAAGTCGCAGCTCTTCGAGAGGGTTCCCAGCAGCAGCAGCGTCGTTCTCGTTCCGGCGCCTGCTTCTCGGCCGTGTCGATGCCATCGCCGGCGATTTGCAGGTGCTCAAATATCTGGCCGACAGCGAAGGCCGTACCGCGTCGGTCAAGATCCTGCCCAAGCCTCTGGCGATGGTGCCGCGCTACATTTCGGTGCCGAAGGCTCGGGCGGATAAGGCTGAACGGCTGCGTGCGGCCTATGAAAAACTCAAGACGGACGGCACCCTCGACGCCATCGTCCGCAACTGGGACCGGTAGCAGAAGCCCCGGCAGCAAAGAGCCCTCGGCTCCTTGGCCGCGTCGGGACCAGTTCTTACTCCTGCGGATCCAGCATGAAGTGGCGAACCTTGTGCCGGTTCTCGATCAGTTCTTCGATGGTGGGTTCGTTGCGCATCGCCCGGCCGATGGCGATCTTGGTCGCCTCGTAATTGGTGCGATAGAGATCGGCACGGTCGAGATTCGCGTCGGTGGCGCAGCGGGGATCGATCCAGACCATCACCAAAATGCACAGGTCGTTGATCCCGTCGCGCGGCAGAAGGCCGTCGATGACACAGTCCAGCACCGCATCGGCGGTGGCGGCCTGGACGACGCCGCCGAACAGGTCGACATAGGCGCTGGACTTCATCGTCACCTTGGACACCATCATGGTGGCCGGGCGGACCATCTGGTTGCAGTCCCGCACCGCGAACATGCGGGTATGGCCGGCGGTCTGCCCCATCATGGTGGCGAATGCATGGCCGGCCGGACCGTCGACCGTGCCGATCACGATTTCCGGCATGGCGTCGGTGAACTGGCCTTCCTTGGCGAAGACGGTGGCCTCGCCGACACGGAACAGCGGATTGCTCATGGGATTTCTGCTCTCTTGAGAAAGGGTGGTGGAACCGGTCACCCGGTGCGGATGCCGTCCAGCAACTGTTCGATGCTGCCGCGCAGCCGTACGGTTCTGGCCGGCGAGGTCGGCGGCGGCGGACAGGACGTGACGCGTGGCGCTTTCGGTGTCGCGGGCGCCGCCGGTGACGTGCCGGGCGTTGCGCGCGACCACGCCGGCCCCGGATGCCGCCTGGTCGATGCTGGCATGGATGGTGGCCGACGCGGCGGCCTGCGCCTCCATCGACTTGGCGATGGCCAGCGAGATCGTGCCGATCTCCTCGATCACGGCGGTGATGCTCTGCAAGGCCTGGGCGGCGTTGCCGGTCGCGTCCTGCATCGCCTGGATGCGGAGCGAGACATCCTGCGTCGCCTTGGCGGTCTGGCTTGCCAACTGGCGCACCTCTTGCGCAACCACAGCGAAGCCCTTGCCGGCCTCGCCGGCGCGGGCGGCTTCGATGGTCGCATTCAGCGCCAGTAGATTGGTCTGTCCGGTGATCTCGTCGATGATGCGCACGACGTTGCCGATGCCGTCGGCCGATTGCCGCAGGCTGTGCACCGACTGGTCGGCCTTGCGGGCCTCCTCGACCGCCGCCAGGGCGATGCGGGTGGAATCGTCGATGCGGAGACGGATTTCCCCCAAGGACCGAAAGGTCTCGTCGGCCAATGCGGCAACGGACTGGACGTTGCTTGCGATCTGCTCCGCAGCCACCACGGTCTCGCCCGCCTGCTCGTTGGTGCGGTCGATGATGCCGGTCAGCTGGCGCGCAGTGCCGTCGAGTGCTCCCGCCGACGAATTCCACCGTGTCCAACCCCTCCATCGCCGTCCGTTCAAAATGGGAAATCAGTTCCTCCAGCTGGACGGAGCGCTGGCGCTCGCGCCGCCGTGCCGCGATATCCTGGAAGGCGGAGCGGACATGGTCGTTCGCGGGGGTCTCCAGAATCTCATTTAGCGTGCCGACCTGCGCGAAGCGGCCGTTCTCCATGAAGGCGATCCGGTCCGCGATCCGCATCGCCTCGTCCGGGTCCTGCGTGGTGAACAGCACGGCAGGCCGATGCGCCCGCTGCCAGTCGAGGAATTCCGCCTCAAGCTCCAGCCGCAGGACGGGATCGACCCCGGCGAAGGGAGCATCCATCAGCAGCAAGGGCGGATCGCCGATCAGGGACCGCGCCAGTCCGATCCGCAGCCGCGCCTCGGACGGAATTTCAAGCGGACGCCGGTCGGCCAGATGGGCCAGCCCCATACGCGTCAGTACGGCCAGGGCGCGGTCCTGACGCTCACGCCGGCGCAAACCGGCGACCTCCAGCCCGAACGCCAGATTCTCCAGAACGCTGCGGTTGGGCATCAGCGCCACGGCGCCGAAGGTCATCGTCATGCTGTCGCGGCGGGCGGCCACCAGTTCGGCCGGCTTCATCGCCGCCATGTCGCGCCCGTTCAGGCACACCATGCCCGAAGTCGGTTCGACCAGACGGTTCACCATGCGGATCAGGGTGGATTTGCCGGAGTTGGACCGCCCGAGAACCGCAAGGATTTCGCCGGCCGCAAGACCGAACGAAACGTCGGCGACAGCCACCGCCGCACCGGTTTCCCGTTGAATGTCGGCGTGGCCCCTCCCGGCATGCAGCAGGGTCAAGGCGCGGACGGCATTGCCGCCATACAGCTTGCACAGTCCCGTAACCGACACCATCCCGGTGCCGGCCGGCGAGGTGCCCTGCGGGTGAGCTGGCGAGTTCATCGGCGCCCCCGATCGTGGAAGGACTGGGAAGGACTGGAAACGGGAATGGCTGGAGACGGCCGTCCGTCACGCGTTTGCGCGTTGAGAACGGACCGCCTCCATCGACAGTGCCGGGAATGGCGCGGGAAAGGGCACCCGGCTGCGGATCAGAGCTTGCCGGTTACCCAGTAGTCGATCCGGGTCTTGTTGTTCTTGATGTAATTGTCGACCGCCTTCTCATAGCTGGTCTGGCGGGCTTCCTGCATCATCGCTTCCAGATCGCCGATGGGCAGGACCATCCGGTTCAGGAACTCGTAGACTTCCGGATGATCCTGGTAGAAGCCCTTCCGGACGACGGCGTTCACGCTTTCAAGCCCACCGAGCGCGCCCTTCGGATCCTCCAGATAGCGCAGCTTCCAGTTGGCGAACATCCAGTGCGGGCTCCAGCTGGTCACGACGATCCACTCGTTGCGCTTCATGGCGCGCTCCAGAGCGGCGAGCATCGCGGCGTCGCTGGCCGACACCAGCTGCACTCCCTTCAGATCGTAGGTCTTCAGCGCCTTTTCCGACGCCTGCATCAACCCCGATCCCGGATCGATGCCCTGGATCTTGCCACCGAGCTGCTTCTGCACCTCCGGCTTCTTCAGATCCTCAATGGTCTTGACCTGATCGACGGGGATGTAGTCCGGCACCACCCAGCCCAGGCGGGCACGGGTGTAGAGCGGGCCGAGATCGACGATGTCCTTGCCGACCTTGTCGAGATAGGGCTTGTGGGTCAGCGGCTGCCAGGACATCAGCATCGCGTCCAGCTTGCCGCTGGCGATGCCCTGATACTGGATGCCGATGTCGGCCATGGTCAGTTCGACCTTGTAGCCGAACCGCTCCTCAATCACCGCTTTGGCGAGTTTCGTCACCGCCTCGGCATCCGACCAAGCGGTCCAGCCGATGTTGATCGACTTCTCCGCGGCCTGCGCCGGGATGGCGGTCACAGAGGTCCCCAGACCGACCGTCATGGCCGCCGACAGCAGCATGCCCAAGGCTTTACCGAAGATTTTCATCAAGAAGCCTCCTCGTGTTGTTTGTTAGGTCGTTTGTTTGGGCTCTTCCGCCTGGATTTGCCGATCCGCCGTGCCGGGACTTGAACCGGATGCGTGCGCGTGGCCCGGCAGGTCATCTCCGACCTACCGGTTACTGCGGTCGCGTGACGGGTTGGCATCCATGGAAACGGGTGACCGACCGCCTTCCGGCATTGAGCGGAAAGCTGTTTCCAACCGATGCGAACCTTTGCTGGCATCAGTGCTGATTGAGGAAGAATGCCGGCCTTGAAAGCAAAAAACCTTCATCACAGCGGCAGTTCGTATCGCATTTGCGACAACTCCGCACAGCGCCCGCCCGGACGAACCGACTGGCCGGCCCGACCATTCGCAGCCTGTCGCAAACCGATCATTGTCCCCAGCCCGGCATGCGCAAAAAGACAGGATGTCCTGTCGGCCTTTTTAAAGTTGATGTCGCATTCCAGAACGCGACGCGCCGCGGCCGGCGGCAGGCTGTGGGTCGTGGAATCGAGAAAATCACAACCCGTTCAAGGTTGAAGCGGCTCCACGAACGCATTGCCCAACTCCCGCTGGCCCACTCCCGCAGAAGGTCAACCACCATGGCGTCCGAGATTTCCATAGAAGCCCTGCTGAAGCGCCGAAAGAAGGGTCACAGCCTGGAGGCGCCGTTCTACACCAGCGACGAGATCTTCAAGCTGGACATGGAAATCATCTTCGGGCGCCACTGGCTGCATGTGGGTGTGGAACCGGATGTGCCGGAGCCGGGCGACGTGATGGTGGTGGACATCGGCAAGACGTCCGTCATCGTCATGCGCGACGACGACATGGAACTGCGCGCCTTTCACAATGTCTGCCGCCACCGCGGCGCGCGCATCGTCCTGAAGGAGAAGACTTCCGTCGGCAATCTGGTGTGCAGCTATCACCAGTGGACCTACGGCCAGGATGGCGAACTTCTGTTCGCCGAGCATATGGGCAACGATTTCGACCGGAAGTGCCGGAACCTGAAAAAGGTCCACATCCGCTCAGTCGGCGGCCTGATCTTCATCTGCCTGGCGGAAGAGGCGCCGGACGACATCGACCGCATGGCGGCGGCCATCGAGCCCTACATCCTTCCGCACGACCTGAAGAACTGCAAGATCGCCAAGACCGTCGACCTGATCGAGAAGGGCAACTGGAAGCTCACGATGGAGAACAATCGTGAATGCTACCACTGCGTCGGCAATCACCCCGAACTGACCATCCCGCTGTTCGAATACGGCTTCGGCTTCGCCCCCGACGGCACCAATCCGAAGCGGATGGAACATGCCGCCAAATACGATGCTCTGGTCAAATCCTGCCACACCGGCTGGGAGGCCTCGGGCTTCCCCAGCCGCGAGATCGAGCATCTGACCGACACCACCGGCTTCCGCGCCGAGCGGCTGCCGCTGGACGGTGCCGGCGAGGCCCACACCAAGGACACGCGCAGCGCCTCCAAAAAGCTGCTGGGGTCGATCGCCGAGCGCAAGCTGGGTGCCTTGTCCTTCTGGACCCAGCCGAACTCCTGGAACCACTTCATGAGCGACCACATCGTCACCTTCTCGGTGTTCCCGCTCGGTCCCGACCGCAATCTGCTGCGCACCCGCTGGCTGGTCCACAAGGACGCGGTGGAAGGCGTCGATTACGACCTGAACCGCCTGACGGAAGTGTGGGAGGCGACCAACCAGCAGGACGCCGATCTGGTCGAAATCTCGCACAACGGCGCCATCAGCCCCGCCTACGAACCGGGCCCGTATTCGCCCTACACCGAGCCGCTCGTCGAGAAGTTCACGGAATGGTACGTCGGCCGCATGGCCGAGCATCTGCTGGGCAAGCAGGCTGCGGTGAGCGTCGCCGCCGAATGACGCTGCGCAGTTTGTGACCAAGGCGACACGGCTCAGGAAGAGAGATGACGATGCAGCAGGATGCGGCTCTGCCTCCGGTCCGGAACTGGGATCCCGAAACCGACGACACGCTGGTGTGCCGGGCGGTGCGGGACGAAACGCACGATGTGAAGACCTTCATCTTCGCACCGCGGCAACCCTGCCTGTTCCGGTTCAGGCCGGGCCAGTTCATCACGCTGGAACTGCCCATCGGCGGCGAAACCATTCACCGCAGCTACACCGTCTCCTCTTCCGCTGCCCGGCCGCACCGGCTCTCGATCACCGTCAAGCGGGTGCCCGGCGGCCCGGTGTCGAACTGGCTGCACGACACCATGAAGCCGGGCGACACCATCCGCGCGGTCGGGCCGCTCGGCGAGTTCACCCCCGGCGAATCCGAGACGCCGCGCAAGTTCCTGTTCCTGTCCGGCGGCAGCGGCGTCACGCCTCTGATGTCGATGACCCGGACCTTCGACGATCTCGGCGAAGATCACGACATCGTCTTCGTCCACGCCGCCCGCACCCCGGCCGACATCGTCTTCCGCCGTGAACTGGACGCGCTGACCGGCCCCGGACGACGCCTGCGCGTCGCCCATGTCTGCGAGGGCATCGGCACCGAGGCTCATTGGGCCGGCTTCACCGGCCGGTTGTCGCTGCCGATGCTAGGCCTGATCGCGCCGGACTTCTTGGAGCGGGAAGTCTATGTCTGCGGCCCCGGTCCCTTCATGAAGGCGGTGCGCGCCTTCCTGGAAGAGGGCGGCTTCGACATGAGCCGCTACCATCAGGAGAGCTTCAATTTCCAAGAGCTGGTGGCCGACTTGGCCGCCGGGGAACCGCCCCAGGACGCACCGGTGCAAAACGCCCCAATCGAGGACGCGCTGCAAGCGGCTGGATTCCGCATCGAATTCGCCAAGACCGGCAAGGTCTTCACCTGCCTGCCGGACATGGCCGTGGCCGATGCGGCATCGGCGGCCGACATCCGCGTTCCGACATCCTGCTCGCGCGGGCTGTGCGGGACCTGCAAGACAAAGTTGATTTCCGGCACGGTGGAAATGAACCACACCGGCGGCATCCGCAAACGGGAAATCGACCAGGGGTTGATCTTGCTTTGTTGCAGCCGTCCCACCAGCGATCTGGTGGTGGAGCGTTAGAAGCATCGCCAATGAATTGTCTTCCGGGGGCAGGCCGCTGACGCTAGCATTCCGAAGGATGGAAGATGGCCGTCAAGCGGGGGCCGTCGGACTGGGAGGGTGTCCTGGTGGGGAAGACAGTGGAATATCGCCGGTTTGGCGGTAGCGGTCCCGCCCCCCGGCAGGAGGAACGCGCGCTTCTGTCGGTCGGGTTCATCCTGACCAACAATTTCACCCTGACGGCGCTTGCCCCTTTCATCGACGCCCTGCGGCTGGCGGCCGACGAGGGCGACTGGTCACGGCAGATCCGCTGCCGCTGGACCATCATGGGGTCGCGGGCCGAGCCGGTTATGTCCAGCTGCGGCATCGGCGTTGCCCGCTGGGAGCCGCTGACCGACCCCCGCCGCTTCGACTATGTGGTCGTGGTGGGTGGGTTGCTGCATGGCGGACCACAGCTGGACGACGAGACGCTGGCCTATCTGCGCGCCGCGGCATCCTATGGCGTGACCCTGGTCGGCGTCTGCACCGGCAGCTTCGTGCTGAGCCGCATCGGCCTGATGAAGAACCGGCGCTGCTGCGTCAGCTGGTATCATCACCGCGATTTCATCGAGGAATTTCCCGATCTGGTGCCGGTAGCCGACCAGCTTTATGTGGTGGACCGCGACCGCATCACCTGTTCGGGCGGCGCCGGGGTGGCCGATCTGGCCGCTTTCCTGATCGAACGCCATCTGGGCCGCGCCACCGCCCAGAAGACCATGCACATCCTGCTGATCGACAAGGCCCGTCCCGCCAGCCAGTCTCAGCCGCAGCCTCCGACCGTGGTGGAGATCACCAACGACCGGGTCCGCCGTGCCCTGCTGCTGATGGAGCAGCACATCAGCGATCCGCTGTCGGTGGAGGAAATCGTCCACCGGCTGAATGTCAGCACCCGGCAGTTCGAACGGCTGTTCCGGCTGGCGGTGGGCACCAGCCCGGCCACCTATTACCGGGCTCTTCGCCTGCGCTATGGTCATTGGCTGCTGCGCAACACCAAGCGGTCGGTCACCGCCATCGCGAACGAGGCCGGCTTCGCCGACTGCGCCCATTTCTCCCGCCAGTTCCGGGAGCTGTTCGGCGTTTCGCCGTCCGACGTGCGCCGCACCGCCGTGCCGGATGCGGAGGCCGACCCGCATGTCTCGCCTCTCGCCGCCTTCCGGCGCACCAACGCCAACTCCCTTCTGCCCGACCGTCGCCTTTTCGAAGATCCGGAGCCGATGGCGCGGGACACCGCGCAAGTCGACTGACGGGGCAGATACGCGCCAATTTTCGAGAAAATTCATATGCTTGTTCGGCCGGTGCCCTCCCGTTTCCCGCCTGTCGCAAAAAGGTAATTCCCGGTCGCGGGGGGCAACGCGACAATCGCGCCGATGGTGAATTCTTGGCAGGCTCAATACTGGGGATCGTTCCTGCCATGTCCTCACCCGCCGAAGCCCTTCTGAAGCCTCTGCAGATCAAGCATCTGACGATCCGTAACCGCGTGATGAGCACGAGCCACGCGCCGGGCTACGGGTCCGAAGGCAAACCGAAGGAACGCTACCAGCTCTACCACGAGGAAAAGGCCAAGGGCGGCATCGGCCTGACGATGTTCGGCGGCTCCTCCTCCGTCGCGGTGGACAGCCCGGCGGCGCCGTGGAACCAGATTTCAGTCGCCGACGACAGCGTCATCCCCTTTTTCCGTGAATTCTCCGACCGGGTGCACCGCCACGGCGCGGCGCTGATGATCCAGCTGACCCACATGGGCCGGCGCACCCGCTGGGACACCGAGAACTGGCTGCCCACCGTCTCCGCCTCGGCCGCCCGCGAGCCGGCGCACCGCAACACGCCAAAGGAGATGGAGGATTTCGATTTCAAGCGGATCATCGCCGGCTATGCCGCCGCCGCCCGCCGCTGCAAGGAAGGCGGGCTGGACGGTTTCGAGCTGTCAGCAGCCCACGGCCACCTGATCGACCAGTTCTGGAGCCCCTCGGCCAACCGGCGCACCGACAAGTATGGCGGCAGCCTGGAAAACCGCATGCGCTTCGGCATCGAGGTGTTCGAGGCGATCCGTGCCGAGGTCGGCGACGATTACGTCATCGGCATGCGCATGTCGGGCGACGAGCTGATCGACGACGGTCTCAGCCACGAGGACTGCATCGCCATCGCCCGCACCTATGCCGAACGCGGGCTGATCGACTTCGTGAATGTGCTGGGCGGGCAGGCGCGCGACCATCTGGCGCATGCCATCTCGTTGCCCAACATGTCCTTTCCGGTCGCCCCCTTCCTGCATCTGGCCAGCGGCATCAAGCGCGAGGCCGGCATTCCCGTCTTCCATGCCCAGCGCGTGACCGACCTCGCCACCGCCGCCCGCGCGGTGGAGGAAGGCCATGTCGACATGGTCGCCATGACCCGAGCCCACATCGCCGACCCGCATCTGGTGCGCAAGCTGATGGAAGGGCGGCTGGACGATGTGCGCCAGTGCGTCGGCGCCGGCTATTGCATCGACCGCATCTATGTCGGCGGCGACGCGCTGTGCATCCAGAACGCCGCGACGGGCCGCGAGCGCAGCATGCCGCATGTCATCCCGAAGGCGGAGCGCAAGCGCCGCGTGGTGGTGGTCGGCGGCGGCCCCGGCGGACTGGAGGCCGCCCGTGTCTGCGCCGAGCGCGGCCATTCGGTCGTGCTGCTCGAACGCAACGCCGCCCCCGGCGGCCAGATCGGCATCGCCGCCAAGGCGACTTGGCGCGAGGCGATGAGCGGCATCACCCGCTGGCTGTCCCAACAGGTCACCAAGCTGGGCGTCGATGTCCGGCTGGGGGTAGAGGCCGACCGCGCCACCGTGGAGGCCGAGAGCCCCGATGTGGTGATCCTCGCCACCGGCGGCCGTCCCAACCGCGGCGACTTCAAGGGTGCCGATCTGGCGGTGTCGACCTGGGACATCCTGACCGGCGCGGTGGAGCCGACGGGGACCGTCCTGATGTATGACGGCACCGGCCAGCATCACGGCGCCTCCTGCGCCGAGTTCATGGCGAAGCGCGGTGCTCTGGTGGAGATCGCCACCCCCGACCGCATGGTCGCGGAGGAGGTCGGCACCACCAACCAGCCGATCCATCTGCGCGAGCTGTACAAACTGAACGTGGTGATGACCACCAACCACCAGCTCGTGGAAATCTACCCGGAGGGCAACCGCCGTGTCGCCGTCCTGCGCAACGAATACACCCACGAGGAGGAGGAGCGGCTGGTCGATCAGATCGTGGTGGAGCTGGGCACCCTGCCCAACGACGGCCTCTATTTCGATCTGAAGGACCTGTCGCTGAACCGCGGCGAAACCGACCTGGACAGCCTGATCGCCGGCCGGCCGCAACCGGTGCAGGCCAACGGCCATGGCGGCTACACGTTGCATCGCATCGGCGATGCGGTCGCCGGCCGCAACATCCACGCAGCCATCTACGACGCCGCCCGTCTCTGCAAGGACATCTGACACCCCTACCCCGCCCAGCGCCCCCAGCCAAGCGACAGGAGCCGTCCGACGTGATCGCCACCGCTCTCACCACCGTCGTCCTTGCCGTCCTCGTCATCGGCGCGGCATTGGCCGTCTGGCAGTCGCGGCGCTGGCTGGCCGGACGGCCGGCGGCGGTTGGCGTGGTCGCCGGGTTGCGCGCCCTCCCTGGCCGCTATCTGGTCGATGTCCACCATGTCGTGGGGCGGACGCCGTTCAACGCCCGCTTCCATGCGCTGGTCGCCGGCGGTTTCCTCGCGGCGCTGGCGCTGCTGGTGGCGATGGGCGTCGCCTTCGGTGGATCGCGCGCGCTCTGGTTGCTGCTGGCGGTGGTGCTGGCGGTCATGCTGGCCGGCGCCCTGATGGTCCGGTATCGCCGCCGGGTCTTGCGCCCGCGCGAGCTGTCTCAGGGGCGCTTCGCCCGCCTTCCCCTGTCGCTTCTGGGGTTTTCCGGCTGCCTGCTGCTGGTGGCGCTCGACCAGGCGCTGGGCGGTGTGATGCCGGAGGCGCTGGCGCTGGTGTTGATCGCGGCTGCCGGGGTGGCGCTGGCCGATCTGGTGTGGGGCGTGTGGAAGGGGCCGCTGAAGCATGCGGTGCACGGAGCGCTGCATCTCGCCTTCCATCCCCGCCCGGCCCGTTTTCATGATGGCGCAGGCCGTGACACCGGGCTGAAGCCGCTGCCGCTCGCTCCGGCAGAGGAGACTGAGCCGGGCACGCTAGGCGTCGAGCGTCCCGTCGATTTCGCCTGGAATCGCCTGCTCGGTTTCGACGCCTGCGTCCAGTGCGGGCGCTGCGAGACGGCCTGCCCGGCCTACGCCGCCGGCCTGCCGCTGAACCCGAAGAAGCTGGTCCAGGATCTGGTCGCCGCCATGGACGGACAGGCCAGCGACGCCGCCTATGCCGGCAATCCCCATCCCGGCCGCGGCGTCGGCAAGGCCCATGGCGGGGCGGCGCTGCCGCTGGTCGGGTATGACGCGATGATCCATCCCGACACGCTGTGGTCCTGCACCACCTGCCGCGCCTGCGTGCAGGAATGCCCGATGATGATCGAGCATGTGGATGCCGTCGTCGATCTGCGCCGCTTCCAGACGCTGGAGTTGGGGGCCACTCCCGGCAAGGCCGCCGTCATGCTGGAGGAACTGCGCGCCACCGACAATCCAGGCGGCCGTGCGCTCGCCCGGCGCTGGGATTGGGCGGCCGACCTGTCGCTGCCCCGGCTGGCGGCCGGCGGGTCGTGCGACACGCTGCTGTGGGTGGGAGACGGTGCCTTCGACCTGCGGGTCCAGCGCTCGTTGCGGGCGCTGGTTGTTCTGCTGCGCCGCGCCAGGGTGGACTTCGCCGTGCTGGGCGAGGAGGAGCTGGATTGCGGCGACGTGGCCCGCCGGCTGGGCGACGAAGCGACCTTCCAGTCACTGGCGACCCGCAACGTTGCAACGCTGAACGCCCGCCGCCTCAATCGCATCGTCACCGCCGATCCCCACGCTCTGCACACGCTGCGCAACGAATATCCGGCCTTCGGCGGCAGTTGGACCGTCGTCCACCACACCGCCCTTCTGCTGGACCTGATCACCGCCGGCGCGCTGACGGTGACCAAGCCGGTCGGGCGCAGCGTCACCTTCCACGACCCCTGCTATCTCGGCCGCTACAACGGAGAGATCGAGGCGCCGCGCGTCCTGCTCGATGCCATCGGCGTGGAGCGCCGGGAAATGCTGCGCGCTGGCCTGCGGTCGAGCTGCTGTGGCGGCGGCGGCGGCGCCCCGCTGACCGACGTGTCGGGCGAGCGCCGCATCCCCGACGTCCGCATGGAGCATGCCCGCGAAACCGGTGCCTCGCTGGTCGCCGTCGCCTGCCCCAACTGCGCCCTGATGCTGGAAGGCGTCGTCGGTCCCCGGCCGGAGGTGGCGGAGATCGCCGAGCTGGTGCTCGCCGCGACGGAGACCACCCGATGACCACCACCCAAATCCGCCGCCGCGTCGATCCCCGAGCCGAGCGCGCCGCCCGCACGATCCTGACCGGCCAACGTCCGCGCCTGCTGCGCCAACCGGTCGTTGCGGCCGTCAACGAGCGCCGCCGCGATCCGCGCGCCCTTCGCTCTGCCGCATTGGTGCAGAGCCAGCCGCGCCCGCGCTACGACTGGACGCGCGACGCCACTTCGCCCACCACCGCCGCAACTGTCGGCATCGCCATAGCCGCCGCTCCCATGATCCCGCTGAAGGTGATCGCCGAGCCGGCCTATCTGGTTATCGCCATGCTCGACCGCCCCGGCGGCGAGATCGGCGAGCATGACCGGCAGGTGATCGCCGCCGCCCGCCTGCTCGCCGATGCGGGGGGCGGTGCTGTTGTGACCGTCTGCACCGGTTCCGGCGAGGCGCTGGCTGAGGCCGGCTCCGACCGCCATGTCGCCCTGCCCAACCACTGGGCCGACGATTACGTGCCGGAACGGCGCGCCGCTGCCGCTTCGGCACTGATGACCGCATTGTCGCCCCGCCACATCCTGTTCCCGGACAGCCCGGACGGCGCCGACGTGGCGCGGCGCCTCGCCGCGGCGGCGGGAGAGCGGCTGTTCACCGGTGTGCAGAGCCTCGCCCCCGACCGCGCGACCCGCCAGTCCGCCGGCGGCTCGCTGGAGACCGGGCACCGCCCCACCCGGCTGATGACGGTCGCGGCCGACGCCTTCGCCCCACTCGACGGCGTGCGGCACGAGGCCCGGCCGCTCGACCTTGAAACTTCGTCGGTGGTCGCAGAGGAGGTCCTATCCCGCCTGGGCGGCGTCCGCCGGATGTCCGTCGATCCCGACGCCCTGTCCCTGTCGGAGACCGACTTCATCCTCAGCGCCGGCAATGGCGTGACCGACTGGCACAGCTTCGCCGATCTGGGCGAAGCGCTCGGCGCCACCCGTGCCGGCAGCCGCGTGGTCTGCGATGCCGGCCATCTGCCCCGCGAACGGCAGGTCGGCGCTTCCGGCACCGTGGTCAGCGCGCGCTGCTACCTTGCCTTCGGCATTGCCGGCGCGCCGCAGCATCTTCAGGGCATCACCGGCGTCCGCCACGTGATCGCCGTCAACACCGACCTCCATGCCGAGATGATCAAGCGCGCCGACCTGTCCGTCGTCGCCGATGCACAGGCGGTCATGCCCGCCCTGATCCGGCTGATCCGGGAGCGCCGCCATGACTGAAGCCGCCACGACCGATATTGCAGTCCTGCTGTCCATCGGCCGCCACCCCGTCTCCGGCCGTGCCCGCCGCGCCACCACCGACGCGCAGGCGTTGGAGATGGCGCTGGCGCTGCGCCCGAAGCGGCTGACGGCGATTCATGCCGGGCCGGCCGCAGACGGTGAGGCGTTGCGCGCCTATCTCGGCATGGGGCTGGAGCGGCTGACGCTGCTGGTCCTGCCGGAGGGAAGCGATCCGGTCGAGCCGCTGATCGCCCATCTGTGCCGTCTCGCCCCGTCGCTGGTCCTGACCGGTCGGCAGGCGGAAGATGGGGAGGGCAGCGGCATGCTGCCCTATCTGATCGCGCGCGGCCTCGACGCCGCCGTGGTTCCCGATGTGGTTCGGGTCGGCCCGGCCGATACTTCCGACGCCACGCCGGGCAAGTCGGCCATCGTCCAGGCGCTGCCGCGCGGACAGCGGCGGGCGCTGAGCGTCACCGGCCGCTTTGTGGCGACCGTCCATCCATCCGCCGCGTCCGCCCGCGCCTCGGCCTTCGGCCCGGCGCGGCGCGGCGTCATCGAACCGGTGACGGTTGAGGCGACCGCCGATCTCTTCCTGTCGGAGTGCGAGCATCGGCCGTGGCGCCCGAAGCCCAGGCTGATGCGCGTGAAGCGCGGCGGTTCGGCCCTGGACCGGCTGAAGGCGGCGACCGAGAGCAAGAGCGGAAAGGGCCAACTGCTGGTCAACCCGACAGCTGAAGCGGGGGCGCTGGCCATCTACGACAGCCTTGTCGAACAGGGAATGCTTCCATGAAAACCATGCAAAACGACCCTCCCAGTACCACAGGTCACGCTGTCGCCAACCCGGGGGAGGCACGCCGATGAACACGATGATGCGAAGCACGGTTTCGGTCGGCGGTCCCGCCAGCCTGGGCTTTCCCCGCGGAGCGGCCAGGACGGGCATCGGCGAGGATGCGGCGGTCCGGCTGGAGGTGCGGAACGTCTACAAGGTCTTCTCCGCCGATCCGAAGCCCGCCCTGTCGATGCTGCGCCAGGGCGCCAGCAAGGCGGAGGTTCTTGAAAAGCTGAACGTCAACGTCGGTGTCCTCGACGCCAGCTTTCAGGTCCGCGCCGGCGAGATTTTCGTCATCATGGGGCTGTCGGGATCCGGCAAATCCACCATGATCCGCCTGCTGAACCGGCTGATCGAGCCCAGCAGCGGCGAAATCCTGCTCGACGGCAAGGATCTGGTCAGCATGTCGAAGGCCGAGCTGATCCAGGCCCGCCGCCGCAACATGGGCATGGTCTTCCAGTCCTTCGCCTTGATGCCGCACCTGACCGCACTGGACAACGCCGCCTTCGGCCTGGAAATCTCCGGCGCCTCCAAGGCGGAACGCCACAAGGCGGCCCAGCAGGCGCTGGAGCAGGTGGGGCTGGGCACCTACGCCCACCGCTACCCGCGCGAGATGTCGGGCGGCATGCAGCAGCGCGTCGGCCTTGCCCGCGCGCTGGCGAACGACCCGACCATCCTGCTGATGGACGAGGCCTTCTCCGCGCTGGACCCGCTGATCCGCACCGAGATGCAGGACGAGCTTCTGCGTCTGCAGCGCGAACAGCAGCGCACCATCGTCTTCATCTCCCACGACCTCGACGAGGCCATGCGCATCGGCGACCGCATCGCCATCATGGAAGGCGGGCGCATCGTCCAGGTCGGCACGCCCTATGAGATCCTGAGCCGTCCGGCCGACGATTACGTCCGCTCCTTTTTCCGCAACGTCGATGCCTCCAAGGTGCTGCGGGCCGGCG
Source organism: Azospirillum sp. UENF 111221 (assembly GCF_058780625.1). Lineage (NCBI taxonomy): Bacteria > Pseudomonadati > Pseudomonadota > Alphaproteobacteria > Rhodospirillales > Azospirillaceae > Azospirillum > Azospirillum sp. UENF 111221. The sequence continues at coordinate 773,918 of NZ_JBSNCH010000003.1, forward strand.
ACGTGGCGCGGTTCGAGGCGACCAACACGGTCATCCGCCTGCCCGGCGAACTGGCTCCTGCCTTGCAGCAGCTGCGCGAGAACAACCACAATTTCGGCTATGTCCGCACCCCGGAAGGCCACTTCGAAGGCATCGTCTCGCGGGCGACGCTGGAACGCGAGCTGAACGGACCGCAGCCGCGCTTCGTCAATGCCTTCCTGCCCGGCGTCCGCACGGTCAACGCCGCGGCGCCGATCCATTCCCTGCTCGCCCTGGTCGCCGACAGCGAATGGCCGGTACCGGTCGTCGACGACGACGACAATTTCCTCGGCGCCATCTCGCGCGCCCTCATGCTCCACACCTTGGTTCGGGGGGATTGACCGATGGATTTTGAAATCAGAATCGGCAAATGGGTCGAGGAACTGGTCACCTTCATGCTCGACCATTTCCAGCCGACCTTCGACGCGATCGCGACGGTGGTGAACGGCTTCGGCGCCGCCATCGACTTCGTGCTGGTGGGAGCGCCCGCGTGGCTGCTGATCGGGCTGATCGTCGCGACGTCCCTCTGGCGCGTCGGCACCGGCTTCGCCGTCTTCACGGTCGCCGCCCTGTCGCTGATCGCCGGCATGGGGCTGTGGACGGAGACCGCCTCCACTCTGGGGCTGGTCCTGACCGCCACCCTGCTCAGCCTGCTGATCGGCGTGCCGCTCGGCGTGTGGATGGCGCGCAACCGCGTGGTCGAGAGCATCGTCCGCACCACGCTGGACTTCATGCAGACCATGCCGGCCTTCGTCTATCTGATCCCGGCGGTGATGTTCTTCGGTCTGGGCCGCGTGCCGGGCATCCTCGCCACCGTGATCTTTGCCATGCCGCCGGCCGTGCGCCTGACCTCGCTCGGCATCCAGCAGGTTCCGGCCGAGATCGTGGAGGCCGGCAAGGCCTTCGGCTGCCATGACCGCCAGCTTCTGTTCAAGGTACAGCTGCCGAACGCCCTGCCCTCGATCATGGCCGGGGTGAACCAGACCATGATGATGGCGCTGTCGATGATCGTCATCGCCTCGATGATCGGTGCCGGCGGCCTGGGCAATGTCGTGTTGCAGGGGATCCAGCGGCTGGACATCGCGCTCGGCTTCGAAAGCGGGCTCAGCGTCGTTCTGCTGGCGATCATCCTCGACCGCATCACCCAGAGCTTCGGCCAGACCGCCGCCGCTCCGCGCCCGGTACGCTTCGCGTTCCTGCGCCGGTTCCTGCCGGTGCCGGCACGGTGAGCGCGGGGGCTCTTCCGGAAGGGGGCTCCGCCGCCGCTCTTCCGGCGCGGCCCCTGCCTCCTCACGGGCGGCGGCGGCATGCCGATGCACAGGAGGGTCGCACAGGGCCGAGCGGGATGCAGGTGGAGCGGCTGGCCGGCGTCGCCCTGGCCGACCGGCTGGAGGAGCTGGCCGCCCTGCGGCTGGCGGTGCTGGGCGAATTCCCCTACCTCTATCGCGGATCGGCAGCGTATGAGGAGCTGTATCTTTCCGGGCTCGGCAGCCTGCCGGGCGGGCTCATCCTCGCCGCCTTCGACCGCAACCGCATGGTCGCGGCGGTCACCGGCGCGCCGCTCGACCAGGAACTGGACGCCTTGAGCGATCCCTTCACCCATGCCGGCCGCGACCCGGGCGCGATCTTCTATTTCGGCGAGGTGGTGGTCCTGCCCTCACACCGCGGGCGGGGTGTCGGGACAGCCCTGCTCGAGATCGGCGAATCCCATATCCGCGTCGATGGCCGTTTCGCCTCCGCCGCCTTCGGTGAGATCGTGCGTTCCACCGACCATCCCCGCCGCCCGAAAACCTACCGGACGCCGGATGCCGCATGGCGGCGGCTTGGCTACCGGCTGGAGCCGGACATCGGCGGCACCCTGTCCTGGTGCGACTCCTGCGACCGGGAGGAAACCGCCAAACCCCTTCGCTTCTGGGTCAAATCCCTCCTCCCTGGCACCGGAGCATGACGCATGCCGCATGACGGCCTTGTCTTCGACCTCCCCACGGGGGAGAGCGCGGGCGACGAGTGCCCGTTGCTGATCCGCGACATTCCCTACCACGATCCGGTCGCCGCCTTCGCGCCCTGGTCCGGCCAGCCTTTCGCCACACTTCTGCACAGCGCCGCGGAAGCGGGCGGTCGAGGCCGATGGAGCATCGTCGCCGTCGATCCCTTCCGAACGGTCGAAGCGCGCGGCGGCTTCGTCACGGTGGATGGCGAACCGGTTACTGGCGATCCGTTCACGGTGCTCGAACGGGAACTGGACGCCCATCGCCTGCCCCTTCCCGCCGGCCTGCCCATTCCCTTCGCCGGTGGCGCCGTCGGCTTCCTCGGCTATGAGTTGGGACAGGTGCTGGAACGGCTGCCGGCACGGCATGGCGACGACAGCGGCCTGCCCGACATGGCTTTCGGTTTCTACGACACGGTCATCGTGTTCGATGAACGGGAGCGGCGCGGTTGGATTCTGTCCAATGGCTTCCCCGAACGCAGCCCGGTCCATCGCCGCCTCAGAGCGGCAAACCGCCTTCAGTCCTTTGCCGATGCGCTGGCAGCGGCGCCCGACGATTTGCCGCCGCCCAACCCGGTCACCGCGCCCTGGCGGCCCGAGATCGCGCGCGACGAGTATTGCCGCCGGGTGGAGCGGGTGCTGGAGTACATCTGCGCGGGCGACATCTTCCAGGCCAACTTCACCGGGCGCTTCCTGGCCGACCGGCCGGCGGAGCTGTCGGTGCTCGACCTCTACCGCCGCCTGCTGACGCGTAGCCCCGCCCCCTTCGCGGCGTGCCTGTCGCTGCCCGGCGGCACCGGTCTGGCCAGCGCCTCGCCGGAGCGCTTCATCCGGCTCGACGCCGACGGCCGCATGGAAACCCGTCCGATCAAGGGAACCCGCCCGCGCGGCGCCACGGCGGAGGAAGACGAGGCGTTCGCCCGCGAGCTTGAACACAGCATCAAGGACCGGGCCGAGAACCTGATGATCACTGACCTGCTGCGCAACGACATCGGCCGCGTGGCACGCATCGGCAGCGTCAGGGTGCCGGTCCTGTGCGGGGTGGAGCGCTTCGCCTCCGTCCATCATCTGGTGTCGGTGATCGAAGGACAACTGAAGCCGGGGCTGGGGCCGGTCGATCTGCTGCGCGCCACCTTCCCCGGCGGCTCGATCACCGGCGCGCCCAAGATACGCGCCATGGAGATCATCGATGAGCTGGAAGCCTCTCGGCGCGGCGCCTATTGCGGATCGGTGGCTTGGATCGGCTTCGACGGGGCGATGGACAGCAGCATCGTCATCCGCACCCTGACCGTCACGCCCAACCGCGTCATCGCCCAGGCCGGCGGCGGGATCGTCGCCGATTCCGATCCCGGCGGCGAGCATGACGAGATGATGGTGAAGATCCGCCCGCTGCTGCGCGCGCTGGATGGCGGCTAAGCCGGCGAAGACCGGCGCGGGTGCTGGAAAAAAACCAAGGCCCCGGCCGGTTTCACGGTCGGGGCCTTCCTGTTTTGGACGATGGCGGGCATGGGCCGCCGATGTCACTGGATATCGTTCGGCTGGACAACGACCCAGTTCCGGTCGGCGAGGACCGGCAGGTTCTGGGCCGCTTGGCCCGCGGCGGCGGTTTCCCACATCTGCTTGATCTGCTTCATATACTTGTCCTTGCGGTTGACCCACACCCGCAAGCCGCCATTCGCCGCATCGGTGGAATGCAGCAGCATGTAGCCGTCGCTGGTCGGCGTGTCTCCCGCCACCAGCACCGGCTTCTTCCATTGGTCGATGTAGGTGATGATCGCCGCGTGCTTGCCGGCGAACCAGGTCAGCGGCGCCCACAGATAAGTGCCGAGTTCCAGGTCCATCGTCTTTGCCCAGTCGTATTTCCCCTCGGCGATCAGCTTGCGTGCCGTGGTCACCTCGCCGGTGGAGCGGTTCTTCAGCAGCATGGTGACGCCGATGACGTTCTGCGGCTTGACGTTGTAGCCATACTTGGGATCGGACAGGACCATCCGGACCAGTTCCTCGCTGGCGGCGGTCACCACATAGACGTCGATCCCATTGGCGGCCAGATGGTTCACCAGTTCCTGCTGGCCGGTGTAGAATCTGGGCGGGCTGACCTCGACGGTCTTGACCGCGTCGCCGTCATAGTAGGTAGCGGGGATCGGCTTGCCGTCGGCCAGCATCTCGTCGACGAAGCCCTTCAACTGGGCCAGGGTGAAGCCGGAGAAGATCTGCGCCACCCACGGATAGCACACCTGATCGTCGATCTCGCACAGCCGGTAATAGTAGCTGTTGAGGCTCTCCTTGTGTCCATTCACGTCCTTGAACGGAATGATCTTCAAGGACGGATCCATGCTCTCGCGCGACAGCGCGCCCTTGCGCTCCAGATAGGGCAGCAGGGATTCCTCGAGGTCGTAGCGGTACAGCGTGTTGTCGGCATCGAACACCGCATAGGCGCCCTTGCCGGCATTTGCGGACACCAGCGCCTTGAGGCTCGCCGCCGCCTCCGCCGGCCAATGGGCGAGCGGTTGAGCTGAGCCGGATTGAGCCAAAGCGGTCATAGGAGCCATCGCAACCATGCCCGCGAGCAGCGCGGAGCGGAAAAGCGTCTTCATCTGTGCCCTCTCTTCCCTGTTCAAAGACACGATTCTTCGAGACCGGAACCACTGTATTGAACAGTGCCGGCTGTTCTGGGGATTATCCCGAACTGTCCAAGATTTTTTCAGTTGATGGACACAGTTTATGACAGATTATTTACACTTGTCTACTGAATCTAATTTTCAGGATCAGTCGCGGATTGGCCAGAATTTGTCGCCTATACAGTAGAATTTCTTGAAACATCTGTAACCGCTCAGTTCGGCGAGACCGAACGGATGGTGAGGGACAGGGCTTTACCCCGGCGCGGCCATTCCACCACGTCGCCGACCCGTCCGCCGACCAGCGCCTCGCCCAACGGGGATTGCCAGCTGATGCGGCCGTCAGCGGGGTCGGCCTCTTCCCCGCCGACCAGTGTGAAGGTCCACCGGCGCCCGGTCTCATCCTCGGCGACGACGACGGAGCCGAAGCCGGCTTCCTCAGCCGGGCCGGATGGGCGCACCACCACGGCGGCGGCCAGCCGGGCGCGCAACAGGTCGGCGCGCCGCTTGGCGCTGCTCATCGCCTGCCGGTCCTCCGGTGCATCCGAGCCGCGCAACTGCGCGACCTCGGCGTCGGCCGCGGCAAGTTCCTCCTGCCAAGCGGCGACGGTGGCGGCGGACACATGCAGCGGCCCGTTGACCTGGGGCAGCGGCCCCTCGGTCTCGGCATCGCTTTCCTTGACGAAGGCGCGGCTCATCCCGGTTTCCTCAGCCCAGCAGTGCCATGGCCGCGGCGGGAGCGCAGCTTGCGACCCAACCCTGACCGGGGGCACCCACCACATCGCAGAAATCCACGCAGGGGCGGCCAAGCCGGGAGGCCACCTCCGTCACCACGGCACGCCCGACACCGGCCCCGACCACGGGCGCATCCTGCGGCAGGGGCGGCGCACCGGCGGACAGCACCCGCGAGGCGGCATCATGGATGCAGCGCAGCTGGCGTTCGACCAGATCGCCGGCCATCGCCCGCCAGACCGCCGGATCGTAATCGCCGGCATCATGGCCGACCATGCGGGCCAGACGGCGCAGGCTGGCCTCGACCGTCTTGGCTCCATTGTCAGCCGCCGGGTGTTGGTCCGCAGCCTCGTCCAGCCGGCCCAGCACGCGGTAGAGGTCGGCGCTGGTGGCGAAATACTCGGCCATCATCGGCAACCGCTCGCCAGCGACCAGGGCGGTGCGCTCCATCGCCATCACCGCCGTGCGGGTCAGCCCGGTATAGAGCAGTTCCTCCACCGCCATCCGGTCATGATCGGTGACGCCGCGCGCCACCACCGCGCCGTCGCACACCGGCACGATGTCGGTGGTGGTGCTGCCCATGTCGACCAGCAGCGCCGCCGGCAGGCGCTTGGCGACCACGGCGGCGGTCGCCATCCAGTTGGCCGACGCCACGTCCATCACCTGCCCACGCGCCTCCTGCGGCGACAGCAGCCCGCGCCGCCCGGCATAGACACGCAGCCGTCCCGGCGGCACGGCCGCGGCGATGCGGTCGATCAGCGTGTGCACGCCCTGGGTGCGGTCGTTGAACAGGTCGACCAGTTCGCCCGTCATCGTCACCACATGGTCGGCATCGGCCGGCAAACGTTCCAACACTGTTGACAGCGCCGTGTCCAGCTCGCCCAGCCCTTGCCAGAGCCGGCAGGGCACCTGCACGGCATCGCGCAACCTGCCATCCTCCGCCCAGGCGGCCTTGAGATGGGCACCGCCGATGTCCCAACCGATCACCACTGTTCCACTGGGGGGCACTCCACGGGAGTCCGTTCCACGGGTGTCAAGCATGCGCATCCTCCCGGCCGGCATCGGCCGATCTGGTGTGGAACAGAACCAGGATGTCGCCCGCCGGGTTCCAGCCCAGCACCCGCGACAGGCCGGAATAGCCGACGGACAGCCGCGGATTCACCTCCACCACCACAGGGCCGTTCGAATCCGGGTCATCCGGCCGGTCGATGAGGTCCACGGCGACATAGCCGCGCAAGCCCGGGATCGCGGCGGCAATGGCACGTGCCAGCGGTTCCCAGGCGGCGCGGCGGTGCTCCATTGCCCCGACATCGACGCCATGGAAGGAGAAGCTGCCGCTCCCACGCTCCACCTTCTGGCGGTTGCAGCCGAGCAGCCTGACCCCGCCGGCACCATCGACCAGCATGGACAGGCTGCACGGCTCGCCTTCGATCAGCGGCTGGACGATCCAGCGGCCGGCGTGCGGCGGCCTCCAATTGGCGATGTCGTCGACGATGAAGGTGTCGAGGCAACCGGCGCCGTCGTCCGGCTTCACCACATGGCGGGCGGCGGGCGGCGGTAGGGCGCCGAAGGGAACGGTGGGAACGGTCGCGATGCCGTGGGCGGCCAGCCGGGCCGCCGTCGCCGTCTTCGACGACGCCAAAGCGATGGCGTCGGGAGCACAGGCGACCACCGGCAGGCCGGTGTCGCGGAACAGGGCGGTCACGTGCCCCAGCAGCCCGTCGGTCTCCGGCGCAATGGGCCAGACCACATCGCACAGGGCAGCCGCGGCTCGCCAGCGCGCCTCCGGTTCCTCACCCGGCGCCACCGGGAACAGGGCGACCCGCTCCGGCGGAAAGGATGGTGGGGAAAGGCGGTTGTCCCAGCACAGCGTGACGTGCAGTCCATCCAGAGCGATCAGGTCGCCGACCAGGGCCGCGACCATCGCGTTGGCCTCCGCCATCAGGTCGGTCGGAAGCGGCCCGTTGCACAGCGCGCCGCCGGTGACATATTCGCAGACCAGAACCCGACGAAGGCTGTTTTCCATGGACATCGTTCCCGTCATCGACCTGCTGGGCGGGCAGGTGGTTCATGCCAAGCGGGGGGAGCGCGACCGCTACCGCCCCATCGAAAGCGCGCTGACCGCAGGATCGTCACCGCAGGATATCGTGGCGGCACTGCTGGCGCTGCAACCCTTCCGCGCCTGCTATGTCGCCGACCTCGACGCGATCCGCGGGCAGGGCGACCATCGCTCCACCGTCGCCGCTCTCCAGGCGCGCTGGCCGGAGGTCGCCTTCTGGGTCGATGCAGGGCTGGCGACGGCGGACGATTGCCGCCGCTGGCTGGATGCCGGGCTGCGGCATCTGGTGATCGGCAGCGAAAGCCAGACGGACGGCAAGACGTTGGAGGCGGCGCTTGCGCTGACCGGCGAGGACCGGGTGGCGCTGTCGCTGGATGTCCGGCGGGGCGAGCCGCTGGGTCCGGCGGCTTTGCACGAGGACACCGGCCTCTGGCCCTCCCGGGTGATCGCCATGACGCTGGACCGGGTCGGCTCGGGCGAGGGGCCGGACCTCGACCGCATCGCCACGCTGGCGGCCCGACGCCCGGGGATCCGGGTGTGGGGTGCCGGCGGGGTGCGCGATGCGGCGGACTTGGAGGCGCTGGCGCGGCACGGAACCGATGCCGTTCTGATGGCCAGCGCACTCCACGACCGGCGCCTCGACGCCGGAACGCTCGCCCGCTTCGTCTCCGGTCAGCCGGTTGCCGGTCAGGAGGCGGCGAAGGGGTGAACCGCGGCGGCCATGCCGTCCAGCATCTCCTTGGCGGTCGGGCTGCCGGCGATGGCGCGCTTGAGCGCCAGCTTGGTGGCCTCGTGGTTGTAGTCCTGGATTTTGCGGTCGTCCTCCGCCTGCCAGTGGATGAAGACGCCGACCGAGATGAACAGGTCGTCTGCCTCGTCCGCCGGAATGGTGCCGTCCTCGACGCATTCGGCGACCGCCAGGGCGACGGCGCGCTGGGCCGGGCCGAACATCTGCACAGCCTGCTTGGCGTTCTTGATCGTCACCTTGTTGAACATGACCGTCGAGGGCTTGACCATCAGGTTCGGCGCCAGCACGGCCAACAGGCCGTTCACCCCTTCCTTCTGGTTGGTCAGGGTCTGGCAGAAGGCGGTCTCGGCGGCGCTGCCGCGCGGGCCGACGATGAGATCGATGTGGGCGACCTCGTTGCCGTCGCCGACCAGAGCTTCGCCGACCATAACCTTGTCGATCTTAGACATTGCGCATCCCTTGCGATGGTTGGTTCGATCAGAGTCCGCCGCTTGTCGTCCGGCGGCAACGGTCCGGCCGGCAGCTCGCCGGCCAGCCGAAGCACGAACAGGCAGGCCACCGTCAGATCGGCGGACGTGCCCGGATTGAGGCCGCGGCGCTTCAGCGCACGGTCGAAAGCGAGAAGCCGGTGGGCGGTTGCCGGATGTCCGCCAAAGGCAGGACCGGTGGATAGCCGACGTTCCAACCGGAACGCCTGCTCCCGCACCCGCTCCGCCACTGCCGCGCCATGCTTGCGGGCGATGTGGGTGTCGGGGTGCAGGGCCATGAAGCCCAGATGGATGGCGCTCGCCGCTTCCGCCGGACTGGCGCCGCGACGCAGGGCCGAGCGTCCGCGCGCGACGCCGAAGGTTAAGACGTCGGCGAAGGCGGTGGCGTACTGCCGGGCGATCAGGTCGCGGCCGGCCGCCGCAGTCATCGCGGCCCGCAGGTCGACACGCGGGGCCTCGGCGACGTCATGCTGCCGGGCGTCCCCCAGCCCGGCCGGCAGAGCCAGGCGGATGGCCGCGAAGGCGTCGGCGGCATCGGCGACGCTCAGCCGGTCGAGCACGCGCGCCAGCCTCAGCCGCAGCGGCTCCCCTTTGTCACGGCACAGCGCCGCGGCGGCGAGCGGCGCCAGCAGCAGGACGATGCCGAGATTGGTGTTGCAGCCGGCGACTTCCTGCGTCGCCGCGACCGCATGCAGGATCGCCTCCCCCACCCGGCGGCCCGGTGTGGCGAGGATCGGGGCGATGGCGGCGGCACTGTCGAGGAACTGCGCCACGCTCATCCCATGGCCGTCGGCATGGATGTGGACGTTGCCGGGCTTCAGCGCCATCAACTCCAGCCGGCAGGCGGTTAACACCGCCTCCTCCACCAAGGCCCGGCAATCGTGGAGCGGGGTCGGCAGCAGGGCGCTCATCCCACCCTCCGCGCATCTGCCGGCACCGGTGAGGCCGATGCCAGACGGGCCAGGACGAGATCGGCCAGCGCCTGCGCCACGTCCACCGGCGTCACCGCCTGCAAGCCACGCCATGCCGGCATGCTGTTGACCTCCAGCACCAGGAAGCGGCCGTCGGGCGCACGGATCACATCCACCCCGGCATAATCGGCGCCGACGGCGGCGGCGGCGACCACCGCCAGATCGCCCAGCATGCCGCCCGGACTGGCGGGATGGCAGCGAGCCCCCTGCTTGACGTTGGTGATCCAGTGGTCGCCCTGGCGGACCATGGCGGCCAGCGGGCGCCCATTCACCACGAAGACCCGCCAGTCGAACCAGCCGCCATCGGCCGCACCGACATACTCCTGCAAATGGTAGACACCCGCGACCTCCTCCGGACCGGGCAGAGCCATGCCGGGATCGAGCCGGCGCAGCCCCTTGCCCTGCGACCCGAACAGCGGCTTCAGCACCACAGACCGTCCCTCGCCATGGAGGGCGGCCAGGATCGCGGTGGCCTGGACCGGATCGGCGACGCTCCAGGTGCGCGGGGTCGGCACCCCGGCCGCAACCAGCCGGTAGGCGGTGGCGCTCTTGTCGACGCAGCGTTCGATGGCCGCGGGAGTGTTGGCAACCGGCACCCCGCCATGGGCCAGCGCATGCAGCACGCCAAGCCGCAGCGTCACCTGCTCGAAACTGCCGGCGGAGATGGTGCGGACCAGACAGGCGTCGGGCAGTCCGCCATCGAAGCCCGGAATCGCCGGCCCTTCGGGACTGAAGCCGCAGGCGCTGAGCGACACCGGAACCGCCTTGGCACCCCGGCGGGCGAAGGCGGCGGTCAGCCGCCGGGTGTGCCAGTCGGCGCCGTCCACGAAGATGGCGATGCGGGTCCGCCCCATGCCCCGGCCTCCCCTACCCGCCGATGCCGAAGGAACGGTCGAGCAGCGCCGGAGCCAGCGCCCCAGCGGTGAAGCTCCGTCCGCTCTCGAAGGCGGTGACGATGACGCGGGCCGGGCTGAACAGCATCGGGTCGATCTTGAAGAAGTCGAAGCCGCTCGCCGCAAACAGGTCGGCGAAGGGTCGGCCATAGTCGGCGGAGGCCGAACTGGGCAGGCGGGCCGCCAGATCGGCCGCGTCGTCGTCCGGACCGTCGACCAGCAGATGGACGGTTCCGCCGAACAGGATGGCGTCGTTGGTCCGGCCCATCGCCTGGACGAAATCGCGCCCCGGCGGCGGCAACGGCGCGCAGCCGACGCCGTCGCGCACCCGCTCCAGCGGGAAATGGAGGGCTTGCAGCTTGTGCAACCCGACCTCCAGCACGCGGGCGACGATCTGGACCATGCCGGCCGGGCTGCGGGTCGGCGTCAGGATCAGGGTCACGCGCTCCGCCGGCACGCCGCAGTCGCGCGCCACCTTCTCCACTACCGAGACCGGCGGCCGCTTGTCCGTCTCCAGCACCAGCACGGCGCGGTCGGCCATGTCGCGATAGCCGAGTTCGGCGAACAAAGGCTCCTTCACCGCCAGGGCCCGCCCGGGACCGGAACCCAAGGCCGAGAATTTCTCGCCCGACAGGCTCCAGCCCGCATATTGGCTGCCGAGGCAGGCCAGGACCGGATCGGCGGCCGTCACCGTCACCTGCGCCGGCCAATGGACGAAGGGGGAATCCATGGCGATGCGCACGCTGCCGGCACCGCCCAGGCAAATCTCGGCGATGCGGCGCCCGGCCTCCAGGCTGCCCGGCCGGTCGATGCCGGCATCGATCACGGTGCAGCCGGCGGGATGCTGCTCCACCCCGATCCGCAGCATGGCGGCGTCCGCCACCAGGGCATGGACCAGGGGGGCGGCAAGCCGGTTAACACTGAAGGGAAGCGAGGCCATCGGCGGTTCTCTCCACAAAGCAGGCCCGCCGCGAGCAGTCCGCGACGATGCGTTTGATCCGGCAGGACAGGCGGTGACGCGCCTCCTCCTCGTCCCCGCCCCAGGCGGTTACGCTGCACAACGGTTGTCCACCCCCCACCGCGCTGCTGGCCCGAGGCAGGTCGGCGCACCAGGGGGGCCAGGAGAACACTGTCGGCACCGTCAGGGCAGAGGCGGCATAGGCCACCGCCCCGGCAATGACGCCCGGACGCGCCGCTCCCAACGTCCAACCGCGTCCGGCGGCAGCGTCGAGATGGGCGCGCATCACCCCGCCCAGCCGGTGACGTTCGAGCAGGTCGAGCGTGGCCCCCAGACGCGGGTTGACCTCCAGCACCGTCACCGAATTGCCGTCGACCAGCAGGTCCAGGCTGTTCAGCCCGACCAGCCCGAAGGCGGCGGCGATGCGCCGAGCTGCCTCCGCAAGCCGGTCGGCCAGCGACTGCGGCACCGCGGCCGGAAGCACCGCCCCGCCATAGCGGAAGGGCGCATCGGGCGCCGGATAGGTCCATTGCCGGCTGATCGCCACCGTTTCGCACCGGCCGGTACAGTCGGCGATGAAGGCGACGGAGGTTGGCCATCCCTCTGCCCGCCGTTGCAGGTAATGACCGTCCGGCAAGGGACTGCCGGCCCAGGGCACGATATGCCAGCCCCCGGCCGCTCCCGTCCGTTTGACCAGCCAGTGCCCGGGGATCGCATCGTCTGGCATTGCCAGCTGCGTTTCCGGATGCCCGATGCCCAGGTCTTCCAGGCCCAGCGTCGCCAGCCGCGCGGCGAAGCCAGCCGGATCCTCGACCGCCCGCACGATATCCGGCCCGTTGCCAAGCAGCCGGTACGGACCGGCCTGCATCAGCGCGCCAAGCATGTCGGGCGCCTGCTCGAACCCCGACCCGACGACCAGAGCGCTGCCCGGCGGAGCCAGCGTCCGGGCGGCGGCGATCAACGCCTCCCGGTCGAAGCCGGCGACGGGATCGCCGGCGACGCAACGGGCAGGCATCGGCAGATCGGCATCGCCGAACTGGTCCAGCGTCGCGACAATGGCCCCGGTGCGCGCCACCGCCTGGGCGATGGCCCGGCCCGACAGGGCGGCGACCAGGATCACGCCGCTGTCCGGCATTGGGCGCGGGCCAGGGCAAAGGCGTCGTCGAAGGCCAGATAGACCGGCTTCGCCGCCTCGCGCATCGCCTTGAACAGGCCATGCTGGGTCTTGAACTTCACATTGCCGATGGCGAGCGCGCCGATGCCAACGGCGTCCGTGCCCTCGATGGGGGCGCCGTCGCTGAAGGCGTCCACCCCCTCCACGCCGGCCGGCGGCACGGCATTGACGTCGGCCACCACCCGCACCGACGGGGTGGCGGCGATCTGCGTGCGGCTCAGCACCCGAACGCCGGCGCGGGCAACCGCCAGCACCACGTCGGTCTCCGCCAGAATGGCGGACTTGTGGGCATCGGTCGAGCCGTCGACCGCGCTCAGCGTCACGCCGAACCGCTGACGGTAGGAGGTCGCCCGCTCGGCGACGGACGCCGCACCGTCATGGCCGACCAGTTGAACGGACGCACCGGCACGCGCGGCCAGCACCGCGGCGACGCCGCCAACCGGCCCCTTGCCGCCGAACACCGCGACCCGTGAGCCGGCAAGCGTCAACCCAACTTTCTCCAGCTGGGCCTCGACCTTCGCGATCATCGCCGCGGCGGTGGTGCAGGCGCCGGACGGATCGGCGAAGACCGAGATCTCGAACGGCGGGACCATGGCCCGGCGCGCCGCCTCCAGCATGTCCAGCGCCGTCAGGATGTCGCGGCCGGCGATGAACAGACCGGTCCGCTTGGCGTCGCCCGGAGCGCGGGAAAAAATCATATCCTGGACAAGACCCGGCACTTCGCCAGTCTCGACATGGGTATAAGGCACGAGGACGCCATAGCCGGCGTCACACGCCATGTTGATGTCGAATGGACTGACCGCCTTTACCGGAGTAATGGCGTGCATGACATAGGGCTTTTCCATGAAACGAAGTCCTCGGTTCGCTTCATGTCACTGTCTTTCACCTCACGGGTTCAAGCTGTCTTTTTTGCGACTGTTTTATATCCGGCAGCGACTACTTTCTGACCGGAGAAGGTCTCCACCACCGCCCCGTGATTCCGCCCCCGGCAGACGACGAAACGCAGGTTGGGCCGCGTCCGCCAGCGCGCCTGCGCGCCCTCCGCCGCCCGCTCCGCCGATGCCGCATCGCCGAAGACGGCAAAGCCGGTCGGCCCCCAGGAACTCTGCCCGACTTCCGCGGCGCCGGCCACTGGGAGCCACCGCAGAACCTCAGCCACATCCAGGCTGCTGAAGCGCCCGCCCTGGGCCGGGGCGAAATGGTCGCCGACCACGCTCTGGAGTTCGGTCACGGCGGCGCCGAACCGCATGGCATCCCCTTCCGCCAGCGCCGGCAGCCCGACCATCAACGCCAGCCGGCACAGATAGGCCGCCTTGTCCGCCGGAAAGGGGGGCAGATCGCGGAAGGCGACCGTCTCAGCCGTGCCGGACAGGCCGCGGTTGGCATCGTCGAACACCAGCAGCATGCGCCACGCCTCCGGCAGAGCCATGCGGCTGATGACGGGAGGCGGCTCGTCGAGCGCACCCTTGCCGCCGTCCAGAATGACGCCGCCCTGTTCGAACGCACCGACGCCGATGCCGACCGCGCCCCCCGGTCCAGCAGGCTGGCGACCCGGCGCGGCGGCAGCGGCCGGCCGGTCATCGCCGACAGGGCCGCCCCGACGGCCAGCGCCAGCTGGGTGCCCGACCCCAGCCCGGAATGGGACGGGATGGTCCGACCCAACCGCAGGGAAAAGCGGTTTTCCACGCCCAGCGCCCCGCACAGCCGGTCGAGATACCCCGCCGCCCGGCAGTCCGGACCGACAGGAACATCGCTTCCGGATTTCCCGCGCATCAACATCAGGTCCGTTCCCAGCCCGTCGAGCGTCAGGCCCAGGCTGCCGAAGCGCCGGCCCAAGCCGCCCTCCATGTCGAGAAACCCAAGATGCAGCCGGGCGGGCACCTCCACCCGCACCGTGTCGACTGTCATGCGCTGTTCGCCGCAAATCATGGCCTACCTGTCGCAAAAGCCAAGGCGACCAGCCGCCTTTCGCACATAATAAAATTGGCGGCGGCAAAATCAATGAGAACAACAACAGAAAACAGATTATATTCTGAAAATCTTTAAATATCGGATCCGATTTATTCATTTCCGTAAAGAATATGAACTGAAATTTCATGCCTAATATTATTTAATATAACCTTCTACACTCGACATCATGCGCGGAGTTTGGGATATGGACTATGGACTCGGCGGGAATGACCTCCCACCGCCCATGAGCGATGTCGTTTGCCCATTCTGCGCAATGGCCTGCGATGACCTTGCAATCGCACGCGATGGCACAGGACAGCTCAGGGTGACCGACAACGGCTGCGCACGGGCGCGCACCCTGTTCGCCCTTCCGACATTGCCGGCCCACTGCTTTATCAAAGGCCGCGCCGTTCCACTCGACGAAGCGCTGGACGCCGCGGCGGCCTTGCTGCGCGATGCGGCCTCGCCGGCCGTCGGGGGGCTCGCCGCCGACACCGAGGGAGTCTCCGCGGCCCTGGCGCTGGCGGAGCGGCTGGGTGCGGTGGTGGACCACGCCGCGTCCGACAGCCTGTTCCACGGCCTGCGCGCGCTCCAGGTGACCGGCGCCATGACCGCCACCTTCGGCGAAATTCGCAACCGTGCCGACCTGTTCGTCCTGTTCGGAACCGAGTTCGAGCGCCATGTCCCCCGCCTGTTCGACCGCATCGTCCGTCCGCCGACAGCCCTGTTCCGCGATGCCGGCGCGGCGCGCGGCTTCCTGATCGGTCCCAACGACGGACCGGTACCGGACGGGTTCGAGCGGCTTAGCGCCGACCTGACGCACGCCTCTGCCATCGCCGCCGCCCTGTCTCAGCTGGTGGCCGGCGAAACACCCCGCGGCGGCCGGGTGGGCTCCATCGCTATGGAGGATCTCGCCCGCGTCGCCGTGGCGCTGCGGGAGGCGCGCTTCGGCGTCGTCGGCTGGGTCGCCGCCACGCTGGACCCGGCGGCAGGCGATGTCGCCATCGAGGCCTTCAACCGATTGGTGGTGACCGCCAACGCCTCCACCCGCTGCGCCGGCTTGCCCCTGGGCGGCAAGGGCAACGCGCTGGGCGCCAACTACGTGTGCGCTTGGCAATATGGCGTGCCGCTGCGCTCCCGCCTGGGGGCCGGCCCGCCGGAACACGATCCGCTGCGCTATCGGCTGAAAAGCCTGCTGGCCGGGGGCGAGGTCGATGCGCTGGTCTGGCTTTCGGCCCTGAACGGCGCGGAACTGCCGGACACCCGCACGCCGATGATCGTGCTGGCCCGCCCCGGACAGCCGTTGCCCCGCGACCCGGAGGTGCTGATCCCGGTCGCCATCCCCGGCCTCGACCATTCCGGCAGCATCCACCGCGGCGACGGCGTCGCCGCCCTGCCGCTGCGCCGCTTGCGAACGACCGCCATGACGCTTCCATCGGCCGCGTCGGTGCTGAGCGCCCTGCTCGACCGCCTCCCCTCCTCCCATCTCCCCATTCGGTTTCGGGAGACAGCGCATGTCTGACGCCTACACCCTGCTGCGCGGCGGTCGCGTCTGCGATCCGACCGAGAGCACCGACGGTGGCAGGTTGCGTGACCTGTACCTGAAGGACGGCCGCATCGCTGCGACGCCTCCGCAGGAAGCCCGCATCGGCGAGGTGATCGATCTGGAAGGTCGCATCGTCATGGCCGGGGCTATCGACATCCACAGCCACATCGGCGGCGGCAAGGTGAACCTCGCCCGCCTGCTTCTCCCGGAGGAGCATCGCGAGCATGCCAGCGGCCCCGACGGGCTGCGCCGCTCCGGCAGCGGCCTGTTCACCCCATCCAGCTTCGTCACCGGCTACCGCTATGCCGAGATGGGCTACACCGCAGCCTTCGAGCCTGCGATGCTGCCCTCCAACGCGCGCCACACCCATCTGGAACTGGCCGACATTCCGATCATCGACAAGGGCTGCTACGCCGTCCTCGGCAACGACGATTTCCTGCTGGAGCGGCTGGCCGCCGGGGCGACGCAGTCGGAGGTCAACGACTATGTCGCCTGGATTCTCCACGCCACCCAGGCGGTCGGCGTCAAGGTGGTGAATCCCGGCGGCATCAGCGCCTTCAAGTTCAACCAGCGCCGCCTGGATCTGGACGAGGCGCATCCCCATTACGGCATCACGCCACGCCGCATCCTGACCACGCTGGCCACATCGCTGTCCGACCTCGGAGTGCCTCATCCGCTGCACATCCACTGCAACAATCTGGGCATCCCCGGCAATGAAGCGGTGACGCGCGAGACCATCGCCGCACTGGACGGGTTGCCCGCCCACCTGACCCACCTGCAATTCCACAGTTACGGGACGGAAGGCGACCGCCGCTTCTCCTCGGCCGCCGCCGAGATCGCTGAGGCGGTGAACCGCAGCCCGAACATCTCTGTCGATGTCGGCCAGATCATCTTCGGTCAGACCATCACTGCCTCGGCCGACATCATGTCGCAGTTCCGCAACAGCGGCCTCGCCAGCCCGCGCAAATGGGTGTGCACCGATATCGAATGCGACGGTGGCTGCGGGCTGGTGCCGTTCCGCTACCGCGACAAGGCATTCGTCAACGCCTTGCAATGGGCGATCGGGCTGGAGCTGTTCCTGCTGATCGAGGACCCCTGGCGGGTCTATCTGACCACCGACCATCCGAACGGCGGCCCCTTCACCAGCTATCCGCATTTGATCCGGTTGCTGATGGACCGCAGCTTCCGCAACGAGCAGTTGGCGCGGATCAATCCCGATGTCGCCGCGCACAGCCGGCTCGGTTCCATCGAGCGCGAATACACGCTCGACGAGATCGCCATCATGACCCGCTCCGGCCCAGCCCGCGTGCTGGGGCTGCGCGACCGCGGCCACCTGCGCCCCGGCGCCGTCGCCGACGTGGTGGTCTATGACGATTTGCCCGACCGCGAGGCTATGTTCGCGGCCCCCGCCTGGGTGTTCAAGAACGGTCGGCCGGTGGCACGGAACGGGGAGCTGACTGCGACCGGCTGGGGCGACACCATCGTTGTCCGGCCGGACTTCGACCCCGCCATCGAACGGCGGCTGAAACCATGGTTCGAAGATCACCAGACCGTGCGGCTCGGCAACTTCCGCATCGCGGACGGCGAGATCCTCGACCATGGCCGCGGCGGCCTGTCCATCGTTCCGATCCTGACGGCGTCCGACCCATGCTTCTGAACGGCATCCACATCGAAAACAGCTATGCCGAGGCCTTCGACATGAAGGCGACCCGGCTGATCGTGACCGCCGACACACCGGCCTGGGCGCGCCATGCCGGCATGGCTGCCACCGGTTTCGCCACCTCGGTCATCGCCTGCGGCTGCGAGGCCGGGATCGAGCGGGAACTGGCGCCGGAGGAAACCC
Source organism: Azospirillum sp. UENF 111221 (assembly GCF_058780625.1). NCBI lineage: Bacteria > Pseudomonadati > Pseudomonadota > Alphaproteobacteria > Rhodospirillales > Azospirillaceae > Azospirillum > Azospirillum sp. UENF 111221. The sequence goes on from NZ_JBSNCH010000003.1 coordinate 791,900, forward strand.
CCGACGGGCGCCCCGGCGTCGCCCTGCTGTTCTTCGCCACCGGGCGCAGCGTGCTGGGAAAGCAGGTGGAGACCCGCGTCGGCCAATGCATCCTGACCTGCCCCGGCACCGCCTGCTTCGCCGGCGTGCCGCGCGGGGTGAAGGAGGATTCGATCCCGCTGGGCCGGAAGCTACGCTATTTCGGCGACGGCCAGCAGATGTCGAAACTGCTCGGCGGCCGGCGCTACTGGCGCATCCCGGTGATGGACGGCGAGTTCCTGTGCGAGGAATCGAGCTGGAGCGTGCCCGCAGTCGGCGGCGGCAACCTGCTGATCCTCGCCGATGCACGGATGGCCGCGCTGGAGGCAGCGGAAGCGGCGGCGGATGCCATGCGCGCCGTGCCCAATGTGGTGCTGCCCTTCCCCGGCGGGGTCGTCCGCTCCGGCTCCAAGATCGGGGCGAAGTACAAGGGGATGCCGGCCTCCACCAACGATGCCTATTGCCCGACGCTGCGCGGCCTGCCGCGCTCACTCCTGCCGGCCGAGGTCGAATCGGTGCTGGAGATCGTCATCGACGGGCTGACCGCCGCCGACGTCGCCGCCGCCACCACGGCCGGGCTGAAATGCCTGATCGAACGCGGCCGCGGCTCAGGCGTCTGGGGCGTCACCGCCGGCAATTACGGCGGCAAGCTGGGCCGCCATCATTTCCATCTTCACGAGCTGCTGCCATGAGCGTGCTGAGCTTCCGTCTGAAAGGCCCGCTGACCGGCCGCATCGACGCCTCCCCCCTGCTGCCGCACCGGCTGGCGGAGCTGAGTTTGGCGGAGATCGCCGCGCTGCCGTTGCGTCTCGGCCGGGGCCATGTCGCGGTGGGCGATGTGTTCGACCTGTCGGGCAGCCCCGGTGACACCGTCGAACTGGAGGGCGACGGGCGGCTCGATTTCGTCGGGGCGGGGCTGGCCGGCGGCACCATCCGGGTCGCCGGACCGGTCGGCCACCGCGCCGGCACCGGCATGAGCGGCGGCTCCCTGCTGGTTGAGGCGTCGGCAGGGCTGGCAGCGGGTGCCTCCATGCGCGGCGGCGAGTTGATCGTCCGGGGCGACGCCGGCAGCGAGCTGGGCGGCGCCCTCCCCGGCGAGCGGGCGGGAATGACCGGCGGGCGGATCCTGGTCCATGGCGCGTGCGGCGACCGCGCCGGCGCGCGCATGCGTCGCGGGCTGATCGCCGTCGGCGGCGATGCCGGCGCCTACGCCGCCCTGCACATGACTGCCGGCAGCCTGGTGATCGGCGGCAGGCCGGGTACCTTCACCGGCCATGGCATGCGAAACGGCACCATCCTGTTCCGCGGCGAGATCGATCCGCTGCCGGGGTTTGCCGATTGCGGCCTCAACCGGCTGCCTTTCCTGTCGCTTCTGGACAATCACCTGTCAGGGCTTAACGAAGCGCCGCCCACCTGCCGGGGCCTGACCGGACAGGTACGTCGCTGGCTCGGCGACCGTGGATTCGGTGGGCGCGGCGAGATTCTGGCCTGCCTGTGAAGGCTCGCTCGTCGACGGTCGGCAAGCGGCGGCAGTCCACGCCAAGAGGGGCTACCTCATAGAGAGTGAGTGGTTGCTCCGCCGGACGGTGCTATTGTTCTTATCACCGGATTATTTGCATGAAAAACAATCCCGACTCGGTCAACGTCGCGCTCCTTCAAGGATTATGTCCGCTTTGTTCAATGTCGCAGGGCCCCGACCTGCGTAGGCTGCTTGTCATAAAAACTTGATGGTGCGCAAAGGGATCGATCCCCGCCCATCCGAACGCGGCCGCCACTGCAAACAAGGCCGCGGGTAAACAGCGTGTTCGCCGACCATTCGCGACCCACGATACGAACAGGAAAGCGGAAGAGGGGCACGGGACAATGAAGTGCAGCGAGCAGCAATCCGGCGTTTCCCAGGCCGACACGGTCGGTTTTCTCCTGGTTCCCGATTTTTCCATGATCGCGTTCACCGCGGCGGTTGAGCCTCTCCGCCTCGCCAATCACATCAGCGGAAAGGAGTTGTATCGCTGGGTGCTGCTCTCGCCGACCGGCGGCGTTCAGCGGGCCAGCAACGGCATCGGCATCTGCGTCGACCATGCCATCGCAGACGCCATCGCCGACTGCCCGCCGTTGTCCACGGTGATGGTGTGCAGCGGCATCGGCGGCCACTGGTACGAGGATCGGGCGATGTTCTCATGGATGCGGCGTTCGGCCGCCCAGGGAATTGCCTTCGGCGCCCTCTGTACCGCCAGCCACATCCTGGCCCGCGCCGGCCTGCTGAACGGCTACCGCTGCACCATCCATTGGGAGAACATGGCCGGCTTCGCCGAAACCTTCCCGGAGATCGAAGCGACGGGCGAGCTGTTCACCATCGACCGCAACCGCTTCACCTGCGCGGGCGGCACCGCCGCCACCGACATGATGCTGCACCTGATCGCCGCCCGCCATGGCGAGAAGCTGGCAATGGACATCGCCGAGCAGCTTCTGCACACCAAGATCCGCGCGGGCAGTATCCGCCAGCAGGAAGAACTGCAAGCCAATCCGGTGCTTGACCACGAGGATCTCCACGCCGCGGTGGCGGTGATGCAGGCCAACATCGAGGAACCGCTCGATCTGCTGACGCTTGCCGCGGAACTCGGCCAATCCCGCCGTAATCTGGAACGGCTGTTCCGCAAATACATGAACTGCTCGCCGGCCAAATACTATCTCGGCCTCCGGATGAAGCGGGCGCGGCAGCTGCTGTGCCAGACCCGCATGTCGGTGATGGAGGTGTCGATTAGCTGCGGCTTCATCTCCGCCACCCATTTCAGCAAATGCTACCGCGACCATTTCGGCATCGCACCGCGCAGCGACCGGCAGAGCCAGCGGCACAGCCCGCTCGCCGCCGCGCATGAGTTCGCCGGACTGAGCTGACACCGCAGCGGGGGCGGACGGTCAAGCGGGACCGGATCGGGGGAACGGGCATGGGGCGGCGGAAATCGCCAGATTGCTGTCGCTTTCGAGCAGATGCAGCCCTCCGGATGTCGGTAAGGTACAAATGCGGCCCGCCCGACACCAGATCCACGCTCGGCCCCGCCGGACAACAGCCAGGAGGACGGCACCGATGCTAGACGCGATTCTTTCCGCCCAATGCGCGCGTGGCCTGACCGCCGCCGGCTCCGGCCCGTCCACCATCCCCGCCGGCCTCTACGAGCTGTTCCTGGAAAACGTGGTCCTGCCTTGCCGGATCGGCGTCTTCGATTATGAGCGCGACGCGCCACAGCGGGTGCGCATCGACCTTCTGCTGCAGGTGCGCCAGGACGGCGCCCAGTTCTCCGACGACATCGGCGACGTGCTCTCCTACGACGATCTGCTGTCCGGGCTGAAGCGGATCCTGATGGACGAGCACACCAACCTTGTAGAGATGCTGGCGGAAAAGATCGCCCGCATGTGCCTTGCCCACGGACAGGTGCAGTCGGCCCGTGTGTCGGTGGCGAAACTGGACATCTATGACGGCGTCGCGGTGCCGGGCATCCGGCTGGAGCGGACGCGTGACCAGATGCCGGGCCAACCCCTGCCGGCGTCGCGCCGCCCGCTGGCGATGGCGGACCGGCGGATCTGACCCGATGACGGCCAACGCATCGCCAGAGGACGGATCCCCACCCCCCGCGGCGCGGCCCTGGGTGATCAAGATCGGCGGCAGCCTGTCCGACTGGCACCGGCTGGGAACCTGGCTGGACCTGATCGCCCGGCCCGGCCATCTCCATCCCGTGGTCATCGTGCCGGGTGGCGGTCCCTTCGCCGACGCCGTGCGCGATGCCCAGGACAATTGGCGCTTCGACGACCGTCTCGCCCACCGCATGGCCCTGCTGGCGATGGAGCAGTTCGGGCTGATGCTGCACGGCATATGCCCGACCCTGCACACTGCGGCGACGCGCGAGCGTTTGCGCTCGCTGATCCGGGCGCGGATGCCGGCGGTGTGGCTGCCGTCCGCCATGGCGCTCGACCAGCCCGAGATTGCCGAAAGCTGGGAGGTCACCTCCGACAGCCTCGCGGCATGGCTGGCGGTGGAACTGGACGCGGCGGCGCTGGTGCTGGTCAAGTCGGGGCCCTGCCCCTGTGCGGCGACCGATGCGGCGTCGCTCGCCCGCGACGGGCTGGTCGATGCCGCTTTCCCGCTCTGGCGCGCCCGCTTCGCCGGCGAGAGCTGGTGCATCCATCGCGACAACCACCTCCTGATGGAGGAGGCGCTGGCGGGTCGCGCCGCTCCCGGCTGCGCCCTGCTGCGCTGCCCGGAGGTCGAACCCCTGCCAAGCGTGCGGGTATGAACAGCATCGCTCCTCCGCCGGCGCCGCCGCGGCTGGCCTGGGCGCTGACCGGGTCGGGCCATTACATCAAGGAGACGCTGGACCTGATGGCGCGGCTGGCGCCGCTCGACGTCTTCCTCAGCAAGGCGGCCGAGGAGGTCATGCGGATGTACCGCCGCCGCGACGGCAACTTTCCTCCCGGCACCCGCCTGTTCCGCGACCGGGCTGCCAGCGCCCCGCAGATCGGACGGTTCTATTTCGGCGAATACCACACGCTGGTGGTGGGGCCGGCGACCTCCAACACAGTCGCCAAATGCGTGCAGGGGATTTCCGACACGCTGCCGACCAACGCCTTCGCCCAGGCCGGCAAATGCCGGGTGCCCTGCATCGTCTTCGCCTGCGACACCGCGCCGGAAATGATGACCGAGGCGCCGCACGGCATGGTGCCGGTCTATCCCCGGCGCATCGACCTGGAGAATGTCGAACGGCTGCGCGGATTCGAGGCGACCACCGTCGTCGAAACCGTTCCCGACCTCGAATCCGCGCTGAAGGCGCGCCTTGAATGTCTGACCACCTCGTCTTCGTGACCGGAAAGCTGGCGGAGCCGCGCCTGCGGGCGATGCTCGACGGGATGGCGCCCGCCCCCTTCCGCTTCGACGTGGTGCAGATCGGCGTCAGCGTCGCCGCCCTGATGACCGAGGAGCTGATCAGGCGCCGCCTGCCGCCCCCGCCCCCCGGCGCGCGCGTGCTCCTGCCCGGCCGGACGCGCTGCGATCTGGCGGCATTGTCCGCTCATTTCGGCGTCGCCTTCGAACGCGGGCCGGAGGAGCTGCGCGACATTCCCGCCTATCTCGGCGGGAGGGCGGCGCAGGCCGACCTGAGCGCCCATGCGGTGACGATCTTCGCCGAGATCGTCGACGCTCCCCGCCGTTCCGTCGACACTCTGCTGGAGACCGCCGCAAGGCTGCGCCGCGACGGCGCCGACGTCATCGATCTGGGCTGCCAGCCGGGTGAACGGTTCGAGGGGCTGGAGACCGCCGTTTCCGCCCTGGTCGCCGCCGGCCACAGCGTCAGCGTCGACAGCGCCGACCCCGACGAGCTGCTGCGCGGGGCGGCGGCCGGCGCCTCGTACCTGCTCAGCCTCAGCGAGGACACGCTGTGGGTGCTGGACCGGACGGACGCCACCCCGATCCTGGTCCCGGCCAAGCCGCGCGACCTGGAGTCGCTGTGCCGCGCCGTCGACCGCCTGCGGGCCGCCGGCCGGCGTTTCCTGGCCGACCCGGTGCTCGACCCCATCCATTACGGCTTCACGGAGTTGGTGGTGCGCTATCACGAGCTGCGCCGGCGCTACCCCGACATCGGGATGCTGATGGGCATCGGCAACCTGACCGAACTGACCGACGCCGACACCACCGGCACGACGGCGCTGCTGATGGGCATGGTGTCGGAACTGTCGATAAACGCCGTCCTCACCCTTCAGGTCAGCCCGCATGCCCGCACCGCGGTGCGCGAGGCCGACCGGGCGCGGCGGATCATGCATGCTGCATCGGAAAGCGGCAGCCTGCCGAAGGGCATCGACGACGGGCTGATGGCCCTGCGCGACCGCCGCCCCTTCGCCGTCACGCCGGCGGAGATCGCGGAGACCGCCCGCAACATTCGCGACCCCTCCTTCCGGGTCGAGGTGGCGGAGGACGGGGTCCATGTCTACAACCGCGACGGCCACCATGTGGCGACCGACCCTTACCAGCTCTATCCCCTGCTCGGGCTGGCGGACGACGGCGGACATGCCTTCTACATGGGGGTGGAGTTGCAGAAGGCCTTCCTCGCCTGGCAGCTCGGCAAGCGCTACGTCCAGGATGAGGATCTCGCCTGGGGCTGCACGGTGGAGGCAATGCCGGAGGCGGAGGCGGGCAGCGACCCCCACGGCTTCAAGGCGGCGGGCACCACCTTGCAGGAGCGGCGGCGGGCCTGTGGAAAGGCATCATGATACTCGAGACCATCGTCACCACGCTGGGCGCCGACGGGACCCCGCACATCGCCCCCTTCGGGGTAACGCGGACCGCTGACGATCTGGTGATCGCGCCCTTCCGCCCGTCCGTCACGCTCAACGCGCTGGAAGCCACCGGCCGGGCCGTGATCAATTTCACCGACGATGCGCGTCTGTTCGCAGGCTGCCTGACCGGACGGCGGAACTGGCCGCTGGTGCCGGCAACCGCCATCGCCGGCGTGCGTCTGGCCGACAGCCTCGCCCACTGGGAGGTGGAGGTGGTCCGGGTCGAGCCCGACCCTGTGCGCCCGCGCTTCCATTGCCGGACCGTCCTTCGGGAGGCGCATCGCCCCTTCGAGGGCCACAACCGTGCCGCCGCCGCCGTGATCGAGGCGGCGATCCTGTGCAGCCGGTTGCACATGCTTCCCTGGGAGAAGGTGGAGCGGGAGATGGCCTACCTTGCCATCGCCGTCGAGAAGACCGCCGGAGCCCGCGAGCGGGAGGCCTGGGGCTGGCTGTCCGACCGCGTGGCGGCCTTCAGGTCCGAAAGTCTCGCCGCGGCGGAGCCGCCCGCCGCCGGCCCCGCTGCGGACCATATGGCCAAACCACAGGTGCTCTCATGATCCGCATGCTCGCCAGCGTGACCAATCCCGTGGAAGCCGGTATCGCCGTGACGGCCGGCGCCGACCTGATCGATCTGAAGAACCCGGACGACGGCGCGCTGGGTGCGCTGCCAGTCGGCATCATCGAGGCCTGCCTGCGAACGGTCGATGGACGCAGGCCGGTCAGCGCCACCATCGGCGATTTGGCCATGGACCCGGCAACCATAACGGCGGCGGTTTCCCGGACGGCGGCCACCGGTGTCGACATCGTGAAGATGGGCATCGGCGCCGGGGGCGATCCGCTTGCCTGCATCGCCGCGGCAGCACGGGCGCGCGGCGCCGCCGCGCTGGTCGGCGTCATCCTGGCCGACCTGACCGCCCCCACCCCCGATCTGGTCCGTGCCATGGCCGATGCCGGCTTCATCGGGGTGATGCTGGACACCGGCCTGAAGGATGGCCGCACCCTGCGCGATCATCTGTCGGCCGACGCGCTGGCCGCCTTCATCGGACAGGCGCGCGGGGCCGGAGTACTGGCCGGGCTGGCGGGGTCGCTCAGGCTTGCCGACATCGGCCCTCTGGCAGCGCTCCGCCCGTCGATCCTGGGATTCCGCGGCGCGCTTTGCCAGGGCGGCGCGCGGCGCGACGCCATCGACCCGGACAGGATCGCCGAGGTCGTCGGAAGCGTGCGCAATGCGGTTGCACCGAGCGAGTGCCTCTGACCCCAAAACGTCTGCTCCGGATTTGCCGTTTTCTTGCCGCCCGTGACGGGTCCCAACGGTCGCTGGGGTGGGTTGCAGCGTGGGCGGGTTGACCCTGCGGGCAACCAATGGTCGATTGCTTGGCCCCGCCAACAAAGCCGTTCAGGTTGTTCATGACCATCGAAAGCGCCGCCGGCCGATCCGCCGATACTCCCAGCGGCGGCCCGGCGGCCACCCGGCCCGAATCCCATTCGACGGAGAATGCCCGGACTCAACAAGCCCAGGCGGAGACTTCGGCGCTGCATCATCCGCTGCTGATCGCCGTCACCCTCGTGCTGGTGGCGCTGAACCTGCGGCCGGCGCTGTCGAGCCTTGCACCGGTGATGGGCGATGTGGTGCGCGATGCCGGCCTGAGTTCCGGGCAGGCCGGGCTGCTGACGACGTCGCCCGTGCTGTGCCTCGGCCTGTTCGGGGTGATCGCCCCGCGTCTGGCCCAGCGCTTCGGCACGGAGCGGACGATTTTCTTCACCCTGCTGATCCTGGGCTTTGGCGTCGCGCTGCGCGGGGTCGGCAATTTCGCGGCACTGTTCGCCGGGGCGACGCTGGCGGGTGCGGGGATCGGCATCATCGGCGTGCTTCTGCCGGCCGTGGTGAAGCGCGACTTCCCCAGCAAGATCAGCCTGATGATGGGGGTCTACACCATGGCGCTCTGCGCCGGGGCGGCGATTGCCGCAGGGGCGACGGTGCCGCTGGAGCGGGCGCTCGGGCAATGGACCGGCGCCCTGGCCTTCTGGGCAGTCCCGGCGGTGGTGGCGGCGGTGGCTTGGCTGCCGCTGACCCGTGGACGCCAGAGCGCGGCCGGCCCTGCCCGCGCATCGGTGCGCGGCCTGTGGAGCAACCGCCTGGCCTGGCAGATCACCCTGTTCATGGGGCTGCAATCGGCTTTGGCCTACATCGTGCTCGGCTGGATGGCGCCGATGCTGCGCGACCGCGGGTTCGACCCGACGACGGCGGGGCTGATCGTTTCCGGCTCGGTCATGGTCCAGGTGGTGGCGGCGCTGGTCGCCCCCATGCTGGCGACCCGCACCCCGAGCCAGAGCCTCGCCGCCGTCTCCATGCTCGGTTGCAGCCTCGTCGGCATGGTCGGCTGCCTCTACGCTCCGCTCTGGACCATCGCGCTGTGGGCGGCGATCCTCGGCATCGGCCAGGGTGGGGCCTTCGCCGTGGCACTGACCCTGATCGTGCTGCGCTCGCCCGACAGCCGCATCGCATCGCACCTGTCGGGCATGTCGCAGAGCGTCGGCTATACCCTGGCGTCCAGCGGCCCCTTCCTGGTCGGGCTGCTGCATGGCTGGAGCGGCGACTGGCACGCCTCCGCCCTGCTCTTCGTCGCGATCGCGCTGGCGGCGGGGGTCTTCGGTTACCTCGCCGGCCGGCCCCGCCAACTGCGCCTCTGATTACGCGCTCCGCTCAGTCATACTGCGTCGGGCGGCGGCCGCGCGGTGCCGCGAAGGGCGAGATCGACCGGTGCAGGAACCGGCCATCGCCAGACTTGCCGGTCTGGACGCCCTTGTCGATGATGACGGTGCCGCGCAGCAGGACGGTTTCGGGCCAGCCCGTCACCTCCATGCCTTCATAAGGCGTGTAGTCGGCCCCGTGATGCATCAGCTCCTGGGTGATCGTCACCTTGCGGTCGGGATCCCACAGGACGAGGTCAGCATCCGCCCCGATGGCGATGCTGCCCTTGCGGGGGGCAAGGCCGTACATCCGGGCATGGTTGGTGGATGTCAGGGCGACGAACTCCTGCAAGGAAATCCGTCCCTTCCCCACCCCTTCGGAGAACAGGATCGGCAGCCGCACCTCGACGCCGGGGATGCCGTTGGGAACCCATTTGAAGGCCGTCCGCTCGCCCTGCTTCTTCTTGCCGGCGGGGCTGTCGAAGCGGAACGGGCAATGGTCGGAGGAGAAGACCGAGAACAGCCCCGATTGCAGGCCGGTCCAGCAGGCGTCCTGGCTTTCCTTGTCGCGCGGCGGCGGGCTGCAAACGTATTTGGCGCCCTCCATGTTCAGCCCCTTCAGGTCTTCGGCCGTCAGGGTCAGATATTGGGTGCAGGTTTCGGCATAGACCTTCAGGCCGCGGCTCTGCGCCCAGCGGATCTGTTCGATGGCGTCGGCGGACGAGACGTGGACGATCATGATCGGCACGTCGACGATCTCGGCGAAGGAGATGGCACGGTGGGTCGCCTCGCGCTCCACCGGGATCGGACGGGATTCGGCGTGGTAGTAGGGATCGGTGCGGCCGGCCCGCTCCAGCCGCTCGGTCAGGAACTTGATGGCGTCGTAGCCTTCGGCATGGACCATCACCAGCGCCTTCTCGCGCCGGGCGACGTCGAACACCTCCAGCAGCTCGCGGTCGTTCAACTTCAAATCGTCATAGGTCATGAAGACCTTGAACGAGGTGTAGCCGTCCTGCACCAGTGCCGGCAGTTCCTGGCCCAACACCTGCTCGGTGGGGTCGGAGATGATGAGGTGGAAGGAATAGTCGGTCAGGCACTGGCCTTCCGCTCGCGCATGGTAGTTCTGGACAGCAGCGCGCAGCGACTTGCCCTTGGGCTGGAGCGCGAAGGGAATGACCGTCGTGTTGCCGCCGAAGGCCGCGGAGAGCGTGCCGCTGCGGAAATCGTCGGCCATGATCGTGCCGTCGTCGCCGTCCTGCGCGATGTGGACGTGACTGTCGATGCCGCCCGGCATCACCAGCCTGCCGGAGGCGTCGAGGACCTGTCCGGACGTGTCGAGCCGTTCGGCCAGCGCCACGATGCGGCCGTCCTTGATGCCAATGTCGCAGCGGCTGACATCGGCGGCCGTGACCACCGTGCCGTTGCGCACCACCAGATCGAACTCAGCCATGTGCCTGATCCTGTTCCAGATGTGATCGGTCGGTCATCCTTCGGTCGGCCCTAGGCTCACCGCCGCTGCGGCATGGCATTGCCGAGGGCGTCGATGAGGCGGTCGACCTCGTCCAGCGTGTTGTAATGGACCAGCGACACACGGATCACGCCGTTGACCGCGGTCAGCCCCAATGTCTCGATCAGGCGCTTGGCATAGAAATCGCCGAAGCGGATGCCGATCATCGCCGCATCGACCGCGCCCACCACCTCGTCCGACCGGTATCCGTCCACCACGAAGCTGATGGTCGGCACCCGCAGGGAGCGGTCGGCGGCGGCATGGCCGATGACCCTCACATCGTTGCGTCCGCGCAGATAGGCGAGCAGCCGTTCGGCAAGCGCCTCCTCATGGGCGGCGATGGCGTCGAAGGCTGCCACGATTTTGGCCCGGCGCGGCCCGGCGGCACCGCAGCGCTCGCCGAGCTCGGCAAGGTAATCGACGATGCCGGTGCAGCCGACGGCGAGTTCGTAATTCACGTTGCCGGGCTGGAGCTTGTAGGGGATCACCGAGCGGTCGATGAAATAATGGTTCAGGCTGGGCAGCGCGGCCAAAAGCTCGTGCTTGCCGTAGAGAACGGCGAAATGGGGTCCATAGACCTTGTAGAAGCTGAAGACGTAGTAATCGACGTCCCAGCCGGCGACATCCACCGCGCGGTGCGGGGCGTAGGCGACAGCGTCGACCAGCAGCTTCGCGCCGTGCCGGTGCACCAGCCGGGCGATGTCGGCTACCGGGTTGATGGTGCCGAGGATGTTCGAGGCATGGGTGACGCAGACGAGCCGCGTGCGCCCGTTCAGCAGCGGTTCGAGATCGTCCAGCGCCAGTTCCAGGCTGTCGGGGCGGACGGCCCAGGTCCGGATCACGGCGCCCTTCTCCTCCAGCTTGCGCCAGGGGCCGATGTTGGCCTCGTGATCGGAGTTGGTGACGACGATCTCGTCGCCGGGCCGGATCTGTTCGGCCATCGCCGCCGACAGGGTGTAGAGCAGGGCCGTGGTGCTTCCGCCCATGACCACCTCGTCCGGCCGCTTGGCGCCGATCAGCTCGGCGATGTCGGCATGGGCGTCGGCGACCCGCGCGCCGGACTGCCGCGACACGGCGTAGCTGGCGCCCAGCTGCACGTTGCTGGTCAGCAGATAATCCCGGATGCGGTCGGCGACACGCGCCAGCGTCTGGGAACCCCCGGCATTGTCCATGAAGATCCAGTCACCGGCGAGCGCCGGGAACTGGGCGCGGACAAAGGACAGATCGAGCGGGGAGGTCGTCACGTTCGACACGGGTTCAATTCCTTCGGTCAGATCGCGGCGGCGTGGTCGGCGACCAGCAGCGGCACGGACAGGGAGACGACGCGGCAGTCGGCGTCGGGATCGGGGGCGCGCCACATCATCATGGCGAAGTCGGCGGTCTCGTCGAGAGCCACAAGCGGACAGTGCCAGACGCCACCGGCATAGGTAATCGCCTGATCGGGACCGGCGACGAAGGCACGGGCGGTCTCCGGATCCGGGTCGCCCCCGTCGTCGGCGAGGGCGGCCACCACCAGGAAGCGCCCGCCGGTCATCGGAACGAATGTCTGGCTGCTGAGCGGGTGCTGTTCCATCGCCGTCACGGCGAAGGGCAGCCGTGACGGGGTGATGCGGTAGAGCGCCAGCACCGGCGGCAGCGGCTCACCGGCAAAGCCCAGCCCATGCTCGGCGTCATAGCGGATGCCGCGCCCGTCATTGACCAGGGACGACCGGCCCATTCCGGCGGAAAGCACCGTGCCGAACGGGGCGAAGGTGTCGCCGGTCAGCGGCACCGCCGGGATGATCCTCGCGGCGCTCAATGGTTCAGGACCGCTTGCAGGAAGGCACGGGCGCGCTCTTCCTTGGGTGCGGAGAAGAAGGCTTCCGGCTTCGCCTCCTCGACGATCTGGCCGCGCTCCATGAAGATGACGCGGTCGGCCACGCGGCGGGCGAAGCCCATCTCATGGGTGACGACCACCATCGTGACGCCGGTGCGGGCCAGCGACTGCATGACGTCCAGCACCTCGCCGACCATCTCCGGATCGAGTGCCGAGGTCGGCTCGTCGAACAACAGGATTTTGGGTTCCATCGCCAGCGCGCGGGCGATGGCGACGCGCTGCTGCTGGCCGCCCGACAGCTGGCCGGGGAACTTGCCGGCCTGTTCGGCGATGCCGACGCGGGTCAGCAGCTCCATGGCCCGTTCCTCGGCGGCCTTCGGCGCCAGCTTGCGCACCCGGATCGGCGCCAGCGCGACATTGCGCAGCACGGTCATGTGGGGGAACAGGTTGAAGCTCTGGAACACCATCCCGACCTCGCTGCGGACGGCAGCCAGATTGGGACCGGGCCGGACGGCGACGTCGTCCACCGTCACCGTTCCGGAATCGTAGGTCTCCAGCAGGTTGATGCAGCGGATCAGGGTCGATTTCCCCGACCCCGACGGGCCGAGCAGAACGACCACCTCGCCTTCCGCGACATCGAGGTTGATGCCGGAAAGGGCGCAGAAGCTGCCATACATCTTGCGCAGGTCGCGGATGGCGATGATCGGCCGGGCGGCCGGGCGCGCGGATGCCGCCCTGCCCGCTTTCCCCGCCTGCATATCGTTGATCTGCATGTCAACGGCGCTCCTTGGCGAAGTGTTTTTCCAGCGTGCCCACGGCGCGCACCATCGGCAGGAGCAGCAGCACATAGAGCGCGGCGGCGCCGATCAGCGGCGTCGGGTTCGCCGCCAGCGCCTGGGCCTGCGTCGCCTGCTTCAGAAGGTCCGGCATCGCGACGACGGAGGCGAGTGCGGTGTCCTTCATCACGTTGATGCAGTTGCTGGTCATCGGCGGAATGACGATGCGGACGGCCTGCGGCAGGACGATGTCCCCCATCATGCTCCAATAGGACAGGCCGAGCGCTTGGCTGGCCTCGAACTGGCCGCGGGGGATCGCCTGGATGCCGGCCCGCAGGATTTCAGCGCTGTAGGCGGCGCTGACCAGCGACAGGGCGGTGGTGGCCGATGCGAAGGGGGAAAGCCGGATGCCGACGAACGGCAGGGCGTAATAGACGATGACCAGAAGCACCAGGATGGGAATGGCGCGGAACAGGTCGATGTAGAGCACCCACAGCCCGCTCAGTGCAGGCGGGCCGTAAAGACGCAGAAGAGCGAGGACCAAACCGCCGACCAGGCCGAGCACGATGCTGAGAATCCCCAGCGACAGCGTGGTTCCCAACCCCATCAGCAGGAGCGGCAGCGAATTCCACAGCACCCTTCCATTGAAGAAGGTGTCGATCAAATCCATGAGAGAATGTCCAGGCATGGGCCGGGCACGCGCAACTCAGGCGCCGTGTGCCCGGCCATGGCATCCGATGACGGAGTTTCCAATGGCGGTAAGTCAGTCCGCGCTCAGGACTTCTTCGGGATGTCGAGAACCTTGGCGGTGCTGCCATCGGCATCCGGCTTCACGCCGAACCACTTCTCATGCAGGACGGCCAGGGTGCCGTCCTTCTTCATCGCGGTGATCTGGTCGTTGACGGCGGGCAGCAGCGGGCTGTCCTTGGCGAACATCACGGAATAGCGCTCGCCGGTCGGGATGCGCTGGACCACTTTGAACTGCGGCTTGTCCTTGGTGTAGTAGAGCAAGGCCGGAATGTCGCTGATGTAGCCGTCCAGGCGCCCGGCCCCGAGGTCGAGCATCGCCGGCTGCAGCCCTTCATAGCGGCGGACATCGCCGAAGCTGTATTTGGCCTGGTTCTGGTTCACCCACATGTCGCCGGTGGAACCGGTATCGACGCCCAGCGACTTGCCCTTCAGATCGTCGACGCTCTTGATCGGGGTGTTCGCCCGCACGGTCAGCGACTGGTCGCTGTCATAGTAGGGCTGGGCGAAGGACACCAAGTCCAGCCGCTTGTCGGTGATGGTGATCGACGAGATCGCCATGGCGATCCGGCCCGACTGGACGGCGGAGAACAGGCCGTTGAAGGGGATGTTGACGATCTCCACGGTCTTACCCAAGCGCTTGGCCGCCTCGTTGACCACATCGATCTCGAAGCCGACGAACTTGCCGGTCGCGTCCTGGAACTCCCACGGGACGTTGCCGATGTTGGCGCCGACGGCGAGGTCGGCGGCGCGGGCCGGTGCGAAGCCGCCCCAGACGGTGGCGGAGGCCGCGGCGAAGAGAGCGAGTTTGAGGATCTGTCTGCGCATGGCTGTACCTGCGTCTCCCTGCATGGGTGGGTGAATGCCTGACGCGAATCCCTGAAAGCCGGTTTTGTCGTTTTCTTTGGTCTGAGAGGCCATACCGGTCTGACCAGTTGGATTGCACGCCCTTTCTGGGCTATTGTCAAGGCGTCGCGTGGGGCACCCCGGCAAGAGCAACGACAGACAGGGATCGGCAGGATGCGTGGACGGCTGTTGGTGCCACAGGCGGCGGTCGAGAAGATCCGCCGGATCATCAACGAACAGGGGCTGCGTCCGGGCGACCAGCTGCCGCCCCAGCGCGAGCTTGCCGAGAGGCTGAGCATCAGCCGGGCATCGCTGCGCGAGGCGCTGTCGGCGCTGGAAACGCTCGGCATGATCCGGATCGAGGTGGGGCGCGGCGTCTTTCTCACCGACGGCAAGCCGCCGGACCCGGTCGCCGCCTGGCGGTTCGCCGACCTCTACTCACCGCGTGAAGTCTACGAGGCGCGTCTGGCGTTGGAGCCCCACGCCGCCCAGCTTGCCGCCATCGCCCTGCCCGCGGCCACGCTTGAAACGCTGGCCAGCACGCTGGTGCGGATGCGCAGCGCCTTCGAGGCGCATGATTTCGCCCAGGCCGGGGTGGAGGACAGCAAGTTCCACCACCTGATCGTCGAAGGCTGCGGCAACCGCATGGTCCTGGACCTGTTCCGGACGGTCGATGCGGTGGTCACCGAGATCCAGACGCTTCCCTTCGCCCAGGAGGACCGCATCTGGGAAACCCTGGAGGAGCACGAGCGGATTTTAAAGGCCTTGCAGACACGCGACAGCGCCCGCGCAGCACAGGCGATGTCCGACCACATCACCGGTGCCGCGGGGCGCCTGGGCATCCTGCTGGGTGCCGGGAGAGCTGCCGAACCCGTGGCCGGCAGCTCCCTGTAGGGGATCGGCTCAGCCCGCGAACCAGCGGGCCGGCACCATCACCAGCGACGGGAACAGCACCAGCAGGGTCAGCACTAGAAGCTGCGCCAGCAGGAAGGGCCAGACGCCGCGCATCAGGCTGCCCATGTTCAGCTTCGCCACGCCGGCCACCACGTTCAGCACGGTGCCGACCGGCGGGGTGATCAGGCCGATGGCGTTGTTGATGATGAACAGCACGCCGAAATAGACGGGGTCGATCCCGGCCTGCTTGATCACCGGCATCAGGACCGGAGTCAGGATCAGGATGGTCGGCGTCATGTCCATCGCCGTCCCGACGATCACCACCAGCACCATGATAGCGGCCATCAGCAAGGTCGGGCTGCCCATGAAGGGCTCCAGCATCTCGCCGACCTGGGCCGGCAGATTGGCGATGGTGATCATCCAGGCCGACACCATGGCGGCGGCGACCAGGAACATCACCACCGCGGTGGTGGTGGCCGCCGAGGCGAACAGGTCGAACAACTGCGACGGCTTCAGTTCGCGATAGACCACCACGGCGACGAACAGCGCATAAACCGCCGCGACCACAGCCGCCTCGGTGGGCGTGAAGATGCCGAACTTCAGGCCGAAGATGATGATGCCCGGCAGCATCAGCGCCCAGAAGCCATCCTTCACCGCCGCCGCGACCTCCCCCTTCGTCGCCCGCGGCGGCGGGGCCAGATCCTCGTGGCGGACCACCAGCCACCAGGCGGCGACCAGACCCAGACCCAGCATCAGGCCCGGGAAGATGCCGGCCAGGAACAGCTTGGTGATCGACACGTTGGCCGCGACGCCGAACAGGATGAAGCCGATGCTGGGCGGGATGATCGGCGCGATGATGCCGCCGGCTGCGATCAGCCCGCAGGAGCGCGCCTTGTCATGGCCGGCCCGCACCATCATCGGCACCAGCAGGGCCGACAGGGCGGCGGCATCGGCCACCGCCGACCCGGACAGGCTGGCGAGGATGCAGGAGGCGAGAATCGCGACGTAGCCGAGCCCGCCGCGGATATGGCCGACCAGCGCCATCGCCACGGCGACAATGCGCCGCGACAGGCCGCCGGCATTCATCACCTCGCCCGCCAGCATGAAGAAGGGCACGGCGACCAGCGGGAAGCTGTCGGCGCCGTTGATGACGTTCTGGGCGACGATCTGGGCGTCGAACAGGTCGAGATGGAACATCAGCGCCACGCCGCACAGCAGCAGCGCGAAGGCGATCGGCGTGCCGATGGCCATGGCCCCCAGCAGCGAGCCGAGGAAGACGGTGACGGTCATGGCAGGAACTCCTTGCCGCTCGGGCTATCTGGGGATCAGGCGGGCCGGCCGGTGGGCGCATGCGTGGCGTCGGCCGTTTCCTCGGACTCCGTCACCGTGATCAGCTCGCCGTCCTTGAGGCGGCCGGTCAGAGCGCGAAGGAGGTTGAAGACCAGGATCACCAGCGCCAGGACGCCGAACACCACGCCGGAACCGTAGAAGAACCCCATCGACAGGCCGGTGGCTGGCGCCGTCACCTGCAGGTTGATCAGCGTCTGGTCCCAACTGCCGCCGAGCAGCAGCCCGGTGGCGTAGATCATCAGCAGATGGCTGAGGCAGAAGCAGAGCAGCCTCCCCGTCCTGGGCAGCAGGGCGACCATGGTGTCCATGCCGAGATGGCCGTGCTTGTGCAGCGCCACCACCGCCCCCATGAAGGTCATCCAGACGAAGAGAAGCCGCGACAGCTCCTCCGACACCGTGATGCCGCTGTTGAAGCCGTAGCGCAGCACCACGTTGCCGAAGACCAGCACCAGCATGCCGGCCAGACAGGCCACGATCGCGACCTTCAGAACGAAGACATACCCGTCGATGAAGCGGCCCATCCGTTCCTCCCCTAAAGCTCTTTTCGTTCAGGACCCCGTCAGGTCATTCGGCCGGCAGCGCCGCGATCTTGGCGCGGAAGGCGTCGGTGCCGGCGACCACCTTGTCGAGCACCGCGTCGAGCGCCCAGAAGCGTTCGCGCACGTCATACTGGATCACGCGGCAGCGGATCGACCCGAAGGTGCCGAGGCGCTGGTGGTACATCTTGGCGAAGGCCGGATAGCCCAGGCTTTCCGACACCGCGGCCACCACCAGGAAGGTCGCCAGCTCGTCCGCCAGTTCGGGATGGCGGTCGCCATGCAGCCGCATCCAACGGTAGAGGTCGGGGTGGATGTTGGTGAAGACGCCGGTGAAGCCCGGCGATCCCGCCCGCATGGCGTCACGGGCGATGGCGGCGTTGGCGTTGATGATGGCGAGGCCGGAGCCCTCGGCGATCTTCAGCCGGCGCTCGACCGTCGGCAGATCGCAGCTGACGTCCTTCAGCAGGACGAAGCGGCCGCTGTCGATGCACAGCCGCAGCTCCTCGTCACTCAGCAGCCGGCGGTAGGGCGCCGGGCATTCGTACAGCCCCAGCGGCATGTCGCTCGGCAGACGCTCCAGCAGATGGGACAGGTGGCGGCGGAATGCCTCGGTTCCCTCGTTCTTCGGGTCGAGGTGGTTGGTCACCAGCACCAGCGCGTCGCCGCCGGTGGCGGCCATCGCCGTCAGTTCCTCGACCTGGGTGTCGAGGTCGTCGCTGATGTGGCCCGACACCACCACCGGCACCCGGCCGGCGACGGCGGCGACGACGAATTTCGCCAGTTCCACCCGCTCGGCCAGCGACAGGAATTGCATCTCGCTGGACTGGCAGACGGCGAACAGGGCGTCGGCGCCGTTGGCCAGATACCACTCGATCAGGCGGGCCAGCCCCGGATAATCGATCTCGCCGGCATCGGTGAAGGGGGTCAGCATCACCGGAATGATGCCGTCAATGCGCTGCGCCATGGGAAGACTTCCAATCGGGAGGGAATGCGAAAGCAAGGAAATGGAGCGCGGAACCGAAGCTCGGGGGCCGGTCAGGCGACCGCCAGCCCGCCGAGAGCCGCGTCGGTTTCCGGCGCCGCCGGCAGGCTGGCCTGACCGCCGGCCCGCGTGCAGGACAGCGAAGCGGCGCAGGCGGCACGGCGGATCGCCGCGGCGAGCGGCCGGCCGCGGTCCAGTTCGGCCGCCAGCACCCCGACGAAGCAATCGCCGGCTCCGGTGGTGTCGCGCACGGCGACGGTGGGAGCCGGCTGACGGCCGCTGCCGTCCACCGCGCTGCCGTCGACAGACGACCATTCGACACCGTCGCCGCCCAGCGTGCGGATCACCGTGCCGCCCAACAAGGAGCGGAGCGACGCCGCGTCGCCGGCACATCCGAGATCGCCGGCCAGCCATTCCGCCTCATCCTCGTTCACCACAAGGATGTCGACGGACTTCAGCACCGGCAGCGGCAGCGGGGCGGCCGGTGCGAGGTTCAGGATCACCCGTGCGCCCAGCCGGCGGGCGCGCAGGATCAGCGCCGCGGTCTCGCCGGGATCGGACTCCATCTGCACGATCAAAGTCGTGCCGGACGACAGAAGCGCGTCCTCGACCTGATCGGCGCGCGCCTGCAGGTTGGCCCCGCCGGCAACGACGATCTGGTTGCGGCCCGCCGCATCGGTGCAGACGGCGGCGGTGCCGGTCGCCCGGTCTGTCACCGCAACGCGGGACAGATCGACACCGGCGCCGCGCAGCCCGCCCAGCGCGGTTTCCTTCAGTCCGTCGCCGCCGACGGCCCCGACCATCGTCACCCTGGCGCCATCGCGGGCGGCGGCGACGGCCTGGTTGGCCCCCTTGCCGCCGGGATGCAAGTCCAGCGACCGCGCCAGCAGGGTCTGCCCGGCAAGGGGCAGATCCTCCATGGCGAAGATCATGTCGAGGTTGATGGATCCGAAGACGACGATCATGGCTCTGCTCCGCTGCCTTACCGCACCGTCACTGGGCGGCGCGCGCCTTGGCGATCTCGGCCTGGGCCTGCGCCATCAGGGCGGGATCAACCTTCTGCGAGAACTTCTCGACCACCGGGCGGATCTTGGCGCGGAACTTCTCGACCTCCGCCGGAGCCAGTTCGGTGACGGTCATGCCCTTCGCCTTCAGCTCGTCCACGGCCTTGCTCGCCTGCTCGCGCGAGACGCGGCGCTCGTAGTCGCGGGCCTCCAGCGTGGCGTCTTGGATCAGCTTGCGCTCGTCCTCGTTCAGCTTGGCCCAGAACTTGGCGCCGACCAGCACGGCCTGCGGGTTGTACATGTGGTTGCTGAGCGTCAGGTACTTCTGCACCTCGTTCAGCTTGGCGGTCAGGATGCTGGGGGCCGGGTTCTCCTGGCCGTCCACCGTCTTGCTCTCAAGCGCGGTGTAGACTTCCGGGAAGGGCAGCGGCACGGCGTTGGCGCCCAGCGTGTTGAACAGGTCGATGTAGATCGGCGACTGCACGACGCGGATCTTCAGGCCGGCGATGTCCTCCACCGTGGCGATCGGACGGCGGCTGTTGGTCAGCTGACGGAATCCCAGTTCCCAATAGCCGAGACCGACCAGCCCCTTGGCCGACAGCTTGTCCAACAGCGTCTTGCCCACCGGGCCGTCCATCACGGCATCGGCCACCTTCGGCGAGTCGAACTGGAACGGCAGGTCGACCATGACGAAATTGTCGTCCAGGCTGGACAGCAGCCCGGCATTCAGCACCGTCATCTCGACGATGCCGCCCTGCAGCGCGGAGATCATCTGCACGTCGCCGCCCAGCACGCCGTTGGTGAAGAGCTGGACCTTGATCTTGCCGCCGCTCTTTTCCTTCACGATCTCGGCGAACTTCGCCATGCCCAGGGCCAGCGGCGAGCCGTCGGCACCGGCGCTCGCCAGCTTCATGGTGTGCGCGCCGATCTCGGCCGCGTTGCCCATGCCGCTGAACAGCAGCATGCCTGCCGTGACGGCGCTCGCCAGAACCGACTGAAGACCGTAGCGCATACCATTCCTCCTGATGTGGCCCGTTCGTCGGCGGGCCTTCGCGGGTTGCCATGGGAAAACGGGCCGGAAAACGTGAGAGCGTCACAGGGCCGGCACCATTGATGTAAGCGCTTACATAGATCGCATCACGGACTGATGCAACAACAAACTTGACGTAACAATGAGGATGTGTAACCGCTTTCAATGAAACGGTTCCGCACAACCTTATGGAGATGCCGGCGATGTCAGAGCGCGATCCGAAGACCGGACCTGCGCCCCGCGCTCCCCGTGCCGTGGATGTTGCCGCGGCGGCGGACGTGTCGATCGCCACCGTATCGCGCGTCTTCAACAATCCGGAAAAGGTCGCCCCGGCGATCCGCGAACGCGTGCTGGCGACCGCCAAGGCGATGGGCTGGATGCCGCATGCCGCCGGCAGCGCGCTGGCCCGCCGCCGCACCTCCATCGTCGGGGCGGTGATCCCCACCCTCGACAACGAGGTGTTCGCCGCCCAGGTCGGGGCGATGCAGAAGGCCTTCGCCGAGCGCGGCATCACTCTGCTGTTGAGCTGCTTCAACTACGACCAGGATCAGGCGGTTCACGACGTGCAGGCGATGCTGGCCCGTGGGGTGGAGGCGCTTGCCATCGTCGGCGAGGCCCACCGGCCCGATCTGTTCGCCGGCATCCAGGCCCGGCACATTCCCTATGTCGTCACCTACAGCCACCGGCCTGACAGTCCACATCCCTGCATCGGCTTCGACAACCGGCAGGCATTCCACAGCATCGCCAGCCACCTGCTCGACCTCGGCCACGAAACCATCGGGGTGATCATCCAGCCGACGGCCGGCAACGACCGCGTCGCCGCACGCCTGGACGGGGTGCGCGCGGCTTTGGCCGAACGCGGCCTCGGCATCCGCCCGCAGCATCTGTGCGAAGGGGAATGGAGCATCGATTTCGGCCGGCAGAGCGTGCGCGCCATGCTGGCGACCGATCCGCCGCCGACCGCGGTGATCTGCGGCAACGACTACCTCGCCCTCGGCGCCCTGCTGGAGGCGCGGGCGATGGGGCTGACGGTGCCGCAAGGCCTTAGCATCACCGGCTTCGACGACATCGCCATCAGCCGCCAGCTCGATCCGCCGCTGACCACCATGCACGTCGACAATCACGAGATCGGCCGGCGCGCCGCCGACTATCTGCTCGCCTGCCTGGAGGGGAGCCGGCCGGCCGCGCTGCCGCCGCTGGTGCCGACCCTGATCCGCCGGGGAACGACGGCGGCTCCGCACACTTAACGCGGCGCCGCTCCTCCTTGCAGGGACGCGAGGTGGCGCTCCTCCCACTGGCGGCAGGCTTCCAACTCGTCGAACAGCCAGTCGCGGAAGAGCCGGACCTTCGGCAGGTCGAAGGACGACTTCAAGGTTACGAAGCCATGCCCCTGCGCCTTGAGCGGCCGGGGCGGGAACGGGATCACCAGCCTGCCCGACTCCAGTTCCCGCCGGGCGAGCAGCAGGCTGTCCAGGCAAACCCCCATCCCGTTCACCGCGGCGTTGATCGCCATGAAGGACCGGTCGAAGCGCAGACCGCGCTCCATGTCCAGCTGCACGCCGCGATGCCGGCGGGCCCAGTCGCGCCAGCCGACAATGTTGATTTCCGAATGGATCAGGATATGGCGGCTCAGATCCTGCGGCCGGCGGATCGGGTTCAGGCCATTGGCCAGTTCCGGAGCGCACATCGGCACGATGGTGTCCTCCGGGAACTGGGCCATCACGCAGCCGGACGGCGGCGGACCGGGTTTGTAGCGGATGTCGATGTCCACCGCCCCCGTCGTCAGGTCGATGGGTGAGACCGAGGCCTGCAACCGGATGTCGATGGCCGGGTGAAGCTCCTTCACGCGGTTCAGCCGCGGCATCAGCCATTGCGTGGCAAAGCTCGGCATCGAGCGCACGGTCAGGATGGTGGTGCCGACGCCTGCGGTGGTGGCGTTGCGCGTGGCGGTGTCGATGCGGGCGAAGGCGGCGATGATTTCCGCGGCATAGGCCCGCCCCGCATCGGTCAGCGTCACCGACCGATGCACCCGGTGGAACAGCGGAAAGCCCAGCTGTTCCTCCAGAATCTTCACCTGATGGCTGATCGCCGACGGCGTCAGGCCGAGATCCTGCGCTGCGGTTGCAAAGGATTGCAGCCTCGCGGCAGCCTCGAACGCTTGCAACGCCTTGATTGAGACCCGCTTCCGCATCGCAGCATTTCAGTGAATTCAATTCATGTGACTGCGATCTTATTCGTTTGTCAGGCTCATCTCAAGAACATAGTATTTCCTCAACGGTCTGCCCAACAAACCATCGGCGGACCACGCTAAACATCCCGATAGCCCGACCAAACTCCCTACAAATCCGATGCTCCGTCGCGGCCCCCGCATGGCCGCCACGGCGGAGCCTGCTTCGAGAAGAGGAAGCGACCATGCTGCTGTCCAACAAGGTCTGCGTGATCACCGGGGCGGCGTCGCGCCGCGGCATCGGCCGGGCGACCGCCAAGCTCTTCGCGCTGCACGGCGGACGCGCGATCATCCTGGACCTCGACGGTGCCCAGGCCGCCGAAGCCTCCGCCGAACTGGGCGAGGCGCACCGCGGCTTCGCCTGCGACGTGACCGACCGCGACGCCTGCTTTGCCGTCGCCAACCGCGTGGTGGAGGAGTTCGGCCGCATCGACGTGCTGGTCAACAATGCCGGCATCACCCAGCCGCTGAAGTTCATGGACATCGGCCCGAAGAATTACGAGGCGGTGACCGACGTCAGCCTGCGCGGCACGCTGTACATGAGCCAGGCGGTCGTCCCCCACATGCGGGAGCGCAAGTCCGGCTCCATCGTCTGCATCTCGTCGGTTTCGGCGCAGCGCGGCGGCGGAATCTTCGGCGGTCCGCATTACAGCGCGGCAAAGGCCGGCGTGCTGGGTCTGGCAAAGGCGATGGCGCGCGAACTGGGGCCGGACAATGTCCGCGTCAACTCGGTCACGCCCGGCCTGATCCAGACCGACATCACCGGCGACAAGCTGACCCCGGAGCTGCGGACGGAAATCCTCAAGGGCATTCCGCTGAACCGCTTGGGCGACGCCGACGATGTGGCCCGCTCCTGCCTGTTCCTGGCGTCCGAGCTGTCCTCCTACGTCACCGGGGCTACGCTCGACGTCAACGGCGGCATGCTGATCCACTGATCCCGAAATGCTGGAGACACCTCCCGTGGACACCGCACTCGACACCACTCCGCTGGGGCACAATGTGCCGCTGGCCGAACGCGCCTACCGCATCCGCCGCAACGCCCTGCTGATGGGCGAGGTGCAGGGCCAGGGCTATATCGGGCAGGCGCTGGACATCGCCGACGTGCTGGCGGTCTCCTACTTCCACGCCATGACCTACCGGCCCGAGGATCCGCACTGGGAGGGGCGCGACCGCTTCCTGCTGTCCAACGGCCATTATGCCATTGCGCTCTACGCCGCCCTGATCGAGGCCGGCATCGTCCCGGCCGAAGAGCTGGAGACCTACGGCAGCGACGACAGCCGCCTGCCGATGTCGGGTATGGCCGCCTACACGCCGGGCATGGAGATGTCGGGCGGTTCGCTCGGCCTCGGCCTCGGCATCGCGGTCGGCATCGGGCTGGGGCTGAAGCGCAAGAACTCCGATGCCCGTGTCTACACCCTGTTCTCCGACGGCGAACTGGACGAGGGCTCCGTCTGGGAAGCCATCATGTCGGCCGCCCATTACAAGCTCGACAATGTGATCGCCATCGTCGACGTCAACAACCAGCAGGCCGACGGCCCGTCGACCCAGGTGATGGCGTTCGAGCCGCTGGTGGACAAGCTGGAGGCCTTCGGCTGGTTCGTCCAGCGGGTCGACGGCAACGACATGGACGCGGTGGTCGCCGCCTTCGACGCCGCCAAGACCCACCCGGAGCCCAAGCCGCGGATGATCGTCTGCGACACCAAGATGGGCAAGGGCGTGCCCTTCCTCGAAGCCCGCGAAAAGAACCACTTCATCCGCGTCGACGCGCACGAATGGCAGCTGGCGCTGGACGCGCTCGACGCCGGGAGGACCGCATGAGCACCGCAACCGCCACTGGCACCGACACTGCCTCCAAGCCGCGCCTGAAGACCTCCGCCATGATCGCCTCCATCGCGGCGGAGGGGCAGCGGACGAAGCCGGCCCCCTTCGGCCATGCGCTGGTCGAGCTGGCGAAGCAGCGGCCGGAGATCGTCGGCATGACCGCCGACCTCGCCAAATACACCGACCTGCACATCTTCGCCCAGGCCTTCCCGGACCGCTTCTATCAGATGGGGATGGCCGAACAGCTGCTGATGGGGGCGGCGTCGGGCATGGCGCACGAGGGCATGATGCCCTTCGTCACCACCTACGCCGTCTTCGCCTCGCGCCGCGCCTACGACTTCGTTCACCAGACGATTGCGGAGGAGAACCGCAACGTCAAGATCGCCTGCGCCCTGCCTGGCCTGACCTCCGGCTATGGCCCCAGCCATCAGGCGGCCGAGGATCTGGCGCTGTTCCGCGCCATGCCGAACATGGTGGTGATCGACCCCTGCGATGCGCACGAGATCGAGCAGGTGGTGCCCGCGATGGCCGCGCACAACGGCCCTGTCTATATGCGCCTGCTGCGCGGCAACGTCCCGCTGGTGCTGGACGAGTACGACTACAAATTCGAACTCGGCAAGGCCAAGCTGCTGCGCGACGGCGCGGACGTGCTGGTCATCTCGTCCGGCATCATGACGATGCGGGCGCTGGAGGTGGCGCAGCGGCTGGAGGCCGACAAGGTCGGCATCGGGGTGCTGCACGTCCCCACCATCAAGCCGCTCGACACCGAAACCATCCTGCGCGAGGCGGCACGCACCGGCCGCATGGTGGTGGTGGCGGAGAATCACACGGTCATCGGCGGGCTGGGCGAGGCGGTGGCCGGCACCCTGCTGCGCGCCGGCGTCGCCCCGGTCTTCCGCCAGATCGGCCTGCCCGACGAGTTCCTGAAGGCCGGCGCCCTGCCGACCCTGCACGACCTCTACGGCATCTCCACCGATGCGATGGCGGCCAGCATCAAGGGCTGGCTGTAAGGGCCTCCGGGACGCGGGGAGTCTGCTTCCCCGCCCCTGCAACCGGCCCCTGCCGCCACCCGCTTGCCGCCCAAAAAGGCCAAACCCCAAAGAAGCCGAACCATAGAATTCCGGAGAGGAAACCATGCTCAAGATGCCGACCTTCCGCGCCACCTCCTTCCGTCCCAGCCGCCGCGCCGTTCTGGCAGCCGCCGGCGCCATGCCGCTGGTCACCATCCTGAAATACCCGGCGGACGCCGCCGAATTCCAGTTCAAGTACGCCACCGGCCAGGACCCGACCCATCCCGTCAACATCCGCGCCCAGGAAGCGATCGACCGCATCCGCGAGGCAACCTCCGGCCGGCTGGACATCAAGCTGTTCCCGGCCAACCAGCTGGGCAGCGACACCGACCTGCTGGGTCAGGTGCGCAACGGCGGGGTCGAGATCTTCAATCTCAGCTCGCTGATCCTCGCCACCTTCGTCCCGGTGTCCGGCATCACCAGCATGGGCTTCGCCTTCAACGACTACAGCGCCGTCTGGCAGGCAATGGACGGCGACCTCGGCAAGCACATCCGCGCCGAGATCGCCAAAACCCCGATCATGACGCTCGGCAAGATCTGGGACAACGGCTTCCGCCACGTCACCTCTTCCACCCGCGTCATCAAGACCGCCGACGATATCAAGGGCTTCAAGATGCGGGTGCCGCCGGCGCCGGCTCTGACCTCGCTGTTCAAGGCCATCGGCGCCGCTCCCGCCCCGATCAATTTCAACGAGCTGTATTCGGCACTCCAGACCGTGGTGGTGGAGGGGCAGGAAAACCCGCTGGCGATCATCGCCACCGCCCGCCTGTACGAGGTGCAGAAGACCTGCAGCCTGACCGGCCATGTCTGGGACGGCTACTGGGTGCTGGGCAACAAGCGCGCCTTCGCCAAGCTGCCGGCCGATGTCCAGGGGATCGTCGGCCGCGAACTGGACCGCTCCGCCGACGACCAGCGCGCCGACATCGCCGCCCTGAACGACAGCCTCCAGAAGGATCTGGCCGCCAAGGGGCTGACCTTCCACACCGTCGATCGCGAGCCGTTCCGCAAGGCGCTGTCCTCGACCAGCTTCTATCAGGAGTGGAAGGACAAGTACGGCGCCACCGCCTGGGAACTGCTGGAGAAGGTGTCCGGCAAGCTCGGCTGAGACCGTCCGGGCTGAGACTGGCGTCCATTGAGACTGCCGTCGATTGCGACCCGGCCGATCCGCACCCCCGCCCTCGACCCGGTCCCAATGGCACCGGCCCCAGGGGCGGCGGGTCCAGGTCGGCCGTCCCGTCCACCGATCGTCCTTCCGAAGGGCTGGCCTCATGAACACTCCCATCAATGCGGCGGCCACGGCCGCTCACGATTCCGGCGCTCACGGTTCCGGGCAGCGGTCCGGCATCCAGGCCCGCTGGCTGGGTCAGCTCGACCGGGGCATCGGCTTCCTCGTCGAACTTCCGGCGGCGCTGCTGGTGCTCGCCGAGGTCGGCGTGCTGCTGGTCGGCGTCATCTGGCGCTATCTCCTCCACAGCCCGATCATCTGGTCGGACGAGTTGGCCTCCATCCTGTTCCTCTGGCTCGCCATGTTCGGCTCGGTCGTCGCGTTGCGCCGGGGCGAGCATATGCGGATGACGGCGCTGGTCGGCATGCTGGGACCGCGTGCCCAGGCCTTCCTCGACGTGCTCGCCATGACGGCGGCGCTGGCCTTCCTGCTGCTGATGGCCGAACCCGCCTATGAATTCGCCTCGGAAGAGGTATGGGTCACCACCCCGGCGCTCGACATCGCCAATTCCTGGCGCGCATCGGCGCTGCCGGTCGGCATCGTCCTGATGATCTCGGTCGCCCTGCTGCGGCTGGCCCGTGTCGGCCGCGCCGCCGACGTGCTGTGGGCGGCGCTGGCGGTGGCCGCGACCATCGGTGCGGCGGTGCTGGCCGGTCCGGTCTTCGCCGGGCTCGGCAACCTCAACCTGCTGCTCTTCTTCGTCGTCGGCGTCGGCGTGATGGTGTTCCTCGGTCTGCCCATCGCCTTCTCTTTCGGGCTCGCCACCTTCGGCTACCTGTCGCTCGCCACCTCGACCCCGGCCATCGTCATGGTCGGCCGCATGGACGAGGGGATGAGCCACCTGATCCTGCTGTCGGTTCCGCTGTTCGTCTTCCTCGGCCAGTTGATCGAGATGACGGGGATGGCCCGCGCCATGGTTGGCTTCCTCGCCAGCCTGCTCGGCCATGTGCGCGGCGGCCTGTCCTATGTGCTGATCGGTGCCATGTATCTCGTGTCCGGAATCTCAGGCTCCAAGGCGGCGGACATGGCGGCGGTGGCGCCGGTGCTGTTCCCCGAGATGAAGGCGCGCGGCGCCAAGCCCGGCGATCTGGTCGCCCTGCTGTCCGCCACCGGCGCCCAGACCGAGACCATTCCGCCGTCGCTGGTCCTGATCACCATCGGCTCCGTCACCGGCGTGTCCATCGCCGCCCTGTTCACCGGCGGACTGCTGCCCGGCATCGTTCTCGGCGTGGCGCTCGCCGCCCTGGTCTGGTGGCGCTACCGCGACGAGGATTTGTCCCATGTCCGCCGCGCCAGCCGGGGCGAGATCGGCAAGGCGTTCCTGATCGCCCTGCCCGCCATCGCCCTGCCCTTCATCATCCGCGCCGCGGTGATCGAAGGCGTGGCGACGGCGACCGAGGTGTCGACCATCGGCATCGTCTATGCCGTGATCGCCGGGCTGCTGGTCTACCGCCAGTTCGACTGGCGCCGCATCTATCCGATGCTGGTCGATACCGCGGCCCTGTCCGGCGCCATCCTGCTGATCATCGGTGCCGCCACCGGCATGGCTTGGGCGCTGACCCAGTCCGGCTTCTCCAACACCCTGGCGACGGCGATGCGCGAGCTGCCCGGCGGCGTGCCGGTGTTCATCGCGGTGTCCATCGTCGCCTTCATCATCCTGGGCAGCGTGCTGGAAGGCATCCCCGCCATCGTGCTGTTCGGACCGCTGCTGTTCCCCATCGCCCGCCAGATCGGTGTGCACGAGGTCCACTATGCGATGATCGTCATCCTGGCGATGGGCATCGGCCTGTTCGCCCCGCCCTTCGGCGTCGGCTACTACGCCGCCTGCGCCATCAGCCGCATCAGCCCGGACGAAGGCATGAAGCCCATCCTGGGATATCTGGCGGCGCTGGCGGTCGGGCTGATCGTCGTCGCGGCGTTCCCCTGGGTGTCGATCGGCTTCCTCGGCTGACCCGCTCCGGCACCGGCCTCTCCCTCCTTCACAGTCTCCGTATCCAAGGAAACCGGACAATGACGACCGTCGGATTCATCGGCCTCGGATCCATGGGAATGCCCATGGCGAACAATTTGCTGGCCAAGGGCTTCGCCGTGCAGGGCTTCGATGTCCGCGCCGACAGTGTCGCCGCCCTGGCGTCGCGCGGCGCCCGGCCGGCGGCCAGCGCCGCGGCGGCAGCGGCCGGTGCCGATGCGCTGGTGCTGATGGTGGTGAATGCCGCCCAGGCCGAGCAGGCGCTGTTCGCCGACGGCGCGCTGGAGGCCTTGCCGGACGGATCGGCGGTGGTCCTGATGGCGACCTGCCCGCCGGGAGCGGTCGCTGCCCTGGCGGCGCGGGTGGAGGCGGCGGGACGCCGCTTCGTCGACGCGCCGGTGTCCGGCGGCGTGGTGGGCGCGGTCGCCGGCACCCTGTCGATCATGGCGGCGGCACCGGCCGCGGTGGTGGAGCGGCTGCGCCCGGTGCTGGCGGCGATGGGGGACAAGGTCTTCCATGTCGGCGAGCGGCCGGGCCAGGGCGCCACGGTGAAGACCGTCAACCAGCTGCTGTGCGGCGTCCACATCGCCGTGGTCGCCGAAGCCTTCGCGCTCGCCGCCAAGGTCGGCGTCGATCTCGACATCCTGCTGGAGATCATGGGCGGCTCCGCGGCGTCCAGCTGGATGCTGAAGGACCGCGGCCCGCGCATGCTTCAGGCCGATCCCGGCATTACCAGCGCCGTCGACATCTTCGTCAAGGATCTCGGCATCGTGCTGGAGGCCGGCCGCGACACCAAGGCGGCCTTGCCGCTGGCTGCCGTCGCCCACCAGATGTTCCTCGCCACCTCCGGCCGCGGAGAGGGGGCGATGGACGACAGCCAGGTGATCCGCAGCTATCACGCGCTCAATGGAACAGGCCAGGCTGCGGGACCGGTTGGAAATCCCGGCCAGACCGGTTGATCCCGGCGGAAAGGAATGCGATCCTGCGCCCTCATCAGCGGGCGGGCAGGATGTCATCGAACACGTCACCGAATGGCGGCAGGCGTCTGACGATCGGGATCGTCGACGACGATCCTGATGTCCTCCAGATGGTCGCCGACCTGCTCGCCGGGGAAGGGTACGAGACGGTCCGCTGCCCCGACGCGGCGACGCTGATGACGGTGCTCGGCGCCGGACGGCTCGACCTGATCGTGCTCGACCTGCGGCTGCCCGACCGCGACGGCATCTCCATCGCCGCCCAGGTGCGGGGCACGATGGATATCCCGATCATCATGCTGACCGGCCGCGGCGACGACATCGACCGCATCATGGGGCTGGAGGTCGGCGCCGACGACTACATCGTGAAGCCGTTCAACAACCGCGAGTTCATCGCGCGCGTTAAGGCTGTCCTGCGCCGCACAGCCCGCGAGAGCGTTCCCGTCCCCGCCCCCTGCAAGCGCGGCTACCGCTTCGCCGGCTTCACCCTGGATGAGGACGGGCGGCGGCTGTTCGACCCGGCCGGCAAGCCGGTGCCGCTAACGGTGGCAGAGTTCGATCTGCTGGTGGCGCTGGTCCGCGCCCATGGCCGGGTGCTCAGCCGCAACCAGATCCTCGACCTGACCCACCATGACCGGGACGACGTCTTCGACCGGACCATCGACGTGCTGATCCTGCGCCTGCGCCGCAAGATCGAACGCAACCCGCAGCAGCCCTGGCTGATCCGCACCGAGCGCGGGCTGGGATATGTCTTCGACTGCGACATCGAGGCGTTCGGCCACTGACCGCCGGTTCCACCGAAACCGGCCTCTGTTAACAAAGTTACAGCCACTCCCTTGAAGCGTGACATTCGCCGTTCACCCTGGCCGCTTACGCTGGCGAAGCGAACAAATGTGCGATCGTCAAAAATCAACCCGAACTCCAAGGGAGGAGTGTTCCGTGACATCCGCTGGCAACTGGATCAAGTCGGTCGGCCTCGGCATCCTGGCGGCCGGCTCCGTGATCGCCCTGACGGCGACCCCGGCCAAGGCGCAAGGCCCCCTCACCGTTCTCTGCGGCGTGCAGGAGGAATGGTGCAAGGCGATTGCGGTCGCCTTCGAGAAGAAGACCGGCACCGCCGTCGCCATGAGCCGCAAGAGCGCCGGCGAGGCGCTGGCGCAGATCCGCGCCGAGTCCGCCAACCCGAAGACCGATGTCTGGTGGGGCGGCCCCGGCGACCCGCATCTGCAGGCGGCCGAGGAAGGGCTGACGCTGGCCTACGAGAGCCCGCAGTTCGCGGACCTCCAACCCTGGGCACAGAGCCAGTACAAGCAGTCGCAGGGGCGCAGCGTCGGCATCTATGCCGGTGCGCTCGGCTTCGTCTACAACACCGAGCTTCTGGCCAAGCGCAAGATCAGCGCGCCGAAATGCTGGGCCGACCTGCTGCGTCCGGAATTCAAGGAAGAGATCCAGATCGCGAACCCCAACGCGTCGGGCACCGCCTACACCGCGCTGGCCACCCTGGTCCAGGTTCTGGGAGAGGACGGGGCGTTCGATTACCTGAAGAAGCTGAACGACAACGTCAACCAGTACACCAAGTCGGGCAGCGCCCCGGCGGCGGCCGTCGCGCGCAGCGAAACTCTGGTCGGCATCATCTTCATGCATGACGGCATCAACCAGAAGGTGAACGGTTTCCCGGTCGATGTCGCCGCCCCCTGCGAGGGCACCGGCTACGAGATCGGCTCGGTCAGCATCATCAAGGGCACGAAGAACCTCGACACCGCCAAGGCCTTCTACGAGTTCGCCCTGTCGCCGGAAGGTCAGGCCACCGGCGCCGAGACCAAGCAATTCCAGATGCCGTCCAACCGCAAGGCGGCGATCCCGCCCGAAGCGCCGAAGCTGGAGGCGATCCGCATGATCGACTACAATTTCCAGAAATTCGGCACCGCCGAAGAGCGCAAGCGCCTGCTGTCGCGCTGGGACGCCGAAATCAAGGCCGTCGCCAAGTAACGGTTGCCGAATGGCGGTTACAGCCTAACCGCCTCCGCGCCTTTCCTCCGATCGGGACATCCGTCGTCCCCCTCCCCCGTCACGGGGGAGGGAAGGGGCGGTCATACCCGGACCGCAAAAATTCGCAGGTGACGTGATGCGTCCTCGTTCAGCAGTCTGGCTGGCGCTGGGGTGGGTGGGCTTCGCCCTGCTGCCCTGGTTCGCCGGCAGCGGCACCCAACCCGCACTTGCACCACCGTCTCCAGGCCCGGCCGGCTCCGCCCTGATCGACGGACTGACCAACGGGCGCTGGTGGCTCCTGCCCGCCGCCCTGCCGCTGATCCTGGCGCTCGTCGCCACCGCCTTGCCCCGCCTTCACGCCCGGCAACCGGCGATCCTGCTGGCGAGCGGAGCCTTCGGGCTGGCCTGGGTCGCCGCACAGGGCTTCGCCATCGGGCTCAACGGCTGGGCTTGGGGTTGGCTCGGCGCCCTGTTCGGCCCGCTGCCGCTGGGTCAGGGCGGCTTCGGCGCTGGCGCGGCACTGACCGCGCTGTCCTTCCTGTTCCTGATGACCAACGGCTTCGCCGGTCTGGGCTTCATGAAGGGCGACCGCTTCACGGCGGGGGCCATCGGTCTGGTGCTGGCCGCCATCGCCGCCTTCGTTTTCCTGCCGGTCGGCTATGTCCTGAGCGGGGCTGGCGACACCGGCAGCGGCGCCTTCTCGGCCGCGGCGCTGTGGTCACGCCTCGCCGCTCCCGACATCTGGCGCCTGTCCTGCCTGACCGAAGCGAAAGCCTGCGGGGTGGTGTGGAACAGCGTCTTCCTGGCGGTGATGACCGGCATCGCGACGACCCTGCTCGGGCTGGCCTTCGCCCTGGTGGCGGTGCGCACCGGCTTCCGCGCCAAGAAGCTGCTGCGCGTTCTGACCGTGCTGCCGATCATCACGCCGCCCTTCGTCATAAGCCTTGCCGTGATCCTGCTGTTCGGGCGCAACGGCACCGTCACCCTGGCGCTGGCCGACTGGTTCGGCATCCCGGTCTCGCGCTGGATCTATGGGCTTCCCGGCGTCCTGCTGACCCAGACGCTGGCATTCACGCCGATCTCCTTCCTGGTGATGATCGGCGTCGTCCAGGGCATCGGCCCTTCGCTGGAGGAAGCCGCGCAGACCCTGCGGGCCAGCCGCTGGGTCACCTTCCGCACCGTCACCTGGCCGCTGATGCGTCCGGGCGTCGCCAACGCCTTCCTGATCAGCTTCATCGAGAGCCTGGCCGACTTCGGCAACCCGCTGATCCTCGGCGGCAATTTCGAGGTGCTGTCAACCAAGATCTATTTCGCGGTCGTCGGCGCCCAGAACGATCCCGGCCGTGCCGCAGCACTCGGCATCATCCTGCTCTGCATGTGCCTCGGCGCCTTCTGGGTGCAGCGGCAATGGCTCGGCAAGAAGTCCTACGCGACGGTCGGCGGCAAGGGCGACAACGGCATCCCGTCGCAGCTTCCGCGCGGCATCAAGATCGCCGCCTATGCCACCGCCCTGCCCTGGGCCGCCTTCACCTTCGTGCTCTACGGCCTGATCCTGTTCGGCGGCTTCACCGAGAACTGGGGCCGCAACAACAGCCTGACCCTGCGCCATTATCTGGCCGCCTTCGACCTCAGCTGGGGGCCGGGCGGGCTGATCTGGTCCGGCCGCGCCTGGGGCTCGCTGTTCACGACCATCGAGGTCGCCGCCCTGTCGGCGCCGCTGACCGCCGCCGTCGGCCTGCTGACCGCCTATCTGCTGGTGCGCCAGCGCTTCAAAGGCCAGGGCGCCTTCGAGTTCCTGACCATGCTGAGCTTCGCCATCCCCGGCACGGTGATCGGCATCAGCTACATCCTCGCCTTCAACCAGCCGCCGATCGAGCTGACCGGCACCGTCACCATCCTGATCGTCTGCTTCGTCTTCCGGAACATGCCGGTCAGCATCCGGGCCGGCGTCGCCGCCATGTCGCAGATCGACCGCAGCCTCGACGAATGCTCCCTGACGCTGGGGGCCGGCAGCGTTCAGACGATCCGCCGGGTGATCCTGCCGCTGCTGCGCCCGGCCATCGTCGCCTCGCTGGTCTACAGCTTCGTCCGGGCCATCACCTCGATCAGCGCGGTGATCTTCCTGGTCAGCCCGAAATACGAGCTGGCCACCGCCTACATCGTCGGCCGCGTCGAGCAGGGCGATTTCGGCCTCGCCATCGCCTACAGCTCGGCCCTGATCGTGCTGATGTCGGTCGTCATCGCCCTCATCCAGCTGCTTGTCGGCGAACGCCGCATCGGCCGCCGCACCGCCACCCCCGTCACGCTTCAGGAGAAGCCGGTATGAGCATCGCCAGCAAGCCCGCGGGCGTCGAATTCCGCAACGTCAGCCGCCGCTACGGCAACACGGCGGCGGTGGACAACGTCAGCTTCACCATCGAATCGGGCACCCTCGTCACCCTGCTGGGGCCGTCCGGCTGCGGCAAGACCACCACGCTCCGCATGATCGCCGGGCTGGAGATGGCGAGCAGCGGGACCATCCTGATCGGCGGCAAGGACGTCACTCGGCTGTCGGCGACCGACCGCAACGTCACCATGGTGTTCCAGTCCTACGCGCTGTTCCCGCACATGAGTGTGGCCGACAACGTCGCCTACGGGCTGGTGGTCAGCGGCGTGCGCAAACGCGACGCCGCAGCCAAGGCGGCCGAGGGGCTGGAACTGGTCGGGCTTGGCGGCTACGGCCAGCGCCTGCCGAGCGAGCTGTCCGGCGGGCAGCAGCAGCGCGTCGCCGTCGCCCGCGCCCTGGTGCTGGAGCCGGAGGTTCTGCTGTTCGACGAGCCGCTGTCCAACCTCGACGCCAAGCTGCGCCGCAAGATGCGCGACGACATCCGCGAGCTTCAGCAGAAGCTCGGCCTGACCTCCGTCTACGTCACCCACGACCAGGAGGAGGCGCTGGCCGTCTCCGACCGGATCATCGTGATGAACAAGTCGGTGATCGCCCAGACCGGCACGCCGGACGAGCTGTACCGCCGGCCGAAGAACCGCTTCGTCGCCGACTTCATCGGCGGCGCCAACCTGATCGACGGCGAACTGGTGGGCCGCAGCGGCGGCATGGCTACGGTGGCGCTCGGGGCTCTGACGCTGTCGGTTCCCGATCCCGGACTGCCGGCCGGCGAGGTGCTGCTGGCTGTCCGGCCCAACGCGATCCGCCTGCGGACCGTATCGGCCGGCGGGAGCGGTGGAGAAAATGGCGACGGCATCCCGGTGACGGTCCGCAAGGCCACATATCTCGGCTCGCACATGGAGTATGGGCTGGTCAGCGAGTTCGGCGACCTGTTCGTGGTCGATCCGAACGTCGCCAGCCCAGTGCCGGCGGGAGCGAGCGCGCTCGCGACCTTCACCGGCGACGGCATCGCTGCCGTCGCGCGCTGACGCCTTCCACCCCGTCTCCTACCGCCCCGTCTTGCGCCGGCCGCCGCTTTTACCGCTGGCGTCGGTGGGGCGGCCGGCGCTAGCCTCCAACCCGATGGTCAGACGCATGCTGTCCCCCGTTAGTGTTCGCGGTCGGCTGCTCGCCGCCTTCGGAGCCATGGTGGTCCTGACGACAGCGGTCGGCGGGGTCGGCTGGTTCGGGCTGGGGGAAACGGAACGCGCCCTGCTCTCTCTCCAGCGCGAGGGGTTGGGCAACATCGCGCTGGCAATGCGGATGGCGGAGCTGAGCACCGGCCTCGCCGCCCGCGCCCCCTTCATCGCCGCCATCGAAGCGACGCCCAGCCTGGACGAGGAGCGCAGCCAGCTCGAACTCAAGCTCGCCGACTTGACCGGGCTGGTCAACCGGCTGCCGGGGCTGGAACGCGCCTCGCTGCATGTCCCGTCCGACGTGCCGTCGCTGGTCCGGCTCGCCGGCCGGCTCGACGGCACGCTGCGCAACCTGATGGACGTCACCGGCGAGTTCATCGCGGTGCGGGCGGAGGCGTCGGCGATCCGGCTCGGGCTGGAACGCCAGCGCATCCTCGGCGAGACGTTGGCCGGGGCTGCAGCCAGGACCTTCGAGCATCCCGGCTTTCCCGGCCTCGAGGGAACCGGTACGCCGCCCTTGCCCTTCTCGGTCCTGCGGCTGGCCGACCGCACGCGCGACGCCGTCTCCGCCGCCCTGACGACCACCAGCCCGCCCGACCTCGTCCGCTGGTACGCCGGCTTCGACGCCGACCGGCAGAGCCTGCGGGCAATCGACACCACCGCCCCGGCGCTGGCGATCATGGCCCCTTCGCTCGACCAGCTTCTGACCGTGCTGGACAGCCAAGCGGCCGTCTTCGACATCCGCACGCGCCAGCTCGGCATCGAGCAGCGCAGCCGCTTCCTGGTCGCCGCCGCCAACACCCTGTCGGTCCAGTTGAACCGCGAGGTCGAGAGCGTCACCAGCACGATGCAGACGGCCGCGCGCAGCCGGGGCGACGCGACCTTCTCCGCCCTGTCCTCGGGCAAGGCCAGCATCCTCGCACTGGGCGCCCTGTGCGCGCTCGCCGCCATCGCCGCGGCGGTCTATGTCATGCGCGACGTTGCCGGCAACCTGCGCGCGGTGACGCGGGCGATGTCGGCGCTGGCAGGCGGCGACAGGCTGGTCAGCGTTCCCGCCACCGGCCGGCCGGACGAGATCGGCGACCTTGCACGCGCCTTCAGCGTCTTCAAGGAGAATGTCGCGGAGCGCGACGCGCTGGCCCGCAAGCTCGGCGAAAACTCGCGGATGCTGGAAGCCGTTTTCGTCAACATGAACGACGGGCTGTCGGTGTTCGACGAGAAGGGCCGGCTGGTCACCTGGAATCCGCGCTTCCTCGACCTCAACGGCTTCACCCCGGCCGAGGTCGCCGGCCGCGAGCTGGCGGAACTGCAACGCAGCCTGCTGCGGCGCGGGGTCGGTATCCGCATGCTCGACGGCAGCAGCGTCGATCTCGACGCGCTGACCCGGCTGCGCACGGAACAGGCGGTCCGCTGCGAGCATCACTTCCCCGACGGACGGGTGGTGGAGCTGCACAGCAGCCCGATGCCGTCCGGCGGCTTCATCACCACCTATTCCGACCTGACCGAGCGCAAGGACATCGAGAAGCAACTGCGCCACGCCCTGAAGATGGAGGCGGTCGGCCAGTTGACCGGCGGCATCGCCCACGACTTCAACAACCTGCTCGCCGCGATCATGGGCAATCTGCAGATGATCCACGACGAGTTGCCGGAGCAGGATCCGGTGCGCGGCAAGGCGCTGCGGGCGCTCGACGCCGCAGAGCGCGGCGCCACGACGATCCAGCGGCTGCTGGCCTTCTCGCGGCAGCAGGCGTTGCAGCCGCAGGCCGTCGACCTGAACGAACTGGTGGAGGGCATGCTCGACCTCCTGGCTTATGGTCTGGGCGGCGGCATCGTCCTGAAGACGGCGCTGACGCCGGGGCTGCCGCCCGCCCTGGTCGATCCCGGCCAGTTGGAGAACGCGCTGCTCAATCTCGTCGTCAATGCCCGCGACGCCCTGCCCGACGGCGGCACCATCGTCATCGCCACGGAAGCCGCCACGCAGGATTCCGGACAGGATGGAAGCGACGCCATCGTCTTGTCTGTCCGCGACGACGGCAGCGGCATGCCGCCCGCCGTGCTGTCGCGCGTCTTCGAGCCCTTCTTCACCACCAAGCGCTTCGGCCGGGGCAGCGGGCTCGGCCTGTCGATGGTCTACGGCTTCGTCCGTCAGTCGGGCGGCAAGGTCGACATCCAGAGCGAGGCCGGCGTCGGCACGCTGGTGGCGATGGCCTTCCCGCGCGCCCGAATGCTGCCGGAAACACTGGTCCTGCCGCGCGACCTCGGCCCGGTCGAAGGCGGCCCCGAGCGCATCCTGGTGGTGGAGGACGATCCCGCCGTCCGCACGACCACCGTCGACATGCTGACGGCGCTGGGCTACCGGGCGGTACCGGCGGCCTCGGCGGAAGAGGCGCTGGTCCTGTTGGAAGGGGCGGCTTTCGATCTCCTGTTCACCGACGTCATCCTGACGGGCGGCATGAACGGCCCCGCCCTGGTCGCCATCGCCAAGGTCCGGCAACCGACGCTCCAGATCCTCTTCTGCTCCGGCTATGCGCGGGACTTCCTGGTGGAAAGCGCCAGCCTGCCGCTCGACATCCACTTCATCCAAAAACCCTACCAGAAGCCCCTGCTCGCTGCCCAGATCCGGAACGTCCTGGCTGGCGCCCCGCCCGCGGCCCGCGGCCGGGTGGAGACTTCGGCCCTGCCGGGACAGGCCTGACGCCGAACGAAATCCCGATTACGGGAAAAGCCCGCCTCCCCCGGCATGGGGGAAACGGGCTCATCGAAGCCGGGCCGCCTGCTCAGTTGGCGGCGGACTTGATCTCGGAATCCCAGCGGCCCAGCAGCCGCTTGCGCTCCTCGGCCATGCCGTATTTCTGGAAATTATAGTCGATCAGCCGGACATCCTCGAATTTCGGCGCGTCGGGCGGCAGCACAGACTGCTTGTTGGACGGCGTCATCTGGAAGTTGGTGGCACCGTAGTCCTGTGCTTCCGGCGTTAGGGCGAAGTCGTAAAACTTCTTGGCAGCCTCAAGATTTTTGGCGCCCTTGAGGATGCTCATCGAGCCGATCTCATAGCCGGTCCCCTCGCAAGGAGTGGAAATTTCCACCGGGAATTTGTTCACTTTCTGGATCACGCTGTCGTTGACCCAGGAGATGCCGACCAGCGTCTCGCCCCGCGCCACCGCCGCTGCGGGTGCGGCACCGGA
Source organism: Azospirillum sp. UENF 111221 (assembly GCF_058780625.1). Taxonomy (NCBI): domain Bacteria; kingdom Pseudomonadati; phylum Pseudomonadota; class Alphaproteobacteria; order Rhodospirillales; family Azospirillaceae; genus Azospirillum; species Azospirillum sp. UENF 111221. Next base: position 830,439 of record NZ_JBSNCH010000003.1, read on the forward strand.
CTTGGTGTATTGGTTGATGCTCTCGTTCAGCTTCTTCAGATAGTCGAAGCCGGCATCCTCCCCGAAGATCTGCACCAGGGTCGCCACCGCGGTATAGGCTCCCCCTGACGAATTGGGGTTGGGCATCTGGATCTCGCCCTTGAATTCCGGACGCAGCAGGTCGGCCCAGCATTTCGGCGGCTGGATGCCCCGCTTGGCAAGCATCTCGGTGTTGTAGACGAAACCGAGCGCACCGGCATAGATGCCGACGCTGCGTCCCTGCGACTGCTTGTACTGGCTCTCCGCCCAGGATTGCAGGTCCTTCATCTGCCCGCTCTCGTAAGCAACGCTCAGGCCTTCCTCGGCCGCCTGGAGATGCGGGTCGCCCGAGCTGCCCCACCAGATGTCGATTTTCGGATTGGCCGCCTCGGCACGGATCTGGGCCAGAGCCTCGCCGGCGCTCTTGCGGGTCATGGCGACGCTGATGCCGGTCTTCTTCTCGAAGGCGACGACCATGGCCTTGCACCATTCCTCCTGCACACCGCACATGACGGTGACGCTTCCCTGCGCATAAGCCGGGATCGCGGCAAGCGCAACCAGTGCGCCGATGCCGACACCGACAGACTTCATCTTGGCAACCGCACCAACCATGAGAAGAATCCTCCGAGTGAACTTGTGTTCTTGTTTTCTCTGACGATACCGCGCCGCCCAAAAGCTTTGGCACATCAGGGAAAGGCTGGTATCAATGGCGAGGAGGGGCAAAGGCAACTTCCCGTCTTCCTTCTGCTTCTCCATATTTGCGCATGCCGCATTGTTTGCCGGCACCATTGTTTCCAATTGTTCATACAAGGGCCGGATGAATGGCGGATGTCACCGTTATGGGAAATCGGCGAAACACTGTTAACCGAAGGCTCCCGGAGGCCGGCGACCTTGAGTGACCCCCTCGTCGCCGCCACCAACCGGGCCCGCGGATGCGCTGGCTTCCTGTCGGTCGAGGCGGTGGCAGCGCTCGCCGGCGACGGCGTTCTGGCGCTCGATCCGTTTTCGACCCTGGTCTCGCCGGGCGTCACCCTGGCGGCCGGCGTCACGCTCTGGCCCGGCACGATCATCCAGGCGACGGAGGGAGGCGAGGTGACGGTCGGCAGCGGCACCCGGCTCTTTCCCGGCACGCGCATCGTCGCTGTCGGCGCGCGTGTGACAATCGGTGCCGACACCGAAATCGGCGAAGAGGGTGGCTTCACCATCAAGGCCGATCACACCGACGGCCTGATCGAGATCGGCAGCCGCGTCCGACTGCTCGGCGCCGGTTCGCTCGCACTCGACAACCACATCGGCGATGGAGCCCAGGTCCTCGGCGCGATCCGGATGCAGAATTGCAGGCTCCAGGCCGGCGGCAGTCACCGCGACCCGGATCCGGACCGGCGGGGTGGCGTCCTCAAGGGCAGCGGCGTCGCCCGCGGCCTCACCGTACCGACCGGAATGGTCATCCAGGCTTTCGGCCTATTCAACGAAGCCCCTCTGCGCCCTCAGTCCTTCTTCCATCCGAAACATCGGACATGACGCCACATGAAATCGACCCCGGTTTTCCTGACGGCGAGTTGCCGGATTCAGGGGCGGTCCGGCGAAACCGGACCGCTCAATGCGGCACGCATGATTTCGATATATCGCTGTGGATGAAGTTGACGCCACACCCACTCCCCGGCCGTTGCGTCGCCGTATTGGTCGAGCCATCGCTCCAGATTTCCCTGCTCGCGCACCTCGTCCCAGCGGTCCACAACGACCACCGGCAATGAGTTCGAACAGAGGATTTATCGAGGACGACAGCGTGATGACGATTGCCCCCAGGTAAAGAGCCTCCCAGGTTCTGTGGCAATCGATCCCGTTTCCTTTCGCGCTCAGCACGAACGGAAATCTCGTGTAATGCCTCCACAGGTCGATTTGGGGCACCCGCGTCTTCAGGCCAAGAACATTCGGGCAGTGCGACAGGCTGCGGTACGCATCCAGCCGCTCCGGCGTGTTCGGGTTGAAATCGCACAACACCTTGAGAGGTTGCGTCCTAGCCGGTGCGCGGGCGGCTCGCAGAGCGACGATGTCACGGAAAAGACCAGCCGCGGATGCCGAGGGGCCGGGGGTATGGAGATCGAGCCCGATTGGAACCGGTCGTATCCGGGGGGACTGCGTTCCGTCGTGGTTCTGGGTATACCAGGCCTTCAACCAGGGACAGGACAGGAGGCTTTTGACCGTTTCCGGCTTGAGATCGAAAGGAACCGTCGCGTCGCCATCCGTCGTCACAAGGACGAATGGCGAGTTGATCGTGGAAAGGACCGAATTTGCGAAGTGATCCAGATCGCAAGGCAGACCGTCGCGTGCCTTTGTGCCCAGCCGGATCCAGACGATCCCTTGTGCATTCCCGTAATGACGGCTGAAGAAATCCTCATTCTGGACGGATTCCGTATCTGCCCTCCAATACCAGTCGGGGCCGCTGACGTCGCAGAACCGGCTGATCCCCTTCGACCAGAACACGGGCAGCTTCTCGGGCTCTCCGGCGCCCGGAGACACGTCTCCAAGGATCGATTGCAGGTCCGGGGACAACATCAATGATGACCTCTGCAAAGCGGAAGAGCGGAACGGACTGCCATCATGCGGGCCCATCCCGTCGGAGGCGCTGTGCGACCAATTGTCCCAATCGGCAGAACGCTTCCGTTTCACCGTCCTCAAGCAACCTCAGGAAGGAAGGCCGCAACGGCTTTCTCCTCCATTCGAAATAGCGGGAATATTCGGCCTCGTCTCTCGCCAGATCGGTGAGATAAGCCGCGAGCGCCTTCGGGCCTGAGAATTTCCTTACATCGATATAGCAATGATCTCCTGGAGAGAATTCATCGATGTTGGGAGCTCCCATATAAATCGGAACAGACCCACAGAGGAGAGGCTGAAAAAACTTTTCGGTCACATAATCATTTTCTATAGTATTTTCAAAAGATATGCTGAATTTGTATCTGGATACCACATCCATTTTTGTAGAAAATCCTCTGTCTTCGACAGATAGATGTTTGTTTCTGAGGAAATTACCAAATGAATCCACAGACATATACTTCATAAATTCCGCAGCATAGGCATTGCGGCCACTCAGGTCACTCGGCGCGGACTGGAACATCACAGCCTCGGCGGTTCCGGTCTTGAAGGGGATCGGCTTCGACACTGCCGCCTCCCACTCTTCCCGCTTGGGCAGGTAGGAGCACCAGACGTCGGCCGAGCGCTCGAAGGTCATCTGGACATCGAAAAAGCGCATGATCGCAGGATCGTTCCGAACAGGCGTATGCCCACGGCTTTCCATCGACCATGCCACCCAGATTTGACCGCGGCGCTTGGGGACCGTCCCAATCTCGTTCCATTGCGGCAGATGGAAGACGACAGCATCCGCGTCGCCCAGGAGCTCCCGGTTGTTGGTGAAACGATACTCCGAAGAGCAGGGGAAGCTGGCCCAGTCCGGATAGGAACCGAAAAAGCTATTATAGAACAATATTATAGCTTTTCGCCCCGCTGCTGCGCCATCCAGCGACATGTCATTCCGCTCCGTTCAAGCCGAGGGAGAGCCATCACAAAACGCTTTCCCTACAGACTCAATATAATATATGGCTATGACATCCTAGAAATACCTATAAGGCACCGCCATAAACCGCAAAAAGCGGAATTGAATTTTGAGAAAGAACATCCAGAGTGGAGTTGCTGGAAACCTTTGACTTCTGGATTATTAGGATTGAAATACAAATTGTCACTTAAAATATCTGCGCAATCCTTGACGCCCGTTAGGCAAGTTTAATATTTTTGGAATCCGTCTTGAGCCCTTTCATCAGACTCCATCGATGTGATTTTTCCTTCTGCTCCGCCTTGACGATATCTGGAAGGACATGAGCGACTTGGACCTCGTCATCCCGTCTGTGATCCACCAGACATGGAAGAGCCAGGAGATTCCGAGCGAGTTCCTGGCCCTTCAACGAAGCTGGATCGACCACAATCCAGGCTTCGCCTATCGGTTCTGGACCGACGATGACATCGAGCGTTTCGTTGAGGCCGAGCATCCGGCGCTGCTCCCGGTCTTCCGCGGCTATGCCGATCCGATCGCGCGGGTCGATCTGGCACGCTATCTGATTCTGCGCCGGTTCGGCGGGGTGTATGCCGATCTCGATTTTGAATGCCTTCGCCCGATCGGCGGGCTGCTGGACGGTCGGAGCTTCGTCGTCGGGCTGGAGCCGGAGGAACATGACGGCTTGACGAAGGCAGTCGAACGCGGGCTCTCCCGCATCCTCTGTCCGTCCTTTCTCGCATCCGTTCCCGGTCACCCGTTCTGGGATCATCTGATTGACCGGCTGGTCGAAGCGCGCCACTGCGCGGATGTGCTCGACGCGACCGGCCCGTTCCTGCTGACACGCGCCCATGCGTCCTACGAAGCCGCCCATCCGGGCGGGACGGAGGCTGCGGCCGCTGTGACGGTGCTGCCGCCGAGCCAGCTCTATCCGGTCACCAAGGACGATTGCTGGAGCGGCAGGCTGTTCGATCTCGTCTTCTGGGAGCAGGCGACGCGAAACGCCTACGCCATCCACTATTGGGAAGGCACCTGGTTCCGCGGCGATGCCGAACGCAAGCCGAAATTGCCGGATCGGGTCACGGCGGTGGTGTCGAACGGTTCTGCCGCCCCGCCGGCCGGCTCCGCGGCGACCGCGGAAGATGCGGGCGGTCCGCCGCTCATCTCATGCCTCATGGTCACCAAGGGCGGGGATGGCGGACGGACGGGCATGCTGGCCCTGGCGATCGACAGCTTCGCGCGGCAGAGCTGGCAGAACAAGGAACTCGTCATCGTCTGCGACGCAGCCACCCGCGATGGAGATGGGCCGGACGCTCCGCTGGACGCGCTGGACGCCATGATCCGGGCCGCCGGCAGGACGGATATCCGCCTTGTCCGGGTCGACGGGCCGGGCCGGGCGCTCGGGGAGCTGCGCAACATCGCGGTCGACAGCGCAAAGGGCCGCTACGTCTGTCAATGGGACGACGACGATCTCTACGACCCGATGCGGCTTGAGGTCCAGCACATGGCCCTCGCCCGGACCGGTGCCCATGCCTGCCTGCTCGGGCGTTGGATGATCTGGTGGCCGGGCCGGCAGAAGCTCGCGGTTTCCTGCGAAAGATACTGGGAAGGATCGCTGCTGTGCGAGAAGGCGGTGATGCCCCGCTATCCGCATCTGCGGCGCGGCGAGGACACCCCGCTCGTCGACCAGCTCCGGCAGACCGTGCGCGTCGTCCGCCTGGACATGCCCCGGCTCTACACCTACGTCGTGCATGGCGCCAACACCTTCGCCACCGACCATTTCGACGAGCATTGGCAAGTCGCCACCAGCCGTTTCACCGGCGACCGCTACGAGTTGGTCCTGCGGGAGATGGCCAAACGGCTGCCGATCGACGCAGTCCGGCGACAAGCCGCGGAGATATCCGGGCCGGGCCCTGCCTCCCAGCCCCCTCCCCCATCGGATCGGACGGGACACGCTCCCGCGGCCCCCATAGGGTCCACAGGGGCGTTCCGGACCGCCAAGGTCCTGGTGTTGACACCGGTCAAGGATGCGCGCAGCCATCTGCCGCGCTATATGCAGCTGCTCGACCAGCTCGACCATGACCCCGGCTGCCTGTCTCTCGGTTTCCTGGAAAGCGACAGCGTGGATGGGACCCATGCGTGGCTGGCCGAACGTTTGCCGGCCCTGCGCGACCGCTACCGCCGCGTGACACTGCTGCGCCAGGATTACGGGTTCCATCCGGAGGGACCGCGCTGGCTGCCGGCGGTGCAGCGTACCCGCCGCGAGATCCTCGCGCGTTCGCGAAACCGCCTCCTGCAGGCCGCCCTTGCCGACGAGGACTGGGTGTTGTGGCTGGATGCGGACCTGATTCACTATCCGCCCGATTTCCTGGGGCGTCTGCTGGCGGCGGGGCGGGACATCGCGACGCCGCATTGCGTCCTGCCGAACGGCACCACCTTCGACCTCAACAGCTTTGCCCTGGAACCGGACGGCGAACGGCCGGAGCATCTGATCGACGGCCTGTTCCAGCCGCCGAGAGGCATCGGGCGCCGCTACCTCGACTCCTTCCCGGACAAGGACGCCGTGGCGCTGGACGGTGTCGGCGGCACGGCGCTGCTGGTGCGGGCCGACCTTCATCGGGAGGGGCTTTGCTTCCCGCCCTACAGCCATCGGGGCTACATCGAGACGGAAGGGCTGGCAGCGATGGCGAAAGACATGGGGATCACCTGCTGGGGGCTCCCGGCGGTGAAGATCGTCCATGCCGACCATTGACGCGGCGGTTTTCCAGTTCCGCTCGTCGGGCCACGGCAGTGGCGGCAGCCGGCGCTTCGGCCCCGACAACTGCTCATTCAAGGGATGACTCCAGTGTTAGAACCCGAACCGGCCCAATCGGGCCCATCGCCGGCCGCGGGCGGCCCGGCACTGCCCGCCTTCGCGGCGAGCATCGTCATCTGCACCTATCGGCGTCCCGAGCTGCTGGATGCCTGTCTGGCCAGCCTGCTGGATCAGCAGCTCCCGGACGGTTTCCACGAAATTCTGGTGGTCGACAATTCAACCGGCTGCGAAGCCCGCCCGGTCGTGGAACGCTGGCAACCCTTCTTCACCTTGCGGCGCACCCCGCTGCGCTATTTGCTGGAAGAGCGCAGCGGGGTCGCCTTTGCCCGCAACCGGGGGGTGGCGGAGGCGGTGTCGCCGCTGATCGTCTTCATCGACGATGACGAAACGGCCTGCGACGGCTGGCTTGGGCAGATGGTCGAACCCTTTATCCGCTTCGGCGACGCGGTGGATATCGTCGCTGGAGAGGTCGAGCCGGATTTCGGCGACCAGCCTCGTCCCGACTGGCTGAGCGACGACCTGCTGCAATTCTTCTCATGCCGTTGGGGTTGGGACACCCAGCCACGCTTTCTCCAGCTGCCGGAATGGTTCGGTGAAGGGAACTGCGCCTTCCGCAAGGCTCTGATGGCCGGCCGGCAATTCCCGACCGACATGGGGCGCAAGGGCGGCGGACTGATGTCCAACGAAGGCATCATCTTCCAGGACATGCGGCGGGAGGGAGCCAGCGCCTATTACGTGCCAAGCGCCTTCGTGCTGCACCATATCCATCCCGACCGGCTGAACCGGAGCTGGCTCATGCGGCGCATGTTCTTCCAGGGCGTGTCCAACCGCAAGACGGTGGACCGCATGGGCGTGGACGTTCCGCAGGCCGACTTCATGCTGAATCTGGCCAAGCTGGCCACGCTGGATGTCGAGGCGCTGGAAGGCGAGAGCATCCGCGCCGTCGCGGGTCTGTATCACCAGATCGGCTACGCGATGGGAAGCGTGCTGCATGGAGACGGCTGAGGACGGATTGCTCCGCCGACACCGTCCCAATTCCCCGGCCTGCCCGATCCCCGCCCCGAAGCCGCGAAAGAAATGGCAACGGGCCAAGACCTAAAACATCTCAAGCCGGCCGCTTTTTCATACGTTGTCACAGCATTGCACGAATTTCAGTCTCGTGAAATATCGTTGTTTAAACCTGATACAATTGGTTCGTTGATAACGACACTGATCTTTTGATATGGCGGAGCGGGAAGGTTCGGCGTGCCTAAAAGGCAGGTCCTTTTCGTGAATTGAATGTTACCAGAAAGTTAACTGGTTTTCGCTTCGCGCGAATTGCAAGGAGATCGACGTGGCCGGCACACTTGACCTGAATAATCCAAATGATATGTATGGATCGACGCAGACCGTTGGTCAGTATTCTACGATCATTGGTAGTGGTAGCGTCGACGTAATTACTTTCGGTTCCAACGGGAATACTGTATCGATCTCCTTGCTGGAAACTCTGATCGGTAGCGCCGGGACCGATTTCGCTACGGTGAATTCCCAGGGCATCACCCTGATGATCGGCGCGCTCGAGACGCTGACAGGCGGTGCCGGCCAAGACGTCATCAGCGTGATGCCGACCGGCATCACCACGCAGGTCGGCGCGATCGAAACGCTGACCGGCAGCAACAGCAGCGATGTGATCAGCCTGGGTTCGGCCGGTAACACGATGCTGGTGATCGATCTCGAGACGCTGACCGGCGGCGCCGGCACCGACGTCATCACGGTGGACTTCAACGGCACCACGATGGCGGTCTCGGGGCTCGAGACCCTCGTTGGCAGCGGCGCCAACCAGGATCTCGATCACGCTGGCGGGCACGCTCGGCAGCACCCTGCAGATTTCGCTGCTCGACACGCTGCTCGGCAGCATCGGTACCGATGTCGTCAAACTGGGCGCGGGCGGCAACACCCTGCGGGTGATGGACGTCGAGACGCTGACGGGCGGAGCCGGCCGCGACGTCGCCACCTTGATCGGCACGCTCGGCAGCACGCTGCAGGTCTCGCTTCTGGAGACCCTGGTCGGCGGCGTGGGCAATGACCTGGTCAGCCTGGGCACCGCCGGCAACACCATGCTGGTCAGCAACGTCGAGACGCTGACTGGTGGCGCCGGCACAGACGTGATCACGCTGACCGATGTCGACAACACGACGACGGTCAGCGGGATCGAAACGCTGTTCGGCGGCACCGATAGCGATGTCATCATCCTGGCCGGGACGAGCGGCAACACGCTGGCGGTCGCGAGAATCGAGACGCTGACCGGTAGCGCTGCCAACGACGTGATCACGCTGTCCGCTACCGGCAACACGACGACGGTCAGCGGGATCGAAACGATATTCGGCGGTACCGGCAGCGATGTCATCATCCTGGCCGGGGCGGGCGGCAACACGCTGGCGGTCACGGGGCTCGAAACGCTGACTGGCAACAGCGGCACCGATGCGGTCACCCTGGGCAACGTCGGCAACACCATGCTGGTGAGCAGCATCGAGACGCTGACCGGCGGCACCGGTCGCGACGTGGTCACGCTGGGGGGCACGCTCGGCGCGACGCTGCAGGTTTCGCTGCTGGAGACCCTGGTCGGCGGCGCCGGCAACGACGTGGTCAACCTGGGCGCGGCCGGTTCGACAATGCTGGTCAACGGCATCGAGACGCTGACCGGCGGCGGCGGCAGCGACGTGGTCACGCTGGGGGGCACGCTCGGCGCGACACTGCAGGTTTCGCTGCTGGAGACTTCTGGTCGGCGGCGACGGCAACGACGTGGTCAACCTGGGCGCGGCCGGTTCGACCATGCTGGTCAGCGGCATCGAGACGCTGACCGGCGGCGCCGGCAGCGATGCCATCACCATCGGCACGGCCGGTGCAACCCTTCTGGTGAGCGGCATCGAGACGCTGATCGGCGGCGTCGGCACCGAAATCGTCACCTTGGACGCAGGCGGCAACACGCTGCTGGTTTCCGCCATCGATACGCTGATCGGCGGCGCGGGCAACGACGTGGTGACGTTGGCCAACACGGCCGGCAACACGGTTTCGCTTGCCGGCATCGAGACGCTGACCGGCAGCATCGGCACCGACGTGCTGACGCTGGGAACCGGCGGCGGCACGGTGACGGTCTCGCTGTTTGAAACGGTGAGCGGCGGCATCGGCATCGACGTGGTCGGCCTTGGCGATCTGGGCAACACCGTGTTCGTGTGCGCCGTGGAGACGCTGACCGGCGGTGCCGGCAACGACGTCGTCACCCTCTGCTCGAACGGCACGACCCTGCTGGTGAACGGCATCGAGACGCTGACCGGCGGCGCGGGCATCGACATCGTCACGCTGGGCGGGACGCTCGGCGCGACGCTGCAGGTCTCGCTGCTGGAAACGCTGGTCGGCGGCGCCGGCAACGACGTCGTCACGCTGGACGGGACCGGTTCGTCCATCCAGGTCTCGCTGCTGGAGACGGTGATCGGCAGCGTCGGGACCGACATCATCACGCTGGGCGGAACTCTCGGCACGACGCTGCAGGTTTCGCTGTTGGAAACCCTGGTCGGCAGCGCGGGCAACGACGCGATCAACTTCGGCAGCGCCGGCAACACCTTGGTGGTTGCGGGTCTGGAAACGTTGACCGGCGGGGCCGGCACCGATGTCGTCACCATCGGCTCGGCCGGTTCGACCCTGGTTGTCGGCGGCATCGAGACGCTGATCGGCGGCTCCGGCATCGAAGTCGTCACACTGGCCGCTACCGGCAACACGCTGGTGGCTTCGGCGATCGACAGCCTGATCGGCGGGGCCGGCATCGACGTGGTGACGCTGGCCAATACGGGCGGCAATACGGTGACGCTGGCCGGCATCGAGACGCTGATCGGCGACGTCGGCAACGACGTGCTGGCGGTCGGCACCGGTGGCGCCACCGTGACGGTTTCGCTGTTCGAGACGCTGACAGGCGGCGTGGGCATCGATGCGATCAGCCTGGGCAGCACCGGCAACACCTTGGTGGTCGCGGGTCTGGAAACGCTGACCGGCGGGGTCGGCACCGATGTCGTCACCATCGGCTCTACCGGTTCGACCTTCCAGGTCAGTGGAATCGAGACGCTGATCGGTGGCATCGGCACCGACATCGTCTCCATCGGCACGGCCGGTTCGACCATGCTGGTCAGCGGCATCGAGACGCTGGTCGGCGGTATCGGCACCGATGTCGTCACCATCGGCTCCGCCGGCAGCACGCTGGCGATGACCGGCATCGAGACGCTGATCGGCGGTGTCGGCACCGACATGGTCTATCTGGCGACCACCGGCAGCACCGTCACGCTGACGAGCATCGATATTGTGATCGGCAGCACCGCCAACGACGTGGTGACGCTGGCCAATACGGGCGGCAACACCGTTCAGATGCTCGGGATCGAGACTCTGACCGGCAGCATCGGCGTCGATGTTCTGACGCTGGGCAGCGGCGGTGGGACGGTCACGGTCTCGCTGTTCGAAACGGTGAGCGGCGGCGCCGGCCTTGACATCGTCAACATCGGCACGGCCGGCAGCACGCTGGCGGTGTGCGCCGTGGAGTCGCTGACCGGCGGCCTTGGCACCGATGTCATCACCCTCTGCCCGAACGGCAACACCATTCTGATCGCGGCTGTCGAAACGCTGATCGGCAGCACGGCCACCGACGCCGTCACTCTGGGCACCGCCGGCAACACCATCCTGGTGTCGGCGCTGGAGACGCTGACCGGCAGTGTCGGCACCGATGTCGTCACCCTCGGTTCGGCTGGCAGCACGATGCTGGCGACCGGGCTTGAGACCCTGACCGGCGGCGCCGGCACCGATCTGGTGTTCATCGGCCTGACCGGCAGCACCCTGCTGGTGTCCGGCATCGAGACGCTGGTCGCCGGATCGAACATCGACACCGCGAACACCCTGGTCGACATCGTCACTCTGGGTACCGCCGGCAACACCATCCTCCTGCGCGGGCTGGAGACGCTGATCGGCGGGGCCGGCACCGATGTCGTCACCATCGGCGACACCGGCACCACCATGCTGATGTCGAATGTCGAGACGCTGTCCGGCGGCACCGGCATCGACGTCATCAGCCTGGGCACGGCCGGCAACACCCTGGTGCTGGTCGGCCTGCTCGAGACCCTGACCGGCGGCGTCGGCACCGACGTCGTCACCCTGGGCTCGGCCGGGACGACCCTGCTTGTCAACGGTCTTGAGACGATCACCGGCGGCACGGGTTCGGAACTGATCTATCTCGGCTCGGGCGGCAACACGCTGCTGGCATCCGGGATCGACATCCTGATCGGTGGTGTCGGCACCGATGTCGTCACGCTGGGCACGGCCGGCAACACGGTGCTGCTGCGCGGCATCGAGACGCTGACCGGCGGTGTCGGCACCGACGTCCTGACGCTGGGCAACACAGGCAACACTGTCACGGTTTCGCTGTTCGAAACGGTGGGCGGCGGCACCGGCGTGGACGTCATCAACATCGGCACGGCCGGCAGCACGCTGGCGGTGTGCGCCGTGGAGTCGCTGACCGGCGGTGTCGGCACCGATGTCATCACCCTTTGCCCGAACGGCAACACCATTCTGGTCGCGGCCGTCGAAACGCTTATCGGCAGCACGGCCACCGACTTCGTCACTCTGGGAACCGCCGGCAACACCATCCTGGTGTCGGCGCTGGAGACGCTGACCGGCAGCGTCGGCACCGACGTCGTCACCCTCGGTTCGGCCGGCAGCACGATGCTGGCGACCGGGCTTGAGACCCTGACCGGCGGCGCCGGCACCGATCTGGTGTTCATCGGCCTGACCGGCAGCACCCTGCTGGTGTCCGGCATCGAGACGCTGGTCGCCGGGTCGAACATCGACACCGCGAACACCCTGGTCGACATCGTGACGCTGTCGTCCACCGGCAACACCATCCTGCTGCGCGGGCTGGAGACGCTGATCGGCGGGGCCGGCACCGATGTCGTCACCATCGGCGACACCGGCACCACCATGCTGATGTCGAATGTCGAGACGCTGTCCGGCGGCACCGGCATCGACGTCATCAGCCTGGGCACGGCCGGCAACACCCTGGTGCTGGTCGGCCTGCTCGAGACCCTGACCGGCGGCGTCGGCACCGACGTCGTCACCCTGGGCTCGGCCGGAACGACCCTGCTTGCCAATGCGCTGGAAACCATCGTCGGCGGCACGGGTTCGGAACTGATCTATCTCGGCTCCGCCGGCAACACGCTTCTGGCGTCCGGGATCGACATCCTGATCGGCGGCGTCGGCACCGATGTCGTCACACTGGGCACGGCCGGCAACACGGTGCTGCTGCGCGGCATCGAGACGCTGACCGGCGGCGTGGGCACCGACATCCTGACGCTGGGCAACACGGGCAACACCGCCACGGTTTCGCTGTTCGAGACGATCATCGGCGGCACCGCCACCGATGCCATCACCTTGGGCACGGCCGGCAACACCCTGCTGGTTTCGGGTCTGGAGACCCTGACCGGTGGCGTGGGCACCGATGTCATCACCCTCGCCTCGGTCCTCGGCAACACCACGCTGGTGTCCGGCATCGAGACGCTGACCGGTCAGGTCGGCACCGACGCCATCGCCCTGGGCACCGCCGGCAACACCATCCTGGTGTCGCTGCTGGAGACGCTGACCGGCGGCGTCGGCACCGATGTCGTCACCCTCGGTTCGGCCGGCAGCACGATGCTGGCGACCGGTCTGGAGACCCTGACCGGCGGGGCCGGCACCGATCTGGTGTTCATCGGCCTGACCGGCAGCACCCTGCTGGTGTCCGGCATCGAGACGCTGGTCGCCGGGTCGAACATCGACACCGCGAACACCCTGGTCGACATCGTGACGCTGTCGTCCATCGGCAACACCATCACCCTGCGCGGGCTGGAGACGCTGATCGGCGGGGCCGGCACCGACGTCGTCACCATCGGCGACACCGGCACCACCATGCTGATGTCGAATGTCGAGACGCTGTCCGGCGGCACCGGCATCGACGTCATCAGCCTGGGCACGGCCGGCAACACCCTGGTTCTGGTCGGCCTGCTGGAGACCCTGACCGGCGGTGTCGGCACCGACGTCGTCACCCTGGGCTCGGCCGGGACGACCCTGCTTGTCAACGGTCTTGAGACGATCACCGGCGGCACGGGTTCGGAACTTGTGTTCCTGGGCTCGGGCGGTTCGACGGTCTCGGTGTCGGGCATCGACATCCTGATCGGCGGCGTCGGCACCGACGTTGTCACGCTGGGCACGGCCGGCAACACGGTCCTGCTGCGCGGCATCGAGACGCTGACCGGCGGCGTGGGCACCGACGTCCTGACGCTGGGCAACACGGCCAACACCGCGACAGTTTCGCTGTTCGAGACGATCATCGGCGGCACCGCCTCCGATGCCATCACGATCGGCACCACGGGCGGCACCCTGCTGGTTTCGGGTCTTGAGACCCTGACCGGTAGCTCGCTCTCCGACGTCGTCACCCTCGGCTCGGCCGGCAACACCCTCGCGGTGACGCTGATCGAGACGCTGAACGGCGGCTCGGGCGCCGACGTCGTGTCGCTGGGCACGGCGGGCAACACCCTGCTGGTCTCGGCTCTGGAAACCATCACCGGTTCCACCGCCACCGACCTGATCACCATCGGCACGGCCGGCAGCACGCTGCTCGCCAACCTGCTGGAGACGGTCACCGGCGGTCTTGGCACCGACGTGATCTTCCTGGGCTCGTCCGGCAACACGATGCTGGCTTCGGGCATCGAGATCCTGGTCGGCGGCACCAACACCGACGTCGTCACGCTGGGCACCACGGGCAACACCCTGCTCCTGCGTGGCCTGGAGACCCTGACCGGCTCCGTCGGCACCGACGTCGTCACCATCGGCGACACCGGCACCACCATGCTGGTTTCGGGCATCGAGACCCTGGCCGGCGGCGCAGGCCTCGACCTGATCCAGCTGAGCACGGCGGGCAACACCTTGCTGGTTTCGGGTCTGGAGACCCTGACCGGTAGCGTGGGCACCGACATCATCACGCTGGGCACCGTGGGTAACACCCTGGTGGTCAACGCGATCGACACGCTGACCGGCGGCACGGGTTCCGACCTCGTGTTCCTGGGTTCGGGCGGTTCGACGCTGCTGGCGGCTGGCCTGGAAATCCTGGTCGGCGGCACGGGCGTCGACGTGGTCACGCTGGGCACGGCTGGCAACACGGTGCTGCTACGCGGCATCGAGACGCTGACCGGCGGTCTGGGTACCGACGTCATCACGCTCGGCAACACCGCCAACTCGCTGATCGTCGGCGGCATCGAGACGCTGATCGGTGGCCTCGCCTCCGACATCGTCACGCTGGGCACGGCGGGCAACACCCTGCTGGTTTCGGGTCTGGAGACCCTGACCGGTGGCGTGGGCACCGACATCGTAACCATCGGCTCGGCCGGCGGCACGCTGCTGGTGAGCGGCATCGAAACGGTGATCGGCGGCACGGGCCTGGAGGTGATCTTCACCAGCACGGCTGGTTCGACCCTCACCGTCTCGGGTGCGGACTTCGTGATCGGCAGCGCCGGCACCGACGTCCTGACCCTGGGCACGGCCGGCAACACCACCACCATCCGCGGCATCGAGACGCTGATCGGCGGTGCGGGCAGCGACCTGGTGATCCTGGGCGACACCGGCAACACGCTGAACCTGGGCTTGGGCATCGAGATCCTGGTCGGCGGCACTGGCACCGACGTGCTGACCATCGGCACCTCGGGCACGACCCTGCTGACCCGCGGCATCGAGACGCTGATCGGCGGCGTGGGCACCGACGTCATCACGCTCGGTGACACGGTGAACACCATCACCGTGACGGGCATCGAGACCCTGACCGGCGGTGCGAACACCGACGTCGTCTTCACCGGTTCGGCCGGCGTGACGATGACGGTCTCGGGCGTCGAGTTCCTGGTCGGCGGCACCGGTTCGGATGTCGTGACCCTGGGCTCCTCGGGCAACACGGTCATCACCCGCGGCATCGACACCCTGTCGGGCGGTGCGGGCAGCGACCTGGTGTTCCTGGGCGACACCGGCGTCACCATGACGCTGGGTTCGGGCATCGAGATCCTGGTCGGCGGCGCTGCCACCGACGTCATCACTCTGGGCACCTCGGGCAGCACCCTGCTGACCCGTGCGGTCGAGACGCTGATCGGCGGCGTGGGCACCGACGTCATCACCCTGGGCGACACCCCGAACACGGTCACCGTGACGGGCGTTGAGACCCTGGTCGGTGGCGCCAACACCGACATCGTCTTCACCGGTTCGGCCGGCGTGACGATGACGGCCTCGGGCGTCGAGTTCCTGGTCGGCGGTACCGGTTCGGATGTCGTGACCCTGGGTGCGGCGGGCAACACCGTCATCACCCGCGGCATCGACACCATGATCGGTGGTGCGGGCAGCGACCTGGTGATCCTGGGCGACACGGGCGTCACCATGCGGGCCGAGAGCGGGATCGAGATCCTGGTCGGCGGCGCCGGTTCCGACCTCGTCAGCCTCGGCGATGGCGGCAACACGGTCCTGCTGCGTGGCATCGAGACCCTGACCGGCGGCACCGGCAACGACGTGATCACGCTGGGCAACACCGGTGTGACGATGTCGGTCTCGGGCATCGAGACGCTGATCGGCGGCACGGGCACCGACGCCATCACGGTGACCGGCGGTGCGGGCATCCGCTTCCAGGCCGGCACGGGCGACAGCCTGAGCCTGGCTTCGGGCAGCGGCACCGACACGGTGGTGTACTCGTCCTTCACCGACATCTCGGCGCTGGGCGCGAACACCGGCTTCGTCTCGGTCTCGAACTTCCAGTCGGGCACCGACAAGGTGCAGCTGACCGGTACGGCCCGGACCGCTGCGGATAAGAACGGCGATGCCTCGCTCTCGACGGCCTCTGCTGCGACCAACGGCGTGAACATCGGCTCCAACGAGCTGGTGAGCCTGACCTCGGTCGTCAGCGGCAGCCTGACGGACGCTTCGCTGGCCAGCTTCCGCTCGGCCCTGGGGACGCTGACGAACTCGTCGGCTGGTGCAAGCACGCTGGTTCTGGCCAACAACGGCACCAGCTCCGGCCTGTACCAGGTGGTCGACACCAACGGCGACGGCCAGGTGGCCGCCACCGAGGTCCGGCTGCTCGGCGTCTACAACGGCACCGTCCTCTCGCTCTCCGACATCAACCTCGGTTGATGATGGGGCTCGGTTGATGAAGGGGGCGTGAGCCCAAGCCTGCTGAAAGGAGGGGGCGCCCGCAGGGGCGCCCCCTTTCTCTTTGTGCGGACGGTCGGCTGTCGTCCGGCGCACGGACGGACGATCCTTCGCACTTCAATGCTGAAGGTTAAAGACCGGTCGAAACGGGTCAGGCACTCTTGCAGCGGAGCACGTAACTTTCTTACGGCGTGTCGGCAAATGCCGGGAGCAAGAAACCGTCAAAGGACTCCCAGCAAAATCGCAACCAGCAGCAGTGGTATGTTTAAAATAATGCCAGTGTCATATTGATTGATTTGAAAATATTTCATATAATCGCAGACTATTATTTTCTGTTCTCGCTTGGTGGCAAGGCAAGCCTATGGATGTCGATCCGAGTATGATGCACAAGCTCACCATGGATTATGTCGCTGCCGCTCGCTCACGCGACTATGGGCGTGCGAAAAGAATCCTGAGGAAATTTGTCGCATTGGAGCCTGCTTCAGCAAGATTTTATATCCACATCTCCGGGGTCTGTTCGGAGGAAGGCGATTTTGCCGAAGCAATCGGCTTGTTGAGCCATTCCAAGATTCTGGACCCGAATGATGGGTCTCTTCACCTCGCGCTTGCCTATTGCTACGAAGCAGTGGGGCAAATACATCTCGCCAAAAGCATTATCGAAAAAGAACTCGCAAGAGATCCCGGATCGTTCATCCTCCGCCAACTGTCTTTTTCTCTTGCGATGAAGGACAATGACCATGCGGTGGCGGCGGAGATTGCCGAAGATTTGCTGGAACACCCGGAAATAGACAAAGAAAAATTCGTGGATACCGCTGACCTGCTGATCTCCCTGATGGGACCGGCAGCGGCACTCCAGAAATTCAAAAACCTGTCGGTGAGAAGCACCAAGCCAAACATCGACAGCTCAGTAGAGGCTTATAAACACCTGTTGACGGAAGGGATCAAATCCCCGGATAGCGTCGATGTCTGCCGCATTCAGGATATGGAACAGGAAAACCTGTGCCATCGACTTCCTTTGTCTGAACATCGAAAGCTCCTGCATATTCATGACGCTTACATTGGTATCTCCAGCCAGACGCTAATGGTACAGAACAAGCTGTGCCGGGATTTCTGTTACCATATCGAGAGCGATGCCTCGTCGGACATCGTGAGACTCCCGAACACGAGATTCGGCACAAAGAAGAAATTCAATTTCATTGATGTCAAGGAAGCAATACTCGTCGGCGGAGGAAGCAATTACTATCATTGGATGATAGACTATCTACCGAACCTGGGAATTCTCGAAAAGACCGGAATTCTCAGGAATGTCCCCGTCATATTCAATGCGAACCTTACAAGCTTTCAAAAGCAGTCCCTGGAACATATCGGTTTCGACTTCTCCAGACATCTCGATCCGGGTGATACGAAAATATTCCGCTGCTCGCAGCTTTGGGCAACCGTCAGGCTCCCCGGCAGAAGGCACATCATGGGCGTCCCCGATTGGTGGCAGTCGGAGGTCGACATTGAAACGTTGTCCTGGCTGCGAGACTCGTTTCTCGGGAAATCGGCTGGTGAAGGTCGGCAAGGGAAGCGAAAGCTGTATCTGTCTCGCGGAAACTCTCGCTCCAGACGTCTGTTGAACGATGGAGAGGTCGTCGACCTCATGATGGCTGCCGGCTATGAGATCGTCCACCCGGAACTGCTTTCGGTTGCAGACCAAGTCAGCCTGTTCGCCAATGCCAGTCATGTCGTTGGCGTGCATGGTGCCGCATTCACAAATATTGCCTTCATGCCTTCGGGATCGAATATTCTGGAGATAGTGGGAAATTTCAAGCCTCCAGAATTTTATAAAAAAATCTCTGATTTGCTTGGTCTTAAGCATGAATTTATTGAGGGATCGATCAATAAAATACACAAAACAACGTTTTCGTCGGATCCGCGTTTTGGCGATATTTTGATCGATATGTCAAAGCTCAAGAGAAAGCTATCGGTATTCGACGACAGTTTTTGCAAATGAATTGGCCACCCCCCGAAATCGGCCAGGGTTATACAACCGGCCAGCCGTTCCGTACGAGTGTCAGATGACGATCAGGGTTTCCGACTATATCGCCTCGTTCATTGCAGAAACTCTCGGCCTGCGAGATGTTTTTCTCATCTCGGGTGCCGGAATCATGCACCTGACCGACAGCATCGCCCGCCATCCCACTCTGCGGGCGGCTTGCCTTCATCACGAACAGGCGGCCGCCATGGCGCTGGACGCCTATGCCCGCATCAACGGACATTTCGCGGTCGGCTGCTTCACCACCGGGCCGGGGGCCACGAACGCCATAACCGGCCTGGTCGGAGCATGGCAGGACAGTGTGCCCTGCCTGTTCCTGTCCGGGCAGGTCAAGCTGGCAGCCGCCTCCCACACCGCCGGCGTGCCGGGCCTGCGTCAGTTCGGCGTGCAGGAATTGGACATCGTTCCCATTGTTTCGTCGATCACCAAATATGCGGTCATGCTGACCGACCCACTCCGAATTCGCTACGAGCTGGAAAAGGCGGTCCACATGGCCCGCTCCGGGCGCCCCGGTCCCGTGTGGATCGACATTCCGATGGATGTTCAGGCGGCCTGGATCGAGCCGGACGATCTGGCCGGGTACGACATCGGAGAGTGCGGAGCCGGCGTTCCGCGTCCTGCATCCGACGAGGTGACGCAGGTATGGGAGCGGCTTCGCCTTGCCGAACGACCCGTCATCATCGCCGGACAGGGCGTCCGATTGGCGGGAGCGTGCGATGCTCTCCGGTATCTGGCCGAACGCCACCAAATCCCGGTAGTCACCCCCTATCTCGGGCTCGACGTCATGAGCCACGATCTCCCCGTCTATATCGGCAAGCCGGGCGTCCGGGGCGACCGTGCGGCGAATTATGCCATGCAGAATGCCGATCTGATCCTGGCGATCGGCACCAGCCTGCCCGTTTCCGTCGTCGGCTATGACCATGCGCAGTTTGCCCGCGCCGCCACCCGGATCGTCGTCGATATCGACCCCACCGCCCATCGAAAGCCGACGATCTCCATCGATCAGTTGGTGGTTGCCGATGCGAAGGACTTCATCGACCTTCTGCTTGAGACGGCGGAGCATGCCGCCCCCTCCGCCCCGCCATCCACGGCAACCGCGTGGCTGGCGCGCTGCGTCGACTGGAAGACCCGCTACCGGGCGGACCTTCCCGATCCTGCCGACACCCTTGGCGGTGTTCACAGCCATAGCCTGATTGCGGCCTTGTCCCGACGGTCGCAGGATGGTGACATCTTCGTCTGCGACACCGGGACGGCCATGTATGCCACGGCGCAGGCGATCCGGCTGACCGAACAGGGGCAGCGCTTCATCACCTCGGGCGGCATGGCCTGCATGGGCTATGCACTTTCGGCCGCCATCGGAGCGGCTTTCGCCGGAGGCGACCGGCGCGTGCTGGCAATCACCGGCGACGGCTCGCTTCAGATGAACGTTCAGGAGTTGCAGACCCTTTTCCATCACCAGCTTTCCATCAAGCTGTTCGTGCTGAACAACGCCGGCTATCTGTCGATCCGATCGACCCAGCAGAAGTACTTTGCCGGCCGCCTGATCGGGGAAGGCGCTGAAACGGGTGTCAGCATGCCGGACACGCTCAAGCTTTGTGCCGCCTATGGCCTGCCGGCGGAACGGGTGACATCTTTGGAGGAGCTGGACGAGGCGCTGGAGCGGGCCCTGGCCGCATCGGGCCCCTATGTCGTCGATGTCGTCATGCCGGACAACCAGCCGGTGGTTCCGGCGCTCTCCTCCAGAATCGAGCCCGACGGCAGCATGTCCTCCAGCCCACTGGAGGACATGTATCCCTTTCTTCCGCGCGCCGAGCATCATGCCAACATGCTGATCGACAAGGCATCCCGGCGAAAAAACGACGTTGGTGACGCCTGATGCAGCAGGTGCAATCCAACCAGATCGAAACCCTCGACGCGGTTAGACGGGAAATCGTCGCGGCCCAGGCCTTTCTGGGCAAGGCCCTTTCGGATGGTGTTCCTGTTCCGCCGAAGCCGGTCAACCCGACGATCAGCATCGGGATTCCCATCTACAACCGGCATGCCGAGACCCAGGATCTCATCGCCGTTCTGTGCTGGCAGATTTGCCAGCTCGATCAACACATATCGGTCGATATTCACGACAACGGTAAGGATGAACGCAACGTCCGGTTCATAGCAGGAATTTGCGAAATATTTCCATTCGTCAGGTATCGACGCTGCTTCTGCAATGTCGGAGCGGATCTGAACATTTCATCGCTCTATATGCTCAGCGAAACCCCGTTCCGGTGGATTCTGGGCGACGACGATCTGCCGGCCCCAGGCGCCTTGGGACAGGTCGCGGATGTCGTTGCCCGCCATGGCGACAAGACCGTGACCTTGTTCCATCTCGGCAATCTGATTGTCGACGCAGAATTACGCGACATCACCCACGATAAGGACATGCCAAGCTCTCAATATGAGCCTGGAATTCATTTTCTTGACATGGATCGATCCGTTCTGGGCATCGGCCGCGAATTTCTTAGAATGAGCGCCAACATCGTCAAGGTCCTTCCTTTCCATGACATCGTGGAACGTCATCTGGTTGGGCTCGGCCTTTCGCCCATCTGCTTCAATCTGAACGCCCTGACCCACGGCAAATGCTGCTTCATCAATCATCCCTTTCTCATCTATCGCGAAGGAGATAAATCGCACTGGATTTCCAGGTGGCCGCATATCGCACACTATAATTTTCCACGATTTCTTGGCGCGATGGCGCTGAACGGGCTGCTTTCCACCGCGACGGTGGACAGCTTTTTCAATGCACGGCCGGATTTCGTCTTCGGTGAAAATGCGGAACGTGCATCGGCCTTCAACCACAGGAACTGGCATCGGATGCTCGCGGCGACCGAGCTTGAAAATGCCGAGGCCAATCTGGCCAGCAACGATCTGATGAGCGGGCTTTTGAAGGATTGGGCGAACGGCCGACCCGTGGAGATCGATTGCCTGGTCCACGGGCGGGCTTTCCGGCCCGAATGTTTCGGCGAAATCGCGCCCGGCTTTTTCGAGATCGACGAGCGGCTGATGTATGTCATCACCTCGGCCGACGGCAGCGGCAGTTGCGCCGGATTCCGCCTCTTCGGCATTCCTGCCTTCGGGCAGGCGGTGTGCGAGCTTCAGACCTGGGTGCGCGACGATGGGCAGCCTCCGGTGGTCAGCAGCCTGGGCATCAGGCCATCCGGAGAAAACTGTCCCTTCCGGCAGATTGCGGCCATCTCTCCCGCACCGGGCCGGCCGATTCTGTTCAAGGTTCCGCTGGGACAGGTCGATGGTCCGGTCGATCTGGAAATCCGCTTCACGCTTGACAGCAGGCAGCCGGCAGGAACAACCGCACTGTGTGTCTTGAAACGGCTCGTCATCTCTCTGTCGACAATTGAAGGATGCGCTTGATGGTGCCGCTTGAAGGGCAACCGACCGGATCGGGAGCGGAGCGCGTCGTGATCCTTGGCGGAGGCGCAATCGGCACCATGGCAGCCGATCTCTGCACCGTCACCGGCCGGGAGCTTGTGGGCTTCCTCGACAATAACAAGGAGCCGCAAACACATGTTTACGGCACTCCGATCCTCGGCCCCTTCGATCTGCTGGAGAGGGATGCCGGGTTGCGCGCGGCCTGCCATTTCATCGTGGCGGTCAGCGATGCCGGGCTGCGCCGCGAATGGCTCGGGCGGATCGCTGCAGCAGGGGCGCGGCTGATCACGCTGATCCATCCGTCGGTCTCCTGCTCGCCTTCGGCCTGCCTGGGTGAAGGCATCATGATCTTCCCTTTCACCACGATCTATCCCGGAGCACAGATCGGCGAGGGTTGTCTGATCGAAGGCCATGCCTGCGTTGGGCCGGAGGTGTCGGTCATGCCGGTCTGCGTGATCGCAGAGGGGTCGATCTTAGGCCATCAAACCCACATCGGTGCCGGCAGCTTCATCGGCGCCGGAGCCGTAACACGTCCAAACGTCACCATTGGCGAGGGGTGCCTGATCGGGGCGAACAGCACGGTCATCCGCGATATCCCGTCATTCAAGGTTGCGGTCGGATCGCCGGCACGCGTGCTGCGGGACAATCTTTCTCTCAATCCCGCGCTTGCGGAACGGAGCCGGCAGAACCGCTGACGGAAGCATTCCTGGGTGCCAAACCCAGCCTCACCAGCATCATGACAGTTCCATTGCCGTGCTTCGGCACAGACTTGAAATTCCTTCTCCAGCCATTGGACAGCCATGATTCCTCTTCTGTCGATCGTCATTCCCACTTACAACCGCGACAGCTTCCTTTCGACACTGCTGACGGAACTGGCCAGACAATCGGCCGGTCTGCCTGCGGGAACGGTAGAGGTCGTTGTGCTGGACAATGCCAGTTCCGACCGCACCAACAGCGTGTGCCACGATATCGCGGCCGAACTTCCCTGCTTTCGCTACATTCGCAACCCGGTGAACATAGGCGCCGATGAAAACGTCCTGCGCTGCCCGGAGGCGGGAAGCGGCGAATGGCTGTGGATCTTCGGCGACGACGACATTCTGCATGATGGGGCATTGGCCCGTATCGTCGACCTGCTGAGGGAAACGCCCAGCGATATGGTGCTTCTGAACTACAGACAGGTTCATCGGGATGGTCTGACTTTGCTGGCCGAGAAGGTTTGCCCACTCGACGACGACATGACGCTCCCATCGTTGGGCCAATGGCTCGAACAGCCTGCCTCGCTTTGTCTGCTTGCCTTCATCACGTCCGCAATTGCCCGCCGGGCGCCGATGGTGAAGATCGACCCGTCGCCATACCGGACAAAAAGCTATTTCACCTTCCTCGGTGTCCGTTTCGAGCCGTTTGGGGACCGACCGGTGCACATCGTTGCAAATCCCTGCATCACCCAGCGCCAGTACAATTATCGTCCGGAACATGCCGATGCCCCGACCATAGGCATCGATACTTTTACTGGAATCGCCATTTACCGACTTCTCTTGCAGATCGCCAAGCGCAGCCATCTGCGTCCAGGAGAGCTATGGTCCGCCTCGGTCATCGATGGCATCGGTCAGGAGCTGCCGGTCATGAATTTTCTGGACTGGTTGATGAAGCACTCAATCGTCCCATCGCTTTCCGCCAATTTCCACGCGATGACGCCAGAGCAATGGAAGGCTCTCATGGACTTTTACCGGAACGAATCCGGTGAACTGCCCGAGCGGATCAGGAACCGCCTGCTGACAGCGATCAATGCCGCAATCGAGGCCCACAATGCGCTGTTCCGTTTGAAAGGAGCCTGACCCGTGACCTGACGCCGGATGATGTTTCGGACGGCGATCCTCGGCGCAGGGGGCTTTCTGGGTGCCTGGCTGACACGGGAACTGCTTGCGTCAGGCCATGCGGTTCTGGCCGTCACCCGGCCGGGCGGTGGTGAATGGCGCCTTGCCGGACTGGCTTGCGCCAGAGCTGCCGCAGATTTGGCGGACACCGACGCCCTGCGTTGGCTTCTGCGCGAGTTCCGGCCCCAGTCGATTGTCAATATGGCTTGGTCCGGTGTCGCCAACGCCCATCACGACGATCCGGCGCAAGCCGGCAACGTCGCCATGACGGTGCGGCTCGTCGCTTTGGCCGCAGAGTTGCGCTTGAGCTGCTTCGTCGGCGTCGGATCCCAAGCCGAATATGGGCCGCAGAACCGTATCCTGCGGGAGTGCGATGAGTTGAGGCCGACCACGCATTATGGCAGGGCGAAGGCAGATGCCGGTCGGGAGGCTGCAAGAACTCTGTGCCGACAGCGGGATGCGTTTCGCTTGGCTGCGCGTCTTTTCGACCTATGGAGCGATGGACAACGGGAAATGGCTGATCCCGATGGCGATCAGTCAGCTTCTGCACGACAAGCCCGTTCCCTTGACGGGCTGCGAGCAAAGATGGAGCTTTCTGCATGCCAGCGACGCCGCCGCCGCCTTCCGCGCGGTGGTGGAGCATGACAAAGCGAATGGCATGTTCAACCTTGGCCATCCCGAGGCTCCGCCCTTGAAGGAAACGCTGATCCGGCTTCGCGATCTCGTCGACACGCATGGCATCCTCGACTTCGGCCGCCTGCCTTACGGCCCGAACCAAGTCATGCTGCTCCAACCGGATGTCCACCGTTTGCACCGGCTTGGCTGGCAGCCGAAAGTCGAACTCAATGCCGGATTGCGGGAGACCGTTCGCTGGTTCACAGATCGGCCCACCCCTCAAGGCTTTCCGCTCGCCCCCTGACAGACATGAGCACAGTCCTCAGCAGCAAAGTTGGATCGTGCCCCGGCCGTGGTTTAGATGCTTAATGTTTGGTCCCGGCATGCGCTGGTCCGCATGAAAAGCCCCCACATCAGTGTCGCCGCAGACAGGCCGCGCCCGTCCGGTTCCGGCTGCATGGCGTTCAGCACCCGCGCCATCTCTCCCTCCAGATGGTGGAAGACCGTCACCACCCGCCCCCCTCCGGTGTCAGGACGGCGCCACCGCCTGTGCGCCGCCGGCCCTGCCATCGACCAGTGGACGGCCGAACAGGTTGTTCATGGCGTCGACGGCGTTCCAGGCCGCCTTTTAGAGCGGATTGACGTGCATGTGAATCGGGTGATTCCCGTGAGGTCGGAAATGTGATTCAAGATTCGGGCTGGTGAAGGAGGCTGGCCCGCATGTCCAAGGCGCTTTCCGTCGATCTGCGTCAGCGCGTTGTCGATGCCGTTCATGCCGGGTCTTCCTGTCGGGCGGCGGCGGCGCGCTTCGGTGTTGGCGTATCGTCTGCGATCCGCTAGGTGGCACGGGCGCGCACGCGGGGTGACCTGACACCGGACAAGCGCGGCGGGAACGTGCGCTCGCGCCGGATCGATGAGCACCGGGAGTTCCTCCTGGCTCTGATCACGGCGGAGCCGGACCTGACCCTGGCGGAGGTAGCCGAGCGTCTGGACGCGGCAACGGGCTATCGCCCCTTGCCCAGCATCGTGTGCCGGTTCTTCCAGCGCCACGGCGTGACGCGGAAAAAAAGACGGCGCATGCCGCCGAACAGAACCGGCCGGACATAGCAGAACAGCGCGAAGCCTGGTTCGACGGCCAACCGGACCTCGATCCGGAGCGTCTGGTGTTCATCGACGAGTGCGGCACCTCCACGAAGATGGCCCGGATGTACGGCCGCGCGCCAAGGGGCGAGCGATGCCGCGCTCCGGTCCCGCATGGCCACTGGAACACGACCACCTTCGTCGGCGCGCTCCGGCTGTCCGGCGTCACCGCGCCGATGACGCTGGGCGGCGCCATGAACGGTGCGGCCTTCCTCACCTACGTCGAACGCGTTCTGGTGCCCACGCTGACGCCCGGCGACATCGTCGTGATGGACAACCTGCCACCCCACAAACTTCCCGCTGTTCGAAACGCCATCGAAACAGCCGGGGCGACGGTGATGCTCCTGCCGCCCTACAGTCCCGACTTCAATCCGATCGAGATGGCCTTCTCCAAAATCAAGACCCGGCTGAGAAAAGCCGCCGCCCGAACCCTGCCCGATCTCTGGGAAGCCATCCGCGACGCCATCGACGCCGTCACCCCCAATGACTGCCGATCCTACTTCACCGCCGCAGGCTATGAACCAGAATGATCGGAATTCGCTCTAGGTGATGCCGTCCGACCGCGCCGCGGCGGAGATGCCGCCCTCCCGCGCCACCGCCTCCAGCAGCCGGATGCGATCCGCGCCGACCGGCGATGCGTTGGCCGCAGCGAGGGAAAGCTGTGCGCGAACGGGCATGGTCGAACTCATGATTTCGTTATGTAGCTCAATTATTTAACAATATAACACATATGGTTATTGCCCGCTTTTCCCGTCAGGGAACAACGCCGGCATCGCGAAAGTCGCCGTTGGCGTTCACCGCCGATCATGGCGACGAGACGGGAGCAGGCTCTGCCCGGCTTTCACTTCTGCGGTCACGCAACAGGATGATTGCCCGATCCTCACCGAGCCTGATACGCTATATTCAATCGAATATAGAGGTGCGGACATCCCGATGGTCCATCTCCCGGTTATTCGCAGGTCCGCCGCTGGCACGGTCGGCGCGCTGCTTCATGACGAAAGGGCCGCCGCCTTCCCCAATCCGGGGCTGGCGCCCACCGGCGCGCACCGAGCCCGCATCCGGGACATCGCGCCGAACCTGCATTGCTCGGTCATGGGTTCCTGCCTGAGCACCGGCGAATTGCGCCAGGTCTTCGTCAATCTGGGTGACGCCGACGCCCGCACCGCAACCGATCACACCCTGCATGGTCGTGGCGTCCAGTTGGCCGGGCAACACAGCACGGCCGGCAAACTGCTGCACAAGACGCTGGACCGGCGCCATGACACGGCGGTCCGCCGCTTCGCCAAGGCCGGCACGGCCGAGGATGTCCGCCGGCTCTGGCTCCAGTCATTCGAGCAGGGTGACATCCCCGGTGCCTTTATGTCGGCGGACGGCCCAGCCTGATCAGCCAGGCCGACATCGCCTTCTTTCCGGTGGACTGCGTCAGCCATGCCGCCGCCGGACGCATCAAGACGCTGTGCCGTCAGGCCGGCAAACCTTTCGTCCCGCTGCGCAGCGCCAGCATTGCCAGCTTCATCGCGGCCATCGCCGCCCCACAGATCGAGGTCGAGGATCCATGAGTCCGCTCCGCCGCCTTGCCACCCTGACGCTGCTGGCAGCCACCGCCGCCATGTCAACCGCCCCTGTGTCCACGGCCCATGCCGAGGAACTGGTTCTCTATGGGGCGGGCAGTCTGCGCGCCGCGATGACCGCCATCGCCGCCGACTACGCCAAGGCGACCGGCAACAGCGTGCGCACCGCCTTCGGGCCATCCGGCCTAATGCGCGACCGGATCGAGGCGGGCGAGGCGGTCGATCTCTTCACCTCGGCCGACATGGGACATGCGCTGACCCTGCGCAAGGACGGGCGGGCCGCCGCCGCGGTGATGTTCACCCGCAACCGGCTGTGCGCCTTCGCCAAACCCGAGGCAAGGCTGGAGCCGGCCTCCTTCGCCGAGCGGCTGCTCGACCCGTCGGTCCGGATCGGCACCTCGACGCCTAAGGCAGACCCCGGCGGCGACTACACCTGGGAGATTTTCCAGCGGATCGGGCGGAACCATCCCGGCGCCTTCGCCACCCTCGACGCCAAGGCCAAGAAGATCGTCGGCGGCAGCACCGCCGCGGACCCGTCCGATCCCGATCCGATCGCCTCGGCCTTCGCACGCGGCGACATCACGGTCATGATCGCCTATTGCAGCGGTGCCGAACAGCGGCGCCAGGCCACGCCCGACCTCCAGGTGGTGCCGGTTCCGCCGCCCTACGCCACCGGTCCCGAATATGGCTTAGCGATCACCGACCTCCGGAAGCCGGCCGCCGTCGGGCTGATGCTGGCGATCCTGTCGCCGGAGGGACAGACGACGCTGGCGCGCTTCGGTTTCGACCCGGTCGGCCTGCCATCGGGCGGGGAGCGCTGACCATGCCCCGTCCCCTCCACGGACACCCGTCCTTCGCCGGCATGCCTCCGGTCCGGCCCCGGTTCGACGACCGCTCCGACGTCGCGGCGGTCGTCTATGGCCGCACGGACGACCCCGACAGGCTGCTCTCCGGCTTCCTGCTCGACCTGCAGACCCAGGGCTTCGACGCGGTGGGGATCGTGCAGGTCCGCCGGGAGGCACCGTTGGACGGCAGGGCGGCGCATGGCTTCCGTCTGCTTTCCGGTCAGGGTACCCTTTCTCCCGATGAGGATCCCGGCGGCGAAAGCCTCGCCGGTATCGGACGGCGGCTGGCCGTTCTGGTCGAAGGGTGGCCTGACATCGTCGTGCTGAACCGCTTCGGCTGGCAGGAACTCAACGGCTCCGGCCTGCTCGACGTGTTGCACCTCGCGATGCTGCGCGAAGTGCCCGCGGTCATCGCGGTGCCCGAGGCACTGTTCCCCCACTGGCTCGACCTTGCCAACGGGCTGACCGTCAGGCTGCCCTGCGACCGGGCCGCGCTGGACCGCTGGTGGGTGTCGCTGTGGCGGGCGCCGCCGGGCGGACGTCATCCGACGGCGTGCGAACGCGACAAGTAACCGCGGCCGGCTCCACGCCACCGCCGCCAGACAGCAAGGTCGTCGGAACCGCCGTAACATTCAGCCCATGCACGACTTGGCACCGGATCGAGATGACGGAAGTGGTCATCGCCGTCACTTCGCGGTCCTTTCGGTCATGGGGAGGCCGGCCTGCTCACGGCGCGGCAGGCGGCCGTTCAGGACGAGGTGGGCGACAAGACCGATCACCAGCCCCCAGAAGGCCCCGCCGACGCCGAGCAGCGTGATGTTCGCCGCGGATGCCAGGAAGGTGATGAGCGCCGCTTCACGCGATGTCGGATCGGCCATCGCTCCGGCAAGGCTGCCGCCGATGGTGCCAAGCAATGCCAGACCGGCAAGCGTGGTGATGAAGGTGGCCGGGAAGGCCATGAAGACGGCGGCGAGCGTCACCCCGAACACGCCGACCAGCACATAGAAGCAGCCGGCCGCGATGCCCGCGATCCAGCGCTTTCGCGGGTCTTCATGCGCTTCCCTCCCGGTGGCGATCGCCGCCGTGATCGCCGCGATGTTGAAGGCGTGCGAGCCGAACGGGGCCATGACGAGCGAGCCAAGGCCGGTCACAGCGACGATCGGATTGGCGCTGGTCTTGAAGCCGTCGTTCCGCAGCACCAGCATCCCCGGCATGTACTGGCCGGTCAGCGTGATGAGAAACAGCGGCAACGCGACAGACAGCAGCGCATTCAGCGAGAACGCCGGCATCGTGAAGACGGGCATGGCGAACTCCGGCTTCAGACCTGACAGATCCACCCGGCCTTGCGTCAGCAGGAACACCAGCCCGAGAACGAGGATTCCGACCACGGCATAACGGGCGGAAAAGCGTTTCAGCACGACATAGGCGACAATCAGCAGTCCGACGAGCAGTGGATCGACGCTCGCGCCACCGAAGGCACCGACGCCGAATTGCAGCAGGATGCCGGCCAACAGCCCGGAGGCGATCCCCGGCGGGATCAGCCGGATGACCTTCTCGAAACAGCCCGAAAGACCGAGCGCGACGAAGGCCGCTGCCGAGATCATGTATGCGCCGACCGCTTCCGCATAGGGAGTCGTCGCCAACGCGGTGACGAGAAACGCCGCCGCCGGCGTGGACCAGGCGGTAATGATCGGCTCGCGAAAGCGCCAACTCAGGAACAGTCCCGTCAGTCCGACGCCGACGGAAACCGACCAGACCCACGAGGCCGTGAGTTCGGGGCTTAACCCAGCGACCTTCGCCGCCTGAAACACCAGGATGAAGGTGCCGCCATAGTTGACGATCACGGAGATCAGCCCCGCCACGATGGGATGGGTCAGGTCGTTCAGGCGGATGGACGAAGGGGAAGCATGTGAGGACATGATCCTGATGGGTCTCCTGAAGTTCGGGGCACACAGGCCAAGACAGCTGCATTGACAAATAGCCGGCCAATGGCCTGAATTGCCCATCCACTTCGTTCGAGAGACCCAGACCATTTGTTCAAGCATTCCCAACTGGAATCCGTGAAGGCATGGATTGCCCATCCCGCCCATTCCGCGATGCCGCTCCATGCGCGGATTCAACGGGCAATCCGGCACCTGATCGTCGATGGCGCGCTCGGGCGGGGAAAGCCGCTGCCAGCCTCACGCCCGCTCGCCAAATCGCTCGGTGTGTCGCGCGACACGGTTGAAGCCGCCTACGCCCAGCTTCATGCCGAGGGCTTCATCGACCGCCGGGTCGGCAGCGGCAGCTTCGTCGCCGAGATGACGGAGTTCACGCCGGGGCTCCGGCTATCCCGGCGTGACGCACTCACGCGCAATCAGGCCCCGAACCTCAGCAAACGCGGGGCCGCAATGTCCCGCAGCGGCGGGGTGCGCGAGATGATGATTCCGCGACCCTTCGCGCATGGCGTGCCGGAAACCCGTAGTTTTCCGCTTCAGCTCTGGGAAAGGCTGGAGCGACAGGTGCGCAAGGAGGCCAGCGCGCAGACGCTGTTTCATGGCGATCCGCAGGGGACCGAACCGCTGCGCCGCGCCATCGCCGACTATGTGAATCTTGAACGGGGAGCCCGCGCCACGGCCGACCGGGTGCTCATCCTCACCAGTTCGCAGCAGGCCATGTCGCTTTGCGCCAACATGCTGCTCGATCCCGGCGACCGCATCTTCATCGAAGATCCTGCCTATTACGGCGCACGCAAAGCATTCGATGCGGCGGGATTGGAATGCGTGCCGGTTCGTGTGGATCGGCAGGGCATCGTCGTCGATCAGATCATTGCCGAGCCCCGTAAGGCGAAAGCCGTTTCCCTGACGCCTTCCCACCAATTTCCAACCGGAGCCACACTGGCGCTGGACCGCCGCCTTGCACTCATCGAATGGGCCTCACGGAATCAGGCCTGGATCATTGAGGACGATTACGACAGCGAATTCCACTATGCGGGCAAGCCGACCGCCTGTTTGCAGGGGCTCGATGCCCACGACCGGACCATCTACATCGGCACCTTCACCAAGTCGCTGTTTCCGGGTTTGCGGATCGGCTACGTCGTGCTGCCGCCCCAGCTCGTAAAGCCGATGACTGTGGCGCGCACCCTGCTTGATGGGCATTCGGCTCCGATGCCGCAACTGACGCTTGCCCGTTTCATGGAGGGAGGGCATTTCGGCGCCTATGTGCGCACCATGCGCGCCATCTATGCCGAACGTCTCGATGTGCTCGTCGACCTCGTTCAAAAGCATCTGTCCGATTTCGTCGAGCCGCGCGTTCCAATCGGCGGACTGCAAATGCCGTGTCTGCTCATTGGCGATCTGTCGGAGCGTATGGCGATCGACGCCGGGCGGCGCGTCGGGGTCGAGCTTCTGGGATTGACGGCACTTCACGCAACGAGCGACGCCAAGGACGGTTTCCTGATGGGCTTTGCCGCTTACACGCCGGCCGAGATCGAGAATGCCGTCAAGAAGCTGGCGAACGCCTTTCTGGCGGTGGCCAAACCGTAGAAGACCGCCACTGCATTCCTTTGCCGAGGCGTTGCAACCGTCCATTAAACCCCATGCGCACTCAATGATCGAAAATTGCCGAGTGCTGGTGCAGGTCCTGACCGATGGCAAGCATGCCATCCCGAAGGCCCTGGAGAAGCCGATGGTCCATCGGGCATTCGTGTCGGAAGCGCCGCCGGTGCGTGGCGCGTTTCCCGTTGCCGTACTAAACATCAGATACGGATGAGCGCGATCAATGAGAGGCGGACATGACGGACTCGGCGGCTTACCATCGCCTGATGGCGTGCTCGGCATCAGGCAGCCTTGCCGATACGCAGGATCTCGGGCGCATGCTGCTGCGCCGCTGCAGCGACGCTTCGGCGCCCTACCCGTGCGCGTTGGGGCTGCCCCCGGACAGGCTGGGCGCCCTGGTCGAGACCGTCTTCCCGGAAGCGGCCGCCGGCTGGACGCCGGGGCGCTGCTTTTCCCGGCACGTCCATCGTCTGGCCGAAGCGGAAGCAGAGGATCACCCCGCCTGCCTCGTCTCCATCGACTTGGCCGCGCCGGAGATCCTGCGGTTGAAGCGCGAAGAGGAGGACTTCCTCGGCCTACTGCTGCGCAATCGCAGCACGGACCTGCCGATTGCCGCGGTTTTCGCCGCCATCATCGCGCGCGCCTGTGTGGAAAACGATCATCTCTGGCGCTCCCTCGGGCTGGCGGGGCGCAACGCCCTGGCGGATCTGCTCCGGCGCCATTTCCATCCGCTGGCGTCCGCCAACACCCGCAAGCTGCGCTGGAAGCGCTTCTTCTACGAGCGTCTCCACGCCGAAGGCCGGCCCACCGACCGGCCAACCGTCTGCGATGCCTGCTCCCATCATTCCGACTGCTATGGCGACATCATCCCGACGAGGCCGCACGGCATGCCTAAGTAGCGGATCATCCTGTTCCCAAGGCAGAGAGGCTTTTTGACAGAGAGGCCGCAATCGATATATCCGTATAGATATATCGATTGCGGATGGCAGGTGGGGCCTGTGGGGGAATACCGCATCGGTGAGAGGGAAACGGCTTATCATTGGGGGCAAGATGCGTAATTCCTGTCTGTATATTACGTTTACGATTGGGGCGCTGACCGCCGGTGGGGCGCTCGCCGCCGATGCCGCCAGCGATCCGGCCGTCAATGCCGGGGCCGGCATCTTCACGCTCGGCCAGATCAACGTGTCGGCCCAGGCGGCCGGACAGCCGATCGGCGGCTCCAGCCTGTCGGCGGACGAGATGCAGACCTTCAACAAGCAGTCGCTCGATCAGGCGATGGACATCATTCCCGGCGTCACGTCGTCAACGACCGGCGGGCAGCGCAACGAACGGCTGATCTACATCCGCGGCTTCGACCGCTACCAGATTCCGGTGATGATGGATGGCGTGCGGATATATCTTCCTGCCGACAACCGGCTCGATTTCGGCCGCCTGCTGACCCCCGACCTGTCGGAAATCCAGGTGTCGAAGGGCTACGCCTCGGTGCTGGACGGACCGGGCGCCATGGGCGGCGCCATCAACCTCGTCACCCGCAAGCCGACCCGCGCCTTCGAAGCGGAACTGCGCCAGGGGCTGTCCTTCGACAACCGGGCGGCCCTGGGCGGCTACACCACCTACGGCATGGCCGGCACCCGGCAGGAGCGCTTCTACCTGCAAGCCAGCGGCACCAGGACCGAGACCACCCACAGCCGCCTGCCGGAGAGCTTCAGGCCGGTGGCGTCGGAGAATGGCGGCAACCGCAACCAGTCGCAGACCAAGGACTGGTCGGTCAACCTGAAGGCCGGCTTCACGCCCAACGACACCGACGAATACTCGATCAATGTCCAGAAACAGTCGGGCAGGAAGGGCGCTCCGCTGAACGTGAACGGCACCGTCGCCAACCAGCGCTATTGGAACTGGCCCTATTGGGATTTGCAGAGCGTCTATTGGCTGTCGAACACCAGGATCGGCAGCGCGTCCTATGCGAAGACCAAGCTCTACTACAACACCTTCCAGAACGGGCTTTACTCCTTCGATGACGCCGCCCTGACGCGGCAGGCGACGTCACGCTCCTTCCGCAGCTATTACGACGACAAGGTCTATGGCGGCAGCGTCGAGCTGGGCACCGACCTGATCCCGATGAACACGCTGAAGGGCGCCCTGCATTTCCGCCGCGACGACCACAAGGAATGGCAGCGCCTCTACCCCGGCAATTTCCTGGAGCCCAAGCAGCGGGATCTGGAGGACACCTGGTCGGTCGCGCTAGAGAACAGCTTTCACGCCACGGAGTCCTTGGACATCGTGCTCGGCGCCAGCCACGATTGGCGCCGCCTGCACGAGGCGCAGGACTGGAACGGCACCGCCGCCGGCTCGATGATCGACTACAAGCGCGCCGACAGCGACGCCACCAATGCCCAGGGTGCCGTGGTCTACCGCTTCTCCAGGACTGGCGAGGCGCATGCCAGCATCTCTGTGAATCGGCATGGAATAAGGACCCCGTATAGGGGGTGATCGGCATCCA
The DNA here is from genome assembly GCF_058780625.1 of Azospirillum sp. UENF 111221. Lineage (NCBI taxonomy): Bacteria > Pseudomonadati > Pseudomonadota > Alphaproteobacteria > Rhodospirillales > Azospirillaceae > Azospirillum > Azospirillum sp. UENF 111221. The sequence goes on from NZ_JBSNCH010000003.1 coordinate 864,582, forward strand.
AACGGGACCCCCGATGCTTTGGGTCCACACTGGCCGCCATGGAGGACATGGAGGCCTGTCGAGGGATGCTGATTGTGGAAACGATCGCGAAGATCCGTCGTGCCTACTTCGTGCAGCAGAAGCCGATCAAGGTGATCTGCCGGGAGTTCGGGCTTTCCCGGAAGGTCGTGCGGAAGGTGATCCGGTCGGAGGCCACGGAGTTCCGCTACACGCGCACGAACCAGCCTTTGCCGAAGATCGGCCCCTGGCGTGAAGAGCTGGATGCTCTGTTGCTGGCCAACGAGGGGAAAGCATCACGCGAGCGCCTGACGCTGGTCCGGCTGTTCGAAACGTTACGGTCCCGCGGCTATGAAGGCGGCTACGACGCTGTCCGTCGTTATGCCCGGGTTTGGCGGCAGGAGCAGGGCCCCTCCGTCGCCCAAGCCTACGTGCCGTTGAGCTTTGCGCCAGGCGAGGCCTACCAGTTCGACTGGAGCCATGAGGTCGTCCTGATCAACGGAACGACGGTCACGGTGAAGGTGGCCCATGTCCGCCTGTGCCACAGCCGGATGCTGTTCGTACGGGCCTATCCGCGCGAAAGCCAGGAGATGGTGTTCGACGCCCACGACCGGGCCTTTGCCTTCTTCAAGGGAGCCTGTACGCGGGGCATCTACGACAACATGAAGACGGCGGTCGACACGATCTTCGCCGGCAAAGAGCGTGTCTACAACCGGCGCTTCCTGCAGATGTGCAGCCACTATCTGGTCGATCCGGTCGCCTGCACCCCGGCATCGGGCTGGGAAAAGGGACAGGTCGAGAACCAGGTCGGCTTGGTCCGCGAGCGCTTCTTCACCCCCCGGCTGCGGGTGAAGAGCTACGACGAACTCAACGGCTTGCTCCTGGACCGCTGCGTCGCCCACGCCAAGGCATATCGCCATCCTGAAATGCGGGAGCGGACGGTCTGGGAGATGTTCGAGACAGAGCGGCCGAGCTTGGTTCCTTATGCCGGGCGCTTCGACGGCTTCCATGCCGTACCGGCTTCGGTGTCCAAGACCTGTCTGGTGCGCTTCGACAACAACAAGTATTCGGTCGTGGCCGGCGCGGTGGGCCGTCTGGTGGAAATCCGCGCCTATGCCGAGCGGATCGAACTGCGCCAGGATGGACGGATCGTCGGTGAACACGCCCGGTGCTTCGGGCGCGACAGAACGGTGTTCGATCCCTGGCACTATGTCCCGGTCCTGGCGCGCAAACCGGGGGCCTTGCGCAATGGGGCACCGTTCAAGGATTGGGTCCTGCCGGCCGGTCTGGAACGCGTCCGGCGCAAACTCGCCGCCGTCGAGGACGGCGACCGGCAGATGGTGGACATTCTCGGCGCCGTGCTGAGCGACGGACTGCCAGCCGTCGAGGCGGCCTGCGCCGAGGCCTTGCGCGAGGGCGTTCATTCCGCCGCCGTCATCCTCAATATCCTCGCGCGGCGCCGGGAACCGGCGGCGGCGATCACGATCATGACCTCCGATGCCCTGCGGCTCCGGCACGAGCCGGCCGCCGATTGCGCCCGCTACGACAGCCTGAGGAGACCCCTGTGATGGAGCGTGCCGAGATCCTGGCCACCATGAGCGAACTCAAGCTCTACGGCATGAAGGCCGCCTACGATGAACTCATTGCCACCGCCGTCAAGCGCCAGCACGAGCCGCAGCGGGTCGTCGGCGACCTGCTCACCGCCGAGATCTCCGAGAAGCAGGCGCGCTCGATAAAGTACCAGATCACCATCGCCAAGCTGCCGCGCGCCAGGGACATCGACGATTTCGCCTTCGACGACACGCCGGTCAACGAAACCCTGGTGCGCGATCTCGCCGGCGGCGCCTTCCTGGCCCAGCAGCGCAACGTCGTGCTGGTCGGCGGCACCGGGACCGGCAAGACCCATCTCGCCATCGCGATCGCCCGGGCCTGCATCCGGGCCGGTTCCCGGGGACGCTTCTTCAACGTCGTCGATCTCGTCAACCGGTTGGAGGCTGAAACCAGGGCCGGCCGGCAGGGGCGCCTGGCCGATTATCTCGCGCGGATGGATTTCATCGTCCTCGACGAACTCGGTTACCTGCCCTTCGCCCAGTCCGGCGGTCAGCTGCTGTTCCATCTGATCAGCCGGCTTTACGAGCGCAGCTTCGTGATCGTCACCACCAACTTGGCGTTCGGGGAATGGCCGTCCGTCTTCGGTGACGCCAAGATGACCACCGCCTTGCTCGACCGGCTTACCCACCACTGCGAGAATCCTTGAGACCGGAAACGAAAGCTGGCGCTTCAAAAACCGCGCCTGACCTGGGTCGCCCAGGTCGCCCACAGCGCCTCCCCGCGCGTGCCGCTCCGTCGCAGATGAGGGCACTGCGCGGCACGCGCGGGTCCCCTCCATGGACGACCTGGGCGACAAGTCCTCACCAGCTCAACGGGGTCCCTTTTCCGCGCCGATCCAGGGTCCCAATCTCAAGCCGATTGACACTCAACTTCCACAATATCAAGCTGTACACGCCCCACCTCGGCGAGATCACCACGCTCCACATCGCCATCATGGGCATGATGGCGCAGGTACAGCTCAAGGAGACCGGTCAGAAGACCCGACGCAGTCATCTCGGCCTCGCCAAGGAGGGACGCATTCCCGGAGGCAAAGCCTATGGATACGACATCGTCGACGGTGACAAGGCTGGTGGCGGGTACCGCCGCATCAACCCGGACGAAGCCGCCGTTGTCCGCCGCATCTTCACGCTGTACGCCGACGGCATGAGCCCCCGCGCCATCGCCCGCCTGTTGAACGACGAGAATGTTCCAGGTCCCAGGGGGAGGAGATGGGTCGATACCACGATCCGCGGACAGGTCGCCCGCGGAACCGGCATCCTCAACAACGCCAACTATGCCGGCGTCCTGGAATGGGGACGTTGCGAGTTCGTCAAGGATCCGGGCACCGGCAAGCGCGTCGCCCGCATCAACCCTCAGGAAAAGCGGGAAATTGTTGAAGTCCCCGAGTTGCGCATCATCGACGACGTTCTATGGAACCGCGTCAAGGCGCGACAGGAGGCGGTTGCCACCGAGATCGGTCGGGATGAGCAGGGCAACGCTCTGAACCGCGTGCATCGGCGGCGCTTCCTTCTGTCCGGCGTGCTGGTGTGCGGCGTCTGCGGCTGCCGCTACACCATCATGGGCAAGGACCGCTACGGTTGCGCCGGCCACCGGAATTCCGGCACCTGCCCGAACGACCGCACCATCACCCGGCAGGCGATCGAGGGCCGTGTTCTTGCCGGGCTGAAGGAGCGCCTGCTCGGCGCCGACGTGGGCGCCGCCTTTATTGAGGAAATGGTGGTGGCGCAACGGCGTGATCAGGCCGAAGCCCGGAACCGGCGCGGCGACCAGGAGCGCGCCCTCGTCGGCATCGACCGGAAGATCGCGTCGATCCTGGAGGCGGTGGAGAACGGGATGTACAGCCCGGCCCTGAAGGAGCGGCTGTCCGCCCTGGAGGCCGAGCGCGCCACACTCGCCGCCGAGATCGACGCCCTGGGCACGGAGGCGCCGGAGATGCTGCTGCCGGCCAACCTGCCGGAGTTGTACCGGCGGAAGATCGCAGAGCTCGAGTCCGTGCTCGGCGAC
>NZ_JBSNCH010000004.1:0-30000 GCF_058780625.1 Azospirillum sp. UENF 111221
CTGGCGGAAGCCGCGCTGCGCGACGGCGACCGGGCTTTCCCCGACCGCCTCTACCGCGAGCTGGGGGAAGACTTCCTCAACGATTACCCGATCCTGGCGGCCAACATCGCGCTTGGCCGCGGCGACCCTGCCGCCGCCGCCGGGTGGGCGGAACGGGCGCTTGTTGGCGATGGGCTGGCGACCGGCGACCGGCTGGGCGCCATCCGCATCCTCGACCGCACCGGCCGCCGCGCCGCCGCGGTCGCCGCCTTCGACCGGTTGCCGAGGTCGGGCACGATGCCCGACGAGCTGCTGGAGGAGCTGGCCGCCCTGTTCATCGACTTCGACCGCGCGCCGGCCGGTCTTGCCTGGTTCACCGCAAGGCGGCAGGCCACGCCGTCTCCGGCCGCCGCCCAGGGCTGGGCACGGCTGGCCGCCAAGGCCGGCGATCCGGCCGAGGTCGCCGACTGGCTGGCCGGCCAGCCCAAGCTGCCGCTCGCCCTGTTGCAGGACATCGCCGGCAGCGCCGCCGAGCGCGCTTCCGCAAACCCCGCCACGGATCCGCGCGCCAATCGGCCTGCCGCCGCGCTGGCGCTGGCCGCCGCCCAGCGCGCCTTCGCGCTCGACCCTTCGCCGCGCAGCCGTCTGGCGCTGGCCGGCGCGCTGACCGCCACCGGCAAGCCGGCCGACGCGCTGCCGCTGCTGGCCCCGCTGCTCGACAGCGGCGGTGCCGAGGTGGAGGCCGCCTACATCGCCGCACTGGACGGCGCCGGCCGGTCGGAGGAGCTGGCCCGCCACCTGAGCGCCAAGCTGGCGCGGGGAAATCTTTCGGACGCCGACCAGCAGGCCATCGTCACCATGCTGCTCGACCACAAGGCCTATCGGGCGGTGCTGCCGCTGCTGCGGGCCTGGGCGGAGCGGCAAGGGGGAGAGTGGCTGAGCGTCTATGCCGACGCCGCGGCCAAGGCGAATGCGCTGCCCGATCTCGCCGCCCTGCTGCAAGGCCGCGCCGCCGCAGCACCGCTGGCCGAGGCGGAGGATTCGCTCTACCGCGACACGCTGACCCGGCTGGGTCGCAAGGCCGATCTGCGCCGCTATCTGCTGGCCCGCGCCACCGACGACCGTCTGCCGGCCGACAAGCGGCGGGAGCCGGCATCGGCTCTGCTGGCGCTCGGCGACAAGGCGGGGGCCGAGCAGGCGCTGCAACGGCTGGCCGGCGGGCAGGGGCCGCAGGGCGAGGATTTCAGGCAGCTGGCCTATCTCTGGGGACCGCGCCCGCCGGCGGCCGGGCTGGACTGGATCGAGGCACGGGCCAAGGCCGCCGGCAGCCCGGCCGAGCAGGCGGCATGGTACGACCGCCTTGCCGAGTATGGCGGCGGCCGGCGTGTCATCGCCGGGCTTGCCGCCCAAGGCGCCGCGCCCGTCCAGCCCGCCTTGAAGACCCCCTACATCGAGGCGCTGGCGGCGGCCGGCAAGGGCAAGGAGCTTGCGGAGGCCGTGCGCGCCGCACTGCCGGAGGAAGCCGCCCCGGATCGGCTGCGCCGCTACGCCCGCCTTGCCGAGCAGACCGGCCAGCGCGCCGCCGCCTCGCAGGCCTGGACCGCGCTGCTGGCGCGCAAGCCGGACGATGCCGACGCGCTGCGCCAGCTGGGCATGCTGGCCTATGACGAGAACCGCCTCGCCGACGCCGAACGGCTGCTGCGCCGCTACGTCGCCACCGGTCCCGACGATTACGAGGCGCATTACTTCCTGGGCGAGGCGCTGACCGCGCTGAAGCGCCCGACGGTAGCGACCCCCTTCTACCGCACCGCTCTGGCGCAGCTGCGCGCCCGCGCCACGCGCAGCGACGGGACGACCCAGACGGAGGCCAACCTGCTGAACCGGCTGGGCAAGGTGGACGACGCCGTGGCGCTGTTCGAGGGCCTGCGCAAGCGCCGCCCGGCCGACCGCCAATTGAAGGCCGACTACGCATCGATGCTGATCGAAAACGGACGACTGCCGGAGGCCCGCCGTGTCCTGGCCCTTCCGTGATCGGCTTCCAATCGCCCTGCTTTCAGTACCCTCTCTCCCCCGGGGAGAGGGAGGGGCCCCGCGCCCGCGGCGCGGGGAGGGTGAGGGGGATGCGTGGCGAGGATCCTGGGAAAGTCACGCGGTGCATCCCCCTCACCCTGACCCTCTCCCCGGGGGGAGAGGGGACTCTTGCCGTTACTCGCCCTCGCTTTCCTTCTCCTCGCCACCCCCGCCCCCGCCCAACCGGCGAGGGTGGAGGCGGTGCGCGAGACCAGCACCGCCCGCTTCGCCCTGCACTGGCCCGGCACCGTCACCACGGAAACCCAGCGCGACGGCCGCGAGCTGGTGCTCCGCTTCAGCCGCCCGCTCGGCGAAATCTCGGGCGAGGTCCCGCTCGACCGTGTGCCGGAGCGGCTGGAGTCCTGGGTCGACAACATCCTCTACGGCTACGACAGCGTCGTGCTGGTGCTTGGCCCCGGTGTCGAGGCGGCGGTCGCCACCGACCCCGCCGGCCTCAGCGTCGCCCTGACCCGCTCCGCCGAGGCCCCCAGCCGCGAGGTGCAGGCTGCCAACCGGGCCGCCGACCGCGCCGCCCAGCGGCGCCTCGACTATTTCCGCGCCCTGGCGCTGATGGAGGGCGGCGACCTCCGCCCGGCGCGGACGCTGCTGCGCGACCTGCTGGCGCAGGACCCGAAGGACGCCCAGTCCACCGCCCTGCTGGCCCAGGCGGAGGAGCGGCTCGGCCGCTGGCGCGACGCGATCATGGCCTATGACACGGCGCTGGAACTGACGCCCGACGAGCCGTCGCTGGTCCAGGGCAAGGCGCTGCTCCTGCACGAGACGGCCGACCGCAGCCGCCTCGACCTCGACTGGCAGAAGGTGCGCAACGCCGACATGCAGCGCATCGCCCGCTTCAGCGGCGTTCAGGAGCTTGGCCGGTCCACCAGCCTCACCTGGGCGCTGGAGCGCCGCGAGGTCGATGTCGATTCCGCCCGCCGCGGTGACGGCCGCTTGGAAGCCTTTCATGGTGCCCGCTCCCGGCTGGAGGCGGCGCTGGTGCATGACTGGCCGGAGCTGGAGCGCTCAACCCTGGCGCTCTACGCCGCCCCGCAGACGCTCGGTGCCGGTTACAGCCATCTGTGGCGCGGCGACGAGTCCGAAACCCGCGCCGGTTTCGCCTGGAGCGAGCCGAGCTTCGCCTTCCTGGAGGGCATCGTCGATGGCGGCCGGCGCGACCGCCTGTTCGTCCAGCACGAGAACCGGCTGTCCGACCGCTGGTCGCTGTCGCTCGGAGGCGGTTACAACCGCTATGGGCTGTCCGGCGCGGCCGATCTGGCGCGCAGCGCCACGCTGGAGGGATCGCTGCGCTACACGCTGAACGCAGTGGGCCCGCTGGCCAGCGTCGCCTATGTGCTGGATGCCGAATATGTGGCGCACCGGGAAGAGCGGCAGGACGCGAACGGCCAGCCCTATGTCCCGCTGCCGGCGGCGACCCGCGAGGTCCATGCGTTGCAGCTCAATGTCGAGGATTACCTGACCGACTATGTCCGCTATGCGGCGCAGATCGGCTACGCCTACGACCGGCGGGGCCGCAGCGGACCGCAGGGCGCCATCTCGCTGGGATGGGAGCCGGCGGACAATCTGGAACTGGGATTCCGCGCCAGCCATGCCCGCTCCACCGCGCGCGGCACGGCCAGCGCGGTGAACAGCGCCGGTGTCACCCTGGTCTGGCGCTATTGACGGTGTGTCAACTCTTTATGGTTAAAAAAGGTGGACGGAGAATGGGTGCGGCGATGCGGCTGACGGGGACCGGAAAGATGGGCAAGGACATGCGGGCCGGCGCGGCGCTGCTGGTGGCCGGACTGCTGCTGGCGGGGTGCGGCGTCGGCCGGATCAACAGCCGTGACTTCGCCCAGCCGGGCGGGGCGCTGCCGGCCGGCTCGACCGTCGCCGTCCTGCCCTTCGAGAATCTGACCAACCACCCCAATGCCGGCCAGATCGCCGCCGACATCGTCTCCACCGAACTCTATGGCGTCGAGGGCCTCCGCACGGTGGAGGTCGGCCGGGTCCGCAGCCGCCTGTCCGCCGGCAAGCCGGCTGCCGACGCCGCTTCTACCGCCACCGCCTCCACCGACGGGCAGCCAGACGCCGCCCCGCTGGATGCCCAGGCCGCCGGCCGGACCCTGGGCGTCGATGCGGTGCTGGCCGGCAGCGTGTCGGAATACGGCTATCAGCATGGCCTGCGCGAGGAGCCGGTCGTCGGCCTGAACGCCCGGCTGGTGCGGGTGTCGGACGGCGCCGTCCTCTGGACCTCCAGCCAGTCGGAGGCCGGACGCGGCTATTTCAGCCGCGACAGCGTCAACAACGTCGCCCAGCGCGTGGCGACCCGCATGATCCACAGCCTGCGGCCTGTCGTCGCCGCCACCCGCTGAGGCCCCGACCCGCATGAGCAGCCTGCCGAGCCCATCCATCGCCGACAGCGCTTCGCCCCGCCGCCGGCTCGGCCTGCGGCCGGTCGCCCTGCTGGAGCTGCTGCTGTTCTTCGGCGTGGCGCTGGGGCTGGACGTCTGGCTCGGCGCCGGGCTGCGCTTCGAGGGGGTGCAGCCGCATCCCTTCTGGATCCCGGTCCTGCTGCTGGCGATCCAGTACGGTACCAACGAGGGGGTGCTGGCGGCGCTGGTTGCGTCGGCGGCGCTGCGGCTCGGCAACATGCCCGATGCCGGGATCGGCCAGGACCTCTACGACCATCTCTTCGCCTTGACCCGCGAGCCGATCCTCTGGCTGGTCGCCGCCGTGCTGTTCGGCGAGCTGCGGATGCGCCAGCTGCGCGAGCGCGAGGATCTCCGCGCCGGCCTTGCCGCCGCCCGGCAGGAGGCCGAGGCCATCGCCCGCTCCTACCGCGCGCTGAAATCGGTCAAGGAAAGCCTGGAGACCCGCGTCGCCGGCCAGCTGCGCACCGTCTTCACCCTCTATCAGGCCGCCAAGTCCATCGACCATCTCGACGAGGGCGAGGTGATGCTGGGCATCGCCGACCTCGTCCGCACCGTCATGAAGCCGGAGAAATTCTCGCTGTTCCTGCTGAACAACGACGTTCTGGAATCGGTGACGAACGAGGGCTGGGACGACGAGACCGACAGCTATGCCCGCTGGTTCGACAGCGGCACGCCGCTGTTCCAGACCGTGATCGCCCGCCAGCGCCAGCTTTGCGTCAACCGCGCCGACGACGAGCGCGTGCTCGCCGGCGAAGGCGTGATGGCCGGCCCGCTGATCAGTGCCGACACCGGCGAGGTGCTGGGCATGGTGAAGATCGAAAGCCTGGGCTTCACCGACCTCAGCGTCAACACGGTCGAGAATTTCCGCATCCTGTGCGAATGGATCGGCACCGCGATGGCGAAGGCGCGCCAGTACCGCACCGCCAGCGAACAGCGGGTCTTCACCGACGAGGCGCTTTACTCCTCCAGCTACATCGGCCGGCAGGCGGAGTTCCTCGCCCTGCTCGGCCGCCGCATGGGCTTCGAGACCACCGCCATCACCATCCGCCCGACCGGCCTGTCGCGCCTGTCGGTGGCCCAGCGCGCCGACCTCGCCGCCGCCATCGGCGAGGCGGTGCGCGGCAGCCTGCGCGACACCGACCTCGCCTGCGATTTCGGCCATCAGGGCACGTCCTTCGGCGTGGTGCTGGCCGGCACGCCGCTGGAGGGCGCCAAGCAGGTGGAGGCGAAGCTGGAGCGCGCGGTGCGCCAGGCGCTGCCCGCCGGCCTTTCCACCATCCCCATCGGCTTCGTCACCCGCCGCATCGACCCGCCGGCCCCTGCGGCCGGGCAGAATACCGCCGGGCAAAAGGTCGGGGAGGTCGCGCAATGAGCGGACCTGACTCCACCCAATCGGCTTCCGACCTGTCCAACTCTGCCCCCCTGCTGGCGGGCGAGCGTCCGGCCGCCGACGCGGCGGAACTGGCGGCGGTGGCGCTCGCCGCCGGTCTGCTCGATGCCGCGGCGCTTGCGCCCGGCCTGACCGCAATTCCTCTCGCCGTTCCGCTGGCCGCGGCGCTGCATCTGCTGCTCTGCGCCCTCGTCGGTCTGTGGGTGCGCGGCCGGGCGCTGCGCGGGCGCGACCTGCGGCTGGCCGGGCTGCTGCTGGTCACCATCGTGCCGCTGGGGCCGCTGGGCGCCGCCTGCACGCTGATGACCGCGGCGCTGCTGGCGCTGTTCAGCCGCTATGCCACCGGCTTCCAGGACTGGTACCTTTCGCTCTTCCCCGACAGCGAGACCGGCCCGGCGCAGGAGCTGTACGAGCTGATCGTGACCGGCCGCGAGAACGCCCATCTGATGGCCGGCGACTCCTTCACCGACGTGATGTCGGTCGGCTCGCCGCAGCAGAAGCAGGCGGTGATCGCCCTGGTCGCCCGCCATTTCCGCCCGGCCTTCACCCCCGCCCTGAAGGCCGGGCTGGCCGACGCCGACCCGTCCGTCCGCGTCCAGGCCGCCACCGCCACCGCGCGGGTGGAGCATGAGTTCAACGAGCGCTGGCTGGCGCTCGACCACGCCGCCCGCAGCCGCCCCGACGATGCCGCCAGCCTCGCGGGGCTCGCCCGCCATCTCGACGATTACGCCTTCTGCGGCCTGCTCGATTCCAACCGCGAGGCGGAGATCCGCGACAAGGCGCTGGAGGGCTACCGGCGCAGCCTGGACCTCGCTCCTGACGACGACGGCATCCGCCACGACCTGGGCCGGCTGCTCCTGCGCTGCGGACTGGCGGCGGAGGCGGCGGAAAGGCTGGAACCGATGATCGACCGCACGCCCGACCGCCGCATCCTGTTCTGGTATGCCGAGAGCCTGTTCCGGCTCGGCCGCTTCGCCGACCTGCGGGTGCTGCCGGCCCGGCGGTCCGATTTGCTGGGCGACGGGGCGGAACTGCCCGACACGCTGCGCGACGTCTTCGCCCTCTGGCGCGACGACGTCCCGGCAGCCACCGGCATCGCCGGGCGGGAGCTTGCCGCATGAGCCGCCCCCTGCCCGAAGCGCCCCCCGAAGCTCCCCATGCCCCCAGGGCCGACGTCTGCCTGCTGATGGAGGGATCCTATCCCTATGTCGCCGGCGGCGTGTCGACCTGGACCCATGACCTGATCCGGTCCCATTCCGACCTGACCTTCCACATCGTGGCCCTGGTCGCCGACCGCGCTGCCCGCAAGCTCGCCTATGAGCTGCCGCCCAACGTCACCGGCCTGACCCATGTCTATCTCCAGGACCCGCCGGCCGGCTGGCGCTGGCAGCCCGGCACCGGCCGGCTGCTGAAGGAGCTGGAGAAGCCGCTGGCCCGCCTGCAGCAGGGGGGCGGGCTGGCCGAGGTGGCGGAGGTGCTGCGGCTGCTGGCCCCCCGGCGCGGCCGGATCGGCAAGCGGGCGCTGCTGAACTCCGAGGACGCCTTCCAGATGGTGGTGCGCATGTGCAGGGCCGCCCTGCCGGACGCCTCCTTCCTCGAATATTTCTGGGGCAGCCGGGCGCTGATGAGCGGGCTGTTCGCCACGCTGCTGGTGCCGATGCCGCAGGCTGGGGTCTATCATGCCGTCTCCACCGGCTATGCCGGGCTGTTCGCCGCGCGGGCGCGGCTGGAAACCGGGCGGCCGGCGCTGCTGACCGAACACGGCATCTACACCAACGAACGGCGCATCGAGATCCTGATGGCCGAATGGCTGTTCGAGGGGGCCGACACCTCGCTGGCGCTCGACAAGAAGAAGCGCGACCTGCGCGACCTGTGGCTCGACACCTTCGCCAGCTATTCCAAGGCCTGCTACGACGCCTGCGACCGCATCATCACCTTGTACGGCGGCAATCAGGAGTTCCAGCGCCGCCAGGGCGCCGATCCGGCCAAGCTGCTGATCGTGCCCAACGGCATCGACTATGCCGGCTATTCCCAGGTGCAGCGCAAGTCCACGCCGCGCCCGCCGACCATCGCCCTGATCGGCCGCGTCGTGCCGATCAAGGACGTGAAGACCTATGTCCGGGCGGCCGCCATCCTGCGCGAGGACATCCCCGATCTGAAGGCGATGATCCTCGGGCCGCTGGAGGAGGATCCCGGCTATGTCGAGGAATGCCGCAGCATCGTGAAGCATCTTGGGCTGGAGCAGACGGTGATCTTCGCCGGCCGGGTCAAACTGACCGACTGGCTGGGCAGGATCGACGCCATCGCGCTGACCAGCGTCAGCGAGGCGCAGCCGCTGGTGATCCTGGAGGCCGGGGCGTCGGGCGTGCCGACGGTGGCGACCGATGTCGGCTCCTGCTCCGAGCTGCTGATGGGCCGCCCGGACGAGGTGCCGCCGCTGGGGCCGGGCGGGGCGGTGACGCCGCTGGCCAGCCCGCTCGACACCGCGCGGGAACTGCGCGCCCTGCTGCTCGACCGCGCGTGGCGCGACCGCTGTGCCCAGGCCATCGCCCGGCGTGTCGCCCAATCCTACGACAAGGTCGCCATCGACCGCGTCTACCGTGCCATCTACGACGAGCACATCGCCATGCCGACCCGGCTTTCCCCGGAGCATGACGGCATCGGCCTGAAGGGAGCCGCCTGAGATGGCCGGCATCGGCTTCGCCCTCCGCCGGCTGGCCCGGCGCGACGACCTGCTCGGCGTGTTGCAGGGCTATGCCCATTCCGCCTTCATCACGTCGGGCCCCTGGATGTTCACCATCCTGGCGCTGGCCGGCATCACGCTGTTCGGCCGCGATCTGGTGGGGATGGAGGAGCTGACGCTGTTCCGCGTCGTGGTGATCTACAATTTCTGCTTCTCGGTCGTCTTCACCGGGCCGCTGGTGCTGGTCGCCACCCGCTATCTCGCCGACGCCATCTATGCCAAGGAGGTCGAGGCCGCACCCGGCATGCTGCTGGCGACGCTGGGGCTGGCCTATGCCATCGCCGGGCTGACCGCCGGACCCTTCTATCCGCTGTTCAGCGGGTTGCCGCTGCCGCTGATGCTGGGCGGGCTGGCGAACTTCTTCCTGGTCTGCGGCATCTGGGTGGTGTCGATCTTCCTGTCGGCGCTGAAGGATTATCTGGCGGTCACCGTCGCCTTCGGCGTCGGCATGGCGGCGGGGCTGGCCGGTGCGGTCCTGCTGGGCGGCCGCTTCGGCGCCGCCGGGATGGTCTGGGGATTCTCCGCCGGGCTGGCGGTGATCCAGTTCGGGCTGATCGCGCGGGTGCTGGCCGAATACCCCCATCCGGTCGGCCGGATGTTCGACTTCCTCGGCTATTTCCGCAAATACGCCGATCTGGCGCTGATCGGGCTGTGCGCCAACGCCGCCGTCTGGACCGACAAGTGGATCATGTGGTTCGCGCCGGAACGCGAGCTGGTCTCCGGCGCCATGGCGATCTACAGCGCCTATGACGGCGCCATGTTCATCGCCTATCTGACGACGCTGCCGGCGCTGACCCTGTTCACGGTGAACATCGAGACCCGCTTCTTCGAGCATTACCAGGGCTTCTACCGCGACATCCAGAAGCACGCGACCTACGACCAGATCGCCCGCAACCACCGCGCCATCATCGCCGCCCTGCTCGACAGCAGCCGCAACCTGATCATCCTGCAAGGGGCGGTCTGCGCCGTCTGCATCTTCCTGGCCCCAAGCATCATCGGTGCCCTCGGCCTGCAATACCAGCAGATCGGCATGTTCCGCTTCGGCGTGCTGGGCGCCTTCTTCCAGGTGCTGTTCCTGTTCTGCACGGTGATCCTCGCCTATTTCGACCTGCGCGGGCGAAACCTGACGGTGCAGCTGGTCTATCTGGCCGCGAATGCCGGCTTCACCCTGCTGTTCAGCCGGATGGGCTTTCCCTGGTACGGCTACGGCTATTTCCTCAGCTCGCTGCTGGCCTTCGCGGTGGCCTATCTGATGGTGGCGGACGCGGTGCGGCGGCTGCCCTATTTCGCCTTCGTCGCTAACAACCCGTCGGTGCGATGACCCGCCGCCTCGCCGCCCTGCTGCTGACCGCCCTGCTGCTGCCGGCCGCCGCCGGGGCCGAGGAGGTGCTGCGCACCGACCGCACCCAACCGGGCCATCTGGGTCCGACCTTCCGCGCCTATGAACCGCCGCCGCCCGGCCACGAGCCGCGCCTGCGCCGGACCGAGAGCCGCATCGTCTACAAGCTGCCCAACGGCCTGAACGGCCTCGCCACGCGCGACCGCACCCTGTCGCACCTGTGCCAGCGCGGCGCCTTCCTGCAACAGATCGACGGGCTCTATTGGGCGGCGACGCCGGACTACCGCTATGGGGTGGCCTTTTCCGGCGGCGCCAATCTTGTCGATCCGCAGAACCGCCGTCAGCCCGGCAAGACCTATTTCTTCCGCAACCAGGACAGCCGCTGCGAGGTCTGGATCGGCGACCAGGCGAAGCTGATGCCGCACTATATCGGGGGGTGACCGCGGCCTTGCCGCGCGGTTCGGCCGGGACCACAATGGTTCGCAACGAGCAGCCATGCTGATCTATAGCTGGAGACACCGATGCCCATTCCGGTGAGCGCTGAAACGGAAGTCCTTGCCCGCCGGCTTGCCGCCATTCGGGGGCAGAGCATCGACGAGGTTGTCCGCACCGCCGTTCGCGATGCGCTGGCGCGCGCTGAGCGGCCGGCGCCGTCCGGTCTCACGCCGGACCAGCAGGCCAAGGTCGACCGCATGCTGGCGCGGGTGAAGGCGCTGCCGCCGCTGGACAAAGACCCTGACGCCGTTCTCTACGACGAACACGGCCTGCCTCGCTGAGCCATGGTCGTCGATACCTCGGCCCTGGTTGCCATCCTGAAGGCCGAGCCGGAAGCGGCCGTCTTCCTCGCCAAGCTCGCCAGCGCCACGGTGTGCCGCCTGTCGGCCGCGAATTTCGTCGAGGCCGGGCTGATCGCCAACCGCGATCCGACCGGTTCCCACCGCGAGGCCCTTGAGGAACTGCTGCGGGAGTTCGCGATCCGCATCGAGCCGGTCAGCGAGCGCCAAGCCCGGCTTGCTCTCGACGCATTCCGTCGTTACGGCAAGGGGACCGGACACCCGGCCGGCCTCAATTACGGTGACTGCTTCGCCTATGCCCTGGCTGCGGACACGGGCGAAGTCCTGCTGTTCAAGGGCGATGATTTTCCCTGCACCGACCTTGTGCCGGCATGAGCGGCGTTACCGACCATCCCGGCGTTTTTCATCCCGCCGTTACCTGCCTCCCCGCATCCATGGTAGCGTTCTCGCCGGTGCCCCTTTGCGGAGGTTCCCGCCGATGCCGTCCGGATGGAACAGTGAACACGCCCCCGAAAACTGTTTCACGCCGTTCCAAACGTCGCATCCGGCTCCGCCTCGCATCCCGGCCCCTCGCATCGCGCTTGGCCGACCCCATATAGGGCCGGTCATCGGCCAGACGTGAACGACCGCCCGTGCGTATTCCCGACCTGAACAGCCTCTACGACGCCGGCAGCCGGCTTCTCCTGGAATCGACGGTGCGCGTCGGCGTCACCGGGCTGCGGCGGGCGGGCAAGACCGTCTTCGTCACCGCCATCGTCGACAACCTGCTGAAGAGCGGGCGGCTGCCCTTCATGGATGTCGTCTCGTCCGGCCGGTTCCAGGCGGCGCGGCTGCGGCCGCAGCCCGATCCCGACGTGCCGCGCTTCGATTTCGAAGGCCATCTCGCCGCCTTGACCGGCCCTGACCCCCATTGGCCGGAGCCGACGCGCGGCATCGGCCAGATGCGCGTCTCGCTGCGCTACCGTCCGGATTCGGCGCTGAAGCGCACCGTGCAGCCGATGGCGACGCTCAATGTCGACCTCGTCGATTATCCCGGCGAATGGCTGCTCGACCTACCGCTGCTGCGCCAGAGCTTCGCGGAATGGAGCGCCCAGACCCTCGAACTCGCCGCCCGTCCGCCGCGCGACGAGCTGTCCGCCTCGTGGCGCGGCTGGCTCGCCACCATCGACCCGGCCGCCCCGGCGGAGGAGGAGGCGGCGCGGCGCGGGGCGGCGCTCTACACCGACTATCTCCATGCCTGCCGCCGCGCCGACACGCTGCTCAGCCTGATCCAGCCCGGCCGCTTCGTCGAACCCGGCGACATGAAGGACGCGCCGCTGCTGACCTTCTGTCCCCTGCATGGCAATCAGCCCAACGGATCGAGGGGCCGCGGCAGCCTGTGGGCGCTGATGGAGGACCGGTACGAGGCCTACAAGACCAACGTCGTCCGCCGCTTCTTCGCCGAGCATTTCGCCCGGCTCGACCGCCAGATCGTGCTGATCGACGTGCTGGGCGCGCTGAATGCCGGCCCCGCCGGGATGGCCGACATGAAGCAGGCGCTGGAGTTGAGCCTGGAGCCGTTCCGCCATGGTTCGTCGGGCTGGCTCGACTGGCTGTTCGGCAGCAAGATCGACCGCGTGCTGTTCGCCGCGACCAAGGCCGACCACATCGCCGCCCACCAGCATGCCCAGCTGCGGGCCTTGCTCGACCGGCTGGTCGGCGACGCCCGCAACGCCATCCGCTTCGAGGGCGCCCAGGTCGAGACCATGGCCATCGCCGCGCTGAAATGCACCGAAAGCGTGGTGACGGAGCATGAAGGGCGGCAGCTGCGCTGCGTGCGCGGCGTGCCGGTCGGGCGCGACCGTCCGACCGTGCTGTTCCCCGGCGAAATTCCGGAGGATGCCGAGGCCTTCCCGCCCGGTCGCGACCGCCCCTACAATTTCCTGGCCTTCCGCCCGCCCGACGACCTCGGCCGCGATCCGCGCGGCCTGCCGCACATCCGCGTCGACCAGGCCCTGCAATTCCTTCTCGGGGACTATCTGACGTGACGGAGCGCGAGACCCGCAATGCCTCAAAGGGGTGGGTTCCGCCGATGGAGCTGGAACTCGACCGCGCGGCACCCGTGCCGGCCGAGGAGGAGACCGCCCTCTTGACCGGCTCCGGCGATCCCGCCGACCTGCTGCCGGCCCCGGCCACCCCGGTGCGGACCACGCGCCGGCTGGGGCGCTGGCTGTTCGGGGCGCTGGCGGCGCTGGTTCTGGTGGCGCTGGGCTTCGACACAGCCGACCTGTTGGCCCGCGCCTTCGCCACCAGCCTCGCGCTGGGCGTGCTGGTCGGCCTGCTGGCCGCCACCGCCGGCATCGCGGCCCTGGCGATGCTGGTGACCGAGCTGCTGTCGCTCCGCCGCCTGCGCCGCATCGAGGAACTGCGGGCGGAGGCCGGCCGGCTGGAGCTGGACGCCCCCGGCGGCCGGGCCGACCGGTTCGCCGGATCGCTGGTGGCGCTCTATGCCGACCGGCGGGAGCTGGCCCCGGCGCTGGCCCGCGTGCGCGACCATGTCACCGACGCCCATGACGAGCATGAGGTGGTCCGGCTGCTCGACCGCGAGGTGCTGAGCCCGCTCGACCGCGCCGCCTATCAGCGGGTGCTGCGCGCCTCGCGCGACACCGCCGTCGCCACCGCGCTGAGCCCGGCGGCTCTGCTGGATTTCGCGGTGGTCCTCTGGCGCAACCTGAAGCTGGTGCGGGAGATCGCCGCCCTCTATGGCGCCCGGCCCGGCTATGTCGGCTCGCTGCGGCTGTTGCGCCGGATGCTCGCCAACATCGCCGTCGCCGGGGTGGCGGAAAGCGCCCACCATGTCGCGGTGGAGGCGCTGGGCGGGTCGCTCGCCGCCGCCATTTCAACGCGGATGGGGCAGGGGGTGATCAACGGCCTGCTGACCGCGCGGGTCGGGCTGACCGCCATGCATTTGTGCCGCCCCATCGCCTTCGGCCCGGACAACCGTCCCAGCCTCAACCGCATCAGGAAGGAGCTGCTGTCCCTGCCCAAGCAAGTGCTGTGATACCGTCGGGCGTACGCCCGACGGTATGGGCCGCGACTGCGGCCCCGCAGGTCCATGCCTGCGAAGGCAAGCGGCCGGATGGCCGCGCCCGCCGATTGAGGGCGAGTAAAAGAGCGCTCAGGCGTCGGCCATTGCGTCCGCTTCGGAGCCATGAACGGTGCCGATGGCATGCAGCGAGCTTTGCAGGGTCAGCCGGTCCAGCTGCTCCACCCGCAGGCTGGCGAAGATCTTGATGCGGCTTTCCAGCTCCACATAGGTGCGGCGGAAGGCCATGCGGATGCGGTCCTCCGTCCCGCTGGCGGCCGACGGATCCTCGACCCCCCAATGGGCGGTCAGCGGCGTGCCATTCCACACCGGGCACATTTCGCCCGCCGCCTGATCGCAGACGGTGAAGACGAAATCCAGCGCCGGCGCGTCCGGCCGGGAGAACTCGTCCCAGCTTTTCGACCGCAGACCCTCGGTCGGCAGATTGAAGGCCTTCAGCGTCGCCAGCGTGTGCGGGTTGATCTGGCCCGAAGGGTGGCTGCCGGCCGACCATGCGTTGAAGCGGCCGGCGCCCCACCGCCGCATCAGGCATTCCGCCATGATGCTGCGCGCCGAATTGTGGGTGCAGAGAAACAGGGCGTTGTAGGTTTTCTGCTCGGTCATCGCCAACCCCAGGGTTCGGCCCGCCGGCAGGGTGTCGGCGGGAACGGGACGGCGGCACTGTGCCGTCCGCCCCGCTCCCGGTTCAAATCAAGCTTTTATGTCAAGCCCGACACCTCATGCGAGGTCGAAGACCAGCACTTCGGCCTCATAAGCCCGGTCCAGCGTCACCGCCTCCTCGTTGGACAGGGCTGCGCCGTCGCCGGCCTTCAGCAGGGTGCCGTTCAGATGGACCCAGCCGCGGGCGACCTGGACCCAGGCATGGCGGCCGGGGCGCAGCGGCAGCGTGGCGCTTTCCTCGCCGTCCAGCAGGGCGGCATACAGGTCGACATCCTGATGGATGACGGTGCTGCCGTCACGGCCGTCCCGCGACCCGACCAGCTTCAGCGTGCCGCGCTTCTGCTCGGCCGGGAAGTCCGCCTGCTGGTAGCCGGGCGCCAGGTTGTTGGCCTCCGGCAGGATCCAGATCTGGAGGAAATGCACCGGTTCGGTGTCCGACGCATTGTATTCGCTGTGGCGGATGCCGCGGCCGGCGCTCATCACCTGGACCTCGCCCGGACGGATCACCGACCCGGTGCCGATGGAGTCCTTGTGCTCCAGCGCGCCGTTCAGCACATAGGAGACGATCTCCATGTTGGCGTGCCCATGGGTGGGGAAGCCGGCGCCGGGGATCACCCGATCCTCGTTGATGACCCGCAGGGCGCGGAAGCCCATATGGCCGGGATCCAGGTAGTGGCCGAACGAGAAGCTGTGGTTGCTGTTCAGCCAACCCATGTTGGCGACCCCACGCTCGTCGCGATGGCGAATGGTGATCATGATGAAACCCTCCTTTGCCTTCGGGGTGTGTGCCCTTGTCTGGAGGGGAATTTGGCACCGGACAGCAAATCGAACAATCAGGCGAAATTACACAAGATCGTCCTTCATGGAGCGACAATATCACCCCGCCAGCGGCACGCCCACGGCGAACACGGTTCCACGCCCTTCCACCGACCGCACCGTCACTGGATGCCCCAGCAGCCGGGCCAGACGTTCGACGATGGCGAGGCCGAGGCCGATGCCCTCGCTGCGGTCGCGGTCGGGACGGTCGAGCTGGACGAATTCCTCGAAGATGCGCTGGCGGTCGGGCTCGGCGATGCCGCGGCCGGTGTCGTAGACCTCGATCCACAGCGTGTCGCCACGGGTGCGGCAGCCGACCAGCACGCCGCCGCTCTCGGTGTAGCGGATGGCGTTGGCGATCAGGTTGCGGACGATCCGCTCCAGTAGGGCCGGATCGCTGCGCACGACCGCATCGGTCGGGATGGCGCGGAGCCGCAGCCCCTTCGCCTCCGCCTGTCCGGCGAACTCGGCCTCGAGCTGGTCGAGCAGGGGGGAGAGCGGCAGGTCGGCCGGCTTCGGCGACACCACCCCCAATTCCAGCTTGGAGATGTCGAGGATCGCGTTCAGCAGGTCGCGCATCGACCGTTGCGCCGCCTTCAGGTCGGTCAGCAGGGCCGCCGCCTTGCCGCTCTGCGGCTGGCGTTCCAGCATGCCGGTGAACATGCCGATGGCCTGCAGCGGTTGCTGCAGGTCGTGGCTGGCATGGGCGAGGAAACGGGACTTCGCCCGGTGCGCCTGCTCCGCCGCGGTCTTGGCGGTGTGCAGTTCGGCCGTCCGCTCGCGCACCTGCTGTTCCAGCGTGGCGTTGGCCCGCTCGATGGTTTCCGCCATGCGCAAGATTTCGGTGAACTGCCGGCGCACCTGCCGCGTCATCGGCCGGAAGATCGCCAGCGCCTCCACCGCCAGGATCAGCAGGGTGATCAGCAGCGCCGCCAAGCCCAGCCGGTGCAGGGTCTGGAAGCCCGCCTCGCCCTCCTCCTGGTAAAGGGCGACCATCTCTTCAAGCCGGTCCAGCAGCGGGCCGAGCGCTTGAGCGGTAATGCGGTTGGCTTCGGCGGGGTCCGGCGGCTGGCCGGTGGACGCGGCGGCGATAACGCGGCGCAAGGCGGCGATATGCCCGGTCACCACCGGGTCGAGCGGGTCGGGGCCGCTGAAGAACAGGTCGCGCGGCGGCGGACCCAGCGGCGGGCCTTCCTCCGACCCGGACTGGCCGCTCAGGCGCCGGTGGGTCGCCTCGAACATGCCCGTGGCCTCGTCCAGCCGCTTGGCAAGGTCGGCGCGCACCGCCGGATCGGTGGCGCTCCTCAGCTGTTCCACCAGCAGGGCCGTCCGCTGCGACAGCATGCGCTGGCGGCCGGAGACATTGACGACCTCCAGCATGCGTTCATGCTGGCCGATCACCCGCTCCGTCATGACGAAGCCGGCCAGCGTGCCCAGCGCGATCAAGGTCAGCGCCAGGGCGTAGCGCAGGGTCATCCAACGGGCTGTCGTCGTGCCGATCGGTATCATGCGCTCGTCCCCCGGGCCGTGATCGCCCCAATGCGGTACCGATCATGGGGCAGCCTGCCGCATCGCAGCAAGGCCAGAGCGTGGCGGCGACGCTATGACGCTTCGGTAAAGCCGCAGGCTTCCAGCGCCGCCCGCATGTGGGGCGGAACCGGGGCCACGGCGCCGACCGGATCGCGCTTGGGGTAGAGCGGCAGCGAGATGGCGCGGGAGTGCAGATGCAGCGGCTTGCCGTCCGGCCCGCCATATTGCGGGTCGCCGACCAGCGGACAGCCGATGGAGGCGCAATGGACGCGGATCTGGTGGGTCCGGCCGGTGTGCGGCGTCAGTTCCAGCCAAGTGAGCCCATCGGCCTGCCCGCGCACGACATAATCGGTGACCGCCGCCTGTCCGTCGGGCGAACCGACGATGCGCCAGCCGCCGGTCTTGTTGGACACCTTGGCGAGCGGCAGTTCGATCCGCCCGGACTCCTGGGGCGGCGTGCCGGCGACCACCGCCCAATAGGTCTTATCGACCTTGCCGTTCTGGAACAGGATGCCGATCTTGCGCAACGCCTTGGCATGGCGGCCGAGGATCAGGCAGCCCGACGTGTCGCGGTCCAGCCGGTGGGCCAGCGACGGGGGCTTGGGAAAGCCGAAGCGCAGCGCGTCGAAATGCCGCTCCAGGTTCGGTCCGCCGGCAGGACCGGCATGGACCGGCAACCCGGCGGGCTTGTCGAGGATCAGCATCAGCCCGTCGCGGTACAGGATGCGGTCTTGGATTTGGGTGGGTGTCACGGGCTACTCATCCCCAGGCACGGGAAATCAAAAGGTCGATGGCGGCGATGATGCGGTCGCTGTCGTCGGCGAGGCAGCAGACCCTCTCGCCGAGTTGGTCCATCGGAACGGAGGCGAGCTGAAGCGGGTTCAAAACGACGCCATGGCCCTCGATCTCGAACTTCGGGGTCAAGGAGGGTTCCGTGCACTGGAGCTTGTCAGCCAGCAGCAGCGGCGCGACCACCCTGCGTGCCGATGCGTCGAAACGCTGTGACTGGACTATCACCAGATACGGTATGCCCGAACGCATTGCTGTTCGGTTCCGATGAACATCGAATTGAGCCATCACAGGTGATCGAGATGTTCATCGGCGAAGGAGCCGTATCTGGCGTCGAACTCGTTCAGCGCCTTGATCGTGGCATCCAGGCGACGCTCACGATCCGCCTTCGCCACCTCGTCGGCCAGCATCTTTTCAACTCGTTCCGACAGGTCGCCGGGAAGGGACTGGGCGCGTTGCAGGATGTCCTCGTCCAGCGACAAGGTGATGTCCCGCTTCGGCGCACGCCGGTCATAGACACCGTCCATTGCACAGTCCTTCCCGATCCCGATGCCCCGATCCCGATGCGATGAAGATAGGCGCCCCAGGTGCCATCCCGCAAGCGGGCAGGGAAAAGGGCGCGGTGCCTCCTGCAAGGCGCCGCGCCCCTTCACGTCCTGTCAGACAGGGTCAGGCGAGCTTCAACTCCTTGAAGAAGTCGTTGCCCTTGTCATCGACGATGATGAAGGCCGGGAAGTCCTCCACCTCGATGCGCCAGATGGCTTCCATGCCGAGTTCGGGATACTCGACGCACTCCACCTTCTTGATGCAGTCCTGGGCCAGACGGGCGGCGGCACCGCCGATGGAGCCGAGATAGAAGCCGCCATGCTGCTTGCAGGCCGCCGTCACTTCCGCACTGCGGTTGCCCTTGGCCAGCATGACCATGGAGCCGCCCGCCGCCTGGAACTGGTCGACGAAGCTGTCCATGCGGCCGGCTGTCGTCGGCCCGAAGGAGCCCGAGGCGTAGCCTTCCGGCGTCTTGGCCGGGCCGGCATAGTAGATCGGATGGTTCTTGAAATAGTCCGGCAGCGGCTCGCCGGCGTCCAGGCGGGCGCGCAGCTTGGCGTGGGCCAGATCGCGGGCGACGATCAGCGGGCCGGTCAGCGACAGGCGGGTGCGGATCGGATACTGGCTCAGCGTGGCGCGGATCTGTTCCATCGGCTGGTTCAGGTCGATCCTTACGACGTCGTCCGACAGATGCTCGTCACCGATCTCCGGCAGATACTGGGCCGGATCGGTCTCCAACTGCTCCAGGAAGATGCCGTCCTTGGTGATCTTGCCCACCGCCTGACGGTCGGCCGAGCAGGACACGCCGATGCCGATCGGCATCGAGGCGCCGTGGCGCGGCAGGCGGATGACGCGGACGTCGTGGCAGAAATACTTGCCGCCGAACTGGGCGCCGATGCCCATGTTCTGGGTCAGCTTGTGGACCTCGGCCTCCATCGCCAGATCGCGGAAGGCGTGCGCGTCCTCGCCGCCCTCGGTCGGCAGATTGTCGAGATAGCGGGCCGAGGCCAGCTTCACCGTCTTCAGGTTCTGCTCCGCCGACAGGCCGCCGATGACGATGGCGAGGTGGTAGGGCGGGCAGGCCGAGGTGCCGAGATAGCGGATCTTGTCTTCCAGGAACTTCAGCAGCCGGTCGGGCGCCAGAACCGACGGGGTGGCCTGATGCAGGAAGGTCTTGTTGGCCGACCCGCCACCCTTGGCCATGAACAGGAACTTGTAATAGTCCTCGCCCTCGGAATAGATGTCGATCTGCGCCGGCAGGTTGTTGCGGGTGTTCTTCTCCTCATACATGGAGATCGGCGCAAGCTGGCTGTAGCGCAGGTTGCGCTTCAGGTAGGCGTCGCGGGCCCCTTCCGACAGGGCGGTCTCGTCACCGCCCTTGGTCCAGACGCGGCGGCCCTTCTTGCCCATGATGATGGCGGTGCCGGTGTCCTGGCACATCGGCAGGGTGCCGGCGGCGGCGATGTTGGCGTTCTTCAGCAGGTCGAGCGCCACGAAACGGTCGTTGGCCGACGCTTCCCCATCGTCCAGGATCTTGGCGAGCTGGGCCAGATGGCCCGGCCGCAGCAGATGGTTGATGTCGGAGAAGGCAGCCTCGGCCAGCAGGCGCAGACCTTCCGGCTCGACCTTCAGGATCTGCTCGCCGTCGAACTCGACGACCGAGACGTGATCCGAGGTCAGCTTGCGGTAGGTCGTGTCGTCCTTGGCGAGCGGAAACAGGCCGCGGGCTGAGGCGATGTCGTCGGGCATTGGGGCGTTCCTTCATGACGATCCAACGGCCGCCGTTCGCCTCCGCAGGGCACAAGGCCCGGCCGTGCGCGCGAAGGGGGCAGGCCGCGCTCGGCCCCCCTTATACACCGCTCCCGCGCGGAGACAACCACCGGCAGGAGTAACAGCGCGCGACGGTTTGTCGTCAGATGACTGAAGGGCCGAAGACAGGCAAAAGAAAAGGCCGGTACACCGCAATGGTAATACCAGCCTTTTCTTCCACTCACTGACGCCGGCTGTTTACGCCGCCGCCCTCACCCGCTTGTCGACCGCCGCATGGGCCTGCGGTGCCGGTTCGGCCGGGGCGCCCACCCACTCGCCGTGGGCGGGGATTTCCTCGCCCTTCATCACAAGCGTCAGCGGGCCCAGGCGGGCGAAGTCGCCGACATGGGTGTCATAGAGCACCGTGGCGCCGGCCCCGACGGTGACGCCGGTCCCGACCGACACCCGGCCGACCTTCATCACACGGTCCTCGTACAGGTGGGTCTGCAAGGCCGACAGGGCGTTGATCGCGCTATAGTCGCCGACCGACACGCAGTCGAACTCGGTGATGTCGGTGGTGTCCATGTAGACGCCCTGGCCGAACTTGGTGCCGAACAGGCGCAGCACCCAGGGCAGCATCGGCGTGCCGCGCAGATGGTCGAGCAGGACCTTGCCGGCCAGACCCCAGTACAGCACGGCAACCGCCTCGGTCCGCATGGCCCACCAGGACCACATCGGCTTCATGGTCGGGGCGTAGCGGCCCATCAGCAGCCATTTCACCAGCGCCACCACCAGCACCATCGCCACAGGGATGGCGACGCTGACCGCCAGGAACTGCCAGGCGAAGGCGCCCCAGCGCTGGTCGAGAATGGCGGGGGCGAAGAACTCCACCGCGAAGGTGCCGAAGGTGATGAACAGCATCGACGGCATCGACAGGCTGAACGCCTCGAACACGGCGCGTCCCAGACGGCGGGCGCGCGACGGCTCGAAGGTCCAGTTGGCCGACACGTTGTCGAACTTCTGGCGCACCGGCAGCTTGATCGGCGGGCTGCCGAACCAAGTGTCGCCGGCTTGCATCTCGGCGTTCGCCGGCGGCTTGGACTTGATGCCGATCAGCGTGCCGGTGGGGATGGAGGCGCCCGGCGGCACCACGGCGTCGTTGCCGACGAACACGCGGGCCTCGGTCTTCACCGGTTGCAGATGCATCCAGCCGCGGCGGATGTCCTCGTCGCCCAGCACCACCTCGTCGGCGATGAAGCATTTCTCGCCGATCTCCACCAGATCGTAGCGGCCGGCGAGGTTGGTCGAGATCTCGGCGTCGCGGCCGATCTTGGCACCCATCAGGCGGTACCAGGCCCGCATGTAGACGGTGGCGTACAGCGAGCTGAGGGTTTCCAGCATCACCTCGGTCGCCAGCGCCACGACCCATTTGCGGACGTAGAACCAGCTGTGGACCGAGTAGGAGCCGGCCTCCACCTTCGGCAGCACGATCCAGCGCATGGCGGCGATCAGCAGCACGGTGAAGGCCACCAGGAACATGGCGGTCGGCCATGCGATGGCGGGGACATAGTAGAGGTAGTTGACCTTGAACACCCCGCCCATCCAGGCGTCGAGCTTGTCGAACAGGTAGAAGGCCGGGAAGATCGGGATCAGCGCCACCGGCGGCAGGCCGACCAGGGCGACCAGATAGATCAGCGTCTGGGCGGCGCGCTTGACGATGCCGGCGCGCGGCTCCTCGGGAAGGGCGGCGCGGTCGACGGTGCCGACCTTGCGGGCGGGCGAACCGTCCCACTGCTCGTAATCGCCGGTGTGGGTGCCGGCGGCGAGCGCGGTCAGGTCGGCCAGCTCGGTGCTCTTGCCGACGACGGCATCATGGCCGATGACGCAGGAAGTGCCGATATAGGCGTCGTCGCCGATCTCGATGGTGCCGATCACCAGCTCGTTGCCGATCACCTCGGCATTGGCCATCTTCACCTTGCCGCCGGTCGAGGCGCCGCGGCCGATGCTGACCAGATCGATGGCGCCGGATTCGAACTCGCCGATCATCGCATCGGCGCCGACCTTGGCGCCGAGCGCGCGCAGGAGCAGCCGCATCACCGGCGACCCCTGGAACCATTTCAGGTGGACCAGCGCGATGAAGCGCTGGGCCAGCCACCAGCGGTAATAATAGACGCCCCACAGCGGGTAGCGGCCCGGCTTGGTCCGGCCGATGATCAGCCATTTCGCCGCGACGGCGATGGCGACGGTGGCGATGTTGATGACGACGTAGACGCCGAACATCGTGGTGATTTCGCCGAGGATCCCGGCATCCTCGCCCGACAGCAGCATGTAGCTGACGAACACGCCAAGCCACTGCACCGTCATCAGCGCCAGGATGATCGGCAACGCCGCGGCCTGGGCCAGGCCGCACAGCAGCCGGCGGGCCAGCGGCGGCGGATCGAAGGACAGGTCGGCCGGCTTGGCGCCGTGACCCGCCGGAGCCTTGGCATCGAGCCGTTCGGCCATCGCCCGCAGCGTGCGGGCGCCATAGACGTCCTGGAGGGTCAGGCCGGACAGCCCGGCGGTCTCGCGCACCGCCGAAACGAAGCGCGCCGCCAGCAGCGAATGGCCGCCCAGGTCGAGGAAGAAGTCGGCCTCCAGCGGGATCGACTGGCCGGGGAAGACACGGCGGGCGGCCTCCAGCAGCGTCGCCTCGGTCGGGCTGCGCGGCTCCTCCTGCTCACCCGCACCGGCATCCTCGGTCAGGGCCATCGCCTGGAGCGTCTTGCGGTCGGCCTTGCCGGAGGTCAGGCGCGGCAGTTCCGCCACCTGCTCGTAGTGCGCGGGCACCATGTAGGCGGGCAGCTGCGCCCGCAGCGCGTCGCGCAGCGCCGTCTTGTCGAGGGAGGCGCCGGGCTGCGCGACCAGGAAGGCGACCAGACGGTCCAGCCCGTTGTCGGTACGCAGGACCACCGTGGCCTGGGCGACGCCGGCCAAGTCGGTCAGCTTCGCCTCGATCTCGCCCAGCTCCAGCCGGAAGCCGCGGATCTTCACCTGATCGTCGATGCGGCCATGGAAACGCAGGTTGCCGTCGGCATCGACGCTGACCGCGTCGCCGGAGCGGTAGAGCAGGGGATCCGGATGTGGGCTTGGCGTACCGGAGCGGAACGGGTTGGCGATGAACTTCTCCGCCGTCAGCTCCGGCCGGCCGAGATAGCCCTGGGCGACGCCGGGGCCGCCGATCAGCAGCTCGCCCTGGGTGCCGGGGGCCACCGGCTGCAACGCCTCGTCCACCACATAGCAGGTGTAGTTGGGGATCGGGCGGCCGATGGTGACGGGGGTGTCGGGATGAACCTCGGCCACCGTGGCGACGACGGTCGCCTCGGTCGGGCCGTAGCTGTTGAACAGGCGCCGGCCCGGCCGGCACCAGCGCGACGCCACGGCCGGCGGGCAGGCCTCACCGCCCAGGATGACGACGCGCAACGAGGGAATGTCCTTCGGCAGCATCGCCAGCAGGGTGGGGACGGTGTCCAGCACAGTGACGCCGGCCTCGGTCAGCACGTCGGCCAGCCGGTCGGCCTCGTCCAGCACTTGGCGGCTGGCGACCCACAGGGTGGCGCCGGCCAGATAGGGGACGAAGATTCTCTTCCAGCGACAGGTCGAAGGCCACCGACGCGCCCTGGAACGCCACATCGTCGGCGGTGATGCCGTAGACGCTGTTGGCGGCGCGCAGGTAATGGCAGATGTTGCGGTGGCTGATGACGATGCCCTTGGGCTTGCCGGTCGAGCCCGAGGTGTAGATGGCGTAGGCCGGGCTGTCCGGCGTCACCCCGTCGGCCCGCAGGTCGAACGGCTCCTCGCTGTCGCTCAGCACATCGCCGATGCGCAGGACCTGGACATCGGCGCCGCTTGCCGCCAGCGTCGCCGCCTTGGTGCCGGTCACCAGATCGATCAGGATCGCCGGGGCGGCGCAGTCGGTCAGGCTGACCGCCACGCGCTCCGCCGGGGCATCGGCGTCGAAGGGCAGATAGGCCGCACCGGCCTTCAGGATGCCCAGCAGCGCCACATGCAGGTCGAGCGACCGCGCCATCCACAGCCCGACGAAGCAGCCAGGGCCGATCCCGCGCGCCCGCAGGCCGCGGGCGACCCGGTTGGCGCGCGCATCCAACTCGGCATAGGTGACGCGCCGGCCTTCATAGACGATGGCCGTACGGTCCGGATGCGCCGCAGCGGTCGCCTGCGGAATGTCGGACAGCAGTTCGTCGCGCAGAAGGGACGGGTCGACCCGGCCGCTCAGCGTCGGGACCGTCGGAGTTGCGGTCCACGGAGCGGAGATCGTCGATTGACCGGCCGGGGAAACATCGGTCGGGCCGTTGGCCCGCGCAGTCAGCAGAGTCACGCTGTGTCAGCCTTCCAAAAGGAATCAGCGCGGTGGCGCCAAACGGACCCGATCGGCATACGGTCCCGGCGGTCGGCTGAACGCGGCAATCGGCCGCTCTCAAGTTGTGGCGCTTTATGGTTAACGAATGCTTGCTGCTCGGCTTGCCGGCACCCGTACCGATGGGAGATGACAAGTCTTGGGCTGCCCAAGCGCTGCGAAAGCAACATTCGCCCAACCGAAAGAAAGTGGAAGACCCGACTGCGCCGGATACATGCGGTTACATGAACGGGCATGGTCGCGCCTTCATGATCCGTTGCGCGGCAAGGGTCAAGCTTATCCTTGTGAACCTGAATCGAAGGGTAGGGTCCTGTGTCGGGGCCATCACATGCCCTGCCGAAGGACCCGCGGACCGGTGATTTGCGGCGTGGTGGATGCCATGCGCAGTTCCGGTTGCCGCTGTTGGGCGGCGTCGCAACCAAGACCAGAATAAGCCTCCCGACTGGGTGGGCGTTCACGGTCCGTCGCCGCCTGTTCCCGCGGTTCCCGTCCGTTCCGCGCAGATGTGGTGTCGATTGCGGCGTTGCGCCATTCGGGCGGCGCATGGCTGGGGCTCCGGGAAACCGGGCTCGTCCGTCGTTTTCATTATGGACATCATCAAAATCAAAATTGATTATGATCGTCATCAATGGCGCCCGGCACCGGCCGGCGCGCACAAGCCGGACCTAAAGACAGGAGAGGGCCATGAGCGCTGCGATGAACACGACCGGTGCGGACATGAGCGGGCGGGTCGCCCTGGTCACCGGCGGCACGTCGGGGATCGGGCGGACGACGGCGCTGGCCTTTGCCGGTGCGGGGGCGACGGTGATCGTCACCGGCCGGCGCGAGGCGGAGGGGCTGGAGACGGTGGAGCTGATCGGCCGGGCCGGCGGCATAGGCCAGTTCGTGGCCGCCGATGTGGCCGACGGGGCGGAGGTCGCCGCCCTCTTCGAGCGGATCGAGCGCGACCACGGCCGCCTCGACGCTGCCTTCAACAATGCCGGCATCCATCAGGTCGCTCCCGTCACCGATATGGACGAGGCCGACTTCGACCGCGTCCTGACCGTCAATGTGAAGGGCGTCTGGCTTTGCCTGAAGCATGAACTGGCGATCATGCGCCGTCAGGGCCGCGGCGCGGTCGTGAACACCGGGTCGGTGCTCGGGCAAATCGGCATGGCCGGCAACGCCGCCTATTCCGCCAGCAAGGCGGCGGTGGAGGGGCTGACCCGCACCGCGGCCATCGAGGTCGCGTCCTTCGGCGTGCGTGTCAACGCCGTCTGCCCGGCGATCATCCAGACGCCGATGACCCAGGCGTCCTTCGGCGGTGCCGAGCAAGTGGAGGCGGTGATGGGGCCGCGCCATCCCGTCGGCCGTGTCGGCCGTCCGGAAGAGGTCGCCGCGGCGGTGCTCTGGCTCTGCTCCGACGCCGCCGGCTTCGTCACCGGCCAGTCGATCAACATCGACGGCGGCGTGACCGCTCAATAACCGGCTCCACCAACAGGGCCCATAGCAAGCCAGTCCCCGGAGACCCCAGCCGATGCTGTCCACCCCCCTCGCCGCCGCCCTGGCGCGGCGCGACATCCATTATGCCTGGGTCGTCGTCGCCGTCACCTTCCTGTCCATGCTGGTGTCGGCCGGGGCGGTCGGCGCGCCCGGCGTCCTGCTGCTGCCGCTCCAACGGGAGTTCGGCTGGGACACCGCCGACATCTCCACCGCCATGGCGATCCGCCTGCTGCTGTTCGGGCTGATGGGGCCCTTCGCCGCCGCGATGATCAACCGCTTCGGCGTCCGCCGCATGGTGCTCTCCTCGCTGACGCTGGTCGGCGGCGGGCTGCTGGCTTCGCTGGCGATGCGGGAGGTGTGGCAACTGATCCTGCTGTGGGGGTTCGTCGTCGGCTTCGGCACCGGCCTGACCGCCATGGTGCTGGGCGCCACCATCGCCACCCGCTGGTTCGTCGCCCGCCGCGGGCTGGTGATCGGGCTGCTGACAGCCAGCTCGGCCACCGGGCAGCTGGTCTTCATGCCGCTGCTGTCGATGCTGACGGAGGCCTATGGCTGGCGCACCGCCATCGCCCTGCTGTGCGGTCTCATCGCCGTGGCCGCCCTGGCGATGCTGGCGCTGATGCGGGACCGCCCTGCCGACCTCGGCCTGCCCGCCTTTGGCGAGGTCGGGGCCGCGGCTCCTGCCGCCCCGGCCGGCGCCATCCTGTCGGCCGCGCTGGGAGCGTTGCGCGACGCCGCGGGGACGCGGGCCTTCTGGGTTCTGTTCGCGACCTTCTTCATCTGTGGTGCCAGCACCAACGGCCTGATACAGACCCACCTGATCCCGCTCTGCGTCGATTTCAGCGTGCCGGAGGTGCAGGCCGCCGGCCTTCTGGCCCTGATGGG
This sequence comes from Azospirillum sp. UENF 111221, assembly GCF_058780625.1. Lineage (NCBI taxonomy): Bacteria > Pseudomonadati > Pseudomonadota > Alphaproteobacteria > Rhodospirillales > Azospirillaceae > Azospirillum > Azospirillum sp. UENF 111221. Next base: position 26,707 of record NZ_JBSNCH010000004.1, read on the forward strand.
CATCTTCGACTTCGTCGGCACCGTCGGGTCGGGCTGGCTGTCCGACCGCTACGACAACCGCTGGCTCCTGGTCTGGTATTACGGCCTGCGCGGTCTGTCGCTGCTCTATCTGCCCTATTCGGACTTCACCCTCTACGGCCTGTCGGTCTTCGCCGTCTTCTATGGGCTGGACTGGATCGCCACCGTCCCGCCGACCGTGCGCCTCACCGCGGAGCGCTTCGGCCGGGAACGCGCCAATCTGGTCTTCGGCTGGATTTTCGCCGGCCACCAGCTGGGCGCCGCCACGGCGGCCTTCGGCGCCGGCCTGTCGCGCACCGCGTTGCAGACTTATCTGCCGGCCTTCGCCACCGCAGGCGCGCTGTGCCTGCTCGCGGCGGTGCTGGTTCCGCTGGTCGGCAGCCGTGCCAAGCCGGTTGCGGCAGCGGACTGATGCGGCCTCATTCCCCCAGATGCTCCAGCGGCAGGGCGGTGCGGTAGCGCACCTGTTTCAAGGCGAAGCTGGAGCGGATGTTGGCGACGCCGGGGATGCGGGTCAGGTGCTCCTTCAGGAACCGCTCATAGCTGGCGAGGTCCGGCACCACCACCCGCAGCAGGTAATCGGCGTCGCCGGTCATCAGGTAGCATTCCAGCACCTCCGGCCGTGCCATCACCGCCGCCTCGAACCCATCCAGCCGCGCCTCGACCTGCCGTTCCAGGCTGACGCTGACGAAGATGTTGACCGGCAGGTCGACGGAGGCCGGATCGACCAGCGCGACATAGCGGGCGATCACGCCCGCATCCTCCAGCGCCTTGACCCGGCGCAGGCAGGGGGAGGGCGACAGGCCGACCCGCTCCGCCAGTTCGTTGTTGGGCAGCCGGCCGTCTTGCTGAAGGGCGGACAGAATCTTGCGGTCGATGCGGTCGAGGGGCTGTTTTGGCATGAGATGCCGTTTCCCGTTTTATCCTGGCATCCGATGCTAAAGCGCAACCGCGACCGCCGCCACTTCGCAAGCATCTGCCGGATCACAAATGATAGGCTGCTCCAATCATAAACCTGCGTTTGGGAGCAGAACCATGACCGCGAACCAGCCGTCCCCCGCCGATCTCGCCTGCCTGGCGGAGCTGGAGCGCAAGGTCCTCTGGCTTGCGTCCTGGACCATCCACAACGCCAACCATGTCCGCCCCAACCTGGACGGGATGAAGATCGGCGGCCACCAGGCCTCCAGCGCCTCGATGGCGACCATCCTGACGGCGCTCTATTTCTCGGCCCTGCGGCCCGAGGACCGGGTGGCGGTGAAGCCCCACGCCAGCCCGATCTTCCACGCCATCCAGTATCTGCTGGGCAACCAGACGCGGGGGAAGTTGGAGAATTTCCGCGGCTACAAGGGCGCCCAGTCCTACCCGTCCCGTACCAAGGACGTGGACGATGTCGATTTCTCCACCGGTTCGGTCGGGCTGGGGGTGGCGCAGACCCTCTTCGCCTCGCTGGTCCAGGATTATCTGAAGGCCAAGGGCTGGGCGCCCGGCCTGCCGGAAGGCCGCATGGTCTCGCTGGTCGGCGACGCCGAGATGGACGAAGGCAACATCTTCGAAGCCCTGCAGGAGGGCTGGAAGCACGGCGTGCGCAACACCTGGTGGATCGTCGACTACAACCGCCAGAGCCTGGATGCGGTGATCCGCGAAGGGCTGTGGGAGCGGCTGGAGAACATCTTCCGCGCCTTCGGCTGGGACGTGGTGATCCTGAAATACGGAACCCTGATGCAGGAGGCGTTCACGGAACCCGGCGGCGAGCGGCTGCGCCACTGGATCGACAGCTGTCCGAACCAGCTCTATTCGGCCCTGACCTATCAGGGTGGAGCGGCATGGCGCCGTCGCCTGATGGACGATCTGGGCGACCAGGGCGACGTCACCCGCCTGATCGAGCGCCGCAACGACGAGGAGCTGGCCCGGCTGATGGGCAATCTCGGCGGCCATGACCTGCCGTCGCTGCTGGAGGCCTTCGCCCGGGCCCGCACCCATGACCGGCCGGTCTGCTTCATCGCTTACACCGTCAAGGGCTTCGGTCTGCCGCTGGCCGGTCACAAGGACAACCATTCCGGCCTGCTGACCCGCGAGCAGATGGACGGCTTCCGCACCGCCAACAGGGTCCGCGAGGGTCGTGAATGGGACCGCTTCGAGGGACTTCTCGCTGCCGGACTCCGCCCTGGAGGATTTCCTGCGCCGCGTTCCCTTCGCACAGAAGGGCCGCCGCCGCTACGAGGCACCGGCGGTCGCCGTGCCGGCCGCGCTGGCGGTGCCGACGCAGAAGAGCCTGTCGACCCAGGCCGCCTTCGGCCTGACCCTGAACGAGATCGGACGGGAGCGCTCGCCGCTGGCCGAGCGCATCGTCACCACGGCTCCCGACGTCACCGTGTCCACCAACCTCGGGGCCTGGGTGAACCGGCGCGGGCTGTTCGCCAAGAGCGAGCTGGCCGACCTGTTCAAGAAGGAGCGCATCCCCTCCACCTACAGCTGGGAATTCTCGCCGAAGGGCCAGCATCTGGAGCTGGGCATCGCCGAATCCAACCTGTTCATCCTGCTGGCGGCGCTCGGCCTGTCGCACAGCCTGTTCGGGGAGCGGCTGCTGCCGATCGGCACCGTCTACGACCCCTTCATCATGCGCGGCGCCGACCAGTTGAACTACGCCTGCTACCAGGATGCCCGCTTCATGCTGGTGGCGACCCCGTCCGGCATCACGCTGGCGCCGGAGGGCGGGGCGCACCAGTCCATCGCCACGCCGCTGATCGGCATGGCCCAGGATGGGCTGGCCTATTTCGAGCCGGCCTTCGCCGATGAACTGGCGGTGGTGATGCGCTGGGCCTTCGACTACATGCAGCGGGACGGGGAGGGCGCCCCCGGCGAACGCAACTGGCTGCGCGACGAGACCGGTGGTTCGGTCTATCTGCGCCTGTCGTCCCGCGCGCTGGAGCAGCCGACCCGGGCGATGGACGAGGACCTCGCCCATGACATCGTCGATGGCGCCTATTGGCTGCGCAAGCCGGGGCCGAACGCCCAGGTGGTGATCGCCTACACCGGGGCAGTGGCGCCAGAGGCCATCGGCGCCGTCGGCATGCTGGGAGAGGACCGGCGCGACGTCGGGCTGCTGGCGGTGACCTCCGCCGACCGGCTGCATGCCGGCTGGAGTGCGGCCCAGCGGGCGCGCGAGCGCGGTCTCGGCCATGCCCGAGGCCATATCGAGCGGCTGCTGGAGGGGGTGCCGCCCCATTGCGCGCTGGTGACGGTGGTCGATGGTCATCCGACGACGCTGGGCTGGCT
>NZ_JBSNCH010000004.1:35000-480000 GCF_058780625.1 Azospirillum sp. UENF 111221
GGCTGATGACTCCCAAGAGTCCATATCGACGGAGTCGTTTGGCACCTCGATGTCGGCTCATCACATCCTGGGGCTGGAGCAGGTCCCAAGGGTTCGGCTGTTCGCCGATTAAAGTGGTACGTGAGCTGGGTTTAGAACGTCGTGAGACAGTTCGGTCCCTATCTGCCGTGGGTGTCGGAGTTTTGCGAGGATTTGTCCCTAGTACGAGAGGACCGGGATGGACATACCTCTGGTGCACCGGTTGTCACGCCAGTGGCATGGCCGGGTAGCTAAGTATGGACGGGATAACCGCTGAAAGCATCTAAGCGGGAAACCCACCTCTAAACCAGAGCTCCCTTGAGAGCCGTGACAGACCATCACGTCGATAGGAGGCATGTGGACGGGCGGCAACGCCTGAAGCTAAGCCTTACTAATCGCTCGATCGGCTTGATCTCGACACCACTAACCGCGCCATGCGCAGCAGCAAGCCTGCTCCAAAGCAGTGCTTGACCAGCGCATCGCCGTTCGATACATCCTCCTCACTTGCACTGAACAAGCATTAAGCGCTTTCGGTAACAGCGTCGGTCTTGTGCCTCGGTGACCTGGTGGTCATGGCGAGGTGTCAAACACCCGATCCCATCCCGAACTCGGCCGTGAAAAGCCTCCGCGCCAATGGTACTGCGTCTTAAGACGTGGGAGAGTAGGTCGCCGCCAGGTCGCTCAGGCACATGAGACGCTCAAATCAAAAGCACGCACGCTTGCATCTTCATCCGGATCACGAACGCCCCGCCTCGAAAGAGACGGGGCGTTTCGCTGTTTACTTCAGGTTCATGCAGTTCGCGTAATAGGTGACGGTCGCCGGCCAATCCGAGAAGATGCCCTCGACGCCGACCTGCTGGGCCAGCACATCGACCAGCTCATAGATCATGCCGTCGTTGTTCACGATCTCGTTGATCGACTTATAGTAATACCCGCCGCCCTTCTGTAGCGGGCCCGAGCGCTCCAGCGACCAGGTGATGATCTTCAGCCCGGCGGCCTTGGCTTCCCTGGCGTAGGCCGACGGAGCGATCCTGCCATTCTCCACGGTCACCAGCAGCGGCAGCGAGGGGGCGATGTAGTTGACGCCCATCTCCTTCAGCTCCTGCATCGAGGGCTTGAAGGTGGCCGGGTCCATGTGGTTGAAATTCTTGTCAGTTTCGTCCCGCTCATCCAGCAGGATGGCCTGCCTGGCGAAAGCCGGCTCGGCCTTGATCCAGTACAGAATGTCGGACAGGTTGAAGGACTGCGGGAACACATCCTCCGGCGGGATGCCGGCGGCCTTGTATTCGTCGATCATCGCCTGGGCGTAATTCTCCTGGGTCCAGCCCTGGTACGGCATGTCGACCGCAGGCGCCTTCAGTTCGGGCGTGAATTTCAGACCCTGCGCCTTGACCAGTTGAATGTACTCGGCATGGGTCATCAGCGTGCCGCCGGCCGCGGCATACAGGTCGGTGCGCCAGGCGGGCGTACCCTTCATATAGGCATCGACACTGGTCGCCTTGGTATTGGCGGCATCCATCTTGCCGGTCAGGCTCTTGAACTCGGCCAGGGTGATGTCGCTGGTGCGGCATTCAGCCGAGGCCGGCTTGTCCCCGTCGGACGGAGTGAAAGGCTTGGTGCATTTCCTGGCGAGGTCGGTTGCCAGGATGTTCGTGGTGGTGTGCAGGTCGTTCTGGGCGTGACGGCAGACGAGTTGCTTGTCGGCGGTGAAGGCCACGTCGCATTCCTGGATGCCGACACCCATCCGTGCCGCCGCGCGGTAGGACTGAAGGGTGTGCTCCGGGAACTGCATCGGCGCGCCACGGTGGGCGATGGAGAAGAGCTTCTTCTCCAGCGGCTTGTCGGCACAGGCCTCCAGCTTCGCCTTCAGCTCCGGATTGCGGATCTGGTCGATCAGGAAATAGGGGCGGGGGCCGACCTCCACCGCGGCCGCCGAAGCGGCACCAGCGGGCAGCGCCAAGGCCACGAAGAAAACCGGTGCGAACAGCCTGCGCATGGGGGGTGTGTCCTTACAGTATCCGGGGCCTTACATGTGCTTGATCACCCGATATGATCTTATGCCGTTTCGATGAAGAAGCGATGACGTGAGGATATTTGGGCTTTCTCGGCACCAAACCAGCTGTTCCCGGCGCCGCTTCACCGGCTATTAACATGTTTTTGCTGAATTTGACGGATGCGGTCCATCCCATGCGGTGATGACCTTGACGGTGGCGTGGTGATGGCGATGGGCGATTCGGACGATCTCTTCGACATGTATCGCAAGGACCACGCCGCGGCGGCGCCGACCGGTCCGGCCCTGGCGGCGGCGCTTGCCGACACGGTGAAGCGCAGCTTCGCCCAGATCGAGGAGCTTTGCGCCGACGTGACGCGGGCGCTCGCCCAGGCGCGCTACACCACGAAGCTGGCGCAGACGGTGACCGACCGCTCGAGCTATGTGCGGCTCGACCGCCAGTCGGAGACCTTCCGCGACTATCTGCGGAACTGGAGCCAGCAGCGGGCCGACAAGGGCGCCGGCGGCATGCATTGGGAAGCGCAGAATCCTCGTCACCGACCATCGGCGGACGACGAAGGAGATCGGGCTGGGCGTCGCCTTCGAATGGCCGGGTGCGGGGGAGGAGGGCAGCCTCGCCTTCGTCGAATTCTGGCCGACCGGTGCCGGTGTGTCGCTGCCATCCGATGCCCGCGGCTTCCAGCGCGCGCTGGTCGCCAGCATCATCAAGCTGGAACAGGCCGGCGAGCTGTCCAGCGTGAAGGGCCGCTAAAGTCGATCAGATACCAACAGGCGCTACAGCGTGGCGTTCAGGCCGGAGGCCGACAGCTCCACCGGCCGGCGGGCCTGCCCGTCGCGGGCATAGGTGCCGTCGCTCGATGCCTTTTCCAGCGCGGTCAGCAGGTTGCGGTTGATGGTCAGCACCGCCTTGCGCAGGGCGACAAGGCCGGAGGCGTTGACCGACACCGCCCGCTCCAGCCGGTCGATGCGCTCCAGCGTCATTGTGCGCAGATCGTCGGGCAGGCGGATGCCCTCGTCGCGGGCGCGCAGGACGGCGCCTTCCAGCTGCTCGGCCATCGCCGCCTTGCGGTGGGCGAAGGCCTCCAGCCGGTCGAGCATGCCGGCGGCGATGCAGGCGGATTCCTCCTCCAGGACGGCGGACAGCGCCTCCACCGCGTCGAGGAAGTCGCGCACCAGCAGGGCGGTGGCACCGTCATAGCCGGGATCGGGAGCGGCCGGTCCCACAGCCTCCGCCTGTTCGGGCCGCCGGTCGGGGGCGAATTCGTGGATCAGGTCCTTGAGGGTGACGCTCATGAGCGCTGCTCCGCTTGGGCCGCGTAGAGGCGGGCGATCTCGTCGTGCGTCATCCTGCCGATGCCGAGCGTGCCGGATTCGGCGATGGCCTTGCCGTATTCCTGCAACATCATGCTGCGCCACGGCTTTTCCGCCGGACCGCCGCCGCCGAACAGCGGGCTTTCGCGCATGCCCGCGAACATGCTTTCCATCAGCTGGCCGACCAGCATCGCCTCGAATTCCTTCGCAACCTTGTCGGCCGCTTCCGGGGTGGGGATGGCCGGCGTCGCGGTTGTCGGCGTGGGCGTCGCAGGGCTGCGGAGGGTCGTTGCGGCGATGTCCATCGTCGTCTCCGGCGTTCAGATGATTTCGAGGTCGGCGTGCAGGGCGCCGGCTGCCTTGATGGCCTGGAGGATGGCGACCATGTCGCGCGGGCCCACCCCCAGCGCATTCAGCCCGTTGACCAGCTGTTGCAGGCTGACATTGCCGCCGACGGTCACGAACTGGCGGCCGTTGCCTTCCTGAACCTGCACGTCTGTGCGCGGCACGACGACGGTGGAGCCGTTGCTGAAGGGCTGCGGCTGCGACACCTGCGGCGTCTCCACCACGCGGACGGTGAGGTTGCCCTGGGTGATGGCGACCCGGCTGACCCGGACATCGTCACCGATGACGATGGTGCCGCTGCGCTCGTCCACCACCACGCGGGCGACGGCATCGGGGCGGACCGCCAGCTGTTCGATCTCGCCGATCAGGCGGGAGACGTTGCCGACATAAGAGCCGGTGATCCGCACGTCGACGGTGGTCAGGTCGACCACCCGGGCGTTGCCGGTGCCGAGCCGGCCGTTCACCGCGTCGGCGATGCGGATCGCCGTGGTGAAGTCGGGGTTGCGCAGGGCCATCCGCACCGCGCCGACATCGTTCAGCGCGAATTTCAGCTCGCGCTCCACCGTGGCGCCGTTGGCGATGCGGGCGGTGGTCGGCACGCCCTTGGTTACCGTCGCCGCCGCCCCGCCGGCGGTGAAGCCGCTGACCGACAGCGGCCCCTGGGCCACGGCATAGGCCTCGCCGTCGGCCCCCAGCAGCGGCGTCACCACCAGCGTGCCGCCCAGCAGGCTGGTGGCGTCGCCGAGTGCCGAGACCGTCACATCCACAGTGGTGCCTTGGCGCGGGAAGGGCGGCAGGCTGGCCGTCACCATGACAGCCGCGGCGTTGCGGGTGCGCAGGGTCTCGCCGCGGGTGTTGATGCCCAGCCGCTCCATCATCCCCTTCAGGCTCTGTTCGGTGAAGGGCGTGTTGATCAGCCGGTCGCCGGTGCCGTTCAGCCCGACGACAAGGCCGTAGCCGACCAGCTGGTTGCGGCGCACCCCGTCGAAGGTGACCAGATCCTTCACCCGTGTCTGCGCCGCCACGGGCACGGCCGACTGCATGCCGAACGCCAGCAGCAGCCCGCCGGCCAGCACCATGGCACGGCGCAAGGCGGGCCGGAGCCGGTACGATAGGGGGACCTGGATGCCGGGGATCATGTCGATGCGGCCTAGAGATAGTTGGTCAGGTGCAGCTTGGCGATGCGCGCGGTGGCGCTGGAGGTGGCGTCGATCTGCGCCTCCAGTTGGCTGATCCGCGTGCTGGCCTCGTAGGGATCGACCCCTTCCAGATTGTCGATCTGCAGGCTGAGGATCGATTTCTGCGTCTTGTGCTGTTCGGCCAGCGTCGCGAGCTGGGCGCGCTGGATGCCGAGCTGCGCCGTCGCCTCCCGCAGCTTGCCGAGGCCGCCGGACAGCTTGTCGACCGCAGTCCTGATGTAGTCGGGATAGGCGTCGACATCCATCTGCGAGGTATCGACCGCCGCCAGCATGTAGATGCCCTCCAGCATCTGCCGCATCATCGGGTCGTTTGCCTGCACGCCATAGGCGATGCCGGTGGACTCCGCCGGCTGGCCGCTGACGCGCGGCGATGCGGTGCCGCCCGGCTGCATCGCCGTGGTGCCGGTGTAGAGGCCACCCTCGAAGCTGTCGGTCAGCGGGGCGGGGGCCGGGGTCGCCGGATCGCGCACTGCGAACAGATCGTCGAGCCGGGCGACGACCGCCGCGGTCTCCGCCGCCGTGACCGGCATGGCGGTGCCGCCGGTGGCCGACTGGATGGCGTCCCGGACGATCTGCATCGGCGAGCGCAGGCCCGACTTGTCGCCGTCGACATTGCGCATCGGCGGCTGGTCGAGTGCTGTGCCGGCGAAGAGATAGCTGTTGCCGGACGAGGCGTTCAGCAGCCCGACCACCTGATCCAGCACGCCGCGCGCGCGGATTTGCAGAGACGTCCCGGTCGGCGACTGCTGTCCCAGCCCCGTCGAGGCGGCGGCCAGCAGGTCGGTGCCCGACGCGAGGATGCTGGTCATCGCGCTGTCCATCGTCTTCATCCGGCCGTCGAGCAGGTCGGTGGTCTTCACATACTCGTCGGTGCGGTCGAACAGGTTGCGCAGCGCGATGTCGCGGCCGGTGCCGGCGCCGATGGTCGCGGCGACGTCGGCATGGACGCCGGTCGACACCTCCTCGTTGGCGCGGGTCAGCTCCATCTGCTGCCGGGTCATGGTGCTTTGCAGCGACCGGCTCATCCCCAGCGTGGACAGGGCATTGTACAGCATCGGCTTACCCCTTGATCTGCAACAGGATGTCGATCATGCGGCCGGCGACCTGCACCACCTGGGCGCTGGCTCCGTAGCTCTGCTCGATCAGCAGCAGCTTCTGCATCTCGTCATCGATGTTGACGCCGTCGCGGTTGATGCGGGCGGTCTCCAGCGTGTCGGCGCTGATCTTGCGCGCGTTCATCTCCGACTCCGCCCCGGTGCGGTAGCCCTGCTGGGCCGACACCATGGCGGTGGCGTAGCTGCCGAGCGTCGCGGTGGCCGGCATGTCGGTGGCGGCGAAGCTGCGGATGCCGGTGAAGACGGCCTGGAATTTCTCGATCTGCGTCTGGTCGCCCGGCTGGAGCGGGGCCGCCGCCTGCACGCCGCTCTGCACCCGCCAGCTTTCCGTCCGCACCGCGTCGTTGACGGCGATGCGCGAGGCCAGCCCGGCGGTGGCGCCATAGGCGGCGCCTGCATCGGTGAACAGGCCGGGCTGGGTCGGGTCGGCCTCCGCCCCCTGGAAGGCCTGGACGAGGCCGGCGGCCAGCTCGTCCAACTGCGCCATGGCGCGGGGCATGTCCTGCTTGACGGTCTGGACATAGCCCATGATGCGGCCGCTCTGGATTTCGCTGTCCGGGTTGGCCGACAGGGCGACGCCATTGGCCATCACCTCGTCGCCCAGCAGGGTCAGCGGGCTTTCGCCGGGCGCCAGCGGATGGTCGAGCAGGGTCTGGCCGTTGCGGGTCATCACCACGACCTGGCCGTCCTCGCGGCTGTAGGTGCGGATGCCGATCTCCTGCGAGACCTGATCGAGCAGGCGGTCGCGCTGGTCGCGCAGGTCGCCGGCATCGCCGCCGCGCGTCTCCAGAGTCGCGATCTTGCCGTTCAGGTCGCTGATCCGCTGGAGCGAGGTGTTCACCGTATCGACGGAGGTCTGGAGCCGGCCCCTGGCATCGTCCTGCACCGTCTGCGCCGCTTCGGCGGCACGGTTCAGCCCGCCGGCCAGAGCCGTCGCCTGCGACACCACGGCGTTCCGCGCCGCGTCGTCGTTGGGCATGTCGTGCAGGCGGGAGAAGGCCTGTTGCAGCTTCGACAGCTGGGTCGAGACCGACTTCTCGTCCTGCGGCTGGCCCAGCACCAGCGCATAGTCGGCCAGCGCCGAGGCGCGCGCCTCCTGCCCGCTGTAGCGGCTGGTCTCGAACCGCGCATCGCGGATCAGCAACTCGTCCACCTTGCGGGCGACGGCGTCGACCCGCACCCCTGCACCTCGGCCCGCGGTGGTGACCGCCGACAGATCGAGGTTGCGGCGCACATAGCCGGCGGTGGTGGCGTTGGCGAGGTTGTGGGACACCATCGCCGCCTGCTGCTGCGTCGTGCGCAGGCCGGACAGGGCGGACGTGAGGGCGAGTTGGACGCTCATGGCCGGGGCTCCGTCGAGGCTGGGCTCAGCGCTTCAGGCGCGTGGTTTCTTCGACCATCTCGTCGGCGGTGCGCACCAGGGTGGCGCTGGACGAGTAGGCGCGCTGCGTCTCGATCAGCGACACCAGCTCGGTCGCGATGTCGACGTTGGACTGTTCCAGCGCGCTGCCGATGACGCTGCCGGCGCCGCCCTGCTTGCCCGCCCCCAGCGTCAGGGTCCCGGTGTCCGCGCCCAGCGTGTAGGTGTTGCCGTCCTGGGCGACCAGACCGTCCGGGTTGGTGACGGTGGCCATCGGGATCTGGTACAGCGCCTGACGGGCGCCGTTGTCGTACATCACCCACAGCTTGCCGCTGTCGTCGATGTTGACCGAAGTGACCTGACCGACCTTGGCGCCGTCGCCGGTGACGGTCGGCACGTAGTCGCCGTTCAGCTGGGTGAGGTTGCCGAGCGACAGGGTGAAGCTGTCGGCGGTCGGCGTGGCCGGCGAGGTGACGGTGAGGCCCGGCATCGGGTCGAGTGGCAGGCCGGCGCCGTCCACCGGCTTGCCGGCATAGGGGCCGGTCGCGGCGAAGGTCAGCGTCACCGGCGCGCCGGTCACGGTATAGCCGGCCGGGCCGGTGGCGGTCAGCGTCCATTGGTTGGGGCCGGCGGCCTTGGTCCAGGTCATCGACAGGTCGAGCGGGTTGCCCAGCCCGTCATAGAAGGTCGGGCTGCTGGTGAAGCTGTCGCCGGTCGCGGCCTGGGCCGGCAAATTGCCGGAGAAATCCATCTGCGTCGTTTTGCTGCCGCCATAGACCAGATTGCCGACATTCACCGACTGGAGGTCGTCGAAGCGGGAGCTGCTGACGTTCGGCATGGTGCCGTCCGGGTTCAGCTTCCAGGCCTCCAGATACTGGCCGGCATTGTTGCGCAGGAAGCCGGCTTCGTCGGGCAGGAAGCTGCCGGCGCGGGTCAGCGAATATTGCGGCGTGCCGGACGCCTTGTTGCCGACGACGAAGAAGCCGTTGCCGCTGATCGCCATGTCGGTGGTCGAGCTGGTCCCGAGGATCGTGCCGTCCTGCTGCATCTGATAGTGCGTGGCGGACTGCACGCCGCTTGCCGTGTAGGTGCTGCGGCTGCCGGGCGAGGTGACCAGGGTGGAGAAATCCACAGTGGCCCGCTTGTAGCCGACCGTCTGCGAATTGCTGATGTTGTCCGAAATGGCGGCAAGGCGCGAGCTTTGCGCGGACATGCCGCTGACACCGGACCGCATGGCGCTGTAAAGGCTCATCCTTGGAATCCTCTGGTCAACCGTCGAACGGGCCGTCGCAGTGACGACGAACGGAAGGGAAGGTGTGCGTTCCGGGATTCTCCGCGGATGACTGGCGGGGTTAACGGTAGCGAAGGGGTTTTAAAGGGGCTTTAAAAGAAAAAGCCGGCGGTTTTGTTAAAATGCGCAAGGCTTTTTCTTTTGATTGCCTTTCCGGCTTGATTGTTTTCGCCTATTGCCCCGCCGGCCGGCGCAGAAGCGTGATGCTGATCCGCCGGTTGCTGGGGTCCAGCGGGTCGCTGGCGCCGAAATGGTCCAGATCGGCCCGCCCTTCCACCCGGACGATGCGCCCGCCCGGAATGCCGCTGGCCAGCAGTTCGCGGCGGGCGGCGTTGGCGCGGTCGCTCGACAGTTCCCAGTTGCCGTACTTCGCATCCGGCGCATAGCCCAGCGCATCCGTGTGTCCGGTGATGCCGATGGGGTTCGGCACCGAGCCGAGCGCCGACGCCACCATCCGCATCAGCCGCCGCCCCTGGTCGTTCATCTGGGCCGAGCCGACCTTGAACATCGAGAAGCGGGCCTGATCGGTCAGCTGGACGCGCAGCCCCTCCGGTACCTGCTGGATCACCAGACTGCCTTGCAGGGCGCTGAGGTCCGGCGACGCGGCGATGCGCTGGCGGAGATCCCGTTCCAGCGACTCCAGCGCCACCTTCTCCGTCAGTTCGGAGGATTGGCGGTCGAGCAGCGCCTCCAGCTCGGCACGGGTGGCCTGGACAGTGGGAGCGGGCGGTTCCGCTGAGGGGGCTGCGGGCGCGCTTTCCGTCGCGGGGCGCAGCAGGTCCACCGGCGGGGCCGTGCCGCCGGGCGGGTGGGGCATCGGGTCCTTGCGGCCGGCGGGCTGGCGGTCGCTGTCGCCGACCGAGGCGACGACCGGCGGGGAGGCGACCGGGCTCGCCTGATCGCCGGCGGCGTTCGGGGTGGTCAGCGATCCGGTCTCTGTCGACCGAACGGCCGGCCAGCATGCCGTCGGCGCCGGAATTGCTCTGCGACACCGCGACCGGGTTGAAGTAATCGGCGATTCCCTTGCGCTGTTCGGTGGTGGTGATGTTCATCAGCCACATCACCAGGAAGAAGGTCATCATCGCCGTCACGAAGTCGGCGTAGGCCAGCTTCCAGGTTCCGTTGTGCTCCTCTTCCTCGTGGCCGCCGAGGTGGCGCTTGACGATGATCGGGGGCAGGGCGGTCTTGCGCGGCATGGCCGGTCACGCCGGCTGGCGGGCGTCGCGGGCCTTGGCCTGCGACGACAGCGCGGTGGCGACCTCGACCTCGGCAAGGCTGGGCTGGATGTCGGTGTACAGCACCTTGCGGGCATATTCGGCGCAGACCTGCGGCGGGCTGCCGCGCAGATAGGCGCACAGCGCCGCCTTGATGCAGAAATACATGTTCAGCTCCGATTCGCGGCGCTGGCGGGCGGCGCTGGCGATGGGACCGACCATGCCGTAGGAGAGCAGCACGCCGAGGAAGGTGCCGGTCAGCGCGCCGCCGATCATCCGGCCCAGCACCTCCGGCGCCTCGCTGATCGCGCCCATGGCGTTGATGACGCCCAGCACCGCGGCGACGATGCCCAGCGCCGGCAGCGCGTCGGCAAGGTTCTGCAACGCCTTCGGCACCTGGTTCAGCTCGCGGCCCAGCGTGTCCAGCTCTTCCGCCATCAGCGATTCCAGGTCGTGCGGGTTGTCCTGGCCCAGCGCGATCAGGCGCAGATAGTCGCACAGGAAGGTGATGCAGCGGTCATAGCGCAGGACGTTGGGGTACTGGGTGAACAGCGGGCTGTCGGCCGGCTTGTCGATGTCGGTTTCGATCTGCGACATGCCCTTGGACTTAGCGACGCGCAGCAGTCCGTAGACCAGCGCGATCATGTCGAGATAGTCGTTCTTGGGCGTGGTCCGCCCGCGGGCGATGGTGCCGACGGCGCGCAGCGTGTCGCGCAGCACCGCCGGGCTGTTGGCGATGGCGAAGCCGCCGATGCCGGCGCCGATGATGATGACGATCTCCACCGGCTGCCACAGCACCGCCATCCGCCCGCCCATCGCGTAGAACCCGCCGAGCACGCTGGCAAACACCGCGATCAACCCGAACATCAAGCGCATGTCTTCTTCTCCGGATGTGCAAAGGCCATCGCGATTGGGGGCAACGGTCTGCCGACGCTACAGCCCGCCGTTTAAAGCGGCTTTACGGATCGGGGCCGAACGGTCAGGGGGACTTCCGCCACCCGCGCGCCAGCCGGTCGAGCGCGGTCGCCGCGGCAAGGTCACGCTCCACCGACTCCGCGCGCAGCGGCCCGTCGGCCGGCGGCGGGGCCAGCGCATCGAGCAGCCCGGCCCAGCGAGTGCCGGCCAGCCGCGCGCGCTGGGCCGCGCCGAAACCGCGCGAGGCATCGGCGTCGCCGGCCAGATAGGCCGACAGCCCCTGCAAGGCCAGATCGTCGGCCGTCGGTTCCGTCCCGGTGGCGGCCAGTTCGGCGAAGGCGCTCCGCGCCGCCCGCCATTCGCCGGCCGCGAACAGCCCCTCGGCCCGCAGCCGCGCCGCCTCCGCCCCGCCCAGGCCGCGCAGCGCGTCGAGCGCCCGTACGGTGTCGCCGTCGCCGAGCAGCGCGTCGGCGCGCAGCAGGGCGCGGCGTTCGGCCAGGGCCGGCTCCAGCGCCGCGCCACCGGTGCGGGCCAGCACATCCAGCGCCTCCCCCTCGCGCCCGCCGTCGATCAGGGCGCGGGCCAGCGTGGCGCCAAGCTCCGCCCGGCGCGGGCCGGTGGCGCCTTCCGTCAGCGCATGCAGGATGCGGGTCGCCTCCAGCCCATAGCCGTCGCGCAGCAGCAGGGTGGCGAGGCGCAGCCGCAACCCGCCATCCGAGCCGTCGACCAGCGTCACCAGCCGTCCATGGCGTGCCTGCAACGCCAGCGCATAGAGCCCGCCGGGCGGGGATTGCTCCAGCCGGTCGAGCACGGCGGCCAGCAGGGTCCGCCCGGCCGCCAGCGCGTCGCGTCCGCGCGCGGTGGCGCCGAAACGCCGCCCCAGCAGGCCGAAGATGTCGAGCGCCGCTTCGGTCCTGCCGCTGCGGGCATAGGCGCCGCCGAGCGCCGCCAGCGCATCCGTTCTCCACATCGTCGCCGCGCCAGGCGAAGCGCAGGGCTTCCAGCGCCTTGATGGCGCCGTCCTCGTCCAGCCGTCCGAGCCCGCGGCGCAGTTCGATGGCGCGCACCTCCGCCCGGCGGGCGAAGGGACCGCGGCGCAAGGCCGCTGCGGCGTCGTAGCGGTCCAGAGCCGCGTCCGGTGTCGCCTTCAGCTCTGCTAGCCGGCCGCGGAAATAATCCAGCCGGCCGTCGGCCATGCCCGTCGAATCGACGGTGATCATCTCCAGCACGATCAGGTTCAGCGCCGCGCTGTCCCCTGCCTCGTCGGCCGCGGCGGCGAGCGTGGTCAGCAGCCGGCTGCGCAGGTCGGCCGGATAGTCGAGCAGCCGGCGCAGCGCGATGGGCAGTCCCTCCTTCGCCGCCATCCAGCGGCTCGGCGCCAGCGCGACGCTGCGCCAGACATGATGGTCGGGCATGGCGCCGGCCGGCAGCTGGACGAACAGGTTGTCGTCGGGCGCGTCCTCGCGGTCGAGCGCCCGGAAGGCGTCGCCCAGAATGCGCAGGCCATAGCGCTGGTCGGGCGCCGGCGACAGGCTGGCCGCCGTCTCCAGCGCCGCGCGCCCTTCCTCATCCATGGCGCGGGCCAGCAGGAAGCTGACCAGCGCGATCTGCGCCTCGACCCGCGCGCGGCCCTGCGCCGTGTCGAGCGCCCTTTGCAGAGCCTCGCGCGTGCGGTTGAAATCGTCCCCGGCCCAGCCGGCGAGGTCCATCGCCCCGATGGGCGGCGGAGCGGGCGGCTTGGGCGGTTCGGCGGTTTGCGGGACGGGTTTCGCTGGGCGTTCCGGCATGCGCTCCAACTGGCGCAGGGTCTGCTGGATGCTGTCGCGGATTTCGCCCTCCAGGCTGGCGACGACGGGGAGGGGCGGCGTCTCCCTCTCCCCCCGAGGAGAGGGGATTGCTCCTGGGGTGCGAGGGTGACAGGCGCAGCATTCGCTGTGCCGATAGGATTCAGCGCTTCAACGACCTCGGCGACAATGACAGGAGCCGAAGCCTGCGGCGGCGCAGTGGCGACCACCGCATCCGGCGTCCCCTCCATCGTCCCATCCGCCGGCGCCTCCGGCTTGACCCCCGGAACCGGCGGCCCGCCGACATCGACGATCAGGTTCCGCCGCTCCATGAAGCTCGCCACCCGCGCCCCGCAGGGCACCGTCGCGGTCAGGCTGCGCCCACCGTCCGCCGTGACGAAGTCCGACAGCCGGCGGGAAAAGCTGTCGCGCAGGCTCGCCAGCGGCCAGCGCACCGGATCGGGCACGGCGATGCGCAGGACGCAACCGTCGACGACCGCCACCGGCTCCATCCCCTTCGGCACCGACAGCACCAGCCGCGAATAGTCGCCGTGATCGCCCAGCTGAGCCCGGACGGCGGCCTGCGCCGTCCCCGACAGCAGGGCAAGGACCAGTGTCGAACCAAGCGTCAGTGCGGTATCCGGGCGCCGTTTCATCACAGTCGTCTCGCATTTTATCGAAATGATCGCCAAACCCGTGCCAAGTCCGGCAAGGCATCCGCCGGAATGGGTCAGGTTGAAACCCGGCTTTAAACTGCCTCGTCCAGATTAAGGCGGAGTTCAAAACCGGAGTGTTCGGCGATGGAGAACCAGCTTTACATCGGACTGTCGCGCCAGATGGCGCTGCGGCGGCAGCTGGACGTCGTCGCCAACAACGTCGCCAACATGAATACCGTCGGTTTCCGTGGCGAACGCACCCTGTTCGAAGCGGCGATGGAGGCGGGCGGGCGCAAGCCGACCGACCGCATCGCCTTCACCATCGACCGCTCCACTTACACCGACCTGCGGGCCGGCGCCTTCACCGAGACCGGCAACCCCTATGACGTGGCGCTGGACGGCGACGGCTTCCTGTCGGTGCAGACGTCGGACGGCGTGCGCTACACCCGCGACGGCCGGCTGCGCCGCGATGCCGACGGCACGCTGGTCGGCCCCAACGGGTATGCCGTGCTCGACGACGGCCGCCGGCCCATCGTCATCCCGTCCGATGCGTCCAGGATCACCATCGGGTCCGACGGGCTGCTGTCGGCCGACGGCGCCGTGGTCTCCCGCATCGCCGTCTCGCGCTTCGACAGCCCGCAGGCGCTGAAGCAGACCGGCGACCTGCTGTTCGAGCCGGCCGACGGCATGGAGGCGCGCCCCGCCCCCGACACCCGGCTGGTGGAAGGCAAGGTCGAGCGGTCCAACGTGCAGGGCATCGTCGAGATCGGCCGCATGATGGACCTGACCCGCGACTATCAGGCGGTGACCAAGATGGTGGACGACGGCCAGGACCTGCTGCGCTCCGCCATCAACCGCCTCGGCAAATCCTCTTAAAATCCCCACAGGGAGAGTCCGTCCATGCGCGTGCTCAGCATCGCGTCCACCGGGATGATGGCCCAGCAGATGAACGTCGAGGTCATCTCGAACAACATCGCCAACATCAACACCACCGCCTTCAAGCGCTCGCGCGCCGAATTCCAAGACCTGATGTATCAGGCGGAGCGCCGGCAGGGCAGCCAGTCGACCGACAGCGGCACCATCGTGCCGACCGGCGTCGAGGTGGGGCTGGGCGTGCGGCCGACCTCGGTCAACCGCATCAACACCACCGGCAACCTGACCTCGACCGGCAACGAGCTGGATCTGGCGATCGAGGGGCGCGGCTATTTCAACGTGACCCAGCCCGGCGGCGAGACCGTCTACACCCGCGCCGGCAGCTTCAAGCTGTCGCCGGAGGGCACCATCGTCACCGCCGACGGCTTCACCGTCGCCCCTGGCATCACCGTGCCGCAGGGCACGCGCGAGGTGGTGATCAACCGCTCCGGCGAGGTGCTGGCCTATGTCGACGGCAAGGCCCAGCCGGTCAACCAGGGCCAGCTGGCGATGACGGTGTTCGTCAACGACAGCGGGCTGGAGGCGCTGGGCGACAACCTGTTCCGCGCCACCCCGGCCTCGGGCGAACCGCAGGAGGGGCTGGCGGGCCAAGCCGGCTTCGGCACCATCCGCCAGAAATACCTGGAATCCTCCAATGTCAACGTCGTGCAGGAAATCACCGAACTGATCTCCGCCCAGCGCGCCTACGAGATGAACGCCAAGGTGATCGAGGCCGGCGACCAGATGGCCTCCACCATGACCAACATGCGGTGATCGTCGTGCTGCAATCCCTCCGCCGGCCGCTCTCCGTTCTCCTGCTCGGGACCATGCTGGCGCTTCCCCTTCCGGCTGCTGCCGGTCCTGTCGAGACGCGGCTGGCGGAGGAGCTTCTGGCCTCCCTCGGCCCGTCGGTGCCGCCGGACGCCCAGGTGGCGCTGACGCTGGGCCGTCCCTTCGATGGGCCTGTGGATGCCGTGCGCGACATCGCGCTCGACCCCCGCACCGGCATCTTCCAGGCCCGCATCCTCAGCAACGGCCATGCCGTCGAGCTGAGCGGCCGGGCCGACGTGGAGGTGACGATGCCGGTGCCGGTCCGCCGCATCCGGCCGGGCGAGGTGATCGAGCCGTCGGACCTGACCACCATGCGCCTGTCGCTCGACCGTGCCGGGGCCGGCTTCATCGCCACCGCCGATGCGCTGGTCGGCCAGTCGCCGCGCCGCCAGCTCTCCGCCGGGCGGCTGGTCCAGGTCGGTTCGGTCGGCGCCCCCATCGTCGTCCAGCGCAACCGGCCGGTGACGCTGGTCTACGAGGACGGCGCGCTGCTGCTGGCCGCCCGCGGGCGGGCGTTGCAGGAGGGCGGCGTCGGCGACAGCGTCCGCGTCATGAACATCGCCAGCAGCACCGTCGTCACCGGCACCGTCACCGGGGCCGAGACCGTGTCGGTCAGCGGCCCGCGGGTTCCGCAAGCGGCACGGCCCTAGGCCATCTCATCAAGGGAGCTTCCGTCATGCGCACCGCGCTCGTCCCCATCCTGCTGCTGTCGCTTGGCGCCGGCGGCTGCGCGCGGCTGGCCGACATCGGCAGCGCTCCTTCCCTGTCGGAGATCTCCAACCCGGCGATGCAGCCGGAGGCCCGCGTCATCTCGCTGCCGATGCCGCAGCCGTCGACGGCCGAGCAGATCCCAAGCTCGCTGTGGCGCACCGGGTCGCGCGATTTCTTCCGCGATCCCCGCGCCAAGGCGGTGGGCGACCTGCTGACCGTCGTCATCGACATCTCCGATCAGGCGCAGCTGCGCAACAGCACCCAGCGCGGGCGCACCAACAACGAGAAGGCCGGGCTGCCCAACTTCTTCGGGCTGGAGAGCCGCCTTCCCGCCATCCTGCCCGACGCGGTCGATCCGTCCAGCCTGGTCGATCTCGACAGTTCCAGCACGTCGAGCGGCAACGGCACCATCCAGCGCAACGAGCGCATCGCCATGCGCGTCGCCGGCGTGGTGACCCAGGTGCTGCCCAACGGCAATTTCGTCATCGCCGGCCGGCAGGAGGTGCGGGTGAATTACGAGCTGCGCGAGATGCGCATCGCCGGCGTGATCCGTCCCGAGGACATCAGCAACGCCAACACCATCGAATACGACAAGATCGCCGAGGCGCGGATCACCTATGGCGGCCGCGGCCAGATCACCGACGTGCAGCAGCCGCGCTACGGCCAGCAGGTGCTGGACGTGATTCTGCCCTTCTGATGATCCTGCCTGTTCGGGAGCCCGCGCCATGAAAGCCGTCCTGCTGTTCGCCGTGGCCGCGGCCCTCGCCTTCGCCGGCGGCTACGGCTTCGGCCGGTTCGAGGCCCCGCAGGAGGCCGCCCCCGCGGCCCCCGCCGAAACCGTCGCCGGCGGTCCCTATTACGTGGAGGCCGGCCAACTGGTCGTGCCGATGCTGGAGCGCGGGCGGACCGTCGCCTTCATCCTGACCCAGGTCACGCTGGAGGCGTCCAGCGCCGACGACGCGCTCCTGGTCCGCCGCCGCCTGCCGCACGCGCGCAGCGCCATGCTGGAAGCCCTGTTCGACCTTGCCGGCCATGGCCGCTTCAACGGCCCGGCGGTCGATCCGCAAGGGGTGGCGAT
This sequence comes from Azospirillum sp. UENF 111221, assembly GCF_058780625.1. Lineage (NCBI taxonomy): Bacteria > Pseudomonadati > Pseudomonadota > Alphaproteobacteria > Rhodospirillales > Azospirillaceae > Azospirillum > Azospirillum sp. UENF 111221. The sequence goes on from NZ_JBSNCH010000004.1 coordinate 51,752, forward strand.
TGCGCTGCTGGCCGGCGCCAACGGCTCCCTCACCGGCCGCGAGAGCGCCCAGCCGGTCCGTGCCGTGCTGATCGACCGCTTGCTGCGTCAGGACAACACGCGGCTGTAAGAGTGCCCTTTCTTCCAAGAATCCCCTCTCCCCGGGGAGAGGGAGAGTCCGCCGGGAGAGGGATTGTTCCGTCACGATGCCGACAGCACCGCGTTCGACTCCACAGTGGCGCCGTTCTTCAGCACGAACTTGCTGGCGCCGTCGACACTGCGCACCTCGGCGACCGTGTCGCTGACGACGGTGGCGCTGGTCAGCGCCTTGCCGTCCTTGTCCTTCGCCGTCACCCGCAGCGTATAGACCCCGTCGGGTGCCGTGCCACCGCTGGCGGTCCTGCCGGTCCAGTCGAAGACCTGCCGGCCCGTCTTCAGCGAGCCGGGGGCGCTGTAGACGACGCTGCCGGCGCCGTTCAGCACCTCCAGCTTCACGGAAGCCGGCGTGCCGTCGACGGTGTAGGCGGCCTCCGCCTTGCCGCCGGTCAGCGACAGCTGGTCGGACGCCACCTCCACCTTGCGGCCGAGCAGGGCCATGTCCATCCGCATGCCGCTGCTCTTCAGCGTGTCCAGCACCTTGCCCAGCGTGTCGTTGGAGCGCATCGACTGCTCCACCGTGGACAGCTGTGCCAGCTGGGTCATGAACTGGGTGGCGTCCATCGGCGCCAGCGGGTCCTGGTTGCGCAGCTGGGCGGTCAGCAGCTTCAGGAAGGATTCGTAATCGACCGTGGCCTTCTTGGGCTCTTCCGTGGCGGCCGTCCTGGTGGCGGCCGTCGTCGGGGCGGTGCTGGGCGTGGTGGTCATTGGGGAAGTCTTTCCTGTTCAGACGGTGACGTCGACCAGCCCGTCGATCGGGCGCAACGACCGGTCGGCAACGGGTTCGGGAACAGCCTCGGCCTGCACGCGCCAGCCGCCGGAACTGCCGCCGCGGTCGGGAGCGGCGAAACCGCGCGACTGGCCGTCGCCCTGCAACGAGAACTGAAGGCTGGAACTGTCGAGCGACAGGCCGGCATCGCCGAGCGCGCGTTCCAACTGCGTCAAGTCGCGCCGCAGCAGGACCAGCGTGTCGGCCTGTTCGGCCTGGACGGTCAGCGAGACCTTGCCGTCGCTGACGTCGGCGACGACGCGGATGCGGCCCAGTTCCGCCGGGGCGAGGTCGATGTGGAACTCGCCGCCGCCGGACTCCGCCACGCGGACCAGCGGGGCCGCCAGCTGCGCCATCGCCGGGCTGTGCGCGGTGGCGGCCCGGCCGGACGCGGCGGCAGCGGCATAGTGCGTCGCCGCCTGGGCCGGCAGGGGCGGCACCGCCTCGAACCCGGTGGCCGCCGCCTCGCCGCCGCCCGTGGCCGGGGGAGCGCCGAAGGGAAGGGCGGCATCCCGACCGGCGGGGGCGGGAGCGGTATCGGGTGCCGGCTGGCCGCGTTGGGGGGGTGCGGATGCAGCGGCCGGCTGGCCGGCATTGCCGGCAGCGGTATTCTGACGACTGCCTCGCAAGCCACGGACGACGGTGCGGGGATCGGTGCTTTCGTCGCGCCTGCTCTCCCGCCCGTCCGGGGAGGGCGTTGCCTCTGCGGTCGTGCCCGGTGTCGCGGATGTTGCGGCCGGCAGGGTGGCCTGTACGGCCTGGAGCGGCGCCGGAGCCTCCGCCGTCTGTCCGGCGCTGCCCTGTGCCGCCATGTCGGCCTGTGCCACCTGATCCGGTCCGCTCTTCCCGGCCGGTCCATTGGAGACGGACGGTTCCGGCGTCGGCTGCGGAATGGCTGCCGGTGCGGTCGTCGATGCGGTCGCCGCGGCTTGCTCGGCGGGGTGCCTGCCGATACCGGCGGGTTGTCCGGCTTTGGGCACGGCGGAGTCCGGCCCAGCTTCAGGGACCGCCGCTGTCAGAGCCGGTGAGACGGTGGGAGTCGCGTCGGACGGCGGAACGATGGCCACCATCCAGGGCATCAGCGGCGCGTCGGTGCCGCCAGCCTGGACGACCGCCTGCACCACCGCCTGGACGATTGCGCCCTGCGCGGCGACGGGATCGTCCGGCCGCGGGTCCCTGCGTTTGCGCAAGCGGTCGGGGCGGGCCGCATCGTCGGGCTCCTCGTCGGCGGACTCGTCGACCAGACTGGCGAAATCCTCGTCGCGCGCGTCGTCGCCGGACGAACCGCCGCGCTGGGTCTGGGTCGGGCGCGACGGGGCCGCGACGGCATCGGGCATGCTGGTCATGGCGCTCAATTGGTCAGGGTGGGGCGCGGCATGGCGGTGACGGGAACTGCGGCCCCGACGACCGCCGGAACGGCCTTGCGGTCGCCGGGCAGGGCGCGGCGTTGCAGGATCAGCCGCGTCACCTCGCGTGCCTTGGCGTCGGCCATCTCGGCCAGGATCGGCGCGGCGCGCCGTTCGGAAATGCGGTCCAGCACATCGACGACCATGTCGGTTTCCATGTCGGTCAGGATGCGGGCGGCGTCGCGCGGCTTCATCGCCTCGTAGATCGCCACCATCCGCTTCAGGTCTTCCTGCGCCAGGGTGGAGCGCTGGCTCATCAGCGCCTCGACCTCGCGCTTCACCCCGTTCAGCCGCTGGATCTGCGTGCCGACCCGCGCCTCGGTGGCGGCGAGCACCGCCTCGGCTTCGCGCAGGCGGTTCTGCCGGCCGGACGTGTCGGTCTTCTGCTCGTCGATGGCGGCGCGCAGCAGCGGATCGGTGCAGTTGGGCGGCGCCAGCGCCACCGGCGGCGGGATTTCGGCGACCGGCGTGGACGTCGGCTGTGGCAGCGGCAGCGGTGTGGGCGCCGCCTCCGCCGTGGCCTTGCCGTCGTTCGCCTTCAGGTCGGTCGCCCAGGGCCGTTCATGGGCGCCGAACTCGCGGTCGAACTGCTGGGCGATGACCGGAAAGCCGTCGACCAGGGCGCCGAGCTTCAGCGGCAGCACCATCAGCACGGCAACCAGGGTGATGGGAAGGATGCGCGGGATCATGCCGACGCCTCCGACCCGACGGTGCGCAGCCGCGCATAGAAGGCGCTGGCCGCCGCCTTCGCCGGGCCGGCGGACCCGGAAGCGGGCGCTGGGGCTGGGGCTGGCGCTGGGACTGGGGCGGCGGCCTCGACAGGCTGGCCGGCAACCGCGCGCAGCGCCGCTTCGAGCGCCTGGAACTCGCCCTTGTCCACGTCCGCCGCCTTCAATGCCGACAGCAGCGGAGAAGCGGGTGCGACCTCCGCGTCCCTGGTCACGCTACTGGCCTCATCACCCTCTTCCGGTCGCGCCCGGTTGCGCGCGGCGCGCGCAGAGCTTGCCATCGCGCCCTCGTCCAGGCGGCGCAGCAGGGCGCGGGCGTGCTGGACCGACTCCTCCATGCGCGCGGTGGTGCGCTCGCAGGAGCCCAGGATCAGCGTCATGTCCTCCTTCATGCCCCGGGCGCGGTCGAGATCGTCGGACAGCCGGGCAGCGATCTCCGTCGCCGACGCCACCATGCGCTTCATCGAGGCGTCGGTGTCGTCGATGGACTTGGAGAAGGTCGACACCAGGGCGTTGATCTCGGACTGGCCGGTGCGCAGCAGCTTCAGCCGCTTGTTGACGATGACCAGATAGGCGGTCGCCGTGACCAGCATCACCGCCAGGGCCGCATCAATGAGAAAGGAGACCATCGATCAGCTCCTGCTTGGTGTCGAGATCGGTGTCGATCTTCACCGCGATGTTGTCGTTGCGCTGTCCCATGTGTCCGGCGAACAGCGGGATGGTTTTGCTGAAGACCAGGACGGTGGAATTGGGGTTTATGCGCAGCTTCAGCGACTGGCCCTTCTGCCAGGCCAGCACCTCGCCCAGCGGAACCTTGGTCTCCGCCAGCACGGCGACCAGCTCCAGCTTGGAGCGCATCAGCTCGTTCTTCAGGTGGCTTTCCCACACCGTGTCATGGCCGAACTTCTCGCCCATGAACATCTGCACCAGCTTGCCGCGGACCGGCTCCAGCGTGGCGTAGGGGATGACGATGTCGATGTGGCCGATGCGGCGCTCCACCTCCACGGCGATGCGCACGCGGATGATGGCGTTGGTGGCCCGCGTGATGGTGGCGAACTGCGGGTTCACCTCCAGCCGGTCAAAGACGAAATCGACCTGGGCCAGCGGGTCGAAGGACTGCCCCAGATCCTGGAGCACCACCTTCATCATCCGCTCGGTCATCTTGCGTTCGATGGAGGTGTAGGCCCGCCCGTCGATCCGCCCCGGCCTCGACCGCCGACCGCCCAGCAGCACATCCATCATGCAATAGATCAGCGCGCTGTCGATGGTCACCAGCATCTGGTTGTCCCACGGCTCGGCGCGGGCGACGCCGATCAGGGCCGGCAGCTCGATGGCGTCCTGGAAGTCGGTGTAGCGCAGCCATTCGATCTTCGACAGCGATGCCTCGACGTTGGTGGAGGCAAACTGGCGCAGCGAGGTGTTCAGCATCCGCACCATGCGGTCGAACACCACGTCCAGCATCGGCAGCCGGTCCTTGTTGACCGTCGTCGAGCTGACCAGCCGCTGGATGGCGCTCATCTCCGGCCCGCCACCTTCCGGCGCGCCGAAATTCAGCAGCCGGTCGATCTCCTCCTGGCTCAGCGTCTTGGTCTCGCCGGCCAGCGCCTCCCGCATCGCCTCCGCCATTGCCGCGGCCTCCTCGGCCTGCGGCGGGGCGGGAGCGGCGGTCTGCTGGGCCGCGGCCAGTTCCCACGCGGCGTCCGACCAGTCCGCATCCTCGGCCGGAGGGGATTGGGGGGCTGGCATGGTCGTGGAAGGCGGGGCGGGGGTGTCGGTCGTCATCCGGTGCCTCTGGAGGTCGCTATTGCGTGAGCAGGCTGCGCAGCAGAACGTCGGTGACGACGTCGCGCCGGCCGGCGGGGTCGGACAGGATCAGGTTGAAGCGGCGCTTGATCTCGCTGCGCAGGCGGTGAAGCCCGGCCGATCCCTCAAGATCGTCCTGGTCCAGATTGCGCAGAAACTCCTGCAGGCTGTCGGTCAGCTGCGGCATCGCCTGTTCCAGCGCCTGCCGGTCGCGGTGGGCGACGGTCAGGGACAGGCCGATCTTCAGGAAGCGGGACGGCGTGTCGCGGCGAAGGTTGACCACCAGTTCCGGCATGTCGACCACGGCATCGGCCGGCGCCGTCTCCGCCGACCGCGTCCACAGCCGCTCGACCGCCTGCGGACCGGCAGCCAGCCAGTAGCCGCCGAACCCGGCCGCCGCCACCGCCGCCAGCGCCGCAAGGCCGGCGAGCAGCCGGGCGACCGGCAAGGCCACCACCAGGATGCGTCCCGATCCACGCAGCCGGTCGAGCACCTCGTCCCGTGCCGCACCCGTCCCTGTCTTCGCCATGCCGAACCGTGTAATCATCGCTCCATCCCACCGGACATTGCCGAAAATTTTAATCAACCGAGCGTTCTTTAAAGTTTTAGCGGCTTTGTCTTTGGCGACATCCCCGTTTTTTACTCCGCTTAAAAGTCGCGTCGTTAGCGTGACGGGGTGCGCAGGGCGAAGACTAGGCCCGCCGATTTTCAGAAACTTTAAAGGTGCGGGGAACCGTGGACAGTCTGATCGACACCTTGCGGTCCTTGGGGCGCGGTCGGCTGCTCGTGCTGGCGGGCACCGGGCTCGGCATCGTCCTGGCGGTCGCCGGTATGGCGCTGCTGCTGTCGCAGCCGCACATGACCGCCCTTTACAGCGGGCTGGAACCGGCGGAGGCTGGCCGCATCGCCAAGGCGGTCCAGGACATGGGCGTGCCGGTCAATGCCGGCTTCGACGGCACGACGATCAGCGTGCCGCATGCCGACGTCTCCCGCGTCCGCATGGCCCTGGCGGAGAAGGGCCTGCCCGCGCATGGCGGTGTCGGCTACGAGCTGTTCGACACCGACAAGCCGCTGGGCATCACCAGCTTCATGCAGCGCATCAACCGCCTGCGCGCCATGGAAGGGGAGCTGGGCCGCACCATCGAGACGCTGTCCGGCGTCGAGGCCGCCCGCGTCCACATCGTCCTGCCGGAGCGCGAGGAGTTTTCGCGCAGCGCGCCGAAGCCGACGGCCTCGGTGGTGGTGCGCATGCGCGGCCGGGGGTCGATGGACCGCAAACAGGCCCTGTCGATCCGTCATCTCGTCTCCGCCGCCGTGCCCAACCTGAAGCCCAGCGCCGTGACGGTGATGGACTCCTCCGGCGAGCTTCTGCTGACCGAGGACGATGGGCCGGGGCTGGCGTCGGCGCGCACCGACGGGCTGCGGGTCGCGGCGGAAACCCGCGTCGCCCGCGCGGTGGAGCAGATGCTGACCGCCCGGCTCGGCGCCGGCAATGTCCGCGTCCAGGTCGCCGCCGAGGTGGAGACCAAGCGCGAGGTGGTGCGCAGCCAGACCTTCGACCCCAACAGCCAGGTGATCCGCTCCACCCAATCCGTGCAGGAGCAGGAGCGCAGCCAGGACAGCAATGGCGAGCCGCCGGTCACCGCCGAACAGAACCTGCCGCAGCGCGACGTGCGCGCCCAGCAGCAGGGGCCGCAATCCTCCAACGACACCAAGCGGCAGGAGGAGACGGTCAATTACGAGATCTCCAACGTCAGCCGCGAAACGGTGATCGAGCCGGGCGACGTCCGCCGCCTCAGCGTCGCCGTGCTGGTCAACGGCACCTGGAAGACCGCCGCCGACGGCACCCGCCAGTACGAGCCGCGCAGTGCGGAGGAGCTTCTGCGCCTGGGCGAGCTGGTCCGCTCCGCCATGGGCTTCAGCGAGGCGCGCGGCGACCGGGTGACGGTGGACAATCTGGAATTCGTCGATCTGGCCCCCGACCTCGCGCCGCGCCCGCTGGGCGACGAGATCGCCGAGACGCTGACCCGCAACGTCATGACGCTGATCCAGTGGGTGATCCTGCTGGTGCTCTCCGCCCTGGTGATCCTGGTCGGCCTGCGTCCGCTGATCCGCCGCGTCTTCCCGGCGCCGGAACCGGTGGTGGCGGAGGCTCCCGCCCCGGCGCTGGCAGCTCCGGCCGGCGGCGCCATGCCGCAGCTTACCGGTCCCGCCGTCACCGCGGCGGCCGGTGCGGCGCTGGCCGACGGCGGGGAGGCCGATGCCGCGCTGGCCGCCGCGCCGATGGCGCCGCAGCTGGGCATCGAGGAGACGATGGACCAATTGATCGAGCTGCGCACCGTGGAGGGCCGCGTCCGCGCCTCCTCCATCCGCCGGCTGGGCGAACTGGTCGACCAGTATCCGGACGAGGCCATCGATATCCTGCGCTCCTGGCTCTATGAGGAGGTGGCGTGATGGCCGCCTATCCGCGCTACCGCTTCGACCACAGCTTCGGCGCGCCCGCCGCAGTGCTGGAACCGGACGAGGCGGATGCCGTCGATCCGCTCGACCTGCCGAGCCTGTCCGAGCGCGACCATCGCGCCGCACTGGACAAAACCCGCCGGACCGCGCTGGCCGAGGGCCTCGCCCAGGGCCGGCGCGACGGCGAACTGGCCGCCGCCCGCCGGATCGAGGCGGAGCTGTCGGCCACCCTCGACCGGCTGGCACAGCGGATGGCGGCGCTCGACACCGATCATGCCGCTCTGATGGAGCGGCTGGAGGCCCAGGGCGCCTTCGTTCTGCTGGCGCTCGTCCGTCGGATGGCGCCGCGGCTGCTCGACAAGGTCGCCCGCGCCGAGGTGGAGCGTCTGGCCGTCGATGCCCTGCGCGCCGCCGGGCCGGCTCCCGTCCTGACCCTGCGCCTGCACCCCTCGCTCTGCGGCCCGCTGGAGGAGCGGCTGGCCGGGCTGGGCAGCTTCCAGGGCCGCCTCGACATCCAGGGCGACCCGGCGCTGGACGTCGGCGCCCTGGAGGCGGGTTGGGGCGCCGGCTCCGTCAGCCGCGACCCGGCCGCCATCCAGGCTTCCATTGAGGCCGCCGTCGCCGCCCTCACCGACCGGGCCGTCGCCGCCCTGGCGCCGGCACTGTCGCCCGCCCCTTAACGATCCGGAGCGAGAACCCTCATGCCTCCCTTGAACCTCGACATGCTCGACGACGATCCCAAGCAGGCGGAGAAGGCCGCCGAAAAGGCCGGCGACAAGCCTTACGACGGGCCGATGAACGCGATCTACAACGTGCCGGTGGACGTGCAGGTGGTCCTTGGCCGCACCAGCATGCTGGTGGCGCAACTGCTGAAGCTCGGCCGCGGCGCGGTGCTGGAACTGGAGCGCAAGGTGGACGAACCGGTCGAGGTGCTGGTCAACCACCGTCTGGTCGCCCGCGGCGAAGTGGTGATCGTCGAGGATCAGCGGCTCGGCGTGACGCTGACCGAGATCGTGCGGACGGAGCTGGAGATCGACTGAGGGACTGTCCCCTCTCCCCCCTGGGGAGAGGGTTAGGGTGAGGGGGACGCGCGGCGTGCCTTGGTCGGCCCAGCAGCATTTCGCATCCTTGCCTATCCACCCCCTGCATCCCCCTCACCCCGACCCTCTCCCCGGGGGGGAGAGGGAGCATCCCCGAAAGCCTCCCATGCGCCTCCGATCGCTGATCCTCCTCGCCCTTCTCCTCGCCGCCGGCCCGGCCGCGGCGGCGCCGCTCGACCTCAATCTCGGTGCGCTGGGCTCGCTGGCGGACGGAGGGAGCCTGTCGGGGCGGATCGTCCAGGGCATCGTGTTGCTGACGGTGCTGAGCGTCGCGCCCGGCCTGCTGATCATGGTCACCTGCTTCACCCGCATCATCGTCGTGCTGTCGCTGCTGCGCTCCGCTCTCGGGTTGCAGCAGTCGCCGCCCAACATGGTGCTGGTCAGCCTCGCCATGTTCCTGACCTTCCACATCATGGGGCCGGTGATCGACAGCGCCTGGCAGGACGGGCTGCGTCCGCTGCTGAACGAGCAGGTCACCCAGGAGCAGGGGCTGGAGCGGATGATCGAGCCGTTCCGCGGTTTCATGGCCTCGCATGTCCGGGACCGCGATCTGGCCGCCTTCGCCGCCTTCACCGCAAAGCCGAAGCCGGCGGGCGAGGGCACCGAACCGGCTCGGGACGAGCGTCCGGTGACGGCGGAAAGCGTCGATCTGCGGCTCTTGATGCCGGCCTTCCTGCTGTCGGAGCTGCGCCGCGCCTTCGAGATCGGCTTCCTGCTGTTCCTGCCCTTCCTGGTGATCGACATGGTGGTGGCGGCGATCCTGATGGCGATGGGCATGATGATGCTGCCGCCGGTGATGATCGCGCTGCCCTTCAAGATCATCTTCTTCGTGCTGACCGACGGCTGGTTCCTGATCGCCGGCAGCCTGATCCGCTCCTATGGGGTGTGAGACGATGGACGACACGCCCGCCGACGTTGCCGCCAGTCCCGGCGCCAGTCTGGCCGACAGCCTGCTGGCGCTGGCCCGCCGCCGCGGGGTGGCGGTGCCGGAGGACGGTTCGGTCGCCGGGCTGCTTGCCGCCCTCGATCCCAACCCGCTGATCCCGCATCCGCTGCTGCTGGTGGCCGGGGCGGTGATGGCGGTGGCCTTCCGCCATGACCGCGCGCTGGCCCTGCCGCCGGCCGACGCGTCCGACAACGCCCCGTCTTCCGCCCGCTCCGCCGATTGCTCATTCTGAGGTGCCGCCATGGGAACGCCGATCAAGATCCGTGAGAACTACAAGAGCCTGACCGGCATCGAGAAGAGTGCGGTCATCTTCCTGGCGCTGGGCGAGGAACGCGGATCGCGGCTGATGGAGCGGCTGGACGAGGACGAGATCCGCCTCGTCAGCCGCTCGATGGCGACGCTGGGCAACGTCACCTCCAATCTGGTGGAGACGCTGATGCGCATCTTCACCGAACGCTTCGCCAATGCCGGATCGGTCGTCGGCTCCTACGACAGCACGGAGCGGATGCTGAACCGCTTCCTGCCGGCCGACCGCGTGACGGAGATCATGGGCGAGATCCGCGGCCCCGCCGGCCGCACCATGTGGGAGAAGATGTCCAACGTGAACGAGGGGGTGCTCGCCAGCTATCTCGCCGGCGAATATCCCCAGACGGCGGCGGTCATCCTGTCCAAGATGCGGGCCGACCACGCCGCCAAGGTGCTGGTCCTGCTGCCGCCGGCCGCGCGCACCGAGGTGATCGAGCGCATGATCCAGATCGAATTGGTGCAGCGCGAGGTGCTGCTGGACATTGAATCGATCCTGCACAACGAATTCATGGCGAATTACGCCCGCACCCACGGCAACGACTCGCTGGAGCGGATGGCCGACATCTTCAACCGCATCGACCGCGAGACGCTGACCGAGATCTTCGACGATCTGGAAACCGTGATGCCGGAGCCGACCCAGCGCATCAAGCAGCTGATGTTCACCTTCGAGGATTCGATGCGGCTCGACCGCGTCTCGTTGCAGGCGGTGATCCGCCGCTGCGACACCGGCCAGCTCGCCATCGCGCTGAAGGGGGCGCCGACGCCCCAGCGCGACCATTTCCTGTCGGTCCTGTCCGAACGCGCCCGCCTGATCCTGCTGGACGAGATCGAGAACATGGGCCCCTTGCGCATGCGCGACGTCAACGATGCCCAGGCGGAGATCGTGCGCGTCGCCAAGGCGATGGCGGAGGACGGCACCATCATCATCCCGCAATCCGACGACGCCGACGCCGTCGTCTATTGAGCGGAGCGCCAGCGAATGGGGACCATCCGGATGGAGGCCGATTGAATGGCGGGGCGCGACCTCGTTCCCCGGCATGTGCCGCCGCCGAGCCTGCTGGCGGCGCATTTCGCCTCGTCGCCGGCACCCGCCGCCCATGCCCACGGCTTGGCCGACGGCGACGAGGCACCGGCGCTGGTGCGCCGTCTGCTCGACCTGCTGGAGTCGCTGTCGCCGGCCGATGCGGTGCTGGCGCGCGGCTGCCTGCCGCGCTGCGATTCGACGTTCGGCGCGGCACTCGCCCTGTTCCTGGCGGCGACCGCCGGCGGCTGCCGCGGCTGGGTCGGCGCGGACGCGGCCGCAAGGCTGGCGGATCTGGACGGCGGATTGCTGATCGACGAGTGCGACCGGGCGCTGGCGTCGCGCTTCCAGCCGGTGGACGGGCGGCTGTGGCGGCTGTCGCGCGTGCCCCTGCTCGACAGCGACGACGGGCTGCTCTGTGCCGTCGGCATCGACGACGGGCTGTCCGACCGCGTCACCCTGGTGCTTCAGGCCCGGCCGCAGCGGCTGGGCCCGGTGCAGCTGATGGCGACGCTGGCAGGCCACCGGCTGGACGTGACCTTGCGGCTGGCGATGGGCCTGCCGTCCGCCGCCCTGGCCGACCTGCATGAAACCTTCAGCACCGCCCTGGCCGACTGCCGGATCGACGGGGCATTGACCGTCGGCCCGCTGGCCGATGCGTGGCTTGGGCTGGATCAGCCCCTATCGTCCGATCTGGCGCTGTGACCGGGGCGTTCCGCTCCTTCGGCCATCCCCGGATCGTCGCTCAGATCATTGCCAGCGGCTGCTTGCGTTTCGGCGGCGGAAAGGCCTTGTCGATCTCCGCGATGTCCTCGCCGGTCAGGGTCAGCTTCACCGCCTCGGCATTCTCCAGCGCATGCGCCGTCGTGCCGGCCTTGGGGATCGCGATCACCCCCTGCTGCCGCAGTGCCCACGCAATCGCGACCTGGGCCGGCGTCACGCCGTGGCGCTTCGCCACCGCCAGCAAGGCGGGGGAGCGCAGCAGGCGACCGCCCTGGCCGATGGGGGAATAGGCCATCACCGGCATCCGCGCGGTGTGCTGGAAGGGCAGCAGGTCGTATTCGATACCGCGGTGTTCGGGGTTGTAGAGCACCTGATTGACGGCGCAGCCGTGCAGGTCGGTGGCCTCCGCCAGTTCCTCCAGATCGTCGACATCGAAGTTGGAGACGCCCCAGCGGGCGATCTTGCCGGCCTGGATCAGCGATTGGAACGCCTCCACCGTCTCCTCCAGCGGCACGCCGCCGCGCCAGTGCAGCAGATAGAGGTCGATGCGGTCGATCTTCAGCCGCTTCAGGCTGCGCTCGCAGGCCTTGACCGTGCCGATGCGCGACGCGTTGCTGGGCAGCACCTTGGTGACGATGAACAGCCCGTCGCGCCGGCCGGCGATGGCCTCGCCCACCAGTTCCTCCGACGCGCCGTCGCCATACATCTCGGCGGTGTCGATCAGGGTCATGCCGCGGTCGATGCCGGCCCGGATGGCGGCGATCTCGGCGGCGCGGTCGCCGCGCCCTTCCGCCATCATCCAGGTGCCCTGGCCGAGAGCCGGGACCTCGGTGCCGTCCGGCAGGGTCACGCGCTTCATCTTCCTCTCTCCCGTCTCAATCGCCGAAAGACAACAAGCTGGTCCCGCGGGGCCAGCTTGTCGATGGGTCTTCGGTGGGCTTTCCGGGGGATGGGACGCCGCTATGCCGCCTTTTTCGGCGCCCCGGCATGGCCGCCTTCGAGGAAGTTCAGCAGCTCCTCGCGGTAGTCGTAATAGCGCGGGTGCTCCAGCAGGGCCTGGCGGGTGCGGGGATGGGGGATGTCGACGGATAGGATGTGGCCGATCTTGGCGTTCGGGCCGTTGGTCATCATCACCACCCGGTCGGCCAGCAGCAGCGCCTCGTCCACGTCATGGGTGACGCAGACCGCGGTGACCTTGGTGCGCGCCCACACCTCCATCAGCACTTCCTGCAACTCCCAGCGGGTCAGGCTGTCGAGCATGCCGAACGGCTCGTCCAGCAGCAGCAGCTTGGGCGACAGGGCGAAGGCGCGGGCGATGCCGACGCGCTGCTTCATGCCGTTGGACAGCTCCGACGCCTTCTTGTTCATGCTGTCGCCCAAGCCCACGCGGGCGAGGTAATAGCGGGCGATGTCGGCGCGCTCGCCCTTGCTGGCGTGCGGGAAGACGCGGTCGACGCCGAGCATGACGTTTTCGTAAGCCGTCAGCCAGGGGAACAGGCTGGGGGCCTGGAACACCACGGCGCGGTCGGGACCGGCGCCGTCCACCTCCTTGCCGTCCAGCACGATGCCGCCGCTGGTCACGTCGGCCAGCCCGGCGACCATCGACAGCACGGTGGACTTGCCGCAGCCGGAATGACCGATCAGCGAGACGAACTCGCCCTTGCGCATCTTCAGATCGAAGCCGTCTACCACGGTCAGCGGACCCTTCGGCGTGGCGAAGGTCTTGGTCAGGCGGGTGAATTCGAGATAGCGGTCCTCCATCCCGCGCCCGCCCATCGCCTCGATATAGGCCTTGGGCGGGGGCGAGGCGGTGATCGGCTTCACGTCGGGCAGGACAAGCCCGTCATCGCCGCCGGTCCCGCGGGCGACGCCGACCTCCATCAGATACGCGGTGACCTCGGCGCGCAGGCGTTTGAAATCCTCGTCATGGTTGACGGCGGTGCGGTCGCGCGGGCGCGGCAGATCGACGGTGAAGGCAGGGCCGAGCGTGGCGTTCGGGCCGGGGGTCAGGGGCACGATGCGGTCGGCCAGCAGGATCGCCTCGTCCACATCGTTGGTGATGAGGATGACGGTCTTGCGGTCCTTGCGCCAGATCGCCTCGATCTCGTCCTGAAGCTTGGCGCGGGTCAGGGCGTCGAGCGCCGACAGCGGCTCGTCCAGCAGCAGCATCTCCGGGCTCATGGCCAGCGCGCGGGCGAAGCCGACGCGCTGGCGCATGCCGCCCGACAGTTCCTTCGGCCGGCGGTCGGTGGCATGGCCGAGACCGACCGTCTCCACCGCCCGGCGGGTCAGCACGCCGCGTTCGGCGCCGCCCTTCGCCTTGTGGACGGCGTCCACCGCCAGGGCGACATTCTCCTTCACGCTGAGCCAGGGCATCAGCGAATAGGACTGGAAGACGAGGCCGCGCTCCGGGCCGGGGCCGGTGACCGGCTTGCCGCGGTAGAGCACTTCGCCGGCATCGGGCATCGCCAGACCGGCGATCAGGTTGATGAGGGTCGACTTGCCGGAGCCGGAGAAGCCGACGATGGCGACGAACTCGCCCTCTTCGATCGACAGGTCGATGTCGCGCAGCACGGTGTTGCCGCCGTAGGACTTCGACACACCCTTCAGGTCCAGGATCGCCATGGCCGGTCTCCTTAGCGGGCGGGGCTGTGGCTGACGGCGGACTGGAGCGCCAGCATCACGCGGTCGAGCAGGAAGCCGATCAGGCCGATGGTGAAGACCGCCACCATGATCCTGGCGAGCGAGCTGGCGGAGCCGTTCTGGAACTCGTCCCAGACGAACTTGCCGAGGCCGGGGTTCTGGGCCAGCATCTCCGCCGCGATCAGCACCATCCAGCCCACGCCCAGCGACAGGCGCAGCCCGGTGAAGATGAAGGGCAGGGCCGACGGCAGAACGAGGCGGCGGACCATGGTGAAGCCGGAGAGCTGAAGCACCTTGCCGACATTCATCAGGTCGCGGTCGATGGAGGAGACGCCGACCGCCGTGTTGATCAGCGTCGGCCACAGCGAGCACAGCGTGACGGTGATGGCGGACGTCAGGAAGGACTTCTCGAACAGCGGGTCGCTGCCCGACACGGTGGCGCTGACCACCATGGTGACCAGCGGCAGCCAGGCCAGCGGCGACACCGGCTTGAAGATCTGGATCAGCGGGTTGATCGCGGCGTTGACCGTCGGCGACAGGCCGCTCGCCACCCCCAGCGGCACCGCCACCAGGGCACCCAGCAGGAAGCCGGTGAAGACGGTCTTCAGGCTGGTGACGATCTGGTCGAGGTAGGTCGGCTTGCCGGCATAGGGGCGGGTCCTGACCTCCGCCTTCGGATCCTTCGCCAGGATCTCGGCGTTGCGCTTGGCCTGCCGGTCGTAGAAGGCGGCCTCCTTGGCGCGTTCGGCCTTGTGGTCGGCGTAGAGGTTGGTCGCCTGCTCCCACACCTGGGCCGGGCCGGGGATGGCGCCGAGGCTGGTCTGCACCTGCGGGGCGGCCCAGCCCCAGGCGGCGAGGAACAGCAGGATGGCGGTGAGCGGGATGCCCATCTGGCGCCACAGCTCGATGCCCTGCTGGCGCGGGTTCTCGCCGGATGCCAGCCGCAGCAGCGGCGCCAGCCAGCCGAGGCCGATCGTGGTCAGGGCGGAGGCGATGCGGTTCAGCACATGGGCGCGGCGGGCCTTGTGCTGGGCGCGGGCAAGGTCGGCGGAGGTGTCGGTCAGGCTGGTCATGGAAGTCTTCCCCTTGGAAAGATCCCTTCTCCCCCCTGGGGAGAAGGTTAGGATGAGGGGGTTCGGCGCAGCCGAAATCAGTTCGGCCTGTGCATCCCCCTCACCCCGACCCTCTCCCCGGGGGGAGAGGGGGAATTGGCGGGTAAAGGCGGGAGGACTCAGCCCCCCACCACCTGACCGCCCTCGATCTTCTGGTCGCCCTTCAGGCCGATGGGCTGCTTGGCGAGGTAGTCGTTCGGCTTGTGGCCGTCATAGGGGATGCCGTCGATGAAGCCGGTGTCGACCGGCTTGTAGCCGTCGCTCTTCCACGGGAAGTCGGCTTCCTTGGATTTGCCCTCCTCGACCAGCAGCTTCGCGGCCTGGAGATAGATGTCCGGCTTGTAGACGCTGCGGGCGGTCTCGTCGTACCAGTTGTCGGGCTTGGCCTCGGCGATCTGGCCCCAGCGCCGCATCTGGGTCAGGTACCAGACGGCGTCCGAATAGAAGGGGTAGGTCGCGTTGTAGCGGAAGAAGACGTTGAAGTCGGGAACGTCGCGCTTGTCGCCCTTCTCGTATTCGAAGGTGCCGGTCATCGAATTGGCGATGACCTTGGCGTCGGCGCCGACATATTCGGACTTGGCGAGGATCTTCACCGCTTCGGCGCGGTTGGCATTGTTGTTCTCGTCCAGCCACTGGGCGGCGCGGATCAGCGCCTTGACGACGGCCAGATGGGTCTTGGGGTTCTTGCTAGCCCACTCGTCGGTGACGCCGAAGACCTTCTCGGGGTTGTTCTTCCAGATCTCGGTGTCGGTGATCACCGGCACGCCGATGCCCTTGACCACCGCCTGCTGGTTCCACGGCTCGCCGACGCTGTAGCCGTAGATGGTGCCGGCCTCCAGCGTCGCCGGCATCTGCGGCGGCGGGGTGACGGAGAGCAGCGCGTCGGCGCCGATCTGGCCCGACACGTCGGTCGGGCTGTAGAAGCCGGGGTTGATCCCGCCCGATGCCAGCCAGTAGCGCAGCTCGTAATTGTGGGTCGAGACCGGGAAGACCATGCCCATGTTGAAGGGCTTGCCCTCGGCCTTGTACTGGGCGATCACCGGCTTCAGCGCATCGGCCTTGATCGGGTGGACCGGCTTGCCGTCGGCGCCGGTGGGCACGTTGGCCTTCATCTTGCGCCAGACGTCGTTCGACAGCGTGATGCCGTTGCCGTTCAGGTCCATCGAGAAGGCGGTGACGATGTGGGCCTTGGTGCCGAAGCCGATGGTGGCACCCAGCGGCTGGCCGGCCAGCATATGGGCGCCGTCCAGCTCGCCGGAGATCACGCGGTCGAGCAGGACCTTCCAGTTCGCCTGCGGCTCCAGCGTGACGGAGAGGCCTTCATCCTCGAAGAAGCCCTTCTCGGCGGCGATGGCGAGCGGCGCCATGTCGGTCAGCTTGATGAAGCCGAGCTTCAGCTGCTCCTTTTCGACGTCGAGCGGGGCGGCATAGGCAGAGACGCTTGCCGTCAGGGCGACGACGGCAGCAGCGGATGAGAGAAGGTGGCGGAAGGTGCGGTGGGCCACGTCGGTTGCTCCATCTCTGAAATCCGGACCAGCGGTCGGGCGTGCGACACCGGTGTCGATTTTCTGGGCAGATTCCGGACTGGCTGTTTTTCGGGCAGATGGCTCATGCGTGCCTTGGCCGTCGAAAGCGTCCAGCGGGATCGACCGGAAAAGCCTTTTGAAAAGGCCTGTCGATACCGGGGTCGGCAACACTGCCGGGGGCTGGCC
The DNA here is from genome assembly GCF_058780625.1 of Azospirillum sp. UENF 111221. Classification (NCBI taxonomy): domain Bacteria; kingdom Pseudomonadati; phylum Pseudomonadota; class Alphaproteobacteria; order Rhodospirillales; family Azospirillaceae; genus Azospirillum; species Azospirillum sp. UENF 111221. The sequence continues at coordinate 68,616 of NZ_JBSNCH010000004.1, forward strand.
CATCATTGGACGCTTGGGATGCACGCACCGTCGTTGGCGCGTCTCTGGCATGCCTCTTCGCAAGCCTCATGCCAAAGGATGGCTTTTGCCGAAAAATCGGCCGGAGCGGTTGATTTCGTTGGCTATGACCGGGCTGAAGGTATGAGCTGCCTGTCGAGAGTATCGGGCCGCCTGCTGATTTTTGCGGCGCACACAGGCCGGCATGTCCATGCTTTGTGCAATACCTAAGCATGATCCAAAAATAGGCACCTAGGTATCGGGTGCGATGATGGTCGGGAGCCCGCGGAATCCCTGGAGTTTTGCCGGACGCACCCATCGATGCGGTGACTGGCACGTGGATTGCTTAGGAGACGGCGAGACAACAGCGGGCGCCGGCAACGTCGTCGGTGCCCGCAACATCGGCCAACACCGTGCGACGACGTGCGGATTTGGCCCTGGTTCGACGACGAACCGCCCGGACAACGGCGTCCGAACAGGTTTGCACCGGTCTTCGCGGTTCACTCGCGGGGCAGGGACGCAGGCCCGTTCGGACGCCTTTCTTTTTGGCCCCGTGCCTGACTTTGCAGCAGGCCGGACACGATAGACGAGGCAGACGCGCCATGGACATGCATCTCTCATCGAACAACGGGCCCGCCGTCGAATCCAACGAATCAGAACTGCACAGCACCGGCCCGGTCAGGGAACGGCTGGTTGTGGTCGGCAACGGCATGGCCGGCATGAAGACGGTGGAGGAACTGCTGGCCAAGGCGCCCGGCCGCTTCGACATCACCGTCTTCGGTGCCGAGCCGCACCCCAATTACAACCGCATCATGCTGTCGCCGGTGCTGGCGGGCGAGAAGACCTTCGACCAGATCGTGCTGAACAGCCGCGAGTGGTACGACGCCAACGGCATCGCGCTGCTGACCGGCGAGGCGGTTGAGAGCATCGACCGCGTGGGCAAGATGGTGGTCTCGCAGTCCGGCCGCGTCGTTCCCTATGACCGGCTGCTGATCGCCACCGGCTCCATGCCCTTCATCATCCCGGTGCCGGGATCGACCCTGCCCGGCGTCATTGGCTTCCGCGATCTGGCCGACGTCGACGCCATGCTGGCGGCGGCGGCGAAGGGCGGCCGCGCCGTGGTGATCGGCGGCGGGCTCTTGGGGCTGGAAGCCGCCAACGGCCTGCGCGTCAAGGGTATGGAGGTCACCGTCGTTCATCTGATGCCGACGCTGATGGAACGCCAGCTCGACCCGTCGGCCGGCATGCTGCTGCAACGCGAGCTGGAACGCCGCGGCATCGAGGTGCTGACCGGCGCCGACACGGCGGAGATTGTCGGCGACGAGTGGGTCAGCGCGGTCCGGCTGCGGGATGGGCGCGAACTGCCGGCCGACATCGTCGTCATGGCGGTGGGCATCCGCCCCAACATGGCGCTGGGCAAGGCAGCCGGTCTGGACTGCGGGCGCGGCATCCGCGTCGACGACCGGATGCGCACCAGCGACCCGTCGATTTCCGCGGTCGGCGAATGCGTCGAGCATCGCGGCGTCACCTGGGGCCTCGTCGCTCCGTTGTTCGAGATGGCGAAGGTGCTGGCCCACGATCTCGCGGGCGGGGAGGGGGCGGCCTACACCGGCTCCGTCACCTCGACCAAGCTGAAGGTCACCGGCGTTGACGTGTTCTCCGCCGGCGATTTCTCGGGAGGGGTGGGGACCGAGGACATCGTGTTCCGCGACGCCGCCCGCGGTGTCTACAAGCGTCTGGTGCTGAAGGACGGCAAGCTGCTGGGCGCGGTGCTGTATGGCGATACCAAGGACGGCGCCTGGTACTTCTCGCTGCTGAAGGACGGCACCGACGTGTCGGCCGAGCGCGACAGCATGATCTTCGGCCAGGGCTTCGGCGGCGCCGACGCCGGCGACCCGAACGCCGCCATCTCGGCACTGCCCGACAGCGCCGAGATCTGCGGCTGCAACGGCGTCTGCAAGGGCACCATCGTCAAGGCGATCACCGAGAAGGGCCTGACCAGCCTGGACGAGGTGAAGGCGCACACCAAGGCCTCTGCCTCCTGCGGCGGCTGCTCCGGCACGGTGGAACGGCTGCTGGCGGTGACGCTGGGCGACGGCTTCACCGCCGCGCCCAAGGTCAAGCCGATGTGCAAATGCACTCACCACACCCATGATCAGGTGCGGGCGGCCATCGTCGAGAGCGGGCTGAAGACCATGCCCGAGGTCTTCCAGGCGATGGAGTGGACGACGCCCGACGGCTGCGCCTCCTGCCGGCCGGCGCTGAACTATTACCTGCTCTGTGCGTGGCCGGGCGAGTACAAGGACGACTACCAGTCGCGCTACATCAACGAGCGCGCCCACGCCAACATCCAGAAGGACGGCACCTATTCGGTCGTGCCGCGCATGTGGGGCGGCCTGACCAATGCGGCGGAACTGCGCGCCATCGCCGACGTGGTCGACAAGTTCGCCATCCCGACCGTGAAGGTGACCGGCGGCCAGCGCATCGACCTGTTCGGCGTGAAGAAGGAGGATTTGCCGGCGGTCTGGGCGGATCTGAATGCCGCCGGGATGGTGTCGGGCCATGCCTATGCCAAGGGGCTGCGCACGGTGAAGACCTGCGTCGGGTCGGAATGGTGCCGCTTCGGCACGCAGGATTCGACCGGGCTGGGCGTGAAGCTCGAGCGGATGACCTGGGGCACCTGGACCCCGCACAAGGTCAAGCTGGCGGTGTCCGGCTGCCCGCGCAACTGCGCCGAGGCCACCATCAAGGATCTCGGCGTCGTCTGCATCGACAGCGGATACGAGCTGCATGTCGGCGGCAACGGCGGCCTGCATGTCCGCGCCTGCGACCTGCTGATCCGCGTGGGCACGGAGGAGGAGGTTCTGGAATACACCGGCGCCTTCATGCAGCTCTACCGCGAGGAGGCCCGCTATCTGGAGCGCACAGCACCCTGGGTTGAGCGGGTCGGCCTCGACCACATCAAGGCGGCGCTGGTCGAGGATCCGGAGCGGCGCCGGGCGTTGAACGCGCGCTTCCTGTTCTCGCAGACCTTCTCGCAGGACGACCCGTGGGCGGAACGCGCCGCCAAGGGCGTCGACCGTCACGAATTCAATCTGCTCGCCGAAGTGGGGTAAGGGATCATGGACAGCATCATCATGGAAAACGCCGTCTCCGAGCCCGCCATCTCGGAAACCGTCTGGACCCAGGTCGGCAGCATCGACGACATCCCGGTGCTGGGCTCGCGCGTCGTCCGCACGCCCGGCGGCGACATCGCCCTGTTCCGCACGGCGGCCGACGAGGTCTTCGCGCTGGAGGATGCCTGCCCGCACAAGCAGGGGCCGCTGTCCCAGGGCATCGTCCATGGCCGCCGCGTCACCTGCCCGCTGCACAGCTGGGTGATCGAACTGGCGACCGGCGAGGCCGTCGCCCCCGACGAGGGCCGCACCGGCCATGTCCCGGTGCGGGTCGAGGGGCGCAGCGTCGCCATCGCGCTGGGCGAGGCCAAGCTGTCGCGCGGCGGCTGCCGCAAGGCCTGCGGCCATGTTTGACGGGGCGGAGTCGCCCTCCGGACCGGCACGGGAGGTGAAGACCACCTGTCCCTATTGCGGGGTCGGGTGCGGGGTGATCGCGCGCGTTTCGGCCGATGGCGCCGTGACCGTGCGCGGCGATGCCGACCACCCGGCGAACCGGGGACGGCTCTGCTCCAAGGGATCGGCGCTGGCCGACACGCTGGTGCCGGATGGGCGGCTGCTCTATCCGGAAATCGGCGACAAGCGGGTGTCGTGGGACGAAGCGCTGGACGAGGTGGCCCGGCGCTTTTCCGACACCATCGCCAGGCATGGGCCGGACTCGGTGGCCTTCTACGTCTCCGGCCAGCTGCTGACCGAGGATTACTACGTCGCCAACAAGCTGATGAAGGGCTTCATCGGCTCGGCCAACATCGACACCAACTCGCGGCTGTGCATGGCCTCGTCGGTGGTCGGGCACAAGCGGGGGCTGGGCGCCGACGCGGTGCCGGGGGCTTACGAGGATTTCGAGTGCGCCGATCTGGTGGTGCTGGTGGGGTCCAACCTCGCCTGGTGCCACCCGGTTTTGCACCAGCGGCTGCTGGCGGCACGGGCCGAACGCGGCACCCGGATCGTCGTCGTCGATCCAAGGCGGACCGACTGCGTCGATGCCGCCGACCGCCATCTGGCGCTGAGGGCCGGCACCGACGCGCTGCTGTTCAACGGGCTGATGGCCTATCTGGATGAGCGCGGCCATCGCGATGCGGGCTTCGTCGCCGCCCATGCCGAGGGGGTCGAGGAGGCGCTGGCCGCCGCCCGTGCCGATGCGCCGGATGTGGCGACCGTGGCCCGCCGCTGTGGGCTGGAGGAGGCGGAGGTCGCCGCCTTCTATGCCGAGTTCGCCGCCACAGACCGGGTGGTGACGGTCTATTCGCAGGGCGTCAACCAGTCCTCCCAGGGCAGCGACACCGTCAACACCATCCTGAACGTCCATTTCCTGACCGGGCGCATCGGCCGGCCCGGCTGCGGCCCCTTCTCCGTCACCGGGCAGCCGAACGCCATGGGCGGGCGCGAGGTCGGCGGGCTGGCGAACCAGCTGGCCGCCCATATGGGCTTTACCGAAACGGAAGTGGACCGGGTCGGCCGCTTCTGGAATGCGCCGCGCGTGGCGGCCAAGCCGGGGCTGAAGGCGGTCGATCTGTTCCGCGCCATCGAGGCCGGCACGGTCAAGGCGGTGTGGATCATGGCGACCAACCCTGCCGTCAGCATGCCCGATGCGGGCCGGGTGCAGCGGGCGCTGGAACGCTGCGAGACGGTGGTGGTCTCCGACTGCATCCGCGACACCGACACCGGCCGCTTCGCCCATATCCGCCTGCCGGCCAGGGGCTGGAGCGAGAAGGACGGCACCGTCACCAACTCCGACCGCACCATCTCGCGCCAGCGCGCCTTCAAGGACGGCGCCGGGGAGGCGCGGGCTGACTGGTGGATCGTCACCCAGGTCGCCCGCCGCATGGGTTTCGCCGAGGCTTTCTCCTACGAGAGTGCTGCGGCGGTGTTCCGCGAGCATGCCGCGCTGTCGGACTTCGAGAATGGCGGGACGCGGGCGTTCGACATCGGGGCGCTGAGCGGGCTGGACGATGGCGGGTACGATGCGCTGGCGCCCTTCCCCTGGCCCTGGCGGGTGGATGCCAAGCCGCAGAAGCGGCTGTTCGGCGATGGACGATTCTTCACCGCGGACGGGCGCGCCCGGGTGCTGCCGGTCACGGCGAAGCCGCTGCCGCGCGAGATGCCGGACGGGGCGCTGTTGCTGAACACCGGGCGGCTGCGCGACCAGTGGCATACCATGACCCGCACCGGACTGTCGGCGCGGCTGTCCGCCCATGCGCCGGAACCGCGGCTGGAGATCCACCCGGCCGATGCAGCGGCGTGGGGGCTGGAGGATGGCGGGCTGGCCCGCATCGCCACGGCGGCGGGTGAGGCGCTGGCGCGGGTGCGCGTCACCGATGCGCAAGGCGAAGGCACGGTCTTCCTGCCGATGCATTGGACCGAGCGCTTCACCGGTGCCTGCGTCATCGGCCGGCTGGTCGACGACGAGGCGGTGGACCCCTTCTCCGGCCAACCCGACCTGAAGCGGATGCCGGCGACGGTGGAGCCCTGGCGGCCGCACTGGAACGCCTTCCTGCTGGTCCGCCATGCCGTGGAGCCCGGCCATGGCGGCTATTGGGCGCGCCGCGCCGTGGCGGGCGGGCATCTGGTGGAGATGGCGGGGATGGGGGCGATCCCGGCGGTGGCGGAGTGGCTGCCCGGCCTCGACCCCGCCGGGGCGGTGGTGGAGTTCCGCGACCCTGCGCGCGGCGGCCTGCGGATGGCCTGGATGGACGGGGACCGGCTGGAGGCCTGCCTGTTCGTCGCCGCCGACGGGCGCCTGCCGCCGCGCGGTTGGCTCGCCGGGCTTTTGGAAAAGGATGGGCTGGACGACGGGGCGCGGGCCGGGCTGCTCGCCGGCCGGGCGCCGGGGGTGCAGGCCGATGAGGGGCGGATCGTCTGTGCCTGCTTCAGCGTCGGCATCAACCGGTTGGTCGGCGCCATCCGCGACCGCCGGCTGACCAGCGTGGCGGAGATCGGTGCGGCATTGAAGGCCGGGACGAATTGTGGTTCCTGCGTGCCTGAACTCAAGGAGGTGCTTCGTCATGCTCACCAGCGCGAAGTGGCGTGAGAGTCTCGCGGCGCTGGCGCGCCTCTTGGTGCCGCGCTTTGCGGGTGCTGGCGGCGGTGCCTTGTCCCTTCTCCCTCTCCCTTGGGAAAGGGCCGCCACGCGACCCCCTCACCCTAACCCTCTCCCCGGGGGGGAGAGGGGGTACCGTGCTGCTCGGCAAAAAGAGTGCGGGCAAGTCACCCTCGTCGGTGCCGGTCCCGGCGACCCCGACCTGCTGACCGTCGCGGCGGTCAAGGCGCTGGCGGCGGCCGAAGTCGTGCTCTACGACGCGCTGGTCGGCGACGGGATCCTCGACCTCGCCCATCCCAAGGCCGAGCGCATCTGCGTCGGCAAGCGCTCCGGCCGGCATTCGCTGCCGCAGGGGGAGATCAACGCGCTGATCGCCTTCCATGCCCGGCGTGGCAAGCGGGTGGTGCGGCTGAAGGGCGGCGACCCGATGGTGTTCGGCCGGGCCGGCGAGGAGATCGAGCATCTCGACAGCCTCGGCATTCCGGTGCGGGTGGTGCCGGGAATCACCGCGGCACTCGGTTGTGCCGCTTCGACCGGGCTGTCGCTGACCAAGCGCGGGGTGTCGCGCGCCGTCACCTTCGTCACCGCCCATGGCCGTGACGGAGAGCGGTTCGAGCCCGATTGGGCGCGGCTGGCCGATCCGCAGGGCACGCTGGCGATCTACATGGGACGCGAGCAGGCTCGCGCGGTCGGGCAGGGGCTGACCGGTGCCGGGCTGCCGGCCACGACGCCGGTGCTGGCGGTGGAGAATGGCTGCCGGCCCGACGAGCGGCGGTACTGGACGACGCTCGGCCGGATGGCGGAGCAGGGGGTGGCCGCCGGCAAGGGGCCGACCCTGCTGCTGGTGGGGGAGGCGCTACGCCCGCGCCAAATTGCCGGTGAGACGGTTGGGACGGCGGACACCATTGACCTCCGCGCGCTCGGCGACCTCGCTCAGGGGTTCGATCACGACTGACATGGTGAAGACGGTGGCGTGCAGCAGGTTCGTCCCGTCCACCATCAGCCCGACATGGCCGGGGAAGAAGACGATGTCGCCGCGCCGATACTCGACGCCGCGGCCGTCCTCGGACACCCACGCCCCCAGCCGCTCGTCTTTGCGCTGCATGCCGCTGCTGTGGTGGGAGACGATTCCGGCGGCCGCCATGGCGGTCAGCACCAGCCCGGAACAGTCGATGCCGAAGCTGCTGCGGCCGCCCCAGACATAGGGCGTCTCCAGGAAGCGCAGGGCGGTGGCGATGTGGTCGGGGGCGGGAGTGGCGCCCACCGGCTCCAGCCAGCCGGCGAACAGCCACAGCCCGTCGTCGGTGCCGACCCAGCCATTTTCGGCCCGGCCGTCCAGCGTCACCAGCGACCCGAAGCTGAGCGTCGCCACCGGCGGCGCCCGGTGCGTCGCCGCCGGGTGCAGGTCGGCGCGCAGGGCCCGCACACGGTGGGTGGGGGCGACCGGCTCCCGATGCGCGGTGCCCGGCGGCAGCCAGCCGACATGGCCGTCGAAGGCGTTCTCCGCCCGCAGCCAGCCGTCACGCTCCTCCAGAATGCGGAAGCGCTCACCGCGGATCATCTCGCTGGTCTGGGCGATGCCGTCCTGCGGCTCTTCCAGCAGGACGGCGTGCGGGGCGGTCAGTTGGCGAAGGGTCATGGGGGGCGGGCCGGATTTGGGGAAACCGGCTGCGACCTTAGCGCCGCCGCCGCGGTGGTGCGAGGGATAAAGCATGTCCGTCATTTCAACGGGAATTCCGTCATTTCACCGGAAAACTCAAGCGCCACCGGCGCATTGCCCGGTTCTGCCCGGCGGCATCCGCCGACATCTTTCGTGTGCGGGCCAAACCATCGGCATGGCCCGCCAACACGGGACACGGCTGAACAGAGGAGCGGGAGACCATGGCAACGATGAAGGTTCTGGTTCTGGGGGCGGGCAAGATCGGCTCGATGATCGGCACGCTGCTGTCCGAGACCGGCGATTTCGCCGTCACCATCGGCGACCGGGACGAGGCGCTGCTGTACCGCGCCGAACATGCCGGGCTGCGGGTGGCGCGTGTCGATGTCGAGGATCCGGCGTCTCTGCGCGCCGCCATGGAAGGCCAGCAGGCGGTGTTGAGCGCCTGCCCCTTCACCCTGACCCCAGTCATCGCCACCGCCGCCGTCGCGGCCGGCGCCCATTACCTCGACCTGACCGAGGATGTCGCCGCCACCCGCAAGGTGAAGATGCTGGCGGAGACGGCCAGTACGGCGCTGATCCCGCAATGCGGTCTGGCGCCGGGCTTCATCTCCATCGTCGGCCATGACCTCGCCCGCCGATTCGACGAGCTGCACAACCTGCACCTCAGGGTCGGCGCGCTGCCGCAATACCCGACCAACGCCCTGAAATACAATCTGACCTGGAGCACCGACGGGCTGATCAACGAGTATTGCAACCCGTGCGAGGCCATCGTCGACGGCCGTCCGCACGAGGTGATGCCGCTGGAGGGTGACGAGCGCTTTGCGCTGGACGGTGTCGATTACGAGGCCTTCAACACGTCGGGCGGGCTGGGCTCGCTGTGCGAGACGCTGGCCGGCAAGGTGCGGAACCTCGATTACAAGACGGTCCGCTATCCCGGCCACCGCGACATCGTCCGCCTGCTGATCCGCGACCTGCGGCTGGGCGAGCGGCGCCATCTGCTGAAGGACGTGCTGGAGACCGCCGTGCCGCTGACCTTGCAGGACGTGGTTCTGGTGCTGGCGACCGCCACCGGCATGCAGGACGGCGAGCTGCGGCAGGAGACCTTCGCCACCAAAATCTACAGCAAGCCGATCGCCGGCCGCACCTGGAGCGCCATCCAGGTCACCACCGCCGCCGGCATCTGCGCCGTGCTGGACCTGCTGCGCGAGGGCTCCATCCCGCAGGCCGGCTTCATCCGGCAGGAACAGGTGCCGCTGGATGCCTTCCTGAACAACCGCTTCGGCCGGCATTACAAGGGGTGAGCGTGTGGGGGGCCGATCCTAGTTGGGTTGGCTCCCCTCCGCGGGCAGGCTGATGATCAGAAGGGTGTCCTGCAGCTGGATGAGGTAGCGGTTGCGTTCGGTGAAGGGGATGTCGCGGCCGTGGCTGTGGACCTGCACCACCATGCCGGCGCTGACCTCCGCCATGGTCAGGCCGACCTCGTCCGGCTCCGCCCGGCGTTCGCTCAGCACCATCTGCCCGCCGGCCGACATCAGGTCGCACAGGAAGGGGGTGGCGTAGCGCGTCTCCACCGCGTCGGCCATCAGGTAGCCGCCGATCTTGGGCGGCGACACCACCAGGTCGGCGCCGCTGAGGTTGGCGAGCTTGATGTTCTCCTCCTGCTTGATGTTCGCCACGATCTTGGTGGCGGCGGACAGGTGGCGCACGGTCAGGATCACCAGGATGGTGGTGTCGTCGCGCCCGGTGCTGACGATCACCGCCTTCGCCTTGCCGACACAGGCATTTTTCAGCGTGTCCTCGCTGGTGCCGTCGCCGAGCAGGCCGACGAAGCCGCAGTCGGCCGCCAGCTGGATGCGGTCCTCCGACTCGTCGATGACGACGATGTGGTCGGCGGGATGGCCCTTCGAGACGGTCTCCTGCGCGGCGATGAAGCCGCTGTGCCCGAAGCCGCACAGCACGATGTGGCCTTGCAGCTGCTTCTGAATGCGGCTCAACCGGAATTCCTCCACGATCCTCTGCACCACCAGCTCATAGGCGGTGCCGAGGAAGATGAACCAGATGAAGATGCGGATCGGCGTGACGGCGAAGGCGTCGATCAGCCGGGCGGTGTGGCTGACCGGAACGATGTCGCCGTAACCGACGGTGGTCACCGTGATCATGGCGAAGTAGAGGATGTCGGGAAAGCTGATGTGGCCATCGATCTGGTCCTTCAGCCCGTCGCGGTCGAACCAGAACACCGCGATGACCAGCGCGATCAGGGCGGCGACGATCCCGACCCGCAGCAGCAGGGTCTTTTCCGCCGACAGTCCAGAGCGGACATGGAGAAGCCTTCCCTTTCGCAAGGACGGTTTGGTCCGCCGTCTGTCCTGAAGTCTCCGTTCCACCGCTTCCCGCATCCGCCGTCGGTCCATATGGGGCTTGTCGAAAGCCCCGGCTGATTGACTGAACGTACGGGATCGCCGTCCGGCTGCAAGGCTTGCGCTTTAAAATTTGAAGACTGCTTCCATCCCGGCGAAATGGATGGTCTTGGCCGGGCCGCTGTCCTTCAGGAAGGGCCCGGGCCGGAACAGCGAATAGGAGACCAGCCCCTCGAAGGAGCGGCCGGAGCTGTAGGACAGCACCAGTTCGCCCTGCGTGCCGACATAGCGCGCCTTCGACGCCGAACCGGAGCGCAGAAGCCCGCCGGTCAGGTCGTACACGCCGTCGTCCAGGCTTTCCCGCCAGAAGGCGATGGCGGAGGCGGACAGGCTGAAGTCGTCGGACAAGGAAAGGTCCAGCGACGGATGCAGGTTCATCAGGTTGTAGGGACCGATGGGCGTCAGTTCGCCGAAATACTTGGCGCGCGGGAACAGCGGGTTGAAGGTCTCCAGACGGTCGTCGCGCGGGTTGCTGTCGCCGCTGGCGATGTTGGCCTTCAGGCCGAGCCGGGGTTGCAGCGGCAGGTCTGTGAAGCGATAGCCGCTGTCGGTGGCGAACGACCAGGCCCGGATCGACCCGCTGCCGAAACGGCCGAACTGTCCCATCGCTTCCCAGTTCCAGTCCCAGCCGGCCGCCTTGCCGAAGCTGCGCAGCCCGACGGTATGCCGCAGCTCGTTCGCCCTGCCGGCGTTGAAGCCGGCGCGGCGGTTGCGATAGCCGATGTAATAGGCGTCCAGCCCGGCGCTGCCGCCCCCTTCGAATCCCAAATGGCCCAGATCGAGCGGCCGGGTGGCATAAAGCCCCCAGGCGGTGCGCTTGGCGTCGCGCCCATCGTCGAAGAGATCCGGTGTCGGCTGGACCGGCCGGCCGTAGAAGGCGTCGACCCGCCAGGGGCCGGCGGTGACGATGCCCTTCACCGCGTCGAAGGCGCGCGGGACATTGGCGCCGTAGCGGATGGAGATTAGCCGTTCCGAACCGTAGGCCAGCATCTGGCGGCCGACGCGCAGCGTGCCCTGGGCCTCGCCCAGCGGGGCGTTCAGGTCGGCGAAGCCCTGCATCAGGTCGATGCGGTCGGCATCGGGCGGTGCCAGCGGGTCCAGCTTGCCCACCGCGTCGGCCATGATCAGCTGGCCGAACAGGTGCAGGCTTTGGCCGACGCGCAGGTCGGCGTAGGGCAGGGCGCGCCACAGCCCATAGGCGTCGTTGCGCGGTTCGTCCTGGCCCCAGCCGCTGTTGCGGACCGCCTCGCCGCGCAGGCGCAACTCAAGCCCGGTGGAGAGCGAGGCGAAACCGTCCGGCGTGACCGGGATGGCCTTGAACCGCTCCCAATAGGCGCCGGTCCCTGCCCCGGGCTGGAGCAGGTAACGGTAATCCTCGTCATAGCGGGTGTTGGTCAGCGGTGGCGGATCGGCTGCATGGGCCGGACCGATCCACAGCAAAAGGGCGACCGCCGCCGCGCGAAGGCGGGCCGTCATGGGGCATCTCCGTGATGGCGCTGGACTGCACCGATCCTATGGAGATGCCCGGCCGGGTGATTGCTCCATCCGAACCGCTTTTGACGGTTCTGCGCACCCCCTTGCCGACTTGACCGGATTTGGCAGGGAGGGCGCTTGGGCCCTCCCTTGCCGCAGCGGTTACTTGCTGTAGTCGTAGAAGCCGCGGCCGGTCTTGCGGCCGAGGTAGCCGGCGTCGACCATCTCCTTCAGCAGCGGGGCCGGGCGATACTTCGGATCGTTGAAGCCTTCGTAGAAGACCTCCATCACCGACAGCATGGTGTCCAGACCGATCAGGTCGGCCAGCGCCAACGGGCCGATCGGGTGGTTGCAGCCCGCCTTCATGCCGGCGTCGATGTCCTCGGCCGTGGCGATGCCTTCCTGGAGCGCGAAGATCGCCTCGTTGATCATCGGGCAGAGGATGCGGTTGACGGCGAAGCCGGGGCTGTTCTTGGCGGTGATCGGCGACTTGCCGACGCGCTTGGCGAAGGCCATCGCCTTGGCATGGGTGTCGTCGCTGGTCTGGATGCCGCGGATGATCTCCAGCAGCGCCATCAGCGGCACCGGGTTGAAGAAGTGCAGGCCGATGAAGCGGTCCGGACGGTCGGTGGCCGTCGCCAGCTTGGTGATGGAGATCGACGAGGTGTTGGTGGCGACCAGCGCCTCCGGCTTCAGGGTGGCGCAGAAGATCCTTCAGGATCTTGACCTTGAGGTCTTCATTCTCGGTCGCGGCCTCGATCACCAGATCGCAGGTGGCGAGCTTCGACTTGTCGGTGGTGGCGGTGATGCGCGCGACGGCGGCCTCGCGGTCGGCGGCGGTCATCTTCTCCTTCTTGACCAGACGGTCCAGGCTGCCGCCGACGGTCGACAGGCCGCGCTGCACCGCTTCCTCGGAGATGTCGGTCATGACCACCGTCAGGCCGGCGACGGCGCAGACCTGGGCGATGCCGTTGCCCATCTGTCCGGCGCCGATGACGCCGATCGTTTCGATCCCCATGCTCTCGGCCATGTTTCTTGTCCCTAATCGGTTGAGCGCGTGCGTTGGTTCGCAGATGCAGCATCTTCTACACGCTTTTTCGTTGCGCTGCGATGACTTGTCGTAAGGGGCAACGGCGGCTTTCGCCCGGCGCGGCGACCTGCCGCAGGGCCGGGTGTCGGCGGAATTCCGCCTGTCCGTGCAACGACATCGGCGGCTTTCCGCCGATGCAGCCCATGGCCCGAACGGCCGGGTCCAGGCTTTCCAACTGTTTGCGCGGCGAACTGACAATGGCACGCCCCTTGCTCTCCTCCAGGCCAACCGCGGCGACGGGTCGCGGATCAAGCCCCATGGGAGAGACACGATGCTCCGGAAGACTCTGCTCGCCGCCACCGCCTTCGCTGCCGCAGCACTCGCCGCCCAGGGCGCCTCGGCCGCCGATCTGGTCCAACTCGGCAACCTGAAATTCGCCCATTACGGCGCGGTCTCCTACATGAAGGAGATCGCCGGCAAGTACGACCTGAAGATCGAGGAGCGGGTCTTCCCCAAGGGCATCGACATCCTGCCCGCCATCGTCGCCGGCGAGATCGACGTGGCCGCCAGCGCGGTGGACGCCGCCATCGCCGGCCGTGCGTCGGGCGTGCCGATCTATGCGGTGGCCGGCTTCGCCAAGGGCGGGGCACGCATCGTCGCCAAGCCGGATGCCGGCATCAAGAGCGTCGCCGACCTGAAGGGCAAGAAGGTCGCCACCCCGCGCGGCGGCGCCCAGGAACTGATCCTGCTGGCCGAGTTGGCGAAGCATGGGCTGAGCTGGTCGGACCGTTCCGGCAAGGACGTGCAGATCGTCTACATGGCCTACGCCGACATGAACCAGGCCCTGCTGGCTGGCAGCATCGACGCCATGTCGCAGTCCGAGCCGCAATCGAGCCAAGCCATCAACAAGGGCTTCGGCGTCGAGGTGGTCAAGCCGTACGACACCGAACTGGGCGAGCCGGTGCGCTCGCTGGTCATCACCGAGGACTTCTACAAGAAGAAGCCCGACGTCGCCCAGCGTCTGGTCAACTGTTTCGTCGAGGCGACGGCGACCTTCATCGCCAACCCCGATCTGGCCGAGAAGTATGTCCGCGAACAGATGTTCAAGGGCCAGATCTCCAGCCAGGACTTCAAGGACGCTATCGGCAACTCGCCCTACAGCTACGACCTGTCGGTCCATCACGTCCAGGTCACGACCGACATGATGCAGAAGTTCGGCGTCGGCCGCATGGACAACCCGCCGAAGGCCGCCGATTGGGTGAAGCTGGACCTGCTGGAAAAGGCGAAGGCCACCAAGGCGGCCGCGAATGACGCCGGTACCGGCACCGTGAAGGCGAACTGAGCCCCACCCAGCGGAAGGAGGACGCCCCATGTCCCAAGCCAAGCCCCGTTTCTCGCCCGCGGCCCTGCTGCGCGGCTCCCTGGTGCCGGTCCTGGTGATCGCGCTGTGGCAGATCCTGTCCACCTCCGGCCTGATCAACCCGGTGGTGCTGCCGTCGCCGGTGCAGGTGGTCGTGCGCTGGTGGGCCTATCTGCTGCCGACCGAAGCCTACGATCCGGCGCAATCCAGTTGGATCCTGTGGGCGCTGTCGGGCGAGATGCTGTTCGACGCCTGGTCCAGCCTGTACCGCGTGGTGCTGGGCTTCGCCGTCGGCGCCGGGCTGGCGCTTCCGCTGGGGCTCGCCATGGGCGGCAACCCGCGCATCTACGCGCTGTTCGACCCGCTGATGCAGGTGCTGCGGCCGATCCCGCCCATCGCCTACATCCCGCTGGCGATCCTGTGGTTCGGGCTGGGCAATGCGCCGGCGGTGTTCCTGATCGCCATCGGCGCCTTCTTCCCGGTGCTGATGAACACCATCGCCGGGGTGCGCCATGTCGACGGCATCTATCTGCGCGCCGCCCGCAACCTGGGGGCCGGCAAGCTGACCATGTTCCTGCGCGTCATCCTGCCGGCCGCCACCCCCTACATCCTGGCCGGCGCCCGGATCGGCATCGGCACTGCCTTCATCGTCGTGATCGTGTCGGAGATGATCGCCGTCAACTCCGGCCTCGGCTTCCGCATCCTGGAAGCGCGCGAGTTCATGTGGTCCGACAAGATCATCGCCGGGATGTTCACCATCGGCCTGCTGGGCCTCGCCATCGACATCGGCATGAACCGCCTGAACAACCACCTGCTGCGCTGGCACCGCGGTCTTGAGAATTGATGGGGAGGGGATGGAGATGACGCCCATGCTGAAGAGTGTTGCCGACACCACGCCCGTCACCGAAGCGGCGTCTGTGCAGATCCAGGTGCGCGGGGTGGAGAAGACCTTCGTCGTCGGGGCGCAGAAGATCGTCGCCTTGCAGAACATCGATCTCGACATCCGCAAGGGCGAATTCGTCTGCCTGCTGGGACCCTCGGGCTGCGGCAAGTCCACGCTGCTGAACGCGGTCGCCGGGTTCCAGCCGCCGACGACGGGGACCGTCACCGTCGATGGCCGCACCATCACCGAACCCGGTCCCGACCGCGGCATGGTGTTCCAGGAATATGCCCTGTTCCCCTGGATGACGGTGGCGCAGAACGTCGCCTTCGGCCTGGAGATCAAGGGAATGTCCAAGGCGGAGATCGCCGAGCGGGTGGAGTGGCTGCTGCAGAAGCTGCATCTGCAGGACTTCCGCAACCGCTTTCCCAAGGATCTGTCGGGCGGCATGCGCCAGCGCGTCGCCATCGCCCGCGTGCTGGCGCTCGACAGCCCGATCCTGCTGATGGACGAGCCGTTCGGCGCGCTCGACGCCCTGACCCGCCGCACGCTTCAGGACGAGTTGCTGCGCATCTGGGAGGAGGTCGGCAAGACCATCCTGTTCGTCACCCACTCCATCGAGGAGAGCATCTATCTGGCCGACCGCATCATCGTGATGACCTACCGGCCGGGCACCATCAAGCGCGACGTCGCCGTCGACATGCCGCGCCCGCGCGACGGCTCCGCCCCGGAGTTCAACCGCCTGAAGCGCGAGCTGTCGCAGATGGTGATGGAGGAGCAGCAGCGCTTCAGCCAGGACGAAATCCGCTCCGTCACCGCGGATTGACGGGAAGAAGGTTCAACCGGACAGGAAGGGGCGCCCCGCCGTGGGTGCCCCTTCTTCGTGTCAGAGCTTTGCCGCCTCTTCGCTCAGGCGCTGGCGCAGCCAGCCATGCGAGGGGGAGCCGGTGTTGCGGCGGTGCCAGATCATCGACATCTCGTAGTCGCCGATGTCGAAGGGCAGCGGGCTGGTCGCCAGCCCCAGCGCGTCGGCGTACAGACGGGCCAGCCGGGCGGGCAGCGAGGTCAGCATCGGCACCTGCATCAGGATCATCGGGATCGCCAGGAACTGGGTGGTCGAGGCGGCGACCCGCCGGCTGGTGCCGAGTGCCGCCAGCTCTTCGTCGATGAAGCTGGTCATCCCGCCGCGCAGCGACGGCATCAAATGCGGATAGCGGGTGTAGTCCTCCAGCCCGATCGGCGGGGTGACCGGCACGAGTTTCGGATTGTACAGACAGGCATGGGTTTCCCGGTAGAGCACCTGCCCGTCGTGCCAGCGCCGCAGATCCGGCAGATAGCCGATGGCGAGATCGAGGGTGCCGTCGTCCAACGCGTTCAGCATGGCGTCGGGGTCGAGGTTGAGCAGCGACACCGACACGCGCAGGTTGCCTTCCGCCGCATCGCGCAGGATGCCGGTCAGCAGGACCGCCTGCATGGAATCGGTGGTGGAGATGGTGAAGGTCCGTTCCTCCCGCTGGGGATCGAAATCCTCCTCCGCCGACAGGGCGCGGGCCGCACCCACCAGCAGGTCGCGCAGGGGCTCGGCCAGACGCTGGGCGCGCGGGGTCGGTTCCATCCGGTTGCCGGTGCGCACGAACAGCGGGTCGCCCACCAGCGTGCGCAGCCGGCCCAGCGCATGGCTGACCGCCGACTGGCTGACGCCCAGCGCCTCGGCCGCGCGGGAAACGTTGCGGGTCTCCAGCAGCGCGTCGAACACCTTTACCAGGTTGAGGTCGAGCGCAGGGTTATGAATAGCTTTCATGACGATATGAACCAAAGCGTTCTAGTTCATTGTGCACTGGACGGTGTATTCTGTCTAGCCAGCGCTGATCCAACAGCCATCAATCAAAAAAACCATATTCCGTAGCCAACGCCCGCAACCGGGCAGCGGACCTGTCGTCGTCCTTCCTCCAATCGTCGGGGCAGGCCGGTGGTTCCGTTCAGGGAGAAAGAGGCAAGAGCCATGGTTCGCATCAACGTCAACGGCGAGGAGCGTCAGGTCGACGTTCCCGAGGACATGCCGCTCCTGTGGGTTCTGCGGGACGAGCTTAACATGACCGGCACCAAGTTCGGCTGCGGCATCGCCCAGTGCGGCGCCTGCACCGTCCATGTCGACGGCACGCCGACCCGCGCCTGCCAGACCCCGGTCGGCATGCTGACGCCGGACAGCAAGATCACCACCATCGAAGGCGTCAAGGGCAAGGCCGCCCAGGCGGTCCAGGCGGCGTGGCAGAAGCTGGACGTCGTCCAGTGCGGCTATTGCCAGTCGGGCCAGATCATGAGCGCCGTGGCGCTGCTGACCGACAACCAGAACCCGACCGACCAGGACATCGACGCGGCGATGGACGGCAATGTCTGCCGCTGCGCCACCTATGTCCGCATCCGCGCGGCGATCAAGGATGCCGCCCAGACGATGAGGGCCTGATCCATGCTGCATCATCTGATCCGTCAGGCCGCACAGAATGGTTTTGGCGACGGGCTGTCGCTCACGCCGCTGCCCGCCCCGTCGCGCCGTGGTTTCCTGAAGGCCATCGGCGCCGGTGCCGGCGTTCTGGTGGTCGGCGCGCATCTGCCGATGCCGGCGCTGGCCGCCGAAGCGGCGCCCAAGATCATCGGCCCGGCCGACCCGCGCCCGCACGCCTTCGTCATCGTGGCGCCGGACAATACCGTTACCGTGCTGGCCAAGCATCTGGACAAGGGCCAGGGCATCGTCACCGGCATCGCCACCATTGCGGCCGAGGAGCTTGACGCCGATTGGGCCCAGGTGCGCGGCGCCTTCGCTCCGGCCGATGCCAAGCTGTACGCCAATCATTTCTTCGGCATCCAGGGCACCGGCGGCTCGACCGCCGTCGCCAACAGCTGGGACGAGCTGCGCATGGCCGGCGCCGCCGCCCGCGCCATGCTGGTTGCCGCCGCTGCCGTGCGGTGGAAGGTTCCGGCCGGCGAAGTGACGGTGTCGAAGGGCGTGGTCCGCCATGCCGCCAGCAACCGCAGCGCCACCTTCGGCGAACTGGCGGAGGAGGCATCCAAGCTGCCGGTGCCGCAGCAGGTCAAGCTGAAGGAGCAGAAGGACTATGTGCTGATCGGCAAGCCGGACCTGCACCGGCTGGACCACATCAGCAAGACCAACGGCACCGCCATCTTCTCGATGGACATCCGCCGCCCCGGTCAGGTGACGGCGGTGCTGGCGCGCAGCCCGCGCTTCGGCGGCACGGTGAAGAGCGTCGACGATGCCGCCGCCCGCAAGGTGCCGGGCGTCATCGAGGTGATCAGCCTGCCGGTCGGCGTCGCGGTGATCGCCAAGAATACCTGGGCCGCCATGAAGGGCCGAGAGGCGCTGACGGTCGCCTGGGACGATGGCAAGGCCGAGACCCGCGGCACCGACGCCATGCTGGCCGACTACCGCAAGGCGGCGGAAAAGCCGGGCTCGGTCGCGGCGAGCAAGGGCGATGCCGACAAGGCGATCGCCGACGCCAAGGCCAAGGGCGGCCATGCGGTGGACGGCGAGTTCGTCTTCCCCTACCTCGCCCATGCGCCGATGGAGCCGCTGAACGCCGTGGTGGCGCTGAACCCGGAGGGTGGCTGCACCATCTGGGCCGGATCGCAGTTCCAGACGGTCGAGCAGATGACCGCCGCCCACATCCTGGGCTGCAAGCCGGAGCAGGTGAAGATCGAGACCCAATGGGCCGGCGGCAGCTTCGGCCGGCGCGCCACCACCAACGCCGACTACATCGCCGAGGCGGTGATGATCGCCAAGGCCTATCCCAAGGCCCCGGTGCATCTGGTCTGGACTCGCGAGGACGACATCAAGGGCGGCCGCTACCGCCCGCTGTTCCTGCACAGGATCACCGCGGCGGTCGACGCCAAGGGTGCGCTCGTCGGCTGGAAGCAGCGCATCGTCGGCCAGAGCTTCATGGCCGGCACGCCGTTCGAGGCGGTGATGGTCAAGGATGGCGTCGATGCGACGATGGTCGAGGGCGCCTCGGACATGGCCTATCCGGTGGCGAACCTCGCGGTCGATGCCCACACTGTCGCCTCGCCGGTCACCACCCTGTGGTGGCGGTCTGTCGGGCACACCCACACGGCTTATGCCAAGGAGGTGATGATCGACCGCCTCGCCAAGGCGGCCGGCAAGGACCCGGTGGCCTTCCGCATGGAAATGCTGAAGGACCATCCGCGTCTGGCCGGCGTGCTGAAGCTGGCGGCGGAGAAGGCCGGCTGGGGCCAGCCCTTGGCGCAGGGCAAGGGCCGCGGCGTCGCCGTCCATGAGAGCTTCAACACCTATGTCGCCCATGTCGCCGACGTGACGGTCGATGCCAAGGGCCAGATCAAGGTGGACCGGATCGTCGTCGCCGTCGATTGCGGCGAGGTCGTCAACCCGGACATCGTCAAGGCCCAGATGGAGGGTGGTGCCGGCTGGGGCATCGGCCATGCGCTGCGCGGCGAGATCACCATGACCGAGGGCGTGGTCGATCAGGCCAACTTCGACAGCTACCTGCCGCTGCGGATGTCCGACATGCCGGTGGTCGAGGTCCACATCGTGCCGTCGCACGAGCGGCCGACCGGCGCCGGCGAGCCGGGCGTCCCGACCGTGGCACCGGCGGTGGCGAACGCCGTCTTCTCGGTGACCGGCCAGCCCTTGCAGACGCTGCCCTTCAGCCGGGGCGGCATCGTCAGCTGAGACGGGGCGGCTAAGGCGAGGCTTTGTCCGAGACTGCAACGATTCCGGCCGTCCGCGCGGCGGCCGGGATCGTTGCGGGCGGGTAGGCGGGCCAGCCATGGTCGACCAGCAGCTTCACTGCGGGATCCAGCCGCACAGGGCCGGCGGGGACAGGAGTCTCCGCCGGCCCTTTTTTGTCGGGTGCATCGAGATGCAGAAGCCGGGCGAGCTGCCGGTAATGGGTGTCCGTCAAGGGTGATGGGGGAAGCCGCGGTCCCCAAGGGTCTTTCCAGGGTTCTGTCGCGGCGGTCGCAGGCGTCAGCACCGTGAGATAGCAGGCCGCCCGCAGAACCCCTGCCATCAGCAGGACGGCCAGCGCCAGGATTGCCCAATGGCGGCGGCGCAGCCGCAGGGCGACCCTGTCGGTCTGCGGTGCCTGTTGGTCAACGGGACGGGTTCGGGCGGTCGCGGTCATGCGGGGCACAGCATGGCTCAAGCCGGTATCGGCCTGCCCGGCCTTTCCCGGCGAAATGCCGGGGCAGGGGGGGTGCCCCCCGCGTCCCGTCCTGACCGGCCGGCATTCTCCGTCCGGACAACAATCCCTGCCGCCTCCCCAGGAATTGCAACGGAGGCGACATCTCCGTCGGCGACGGGTTCAGGCAGGCCGGCGACGCCCGATTTCCGCCCGTACCTCGCGGAACCAGCGCAGCTTGTCCTCGAAGGGCAGGCGGGCGAGGCCGCTCGGCGACGGCACGACCACATCGGCGACGCCGTCGAACAGGCTGCGCTCCTGCACGCCCCAGGGCGCGTCGGGCAGGCCGGTCGCCGCCAGATAGACGCCCTTGCCGGTATAGGCCAGCACCCGCGGCCGGACGAAGCCGACGATCCGCGCCAGCCGCGGCACCCCGCCGCGCAGTTCCGCCCGCGATAGTTCGGCGGCGCTGGCGGTGGCGCGGGCGACGAGGTTGGTGGAGCCGAGCCCGATGGCCGGCAGGGTGATGTCCTCCTCCGGCCGGTAGAGGCGCGGCGTCAGCCCGGCCTCATGCAGCAGGCGCCAGAACTGGTTGCCGCGCCCGGCATAGTGATGGCCGAGCGCGCCGGAGCGCAGGCCGGGGTTGAAGCCGACGAACAGGCAGTCGAGCCCCGGCGCCACGATGTCCGGCAGCGGCCCGGCGGGAGGCGGCAATCCCGGCGGGGCCGGGGTCAGGGGCGGGGCCGGAACATCGTCGAACAGGTCCATGGCAATCGAATCCTCTCCGCAAGGGAGAGCAATATAGGACGCCGCCGCCCCGCTCAAAGCGAGGCGGCGACCGCGGGTGCGGGGGGGCTGCCGCGTTCATCCTGCAACAGGGCCAGGACGCGGTCGGTCAGGCGCAGGGCCAGCGCCACGATGGTCATGGTCGGGTGGTCGGCGCCCATGGTTGGGAAGACGGAACTGCCGGCGATGTAGAGGTTGCCGACGCCATGGACGCGCCCATCGGGATCGACCACGCCGTGGCGCGGCGAGTCATGCATCCGTGTGGTGCCCATATGGTGCCAGCACCAGCCGACGTCGGCCATCGTCGCCTCGGCCGTGTTCTCCCCGTCCTCCACCGTGATCAGACCGCGGCGCAGCAGGTCCTCGCGCAGCAGGCGCTGAGTTTCGCTGGCGCCCCAGCGGTCCTGCGCGGTCAGGCGCCAGTCCACCTTGGGCAGGTTGCGGCCGAACGGATCGGTGGCGTGGTCCAGCGTCACCCGGCTTTCTGGGTTGGGCACAGGCTCCAGCACCGTTTCCAGGGTGAAGCGGCGGGGCAGCCAGCCCGGATCGATGGTGCTGTCGAACAGCGCGTGGGCCAGCTGCGGCATGCTGCGCAGGATGCGCGGGCCGGCGTTGCGCAGCAGGCTCGCCGCCTCGTCCTCCGACACGCCGAAGCGGCGGCAACGGTGGCGCGACGGCAGGAGCCGCAGGTCGCGCATCGCCTTGAAGGCGTCCAGTGCCGCCGAATGGTAGGAGGCGACCAGATATGTCCGGGAATTGGGCAGCGCATGCCGTTCCTGGAGATCCTCGGTCGGCGACAGCGCCAGCGCGATCGACGGGTGCGGCCGCCGCAGCCGCCGCCGGGCGAGGCACAGGCTGACGTCGTAGAGCGTGCGGTGATGCCCCTGCCGGGTCAGGCGGATCGGCGAGGTCTTGAAGCGCGGGTGATCGGCGAAATAGCGGCCGACCAGATCGCTGCCGTTGCCCAGACCGGCAGCCTGCACCTTGTTGGACAGCAGCAGGATGCGCGCATTCTCGATGCCGCCGCAGCCCAGCACGAACAGCCGGGCGCCGACGGTGAAGCCGGGGCCGTCCAGGGTGCGGACCTGCACCCGCTCCACCGCCGTTGCCGAATGGTTGGTGTCCAGCCCGGTGACGTTGGCGTTCAGGAAGGCGGTGATGTTGGCGGCCCGTCCGATCTCGGCGCGATAGGCCTCGCCCATGCGGATCGGCGGGCTGAGCTGGGCGACGCGGTTCTCGAAGGCGCTGGCGCTGCCGTCCTCGTTCTCCACCGGAATAAGCTCGGTCTTCGGTCCGCGGACCTGCTCCATCCAGTAATCGCTGTCGTACTCGAAGGGGCCGAGGCCGAGCACGCTGTGCGAGCGCTCGTAATAGGGCATCATCGTGTCGCGCGGGATCGGCCAGCCGCTGCCGGGGATCCAGGGGCGCTCGGCGAAGTCAGTCCGCTCCAGCGGGCGGGAGAAGCCGCCCCAGCAATTGGTGCTGCCGCCGAGATAGCGGCTGCGCGCGGTGGTCAGCCGCTCATAGGGCAGGCCGACGTTGCGGCCGGCATACAGCGCCTGGGAAATGCCGTCGACCTCCAGCCCGCCGCCTTCCAGCAGGACGACGCTCAAGCTGCCGCCCGCCAGTTCGCGCGCGATGGTCAGGCCGGCGGCACCGCCACCGATCACGCACAGATCGCAGTCGATGTGCGTGCCGTTCAGGACATGGCGGGCATCACGAAGCAAGCGGGCCTCCGTACTGGGAACATAAGCATACCGGGGTCATCGGGGTCATAAGCCCCCCTTCTTGCCCCGGACACGTGGCCTAGACCGAGCACTCATTCGGATATACCCCCGGCGCGTCCCCCTTGGTCCGGAGGTCGCAAAAGCGCGGCACCCCGGACGAACCGGACGGCCCTCGACCGGGAGGGAACGACCGCCGCGCCCAACGGTTGAGAAGGGCAAGAGGGGTGCTTCGGCCCGGCCGCAGGCTTGGCCGCCCGGCACCGGAAACCTTGCAAGTCCCAATGCAATTCGAGGAACCGCCGCCATGAAACGCCACCATCTTCTCGCGACCGCCGCTGTGCTCCTGTTCACGGCGCCGGCACTCTCGCTGGCCCAGACGCCGGCCCCGGCCAAGACCGTGACCGAGAAGGGCCAGTTGGCGCAGCAGGACATGACCTTCGCCGAAAAGGCGGCGATCAGCGACATGTTTGAAATCCAGGCGGGTAAGCTGGCGCAGGATCAGGCGAAGGAACAGGGCGTCAAGCAGTTCGGCAGCCACATGGTGGCCGACCACACCAAGACCTCCGACGCTATGAAGACCATGGCCCGGGAAAAGTCGATGACCCTGCCGACCAAGCTCGATTCCGAACACCAGCAGAAGCTTGACAAGCTGCGCGGCCTGAAGGGCGACCAGTTCGATTCCGCCTATCTCCAGGGCCAGATGGACGCTCACCAGACCGCCGTCACCCTGTTCCGCCAGCAGGCGGAGAACGGCAAGGACGCCGACCTGCGGCGCTTCGCCGAACAGAGCCTGCCGACGCTGGAGCAGCATCTGCGTCAGGTCCGCGACCTGCGCCCGAATGTCGCTTCCGCTGCCGGCGGTGCCGCCCAGCAGAGCACCAGCTTTGAGAAGATGATGGGCAAAGATGTCTATGGCGAGAACGGCAAGAAGCTGGGCGACGTCGCCGACATCATCCTCGACGCCCAGAGCGGCAAGGCCACCCAGGTGATCCTGAACCGCGGCGGCGTGCTGGGCATCGGCGCCAAGCATGTGGCGCTGGACTACAACCTGCTGCGTTCCGACAGCGACCGCCTCGTCGCCCGGCAGGTGACCGAGGATCAGGTCAAGCAGATGGCGGAGTTCAAGTACGACGACACCACCGTCTCGCTGGGCAAGCGCCATGGCACCAGCAGCGGCAGCAGCGTCGACCACAACGCCACCGGCCACAACACGGGCGCTGCCGGCGGCGACGCGGCGCATGGCACTGCCAACAGCCTGGACAGCACCCAGCCGCGCAACCCTCAGTAATCCCGCTTGCCGAGGTCCGTTAGCGATTTCCCAAACCCAGCCGCCCGCCGCCGGGAGTCCACGTCCCGGCGGTCCGGGTGGTCAACCGATGGAGAACACGCCATGGCGAACGCCAGCAAGAAGCACATGAGCCCCAGCGGGCAGGGCAAGGGCACCGGCACCGGTGCCACCACCGACCTGCCGGCCGGCGCCATCGGCGACAACATGGTGCTGTCGAACCGCGACAAGTCCCGTCACTCCGACGCTCGCGGCCTGGACAGCAAGGCCGTGCAGACCGAACAGATGCAGGACCACGCCGCCAACCACAATCCGGACGACGACCGTCCCGAGCAATGACGGACAGGTCAGCCTGATGGCGCCTGTTGAGCGGGACCGGCTTGTGCCGGTCCCGTTTTTCATGTCTGCACCGCTGGAAGTGATCCGTCAGAACTGCTTCAGCAGCCGGTCGATGTAGTTGCGTTCCTCCTGCGGGCGCCCGTACTGGCCGGAGCGGCGGCGCAGCTCGTCGAGGATCTCGCGGGCGCGCTGGAGTTCCGACTGCTCGGGGATCTTCACGTCGTTGGAATCCTGCATGCCGTAGCCGGACGGACGGCGTCCGAGCGGGTCGCGGCCCCGGCCCTGGCGCGGCATCTGGCCCTGCTGGCCCATCATCGCCGGCCCGCCCTGGCCCATCATCTGCTGGGCCATCTGCTCGGCCATGCCCTGCATGCCTTGCTGAAGCTGTTCCATCGCCTCGGTCTGCGACGGAACCGCGGCACCGGGGGCGCCCTGCTGCAAGGCCTGGGCGGCGTCGCGCATGGCGCGCTCGGCGCGGCCCAGCGGTTGCGGGATCTCGCCGCCCTGCTGCTCGCCCATGCGCCGCATCAGCTCGCCCAGCTGGCGCCGCAGCGCCTCCTGCTGCTCGGCCTGCTTCTGTATGGTCGGGCTTCCCGAGTTCTGCTGCTGGCCCTGCTGGTTCCGGCGCTGGTTGGGCTGGCGGCCGCGGGGCTGGTCGCCCTGCTGCCCCTGCTGGTCCATCGACTCCTGCGACTGGCGGAAGCTCTGGTCGAGAAGCTGCTGCTGCTGCTGCGCCAGCTTCTGCAACTGCTGCATCATCTCCCAGGACTGGTTCTGCTGCTGGCCGTTCTGCTGGTTCATCTGGGCCATGGCGCCGGAGCGCATGTTCTCCAGCATCTGCTGGAGCTGGGACAGCATCTGGCGGGCGGCGTCGCGCGACCCCGTCTGCGCCATCTCGCGCATGCGGTCGAGCATCTGCTGGAGGTCGCTG
Organism: Azospirillum sp. UENF 111221; assembly: GCF_058780625.1. Lineage (NCBI taxonomy): Bacteria > Pseudomonadati > Pseudomonadota > Alphaproteobacteria > Rhodospirillales > Azospirillaceae > Azospirillum > Azospirillum sp. UENF 111221. Next base: position 93,885 of record NZ_JBSNCH010000004.1, read on the forward strand.
CGGTCGGTCATCTTGTCCGCCATCTCCGGCGGGACCATCGGGATCTGCTCGCCGCGCTGCATGGCTTCCAGCATCCGCTGTTCCATGGCGTCCATGAACTTGTCGAGCGCCGCCTGCAGCTCGTCCATCAGGCGGTTCAGCTCCTCGTCGGAGGCGTTCTTGTCCAGAGCCTCGGACAGCCGCTTTTCGGCGTCGCGCAGGTCCTTCTCGGCCAGCGACAGGCCGCCATCCTCAATGCGCAGCGCGGTTTCCCACAGAAGCTGCTGGAGGGCGGGGACGGACTCCGCGCTCTGGTCCAGCATCAGCCGGGCCAGGGCAGTGCGCAGGGACAGGAAGGCGACGATGTCGTTGCCGTAGCTGTCGGGGCGGGCGGAGATCTCCGCCAGCGCGCGGGCGACCTGGACTCGGGACTCCTGCGGGCTGCGGGTCAGGATCTTGCGCTGATTGACGATGGCGCGGGCGACGGGGTGGTTGAAGGTGCGCTCCGGCAGGATGATCGCGGCATCCTCCGAACGGCCGGTCTGGCCGGCGCCGTCTGCTGCGGTCAGCCGCACCGTCACCGGCATGCCGGCCCAGGGATGGGCGGTCAGGTCCTGGAAGGCGGTGCCGCGCGCGTCCTTCGGGCGAACGCCGGGGAGCGACAGCGGGAATTCGAGCACCTGCTCGGTGCCGGGCTTGTCCGGCTTGGGTGCGGCATCCGGCTTCGCCGCGCCGGGAGCAGGGGCGGGCGGCGTCTCCGGGGCGAGGCGGATTTGCGCCTTCACCTCGGTCAGGCCGTAATCGTCGCGGGCGGCATAGTCCAGCTTCAAGGCACCGCGTTCGCCGGCGGCGGGCGGGCTGGCGTGGGCGATGATCGGTGCGCGGTCGGGCACCACCTGGATCGGCCAGGAGCCCAGCGTCCGCCCGCCCTGGGTGACGGCGATGCGGGTGCCGCCGGTCACCGGCTTCTGCACCTGGAAATTGCTGGAGTCCACCGCCTCGAACGGGCCGGTCTGGTCGCCGGCCTCCAGGCTGGGGGTGCCGCTGCCGCCGGTGACGCGGGCGAGCACCAGGCTGCCCTGCGGAATGTGGACCGGCTGGTTCGCGGCAGGTGTGCCGGCGGCAGTCTGCTGGGCTGCCGGCTGGGCTCCTGGCTGGGCGGTGGGCTTCGCGGAGGAGCCGGATTTCAGGAAGACCGGCGGCAGGCCGGTGTAGTCGGGCGGGTTGATCCAGAGGTCCAGCGTCGCCGCCGCGGTGACGGTGCCGCCCGAGAACTGCGGGGTCAGCGCGGCGGCGATCCGCGGGCGCCAGTCGCCCCAGGCGGCGGCTCCGGCGACCACCAGCGTCAGGATCACCAGGGCGCGCAGGGCATAGCGGTCGTGCGACGGCACCTCGGTTCCCGGCCACGCCACGCGCAGGCCGCGCATGGCGGCGCGCGTGCGCTCCTGATGCAGGCGCCACAGCGCCTGTGCGGTCGGGTCATTGCCGGCGGGGCGGTCGCGCAGGGTGTGCAGCGGACGATGGGCAAGGCCGCTGTCCCGCTCCAGCCGGCGGCGGGCCTCATCCTCGACCGGGGCGCGGAAACGCCGGACTCCGACGGTGAGCGACCACAGGAAGGCGGCGGCCATCACCAGCAGGGCCAGCCCATGCAGCCAGCCCGGCAGCAGGATCAGCAGGTTGAGCAGGGCGAGCGCCAGGAAGCCGCCCAGCACCGACAGCGGTGCCCACGATGCCGGCCCCAGCCGTTCCCACAGCAGCGCCGCGCGCGCCTGGGCAAGGCGGAACCGGGGCTCCGTCACGCCGTCCGCCGGGTCCGCGTTCCGGCTCCGCTCGGATCCGGCCCGCTCGATCCCGGGTTCGCCGCGTCGCTCGTTCTGCTTCATGCCGCCCCCTTCGCGCCGTAAGGCAGCCGGTCCGGCGGGTCGCCTGCCGTGGACCGGTGTGCTCGCGCGAACCAATCATATAGGCGTCGCCGGCGGATTTCGCCCGCCGGTTCGCTCACCTCGAAGTCGATGGTACAGCCCATCATCGCGGGATGGCGAAACTATGACGCGCGACGGTCGGCTGAAATTTCGGAGGGTTGGACCCTCAGTCGCCGTCGCCGGCCGGCAGCGGCTTGGTCACGGTGGTGCGGCGCCGGGTCTCGCGGTGCAGGATGTAGAGGCCGCTCGCCATCACCACGGCGGCGCCGGCAGCCATGGTCGCGGTCGGCACCTCGCCCCACATGAACCAGCCGAAGACGACCGCCAGCAGCAGCGAGGTGTAGTTCAGCGGCGCCACCACGGCCGCCGGGGCCAGCGAATAGGCGCGGGTCAGCATCAGCTGGCCGCAGCCGCCGAACAGGCCTGTCACCAGCAGCAGAAGCCAGTCCATCGGGTCCGGCGTGACCCAGGAGAAGGGCAGCGACAGCCCGAGCAGGACGGTGGTCAGCAGGGTGAAGTAGAAGACGATGGTGTCCGGCCGCTCCGTCCGGCTCAGCTGGCGGATGGCGATCATCGCCAGCGCGTTGGTCAGCGCACCGCACAGCGCGATGATGGCGCCCAGGTTCAGCACGTCGCCGCTCGGCCGCACGATGATCAGCACGCCGGCGAAGCCGACCAGAACGGCGCTCCAGCGATGGATGCCGACCTTCTCGCTGAGCAGCGGCACCGACAGGGCGGTGAGGAACAGCGGCGCTGCGAAGTTCAGCGCGATGGCGTCGCCCAGCGGCAGCAGGTGGAAGGACCAGAACATGGCGACCATGGTGGTCAGCCCGATCAGCGACCGCCCCATATGGCCCCAGGGATAGCGCGTGCGCAGCGTGGTGGCGAAGCCGATGCCGAGATGGATCGACAGGCAGACCGGGATCAGTGCGAACAGGCTGCGGAAGAACATCACTTCGGTCACCGGGAAGCGGTCCATCAGGAGCTTCGCCAGGACGTTCATCAGCGAGAAAAACAGCACCGACATCAGCATCGCGGCGATGCCGCGGGGCGTGTTGTCGACGCGCTTGTGCGTGGGGGGAGTGGATCGAGGCGGGGCTGTCACGGTGCGCCGAGCCTACCAAGCGTTGCCGCCCGCGTCACGGTGTCGCGACGCGGGCGGTCATGCCGGTGGGGAATGGCGGTGTTGCGTAAACCCGCTTCGGTTGTCCGTCAGGACTGGGCCTTGAACAGGCCGGAGACCTCCGCCTCGGCGCGCAGCCAGTGCTCCTGCTCGCGGCCCTCGGGACGGCCGTCCTCTTCCCAGATCTGGTAGGCGCGTTCCTGGATCATGCGGTTGCGGTGGCCGCTCAGCAGCCCCTCGGCGATGTTCATGTTCAGGCGGGCGAGCGAGACCAGCTTGGCCGTCTCGATGGCGCCCTGGGTCGCCAGCATGGTGGTGGACACGACATACTGCGCCAGATTGCGCAGGTTGGCCTTCACCTCCGGCTCCACCGGGCAGTCGCTGTTCAGCAGGACCGTTCTTGATGGCGATCCACAGCTTCAGGTTCTGGTCCAGCGTGACGGTCACCTTGTCCGGCGAGTCCGACTCCAGAAGGGCGCCGGCCGCCTGCAGCAGGACGATGCTGTCCTGTTCCACCGACGCGAAGTTGGTGCGCAGGATGGTGTCGGCCCAGCTTTCCACCGGAGCCTCGAACACCGGCGCAGCAGAGGCAGCGGCGGGAGCGGTTGCGGGAGCGGCGGAAGAAGCGGTCTTGCGCTTGGTGGCCATGGTGGGTTCCCCAGGGAGCGTTCGGTCCGCGTCCACTTGAGCCAACCATGTTTAAAATGCGGTTAAGACGCTACCGCTGCGCGCGTTTTCACCGCACCGGACGCCGCGGCACGATGTCCCGGCCTTGTCCCGGCCCTGTTCGGGCGGTCATGGGCCGCCGAACGGCAGGCGGTAGTAAAAGCCGAAGACGTTGTTGGTGCCGGCCGCCGGGTCGCCCGCCGCCGCGTCGTTGACGATGCGGCTGTAGCCCAGGCTGAAGCGCGACTTGTTGTCGAACTCATAGCCCAGCTCCAGCTGCGAGCGGAATTCGGTGGTGGGCGCGCCTTCGCGCCGGGCGGTGGGCAGGGTGCCGGCGCCGACGCTGGGGGTGAAGACGAAGGAACCGAGCGGTACGTCGACCAGCACGCCGCCGCTCAGGCCCCCGGAAAGGCCGCCGGAAAGACCGGTCACGGCGCTGCGCGGGGTCAGGCTGCTGCCGGTGGCCGGTCCGATCCAGGGCTGGATGTTGACATAGGGTTCGATCTGCGGGACCAGCGACGATCCGATCCGCACCTTGCTGTTCAGCACGGTGAGGTTGCTTTCCGGCGGTGGCTGCAGGCTGTAGGCGAGGCCGCCCAGCGCCCAGTTGCCGAACCGGCCGTCGGCGTCGATCGACTCCGCCCGCGCAACTCCGCCCCCCGTCAGGGCGAGCCAGAGCAGACTGGCGGCCAGGACGGCCGGCAGGCGGTTCTTCTGGTGGCTGCTGCGCAGGCGTTTCACGGGCACCCCCCTCCCCAGCCCTCTTCACGGCAAATCGGGTCGGACCATGAGGTCCGGCCACTATAACGAAGGGGCGTGGCAACTGACCCATGGAGTATCGGCACTACCCCTAGGATGTCGTCATCGCCATCTGCGTTTCAACCATGAAAGCAGGAGCGCGGCGGGATCATGCTCTGTTATTCTAACGTCATGACCGCGCATCCCGCCGAACCGTCCGCCGGCCGGTGTTCCGCCGCCGGGCAGCAAGAGGAGGTGATCGCCTTTCTCGGCGATCCGCACACCCATGGCGGGCTGGCGGTCGAGCGGATCGACACCCATGCGGCATCGGTGTTCCTGGCGGGGGACCGGGCGCTGAAGCTGAAGCGCGCGGTGCGCTATCCCTATCTCGATTACTCGACTGTCGGGAAGCGCCACGCCGCCTGCGTCGAGGAACTGGCGATCAACCGCCGCACCGCGCCGGCGCTCTACCGCGGCGTGGTCGCCATCCGCCGCGGCGACGATGGCCGGCTTCGGCTGGACGAGAGCGGGGGTGCAGATGGAGCCGTCGATTGGCTGGTGTCGATGGCGCGCTTCCCGGACGAGGCGCTGTTCGACCGCATGGCGGAGCGGCAGGCGCTGACCCCCGTGCTGATGCGCCGCCTGGCCGAGCGGATCGCCGCCTTCCATCGCGATGCCACGCCCCGGCCGGATGGCGGCGGGGTGGAGGCGATGCGGGCGGTGGCCGACGGCAATGTCATGGATCTGCGGGCCGCTCCGGATTCTGTTCCCCGCAGCTGTGGTGGACCTGCTGGCGGAGCGCACCGGCGATGCGCTCGACCGGCTGGCGCCGCTGCTGGAGGAGCGGCGGCGGGCGGGGTTCGTCCGTCATGGGCATGGCGACCTGCATCTGCGCAACATCGTCCTGCTGGATGGCGAGCCGACCCTGTTCGACGCCATCGAGTTCGACGAGGCGCTGGCGGTCGCCGACGTCTTCTACGATCTCGCCTTCCTGCTGATGGACCTGGATCACCGCGGACTGCGGCCGTTGGGCAATGCCGTGCTGAACCGCTATCTGGAGGAGACGGGTGATTACGGCGGGCTGGCGGCGCTGCCGCTGTTCCTGTCGCTGCGCGCGGCGGTGCGGGCCAAGGTGTCGGCCGCGGCATTGCGGCTGGAGGGGGCGGCGGACGAGGCTTTGGCCGGGGAGGCGCGGCGCTATCTGGAGCAGGCGCTTGCCGTGCTCGACCCGGCGCCGGCGCGGCTGGTCGCGGTCGGCGGGCTGTCCGGCAGCGGCAAGACGCGGCTGGCCCAGGCGATCGCGCCGGACTTGGGGCCGCCGCCCGGTGCGGTGGTCCTGCGCAGCGACGTGCTGCGCAAGCGGCTGTGCGGGGTGGCCGACGGCGACCGGCTGCCGGCCGAGGGTTATGGCCCGGCGATGACGGAGCGGGTCTATGGCGAGCTTTACCGGCGGGCCGCGGTGGTGCTGGCCGCCGGTCAGGCCGTGGTGGTCGATGCGGTCAGCGCCCGGCCCGACGAGCGCAACCGGATCGCGGAGGTCGCGGCCGGGGCCGGAGTCCGCTTCGACGGCATCTGGCTGGAGGCACCGCTGACGGAGCGGGTGGAGCGTGTGACCAATCGTCGCAACGATGCCTCAGACGCCACCGCCGAGGTGGTGGAACGGCAGGAATCCTACGATCTGGGGAGCATCGGCTGGGCGCGCGTGGATTCTGGCAGGGTTGCGTCGGATGTGCTGGACGACGCCCGTGCAAGCTTGGCCTAATTCCAGGTGAGACAACGCGTTAAGGGCCATATCTCAAAGGTTGGCGGCCTCCGCCCCGGGCCGCGGACCGCAGCGACGACGGGGCAAATGACGGCAAGGGCGAGAATTGCCCGCCACACCGGCGGGTGGGCCGCCGCCGTCCGGGAAGGGCCGCTCGAACCGGTCCGGGAGGAGTCCATGACCTACAAGACCATCCTTGTGCCGCTGTGCGGCAGTGACAACGATCCGGTCGCCCTGAAGGGCGCGGTGGCGGTGGCGCGGGACTTCGACGCCCACCTCGTCGGCCTGTTCGTCCGCCTCGACCCGCGCGACGCCGTGCCGATGCTGGGCGAGGGCATGTCCGGCGCCATGGTGGACGAGATCATGCGCGCGGCGGAGACGGAGTTGAACAACCATCGCGCCGCCGCCCGCCGCCATTTCGACAGCGCGGTCGCCGAAGCCGGGTTCGAGATTCGCGACGTCCCCGGCGGGGTCGAGGCGCCGTCCGCCTCCTGGCGCGAGGTGATCGGCCGGATCGAGGACGTCGTGCCGGCGGAAGGCCGCCTGTCCGACCTGATCGTCTGCGCCCACACCTCCATCGAGGCCGACACGCAGGGCTACACCACCATGGAGACGGCGCTGCTGGGCTCCGCCCGGCCGGTGCTGCTGGTGCCGAAAAACCTGCCGGCGGAGATCGGCCACACCGTCGCCGTCGCTTGGAACGGCAAGACGGAGGCGACGCGCGCCGTCGCCGCGGCTCTGCCCTTCCTGCGCAGCGCCGACCGCACCCATGTGCTGACCGCCGAAACTTCAGTGACGGAAGGCGCGACAGGACGTCGCATTGCCCAATATCTCGCTTGGCAAGGAGTTAACCCGGAGTTAACTGTATTGCATCCGGGATCGGAACCCGTTGGGGAGACGGTCACCAAGAAAGCCGTTGAGCTGGGCGCCGACCTGCTTATCATGGGCGGCTACGGCCACAGCCGGATGCGGGAAATGATCCTGGGCGGTGTCACGCGCTACGTGCTGAACCACGCCGGGCTGCCGGTTCTGATGGCTCACTGATTTTTGCCGGTCTTCGGCCGCGCGGTTTTCCCCGTCGCCCACAGTTGGCGGGGGCCCGTGCGGCTCCGGCATTTGCAGGGATGCCGTGTCAAGCAGGACCGTTTTCCGACCCTGCCAGCAGGGCAGTCCGGCCGTTCCCGGGAGGAACGCGCCATGTTGACGATCAAGGACTGCATCGCGCTCGAGCGATCTCACCGAAGCCGAGATCGACGCGATTGCCGAACACGAACATGTTCCGGAGATGGTCGCCGTGGAGATGGGCCATTGCCTTGCCCATTGCCCGGGCGGGGCCGACCGCATCGCCCACATCATCGCCGACGACATCGCGGAGGCCTGCGCCCATGGGCAGGTCGGCCATGCGGTGGATTTGATGCACACTCTGCGCGAATTCGTGGAAACGCACCCGCGCGGGTAAAGGTGTAAGGCGATGGCGAAAGGGACGCGGCCGGGAACAGTCCGGCCGCGACGGGGTTCTATCGGCAACCGTTCACCACGTTCCCAGAACGATTGCCCTCAATTGCCAAGGACCCCGACGATGGCCAGCAAGACCACCGGTACCCAGGCCGACATCTTCGCCCGCATCAAGACCGACCACGACACCATCCGCAGCCTTTTGGACAAGACCGAGAAGGCCAACGGCAGCGGCCGTGCCGTGTTCGAGGAACTGCAGCGCGAGCTGTGGGCCCATTCGAAGGTGGAAGAGGGCGTCTTCTACGCCTCCCTCAAGAAGGTGAAGGAAGCGAAGTCGGAAACCGTCGAGGGGCTGAACGAGCATCACCTCATCAACGGCCTGCTGGATGAGTTGAACGCGATGAAGACCACCGACAGCGGCTGGAAGGAAAAGCTCCAGGTGCTGGGCGAACTGGTCCGCCACCACCTGGACGAGGAGGAGGAGGAGCTGTTCGAGGAGGCCAAGGACGCTCTGGACGACGACCGCGCCGCCGAGCTGGGCAGCGCCTATGCCGAGCGCAAGACCCACATCATGGCCGGTCTGGCGCCGTTGTAAGCCGGTTGGCTCCGCCCTCTCCCACCGGGGAGGGGGCTGAGTCCGTTTGGTTGCCGTCGGCCGGCAAAGGGGCCATATCAGGGGCTTCTTTGATTTGGCCGGCGGTGTCGATGTCCAAGCGTGTCAGCCTCTTGCGAATGCTCCCACGGCGAGGAGAGCGGTTCGGCCGCACCACCGTCGCGGCGGTCTTCCTTGGAGTTTACGCCCTAATGTGCGGTTCGGGGTCGGCTGCACCGGTCCCGCCGGCGAAGGAGCTGGCGCAGAAGACCTGCGGCACGCTGGCAGCGCGCGTCGACGAGGTGTCCGGGCGCGGGCCGCTGTTCCTGCGCAGCTACGACAATTCCTATGCGCCCGGCCCGACCTCGGAGCCGGCACTCTCCAATGCGGCCTTCACCTACGACAATGCGCTGGCGATCATGGCGCTGACCGCTTGCGGCCAGCGCGACAAAGCCCTGCGCATCGGCGAGGCGCTGCTCGACGCCGTGTCGCTCGACCGTGCCGGCTGGAAGGGGCGGCTGCGCAACACCTATCGGGCTGGCGCGCAGAAGCAGCGGCCGATTCCGCCCAACGGCTGGTGGGATGCCGTCGGCAATCATTGGGGCGAGGACCCCTATCAGGTCGGCACCGCCACGGGGAATGTTGCCTGGGCCGGTCTTGCCCTGCTGACTCTGGGCGACGCCACCGGCGAACAGCGCTTCCGCGACGGTGCGGTCGAGTTGGCGCGCTGGGTGGTCGAGCACACCCGCGACCCGCGCGGTCCCGGCGGCTTCAACGGCGGCGTCCAAGGCTTCGACGACGCGCCGCAGCCGCTGACCTGGAAATCGACGGAGCACAACACCGATCTGGTCGCGCTGTTCGCCTGGCTCGGCAAGAGTTCCGGCAAGGGCTCCGGAGACAGTTCGGGCGACGATTTCGCCGGGCCGGAGCGCGAGGCGCGCGCCTTCCTCGACACGCTGTGGACGGCGGGCGGCGACCATTTTCCCATCGGCACCGCGCCGGACGGCGTGACGATCAGCACCTCGACCTCCGGCCTCGATGCGCAGCTCTGGCCGCTGCTGCTGCCGAAGGCGCCGGAGGCATGGCGGGCGGCACTCGCCTATGCGGAGCGCGCCCATGGCGCCGACGGCGGGTTCGACTTCAACGACGACCGCGACGGCATGTGGGTGGAGGGCACGGCGCAGGCGGCACTCGCCTACCGCAGCGTCGGCCGCCGCGGCGATGCCGACCGGCTGTTCGGCGAGATTCTGAAGGAAGTCAGCCCTGGCGGCTATCTCTACGCCACCCGGCCGCAGGTGCTGACCACCGGGCTCGCCATCGGGCCGGACAGCAAGACCGACGATTTCCTCTACTACCGCCGGCCCCATCTGGGTGCCACCGCCTGGGCGGCGCTGGCGGCGCTGGGCTGGAATCCGTTCACGGGGAAAGCGGTGCCGTAACCGTCTATCCGTGGAAATGCTCGTAGAGCTTCCGCGCGATGGTCTCGCTGATGCCGGGGGCGGCCTCCAGATCCTTCAGTCCGGCGGACGCGACGGCGGTGGCGCTGCCGAAATGATGCAGCAGGGCCTTCTTGCGGGCCGGGCCGATGCCGGGGATGCCGTCGATCCGGCTGTGCGAGATCGCCTTCATGCGGCGGGCACGGTGGCTGTCGATGGCGGTGCGGTGGGCTTCGTCGCGCAGCCTTTGCAGGAAATGCAGCACCGGATCGTTGGGCTCCAGGGTCAGCGGCGGCAGGCCGGGACGGAAGAAGCGCTCCCGTCCGGCATTGCGGTCCGGTCCCTTGGCGATGGCGACAAGCGGGATGTCGGTGATCTGAAGCATCGCCAGCTCGTCCTTCACCGCATTCAACTGCCCCAACCCGCCGTCGATCAGGACGAGGTCAGGCCATTGTCCGGAATCCCGGCCAGCCTCGTTGCTGCGGTGGAAGCGGCGGGTGAAGGTCTCGCGCAGCATGGCGTAATCGTTGCCGGCGGCCTCGGGATCACGGATGTAGAAACGGCGGTAGGCATTGCGCTGGAACCCCTCCGGCCCGGCCACCACCATGGCGCCGACCGGGAAGGATCCCTGGATGTGCGAGGTGTCGTAGATTTCGACCCGGCGCGGCGCGTCGGGCAGGCCGAAGACGCGCGCCACCCCCTCCAGCAGCGTCGCCTGGGTGGAGCGCTCTGCCAGCCGGCGGCCCAGCGCGTCACGGGCGTTGGTCTGCGCATGTTCGACCGCGCGGCGCTTGGGTCCGCGTTTCGGACATTCGACGGCGACGTGGCGCCCGGCGGACAGGCTCAGCGCTTCCTCGAGCAGTTCCGCTGACTCGACCGGGTCGCTCAGCAGCAGCAGGCCCGGCGGCGGGGTGTCGGCATAGAGCTGGGCGGCGAAGGCGGCCAGAATGTCGCCCGGCTCCTCCTCGGCATCCACGCGGGGGAAGAAGGCGCGGGTGCCCTGGTTGCGGCCGCCGCGGAAGAAGAAGACCTGGACGCAGGCCGCACCGCCGTCCCGGTGCAGGGCCAGCACGTCGGCATCGCCCAGCGTGTCCTCCAGATTGATGTCCTGGCGGCTTTGCAGTGCGGTCAGGGCGCGGATGCGGTCGCGCCAGCGGGCGGCGTCCTCATATTCCAGCCGGTCGGAACTGTCGAGCATGTGGCGGGCGAACTCCGCCTGCACCTCCGCGCTGCGACCGGACAGCACGTCGCGCACGCCCTGGACCTGGGCGGCGTAGTCCTCTTCGTCGACGCGGCCGACGCAGGGGGCGGAGCAGCGCTTGATCTGGTGTTGCAGGCAGGGCCGGGTGCGCGAGGCGAACACCCCGTCGTCGCAGGTGCGCAGCAAGAAGGCGCGTTGCAGGGCGGCGATGGTCATGCCGACCAGATGCGGCGAGGCGTAGGGGCCGAACAGGTCGGACTCTGCGGCGGTTGCCCTTTCCCGAGCTGCCGCGCCGCTCGGCGCTGCCGCGGTGATGCATCAGGCGAGGGAAGTCGTGTCCTTTTCCAATGACGATGTAGGAGAAGGAGCGGTCGTCCTTCACCAGGATGTTGAAGGGCGGCAGCAGGCTGCGGATCAGGTTCGCTTCCAGCAGGAGCGCCTCGGCCTCGGTGTGGGTGGTGACGAACTCCATGGAGCGGGTCAGCGACACCATCCGCCGGGTGCGGCCGGGCAGCCCGTCGGTCCGGGTGTAGCTGGCCACCCGCCGCTTCAGGTTCTTGGCCTTGCCGACATAAAGGACCGACCCGTCGGCCGCCAGCATCCGATAGACGCCGGGCGTGTCCGGAAGGGTCGGCAACTGGGCGCGGATCACGTCCGCTCCGCTGCCGGGCACCCCGTGCATAAGCTCCCTCGTTCCCGCAAAGCTCCGATTCGCCGCTCACTCAATCAGTAGAACGGAACGGGACCAAGAGACAAGAGTCGGACGAGGCTGCCGGGGCCTCATGCTCCGGTGCTTCTTTTGCGCCATTCGGTCGGAGGCATTCCGAAGGCCTTGCGGAATCGGGCGGTGAAATGGTCGGCATTCACGAAGCCGACAAGGAGAGCGATCTCCGCAACCGTCTTGGCGTCATATCTGCGGTCCTCCAGGAACGAACGGGCCCGGGCAAGGCGCATGCCGAGCAACTCCCGCATGAAGCTGTTGCCTGAAACGGTGAACACCGCATGGAGGGTTCGGACGGAAATTCCATGCTCGGCGGCAAAGCTTGTCGGGTTCAATGACGGATCGAACAGGCGGTCGCGCATATCCTGGCGAAGCCTTTCACGCAACGATCGTTGACTGCTGGTCAGGTGATCGATTTCGGGACCGATCGACAGGGCCAGCAGTCCGAGGACATGATCCGCAACGGTGCTGGGAGGGAGGGCAAGATGGTCGATGGTCCGTGGCGTGATCTCCCTCATCATGGATGCCAAAGCCCCGCCCCACCCGGTCGCCGTGGGCATTTCCTTCAGATGCAGGATGTCGGGATTGGGGATGATGGATTTCATGTAAGAAATGTCGAAATAGATCGCAGTGAAAACCAGTTCGCGGTCTGTAACAAAATGATAGGGAATTGAGTTCCCTCCGCAATAAATGCCTCCCCCCTTCCATGTGAGGTCACGGCCACCACAAGACACTTCTGCATTGCCATCCAATGTCATGGCAATGCAGATCGATTCTGAGCTATCCCTCGATATATAATAGGGAGTTCGGTCAACTTCATGAGAACCATTCAGACGAAAATGAGTCAGGGTTCCAAAATTAAATCCCTTGTAATCAACTTCCGCTTCAAACAGGTCGTCGTTTTTATAATTAATTTGCACATTGTAGCACGCGCTACCAACATGATCTGCCCAATATTCTTTTGCTTTATTTTGATTCAATCCTTTCGTGGTTAACTTCCGAAAGTTATCAGCGGTCATTGTCTTCCCCGTAAGCGCCTTTCGAAACTCAAGGGCCTATACAATCTATAAAGCTTTGATGAAAAAATTATGAAACTGACTTTTCTGTTGTTAAAAAATGCAATACCCATACAAAGTTTAACGATAATGAATGCCGCATTGTAAGCATTTTTATATAATTTTGAAATAGAAATTGTGAATCTTGTTGCGGTTTTGGTTTCAAAGCCACACAAGATATAGCCTTGGTGAGGTATCGTCAGTTCTTGGCATGGTGGTAATTCGAGAGAAGTCTCGTATAATCATCGAATTCAAGCGGAAAGGCAAGCAGATAGCCCTGACCGAATTGGCAGCCCGATGCCCGTAGCCAGTCCAATTGACATTGTGTTTCTATGCCCTCGGCAATTACCTTGAGATTAAGGGAATCTCCAAGTGTCACTATGGACCGGATGATCGCTTCATCTTCATATGTCCGGCCTATGCCGGAAATGAAGCTCCTGTCGATTTTGATCTCCGATGGGATGCGATGTTTGACATAGGAAAAGGACGAATATCCAATGCCAAAATCATCGACGGAAATTTTGATTCCGGCCTGTTTCATAGACTCCATTCGTGCCAAAGACACGGGATTGATTTCCAAAAGTGCACGTTCCGTAATTTCAACTATCAAAGAATGATGGGGAATGCCTGCATCCTCGACGCTTTGGACAAGCCCGTCGATGAAACCGGGGATACAGAAAGACAGGGGCGATATGTTGATGCTGATCGGTGGGAAATTGAGCGCGCACGCCTGCCATGCCTGGATCAGCGCAACAATCCGCCTGTAAACAAATCGATCCAGATCGACGATCAGGTTGGTCATTTCGGCAATGGGGATGAATTCGGCTGGCGACACTTCTCCCAGCCGCGGATGTCTCCACCGGACCAAAGCTTCCGTACCGATCAATCGACGACTGTCGTCCAGGGCGTATTGGGGTTGGAACACCATTCTCAGCCATTGGCTGGGGGTGGCGAGGGAATCCCGCAGGGCGTCGGCGATGGCGGTATGCATTTAGGGTCTACCTTGACTTCTTCGTTTTTCAGCGCGCCAGTATCTGCGCCGCATCCCTGGTCTTCAGCAGCGCATTGGCACTTTGACTGATGGCGGCCGAGATCTGGGCAATGTTGCCGGTGATCGTTTCGACGGCGATGGCTGCGCTCTGCATGTTGAAGGACATGTCGCGGGTCACGGCCGTCTGCTCTTCGACGGCGGACGCTGTGACCGATACGTTCTGGCGCACTGCCTCGATGGCGCTTGTGACCCCGTCGAGAGCGCAAACAACGTCATGCGACGTCGATCGGACTCTTTCGATTTCATGTCCGATCTGCTCGGTGGCTTTGGCTGCCTGGCCGGCCAAATTCTTCACCTCGTTGGCCACGACGGCAAAACCCTTGCCGGCTTCACCCGCGCGGGCGGCCTCTATGGTGGCGTTCAGGGCCAGAAGATTGATTTGCGCGGCGATCGATTGGATCAGGCCGAGGATGCTTCCCATATCGTCGGCTGTCTGGGCGAGGCGTTGCGCCGACGTGTCGGCGGAAAGGGTTTGCTCCACGGCGCGATCCGTGGCGGATTGGGATTTGACCATACTGTGTGAGATTTCGCCGATCGATGCAGACAGTTCTTCGGCGCTGGCGGCGACGGTTTGAACGTTGCCGAATGTTTGCCCCGCAGCCGATCCGACGGACAAGGCGAGAGAGTTGGATTGCGAGATTGCGGCTTCGATTTCGGTAAAATTCACATCGATCATTTTGTTGAGATCTGTCAGAAGTTTTATTTGGTCAGTGACATTGGTGGCAAACTTCACGACCTTGAAAGGAATGCCATTCAGGTCATAAATCGGATTATAGCTGGCTTCCAGCCAGATAATTCTATTTCCTTTTCCAATCCGTTTCCATTGTTTTGTTTGAAACTCTCCATTGCGAAGCTTTTCCCAAAAAACTTTGTATTCTGAATTTTCTCTGTGTCCATCTTCAACGAAAATGCTGTGATGCTTTCCTTCGATTTCTTGCAAACTATAACCAACTGTGGATAAAAAATTTTCATTGGCCGTGAGGATCGTTCCATCAAGATTGAATTCGATCACGGCCTGGGATTTTCTGATCGCATTGATCTGTCCAAGAAGATCGGCGTACTGCCGCTTCTGCGCGGTTACGTCCGTCGCATACTTGATCACCTTGCGGGGGGTGCCGTTCTTGCGCAAGACAGGGTTGTAGGACGCTTCAAGCCAGACTTCCCGACCGTCCTTGCCGATGCGTTTGAACTGCGTACGTATGAACTGGCCATTTTTCAACGTATTCCAGAAATCCTGGTATTGGGGGCTATCGCGGAAGGCTTTTTCCACGAACATGCTGTGATGTTTTCCTTTGATTTCTCCGAGGGTGTAGCCGACCGTTTCAAGGAAATTCCCATTGGCGGCCAGAATTGTCCCGTCCATATTGAATTCGATGACGGCTTGCGAGCGATCCAGTGATGCCAGAACCGCTTCGGCGTCACTTTTCTTTGACAACTGAGAAAACATGCGAGGCCCCTTTTGCTTATCGACCGGTAAGGCTTGGTTTTGCTCTCTGCCGGATATTGTGCCTGCGTCCATGGACGCCCTTTGCTGCTTCACTCAACCCTGTCCGTCCGCGTGACATCAAGAGTATGCAGATGCTCGGTCAAGGCGGCTGAGACTGTGCTTCAGGTCCGCCGGAAACAAGACGGTGGTCAGGGTTGGGGCCTGTATTGTGCAATCCCGATGCGGGAGCGGGATTTTCCGATACTACCGCCCTGTATTCTTCTTAGAAACCAGAAATGACTTTTCTGCATGTCTTTTAGTCTTTCCGCCTGACGCCATCGGCACAGCCAGTATGTTCTTCCGAGAAATTGATATTCCAGTCTTTTGGTCCAGAAATCATCCAAATGTATGGTTTCCGCGCTGAAGGAATGTGTTTCATGCACTGGCAAAAAGGGCGCTTTAAAATAGTGCAAAAGAACTATCATATGATGAAGGTATGATTCATTATCCACTAAGTTAAATTCCGTAATTATGTTTTTTACAGCGCTTATTTTATTGCTGATGTGCTTCGAAATTTGTTAATAAGAACTATTCAAAATTATGACGGGTTGGATTGGCGAATTTTCAGCGGCGGGGCCGACGCATGGTGCGTTTCTAAAAGAGGTCTTCGGCCTTCGATTGGGGGAGCAGGATTGCGGTGATATGCGCTCTCAGGATAGCGGAGATTCGCATGTGTCGTGCTCGGCGGCATCGCCGTCCCACTACGCTTCAAATATCAAACAGGCTCTTGAGTGCGCTTCATTGACACTCAAAGAGCATTTTCTGGCCGGAGACCGTGCTTTGAACCGACCCCGATTCCAGGTGACCCGAAGCCACTCTGTCGCACCCTATGGATCGTGAGGCGGCTTATGATATAAATAGCGGATTCAATTCATGAACTTTATTGTTCGCTGGCTGGGTGACCAATTTTTTCAAAAAGGTACTTTCCAGATTTGATATTGCGGACATTTATACTGTATAGGTAGTTTTTTCCTTTTAAGAAGCTGTCTATAAAAAAGGCAATTTCCTTCAAGGAGTATTCCGAAGATTCTTCTGGTTCATCGGATGAAATTACGCACTCTGATGTAGTATTCCATGTGGTTTCCGCTCATACACTGAAAAAGTTATTGGCCTTTCAAGGCCATGCAGGTTCCTGTCCATTTTTTGAACAGGATCGATTGTTTCTTTTGAGGATTTACATCCCTGCCTCCATCTGGTGTTCGCAACGTTCATTGCTGCCGATCTCATTGTTGCTGATATGTCAGGGCAAATCATTCAAATGTACGATGTCTGCGCTGACCGGATGTGTTTCGTGCGTTGAGAGAAAGTGGGATGTTGGAAGGCCCGGCAATAGCCGTCTCAAATGAAACCATTCGAGGTTCTGCTTGTATGGAAAACCAGAAGATATGGTTCCGTCCGTTTGTTGCAGGATGTACGGAACCATAGCTTCGAGCTCGGCAATCCGAGCGGCGCCTCTGCCCGGGTGCAATTCTCAGGCGATCCAAACTGGAAGTTCGCTGCGGCGAGCTCCCGGAGGCCGGTCAGCCTCCGAAGACGGTATTCAACTGGGCGCCGACGCGGACGAAGGTGGTGCGCTTGGGCACTTCCTTCAGCCGGGTGGCGCCGATGTAGGTCATCATGCTGCGCACGCCGCCCATGATCTCCTGCATCGTGTTCTCCACCGGGCCGCGATAAGGGACATCCACGGTCTTGCCTTCCGACGCACGGTAGGAGGCGACGCCCCCCGAATATTTGTGCATCGCGGTGTCCGACGACATGCCGTAGAAGGTCATGGCGACAGGCACCCGGTTGCCGTCCCGGTCCTCGTAGCGGATCTCGCCCTCGCACTCGTCATGGCCGGCCAGCATGCCGCCCAGCATGACGAAGTCGGCGCCGGCGCCGTAAGCCTTGGAGATGTCGCCCGGCACGGTGCAGCCGCCGTCGCCGCAAACCTGTCCCTTCAGCCCGTGGGCGGCGTCGGCGCATTCGATGATGGCCGACAGCTGGGGATAGCCGACGCCGGTCATCTTGCGGGTGGTGCAGACCGAACCCGGCCCGATGCCGACCTTGACGATGTCGGCGCCGGCCAGCAGCAGCGCCTCCGTCATATCGCCTGTGACGACGTTGCCGGCCATGATGACGGCCTCCGGATTCTCCTGGCGGAGGCGGGAGATCACCTCGACGAAGCGCTCGGTATAGCCGTTGGCGACGTCCAGGCAGATCTTGCCCACCGGCGCCTTGGCCTTCACCGCCAGGAACTTGTCGTGGTCGGCCTCGGCGATGCCCATCGAGTAGAAGACGTTGGACAGGGTGGCCGATTTCAGCCTCGGCCCGGAAGAAGTCGGCCAGCTCGTCAGCCTTGTAATGCTTGTGCAGGGCGGTCATCGCGCCGAAGCGCGACAGCGCACGGGCCATGCCCATGCTGCCGGTGACGTCCATGTTGGCGGCGATCAGCGGGAAGCCGGTCCAGTCGCGCTGGGTGTGCAGGAAGGTGAAGGTCCGGTTGACGTCCACGTCGTTGCGGCTCTGCAGCGTGCTGCGTTTCGGCCGGATCAGCACATCCTTGAAGTCGAGCTTGAGGTCGCTTTCGATGATCACCGCACACCTGCTCATCTCTGTTCGGTGGGCCAACCGCTTTTCACAAGGCCCAACACCACAGAGTGGAGGCGATGATGCGGTTCGGCAAGCGGCGTTGGGGCTGCGGTGAGGGGTGCCGCGTTTGAAGCTGTTTCGCCGAAACGAGGGGTATCCGCCTACTCCTCCGCCTCCTCCCCATCGCCGTTGGCCGCGTCGCTGCCGTCGGCGACATGCACCTGGCAGTCGGCGTTGCTCAGCACCTCCATCAACTCGGCCGGCGGCAGGCGGTCGGTGAACAGCGCGTCGAGCACGCTGACGTCGGCCATGCGGATCATGGCGTTGCGGCCGAACTTGGTGTGGTCGGTGACCAGGAAGACCCGGCGCGAGCTTTCGATGATGGCGCGGGCGACGCGGACCTCCTGCTCGTCGTAATCCAGCAGGTCGCCTTCGCTGTCGATGCCGCTGATGCCGATGATGCCGATGTCCACCTTGTAGCGGCGGATGAACTCCACCGTCGCCTCGCCGATGATGCCGCCGTCGCGCTCGCGCACGAGGCCGCCGGCGATGGACAAGGCGAAGTTCGTGTTCTTGTGCAGGACTGGTGGCGACGTTCAGGTTGTTGGTCAGCACCCGCAGCCGCTTGTGGCCGAGCAGGGCCTGGGCCACCGCCTCCGTCGTCGTGCCGATGTTGAGGAACAGCGAGGCGTCCTCCGGCACATGGCGGGCGACCAGTTCGGCGATGGGCGGCGCTTCTCCTCCGCCATCAGGGTCTGGCGGGTGGAGTAGGCGATGTTCTCCACGCTGGACGGCACGGTGACGCCGCCGCGGAAGCGCCGGACGGCCGACTGGCCGGCCAGATGCTCGATGTCGCGGCGGATGGTCTGCGGCGTGACGTCGAAATGTTCGGCCAGCCATTGGATCTGCACCATGCCTTTGGCATGGACCAGGGCCACGATTTCCTGCTGGCGGCGTTCGGCGTCCAGGCGCGCATCCATCGGTGGGCTGTCTCCGGTCTCGAAAGGGGGGCGCTGAGTGAATCAGATGCGCGCGATGGGTCAAAGCGAAAAGGCGACGGTTCCGGCGCCCGGCTGGAGTTGCGGCACCGTACGCCGGATATTGTTCGTAGCACAAGCATGTTTCTTTACGAAAATGAACGCGCATGCTATGACAGGATCCACGCGGTTCCGATGTCTGGCCGATGCCGTCAGCCCGATCAGGGTTTGCCGCGACTGACGGCTGTCGCCGCCATCCTTCAAACTTGTCGCGACGCTCAACGGTCCGGCCTGCCGACATAAAGATAACGTATAGGAGAGGAATATGACGCAACTGACGCCAGCCGGGGGGCGGCGGGGTGTTCGGCTCGGCATTCAGGGGCGGCTGTTTCTGGCCTTCGGCGGGGTGGCGATGCTCGCCGCCTTCGCCAGCGTGATGGCATGGTGGTCGCTGACCGAGACCGGACGGTCGATGGACCAGATCGGCCGCAGCAGCGTGCCGGCCATCGTCCGCTCGCTCAATCTGGCGAAGGACAGCACCGCGATCGCCGCCGACGCGCCTGCGGTGGCGGCCTCGCGCGATGCGGCGGAACTGACGGAGCGGATGGATGGCCTGACCAGGCGGCTGGCGGCCCTGCGCGACCGCATCGGGGCGATGCGCAGCCAGTCCGGCGGAGGAAATGGCGGGCCGGCCGGCGGTATGGAGGCCGGCGGCATGGCCGCGGATGCGGATGCGGTCGCCAAGCTGCTGGAGCGCATGGGGGCGGCACTCGACACGCTGGGCAAGCGCACCGCCGAACGGCTGGCGATGGAGGAGAAGCTCAACACGCTGGTTGCCGACGCGGTGATGGCGCACGAGGACTTCACCGATCTGGTGGCGCCGCTGCTGGAGGTGTCGACCCTGTCGGTCAACAATGTGGTGGGCGATCTGGCCGCCGCGCAGGCGGTCGAAACCGCAACCGGGCTGGGCCGCCGGCTGGCGCAGGAGGAACTGCCGGTCATCACCCAGCTGATGAACGTGCAGGCCAACGGCAACCTCGCCTTCGGCATGATCGCCGCCGCCTCCAGCGTGCCGCATGGGGCGACGCTGAACAACATCCGGTCGAAGTACAATTGGGCGCTGCTGCGCGTCGACAACGCCATCGGCGCCTTGCCGAAGGACAACCAGGACCGGCCGTCGCTGGTCAAGGCGCGCGATGGGCTCGCCGCTTTCGGCGGCGGCGCCGGCAGCGTCTTCCGCCTGCGCGACGAGCAGGCGCGCATCACCGCCGACATCGAAAGCGCGCTGGCCGAGACGGTGCGGCTGACCGCCGACCTGAACGGCACCATCGATGCGGTGGTCGCGCACCAGCAGGAGCGCACCGATGCCGATGTGACGCGGACCGAAACGGCGATTTCCGGTGCGGTCGCGGTGCAGGGCGGGGCTGCGGCGGTCGTGGTGCTGTCGAGCCTGCTGACCGCCTGGTTCTATGTCCGCAACCGGCTGACCCGGCGGCTGATGCGGGTGATCGACGCCATGCGCGCCGTGGCCGGCGGCGATCTGGCCGTCGACGCCGCGGTCGGCGGGCGCGATGAGATCGCCGAGATGGCGGGGATCGTCGGCGTCTTCCGCGACAAGAGTGCCGAGATCGCCCGCTTGCAGGAGGACCAGGACGCGATGAAGCAGGCGGCCGACGCCGAGCGGTCGCGCACCATCCAGTCGATCACCGCGAGCATCGAGGCCAGCGTGAAGGAGGCGTCCCGTCACATCAGCACCGCATCGGCCGATATGCGCGAGGCTTCGGAGGGGATGTCCACCACCGCCGAGCAGACCTGCCGCCGGATGACCGACGTGCGGTCGGCGGTCGCCGACACCGCGACGAACGTGCAGACGGTGGCCGCCACCGCCAGCCAGCTTTCCGCCTCCATCGGCGAGATCACGCGGCGGGTCGGCGATTCCAGCCAGATCGCCCGCAGTGCCGTGGCGGAGGCGCGCAGCACCAACGACCTGATGGTTGAACTCGCGGCCGCCGCGCAGAAGATCGGCGACGTGGTCGGCATGATCAACGCCATCGCCGGACAAACCAACCTGCTGGCCCTGAACGCCACCATCGAGGCGGCACGGGCGGGCGAGGCCGGGCGCGGCTTCGCCGTGGTGGCGGAGGAGGTGCGCAGCCTTGCCGGCCAGACCGCCAAGGCGACGGAGGAGATCGCCCAGCAGGTCCAGGCGGTGCGCACGACGGCGCAGGGAGCGGTGTCGGCCATCGACGACATCGGCCGCACCATCAGCCGCATCGACGAGATCACCGCGATGGTCGCCGCCGCGGTCGAGGAGCAGTCCGCCGCCACCGACGAAATCGCGCGCAGCATCAACCACGCCTCCGACGCGGTGCAGAGCATCGCCGACACGGTGGTTTCGGTTGACGATGCGGTGAACCGCACCGGCAGCGCCGCCGCCCAGGTGGTGGACGCCACCCGCGCGCTTTCGCAACGGTCCGAAAGCCTGAGCGAGGATATCGACCGCCTGCTGGGCCGCATCCGCGCGGCGTGAGCCTGGTGCGGGGAGGGGAGCCGGATCAGCCTTATTTCCGATAGGAAAGACGCTCGATCCGGCGTAGCCTCAGAAACATGGTCCGCTGAACAAACATTTTCCTTTTCAAACGCGAACGAACATTCTATGTTCCGAAACGAAAGCGGCCGGGTTCGAGAAGGAACCGCCGCGGTACGGAGAGGAACCCATGGCAAACGAGTCCGCGGTTACCGACCTTCTGATCGTCGGCGGCGGCGTCAACGGGGCGGGCATCGCCCGCGACGCGGTCGGGCGCGGGATGTCGGTGGTGCTGTGCGAACAGGGCGACCTTGCGTGCGCCACCTCGTCGGCCAGCACCAAGCTGATTCACGGCGGCCTGCGCTATCTCGAATATTACGAATTCCGTCTGGTGCGCGAGGCGCTGCAGGAGCGCGAGGTGCTGCTGCGCGCTGCGCCGCACATCATCTGGCCGCTGCGCTTCGTCCTGCCGCACGACAGCAGCATGCGCCCGGCCTGGATGGTCCGCATCGGCCTGTTCCTTTACGATCATCTGGGAAAGCGCAAGCTGCTGCCGGGCTCGCACGGTGTCGACCTGACCAGTGCGCCGGCGGGAAAGCCGCTGGCGGGCGGCTTCACCAAGGCGTTTGAATATTCCGATTGCTGGGTCGAGGACAGCCGGCTGGTCGTGCTGAACGCGATGGACGCGCGGGCCCGCGGTGCGGAGATCCTGACCCGCACCCGTTGCGAGAAGGCCGAACGGAAGGGCGGCCTGTGGGAAGCGACGCTGGTCGACACCTACACCGGAGCCACCCGCACCGTCCGTGCCCGTGCGCTGGTCAATGCCGCCGGCCCCTGGGTGCGCGAGATGATCGCCAAGCGCACCGGCGTCACCGTCGACAAGTCGGTCCGTCTGGTCAAGGGCAGCCACATCGTCGTGCCGAAGATGTTCGACGGCGACCATGCCTACATCTTCCAGAACGATGACCGGCGCATCGTCTTCGCCATCCCGTACGAGCGCGATTTCACCCTGATCGGCACCACCGACCTCGATTATTCGGGCGACCCCGGCTTGGTGGCGATCTCCCTGAGGAAATCGCCTACATGTGCCGGGCGGTGTCGCGCTACTTCGCCAAGCCGGTGCGCGAGAGCGACGTGGTGTGGACCTACAGCGGCGTCCGGCCGCTGTTCGACGATGCCAGCGGCAACGCCTCGGCCGTCACCCGCGACTATGTGCTGGAGATGGACGAGCCGGCCGGCGACGCGCCGATGCTGTCGATCTTCGGCGGCAAGATCACCACCTTCCGCCGGCTGGCGGAGGAGGCGACGGAAAAGCTTCGGCAAGGCGCTGGGCAAGGGCGGCATCACCTGGACCGCCGACGTGGCGCTTCCCGGCGGCGACATCGCCAACGCCGATTTCGCCGGCTTCCTGGCGGGGCTGAAGCGCAGCCGGCCCTGGCTGCCCGATGCGCTGGCCCTGCGGCTGGCGCGCGCCTACGGCACGCGGGTCGAGCGGCTGCTGGGCGACGCCAAGGGGCTGGACGATCTGGGCATCGATTTCGGGGGCGGCGTCTTTGAGGCCGAACTCGACTATGCCGCGCGGGAGGAGTTCGCCATGACCGGCGACGACTTCCTGTGGCGGCGCTCCAAACTTGGGCTGCACCTGGACGCGAATGTCCGGGAGGCCATCGGCGGCTGGTTCGACCGGCGCCGCGAAGCAACGGCCAACAGGGGTACGGGCGGCGATACCGCCACCCTGCGGTCGATGGGAGGAACGCGGTGACACTCACACTGGAAGGCGTGGCGAAGCGCGTCGGCGCCGAGCAGCATCTCCACCCGCTGTCGCTGGAGCTGCAACCCGGCAGCTTCAACGTGCTGCTGGGGCGGACGCTGGCCGGCAAGACGACGCTGATGCGGCTGATGGCCGGGCTGGATGCGCCGACCGCCGGGCGCGTGCTGGAGAACGGCAAGGACGTGACCGGCACATCGGTGCGCCATCGCGACGTGGCGATGGTCTATCAGCAGTTCATCAATTATCCGGCGATGACGGTCTTCGAGAACATCGCCTCGCCGCTGCGCCGCCAGGGCAAGGACAAGGCGGAGATCGACGCCAAGGTGCGGCGGACCGCCGCCATGCTGCGGATCACGCCGTATCTCGACCGGCTGCCGGCCGAACTGTCGGGCGGCCAGCAGCAGCGCTGCGCCATCGCGCGGGCCCTGGTGAAGGGGGCCGGCCTGCTTCTGCTCGACGAGCCGCTGGTCAACCTCGACTACAAGCTGCGCGAGGAGCTGCGCGCCGAACTGCGCGAGATCTTCGCCGACGGCAAGACCACCGTTGTTTACGCCACCACCGAACCGCAGGAGGCGCTGATCCTCGGCGGCAACGTCACGGTGCTGCATGAGGGGCGGATGTTGCAGACCGGGGCGACCGGCGAGGTGTTCCACACGCCGGCCTCGCTGGAATGCGCCCAGGTGTTCAGCGACCCGCCGATGAATGTGGTGGACGCGATCCTGACCAACGACCGCGTGGCGCTGTCGGACGGAACAAGCCTGCCGCTGTCCGCCCACGACCGCAACCTGCCGGCCGGTCCCTGCAAGGTCGGCATCCGCGCCAACCACCTGACGGTGCTGCGGCGGAACGAGCGGCTGGTGCCGGTCAAGGGAAAGGTCGCCCTGTCGGAGATCAGCGGGTCGGAGACCTTCGTCCATCTGCGCCACGGCGACAGCACGCTGATCGCGCGGGAGGAGGGGGTGCACAGCCACCCGATCGGCAGCGACATCCAGGTCTATGCCGATCCCGACCGCATCTTCGTCTTCTCCGCAGCCGGGCAGCTGGTGGCGGCACCCAACTGGCGGCGCGGCGCGCTGCGCAACATCGCTTAAGGGGGCGGGAGCGATGGCGACCATCCAATTCGACAATCTCGGCCACTCCTATCACCCGCACCCCAGCAAGCCCGAGGACTACGCGCTCCGCCGCCTGTCGCA
The DNA here is from genome assembly GCF_058780625.1 of Azospirillum sp. UENF 111221. Taxonomy (NCBI): domain Bacteria; kingdom Pseudomonadati; phylum Pseudomonadota; class Alphaproteobacteria; order Rhodospirillales; family Azospirillaceae; genus Azospirillum; species Azospirillum sp. UENF 111221. The sequence goes on from NZ_JBSNCH010000004.1 coordinate 118,111, forward strand.
GGAGTGGGAGGACGGCAAGGCCTATGCGCTGCTGGGGCCGTCCGGCTGCGGCAAGTCCACGCTGCTGAACATCATCTCCGGCCTGCTGGTGCCCAGCGAGGGGCGGGTGCTGTTCGATGGGCTGGACGTGACCCGCTGCACGCCTGAAGAGCGCAACATCGCCCAGGTGTTCCAGTTCCCGGTCATCTACGACACCATGACGGTGTACGAGAATCTCGCCTTCCCGCTGCGCAACCGCAAGGTTCCGGCGGCGGACGTCGACCGCCGCGTGCGGCAGGTGGCCGAGGCGCTGGATCTGACCGCCGATCTGAAGAAGCGCGCCCAGCGGCTGACGCCGGACGCCAAGCAGAAGATTTCCATGGGCCGCGGTCTGGTGCGGTCGGACGTGGCGGCCATCCTGTTCGACGAGCCGCTGACCGTCATCGACCCGCACACCAAATGGATCCTGCGCCGCAAGCTGCGCCAGATCCATGAGGAATACCGCCTGACCATGATCTACGTGACCCACGACCAGGTGGAGGCGCTGACCTTCGCCGACAAGGTCGCGGTGATGTACGAAGGCGCCATGGTCCAGCTCGGCACCCCGCAGGAGCTGTTCGAGAACCCCGAGCACACCTTCGTCGGCTATTTCATCGGCAGCCCCGGCATCAACCTGATGCCCTGCACGCTGGGCAGCGACCATGCGCTGGTCGACGGCATCGCCATTCCGCTGCCCGACCGCGCCGTGTCGTCGGCCGGCGGCCGGGTGGGCGGCAAGTTCGAACTGGGCATCCGGCCGGAATTCCTGGAGCTGACCCGCAGCGGCAATGCCGGCGCCATCCCGGTGCAGGTCACCGGTGTGGACGATCTCGGCACCTCCAAGCTGGCGACGGTGCGGTTGAACAATCACACCTTGAAGGTTCGGCTGAGCGAGGAACAGGAGATCCCGGCGCTGGACGCCGCCATACGTTTCCCCACCCGGTGGACCAAGCTCTACCGCGACAGCCATCTGATCGGTTGAGGAGGCACGAAGCCATGGATAAGGTCCAGGACAACCGGGCTTGGTTCCTGATCATCCCGGTCTTTCTGATCGTCGCCTTCAGTGCGGTGATCCCGCTGATGACGGTGGTCAATTATTCGGTGCAGGAGATCTTCGGCCCAGGCCAGACTTTCTTCGTCGGCACCGAATGGTTCGAGGCGGTGCTGAAGGACGAGCGGCTGCACGACGCGCTGGTCCGCCAGATCGTCTATTCGCTGGCGGTGCTGGCCATCGAAATCCCCTTGGGCATCCTGATCGCGCTCGGCATGCCCGGCGGTCGCAGCGCTAAGACGTCGCTGACGCTGGTGCTGCTGGCCCTGCCGCTGCTGATCCCGTTCAACGTGGTCGGCACCATCTGGCAGATCTTCGGCCGCGGCGACATCGGCCTCCTGGGCGCCACCTTCCGCGCCATCGGCATCGACTACAACTACACCAACAATTCGGCCCATGCCTGGGTGACGGTGCTGGTGATGGATGTCTGGCACTGGACCAGCCTGGTGGCCCTGCTGTGCTACGCCGGCCTGCAGTCGATCCCGCCGGCCTTCTATCAGGCGGCCAAGATCGACGGCGCCTCGAAATGGGCGGTGTTCCGCTACATCCAGCTGCCGAAGATGCGCGGCGTCCTGATCATCGCGGTGCTGCTGCGCTTCATGGACAGCTTCATGATCTACACCGAGCCGTTCGTGCTGACCGGCGGCGGTCCCGGCAACTCCACCACCTTCCTCAGCCAGTATCTGACGCAGATGGCGGTGGGTCAGTTCGACATCGGCAAGGCTGCGGCCTTCTCCATCGTCTACTTCCTGATCGTGCTGCTGTTCAGCTTCATCTTCTACACCATCATCACCCGCACCGGCGAGGGAGAGAAGAAATGAGCAAGGCTGCGGTTCTCGCTCCCGGTTCGCTGGCGATGCCGGCCAACATCCGCCGGTCTTCCGCGCGGGTATCCAAAAGGACGATCATTCTCGTCTGCTATGTTGTCTTCCTCATGCTGCCCATCTACTGGATGGTCAACATGTCCTTCAAGACGAACGAGGAGATCCTGTCGGGCCTGACGCTGTACCCGCACAACCCGACGCTGCGCAACTACGCCATCATCTTCACCGATCCCAGCTGGTACAGCGGCTACATCAACTCGATCTATTATGTGACGCTGAACACCATCATCTCGCTGACGGTGGCGCTGCCGGCGGCCTACGCCTTCTCGCGTTACCGCTTCATCGGCGACAAGCACGTCTTCTTCTGGTTGCTGACCAACAAGATGGCGCCGCCGGCCGTGTTCCTGCTGCCCTTCTTCCAGCTCTACCAGACGGTCGGTCTGTTCGACACGCACATCGCCGTGGCGCTGGCCCACTGCCTCTTCAACGTGCCGCTGGCGGTCTGGATCCTGGAAGGCTTCATGTCGGGCGTGCCGCGCGAGATCGACGAGATGGCCTACATCGACGGCTACAGCTTCCCGCGCTTCTTCGGCACGGTGTTCCTGCCGATGATCCGGGCTGGCGTCGGCGTCACCGCCTTCTTCTGCTTCATGTTCAGCTGGGTCGAGCTTCTGCTGGCCCGCACGCTGACCTCGGTCGATGCCAAGCCGATCGCCGCCACCATGACCCGCACCGTCAGCGCGTCGGGCATGGACTGGGGTCTGCTGGCCGCCGCCGGCGTGCTGACCATCCTGCCGGGCGCGCTCGTGATCTGGTTCGTCCGCAACTACATCGCCAAGGGCTTCGCCCTGGGCCGCGTCTGAGGGAGATCGCGTCATGGATATGGACTGGATGGCGTGGACCACGCCGACCGCGATCTTCTTCCTGTGCATCGCCCTGATGCTGGCCGGCATGACGGTCTGGGAGGTGGTGTCGCCGACGGTGGAGGCCAAGGGCTTCCTGCCGATGCGCACCACCCGAGGCGACCGCCTGTTCATCGGCCTGCTCGGCAGTGCCTTCATCCATCTGGGGTGGCTCGCCGCGACCGACGCGTCGCTGTGGGGCGCCTCTGCGGTCGCGCTGGTCTGGATCGCCCTGGTCATCCGCTTCGGCTGAGGGAAAACAGAGTTTTCAAGGAATTCGTCACTGCCGCCAAGACGGCATCTGACGAGGTGAGCGGCAGTTTCCGCCGGTAAGAGCAATACGAAACGTCAACCCGACATCAAGTCGATCAAGTGGGAGGAAGCATGCTTCAGCAACAGACTTCGCGTCGTTCTCTGCGGCGCCGCCTGACCGGGGCCGTGATGGCCGGTGGCATCGGCGTTCTGCTGGCGATGGCCTCGGCCGGCCCGTCCGCCGCCATGACGCCGGACCAGGAAGCCGTCGCCAAGCGCATCATCGAGGAACTCCAGCCCTCCACGCTGTCCAAGGACGAGCAGATGAAGGAGCTGGAGTGGTTCGTGAAGGCCGCCGAGCCCTACAAGGGGATGGAGATCAACGTCGTCTCCGAAACGCTGACGACGCACGAGTTCGAATCGAAGACGCTGGCCAAGCTGTTCAGCGAGCTGACCGGGATCAAGCTGAAGCACGACCTGATCCAGGAAGGCGACGTCATCGAGAAGCTGCAGACGCAGATGCAGTCGGGCCGCAACGTCTATGACGCCTACGTCAACGACAGCGACCTGATCGGCACCCATGTCCGCTACGGCCAGGCCATCGCGCTGTCCGACTTCATGGGCGGCGAAGGCAAGGACGTGACCCTGCCGACGCTGGACGTGAAGGACTTCATCGGCACCAGCTTCACCACCGGTCCGGACGGCAAGCTCTACCAGCTGCCCGACCAGCAGTTCGCCAACCTCTACTGGTTCCGCGCCGACTGGTTCGCCCGTCCCGACCTGAAGGAGAAGTTCAAGGCCAAGTACGGCTACGACCTGGGGGTCCCGCTCGACTGGTCGGCCTACGAGGACATCGCCGAGTTCTTCACCAACGACGTGAAGGAAATCGACGGCGTCCGCGTCTACGGCCACATGGATTACGGCAAGAAGGACCCGTCGCTCGGCTGGCGCTTCACCGACGCCTGGCTGTCGATGGCCGGCGCCGGCGACAAGGGCCTGCCGAACGGCAAGCCGGTGGACGAGTGGGGCATCCGCGTCGAGGGCTGCCGCCCGGCCGGCGCCTCGGTCGCCCGCGGCGGCGACACCAATGGCCCGGCCGCCGTCTATTCGCTGGTCAAGTACATCGACTGGCTGAAGAAGTACGCGCCGCCGGAAGCCGCCGGCATGACCTTCTCCGAAGCCGGCCCGGTTCCTGCCCAGGGCAACGTCGCCCAGCAGATCTTCTGGTACACCGCCTTCACCGCCGACATGACGAAGCCGGGCCTGCCGGTGGTCAACGCCGACGGCACGCCCAAGTGGCGCATGGCCCCCTCGCCGCACGGTCCGTACTGGGAGCAGGGCATGAAGCTCGGCTACCAGGACGTGGGCTCCTGGACGCTGCTGAAGTCCACCCCGGCCGAGCGCCGCAAGGCGGCGTGGCTCTACGCCCAGTTCACCGTGTCGAAGACCGCGTCGCTGAAGAAGACGCTGGTCGGCCTGACGCCGATCCGCGAAAGCGACATCAAGTCCGACGCGATGACCCAGGTGGCCCCGAAGCTGGGCGGTCTGGTCGAGTTCTACCGCAGCCCGGCCCGCGTCGCCTGGACGCCGACCGGCACCAACGTGCCGGACTATCCGAAGCTGGCCCCGCTGTGGTGGCAGAACATCGCCGAAGCCGTGACGGGTGAGCGCACCCCGCAGCAGGCGATGGACAATCTTGCCGAGCAGATGGAGCAGGTGCTGGCCCGCATGGAGCGTGCCAACATCGGCGGCGAGTGCGCGCCGAAGCTGAACCCGAAGAAGGACGCCAAGGAGTGGTTCGCTGCCCCCGGCGCCCCGAAGGCCAAGCTCGACAACGAGAAGCCCAAGGGCCAGACCATCGCCTATGACGACCTGCTGAAGGCGTGGAAGGAAGGCCGCGCCCAGTAACGGGCTGGCGGAACGGTTCTCCTCCTGGCGCTTCGTCCTGGTTGGGCCAGGGGTAAACTGTGGGGCGGCGGCATGCTGCCGCCCCACTTTTATCTTCGATCACCTTGCTATTCCCTCTCCCCCGCTCACGCGCAAACGAAGTTTGCGGGGGAGAGGGGGAGACGCGCGATAATTGAATAAGTGAGGGATACACAGCATGAGCAAGGCCGGCCACATCCTCGCCATCGACCAGGGCACCACCTCGTCGCGGGCGATCCTGTTCGACGGCCGGGGGACGCCGCTGGCCGAAGCACGGCGCGAATTTCCCCAGCATTATCCTGGCGACGGCTGGGTCGAGCATGATCCCGCTGACATCCTGCGCGACGTGCGCACCGTGGCGCGCGAAGCGGTGGAGAAGTCCGGGGTCGATGCGTCCGCCATCGCCGCCATCGGCATCACCAACCAGCGCGAAACCGCCGTGGTGTGGGACCGCGCGACCGGCGAGCCGATCCATCGCGCCATCGTCTGGCAGGACCGCCGCACCGCCGCGCTCTGCCACGATCTGGTGGCTGCCGGCCATGCCGAACTGGTGCGCTCCCGGACCGGCCTGCTGATCGACGCCTATTTCTCCGCCACCAAGATCGCCTGGATCCTCGACCATGTGCCGGGCGCCCGTGCTCGGGCTGAGCGGGGCGAGCTGTGCTTCGGCACCATCGACAGTTTCCTGATCTATCACCTGACCGGGCGGCAGGTGCATGCGACCGACGCGACCAACGCCTCGCGCACCATGCTGTTCGACATTCATGCCCAGGATTGGGACGACGAACTGCTGAGGCTGTTCCGCGTGCCGCGCGCCATGCTGCCGCGGGTGCTCGACAGCTCCGACGATTTCGGCGCCACCGAGCCGGACCTGCTCGGTCGGCCGATCCCCATCGCGGGCGTTGCCGGCGACCAGCAGGCGGCGGCCTTCGGGCAGGCCTGCCTGACGCCGGGCATGGCGAAATCGACCTACGGCACCGGCTGCTTCGCGCTGATCAACACCGGGGAGACGCCGGTGGTGTCGAAGAACCGGCTGCTGACCACCGTCGCCTACCGGCTGAACGGCAAGACATCGTATGCGCAGGAAGGCTCGATCTTCGTGGCCGGCGCCGCGATCAAGTGGCTGCGCGACGGCATCGGCATCATCACCCATGCCAGCCAGACCGACGACATGGCGACCCGCGTTCCCGACAGCCACGGTGTCTATTTCGTCCCGGCCTTCGTGGGTTTGGGCGCGCCGCACTGGGATTCGGATGCCCGCGCCGCGATCTTCGGCATGACGCTGGACGTCGGTCCGGCCCACATCGCCCGCGCAGCACTGGAGGCGGTGGCCTTCCAGACCCGCGACCTGATGGAGGCGATGGCCGGCGACTGGGGCGGCACCATCAACGCGCTGCGCATCGACGGCGGCATGGCGGCCAACGACTGGCTCTGCCAGTTCCTGGCCGACCTGCTGAACATGCCGGTCGAACGGCCGAAGGTGATCGAAACCACGGCGCTGGGGGCCGCCTGCCTCGCCGCGCTGAAGGTCGGAGTGTTCGATGGGCTGGAGTCGGTGTCGGACGCCTGGCGCAGCGAGCGCCGCTTCGAACCGCGCATGGAGCAGGGCAAGCGCGTCCGTCTCTATGCCGGCTGGCGCGACGCCGTGGCGCGGGTGCGGTCGGAGCGTTGACGGCTTCGGTGGCGGAAATTCGCAGAGACTTTGGCGCAGACGGGCAAGTGGCCCAGATCGCCTGCCGGTAATCTGACCTTGGTTGCGCGCTCCTCCCTCGGGTGCGTCGTCCTCGCCGGTTCAGCGGGGACACTGGGCCGGACGGTCGATACCGTCCGGCCCTTTTCTTTTCCGGTCACACCCCTTCGCGGTCGGCCAGCATGTGGCGGATTTCGCTCTTCAACAGCTTGCCGGTGGCGGTGTGGGGCAGGCTGTCGACGAAGCGCACGTCGTCGGGGATGCACCATTTCGCCACCTTGCCGTCGAAGACCGCCAGCAGTTCCTCGCGGGTGACGGTGGAGTCCGGCTTGCGGACGACGACCAGCATCGGCCGCTCGCCCCATTTCTCGTCGGGCACGGCGACGGCGGCGGCTTCCTGGACGCCCGGATGGCCGACGGCGATGTTCTCCAGGTCGATGGAGCTGATCCACTCTCCGCCCGACTTGATGACGTCCTTGGTGCGGTCGACGATCTGGATATAGCCGTCGGCGTCCATCGTCACCACGTCGCCGGTCTCGAACCAGCCCGGCACCGTCTGGTGGGCCGGGCTTTCCGTCACGCCGAAATAGCCGGAGCAGACGGTCGGGCCGCGCACCAGCAGCCGGCCGAAGCTGGTGCCGTCGCGTGCCACGTCGTTGCCGGAGCCGTCGACGACGCGGAACTGCACGCCGCAGATCGGCCGCCCCTGCTTGGACGCCAGCGCCAGGGCGGCCTCGGCATCCTGTCCCCGATGCTTGCCCTTCGGCGTGTTGGCGAGGCCGAGCGGGCTGGTTTCCGTCATGCCCCAGGCATGCAGGACCTCCACCCCCATCTCCTGGAAGCGCTGGATCATCACCGGCGGGCAGGCGGAGCCGCCGATGGCGATGCGGCGCATGCTGGTCAGTTTCTTCTTGTTGGCGTCCAGCCAGTTCAGCAGCGCCAGCCAGACGGTCGGCACACCGGCGCTGTTTGTGACCTTCTCGGCCTCGAACAGCTCATAGAGGCTGGCGCCGTCCAGCTTGCCGCCGGGGAACACCAGCTTGGCGCCGACCATCGGTGCGGCATAGGGCACGCCCCAGGCGTTGACATGGAACATCGGCACCACTGGCAGCACCACGTCCGATGCCGACAGGCCAAACACGTCCGGCACGCAGGCGGCGATGGCATGCAGGTAGGAGGAGCGGTGGCTGTACAGCACGCCCTTCGGGTTGCCGGTGGTGCCGGAGGTGTAGCACATGCCGCAGGCGGTGTTCTCGTCCAGTTCCGGCCAGTCGAAGCCGTCCGGCTGCCCGGCCAGCAGTTCCTCGTAGCACAGCAGGTTGGGCAGGCTGGAGTCCGGCATGTTGGCGCGGTCGGTCATCACGACGATGCCCTTCAGCCCGGTCAGCTCGTGGGCGATGCCCTCCAGCAGCGGCACGAAGGTCAGGTCGGTGAACAGCAGCCGGTCTTCGGCGTGGTTGACGATGTAGGCGATCTGTTCCGGGAACAGGCGCGGGTTGATGGTGTGGCAGACCATGCCCGAGCCGCCGATGCCGTAATAGCATTCCAGATGGCGGTAGCCGTTCCAGGCCAGCGTGCCGATGCGGTCGCCCGGCTTCATGCCCAGCGCCGCCAGCGTGTTCGCCAGCTTCTGGGCGCGGACCCAGGCGTCGGCATAGGTGTAGCGGTGGATCGGCCCCTCGGTGGTGCGCGACACGATCTCGGTGTCGGCATGGTAGAGCGCTGCGTGACGCAGGATCGACGTCACCAGCAAGGGGCCATTCATCATCATTCCGCGCAGCATCGTTTCACTCCCGGTTCGGTCGCTTCTGGTTTTGGGCCGTCTGCTCTTGGGTCGTCTGGTGGTGGGGTATCGTCATCCGTGCAGGTGGCGAGGCGCCGTTCGGCATCGGTTTCCATCGCCTTCAATTCACCGATCACCTCGCTGATTTCGGAGCGCATCCGCTCAAGCTCGACGAGGCGGGCGCGGATTTTGCGCAGCCCGTCGCGGTATTGCCTGGCGCTGGGCCGGCCGGAGCGGTAGTGGGCGAGATACTCGGCGATCTGCTCCAGCGAGAAGCCGACCCGGCGGAACTTCAGGATCATCATCAGCCGGGCACGGTCGCGGTAGGTGAACACCCGCCGCCCTCCGGCCCGTTGCGGCGCCAGCAATCCCTTTTCCTCGTAATAACGCAACGCCTGCGGCGTGAGGTCGAACTCCGCCGCCAGCTCCGTCACGCCATACACCCGGTCCCGTTCGGCCATGGACAATCCCCTGTGCCGACGATTTCGCCACGGCTGCCGGAGGGAAGTCAACGTCAATGAGCTAAAGCAGGCTTTACCTTGTGCCAAGCCTCCTGTCGTTTGCCGCGACGTTCGGTCTGCGGACGGCGCGGTGCGACTGTGGCAGAGATTTCACATGACAAGCCGCGGCGGCCGGTGCTTCCTGCGCTCGGCTTTGGGGATGAGCGGCAGCGAGGTTGGGGGAGTGGGTGTGACGGGAAGGACCAGCCTTTTGCGCCGTCTGATCGGCGAGCCGTGGGACCTTGCCGTGGCGTTGGGACTGCTGGCCCTGCTGGTGCTGGTCGCCGTCACCTTCCGCCAGTACGGCATCTCCAATGACGAGGAGGTGCAGCATGTCTATGGCGCCAAGCTGATCGACTGGTACCGCAGCGGCTTCAGCGACAATTCCGCCTTCACCTACAAGAACCTCTATCTCTATGGCGGGCTGTTCGACATGGCGGCGGTGGCGCTGGCGCCGCTGCTGCCCTTCGATCCGTACGAGACGCGGCATCTGTTGTGTGCCCTGATCGGGGTGGCGGGGGTTGCGGTGGTCTGGGCTGTGGGGCGCCGGCTGGCCGGACCGCGCGCGGGGTTCCTCGCCGGGGCGCTGCTGGCGCTCTGCGGTCCCTGGTATGGCGGGCTGTTCAACCACACCAAGGACGTGCCCTTCGCCGTGCTGATGATGGCGGCGGTGGCGCTGCTGGTGCGGCTGGCCGGGCAGATGCCGCGGCCGCGCCTGCCCACGGTTCTGGGATTCGGCGTTGTCGTCGGGCTGGCGCTGGGCATCCGGGTCGGGGCGCTGCTGCTGATCGGCTATGCGGCGGCGCTGCTGGCGGGGTGGCTGCTGCTGGGTGGCATTTCCGTCGCCCGGCTGCGCGAGACCGGGCGGGGGGCGCTGCGCCTGCTGCCGGCGCTGCCGGTCGCCTATGGGCTGATGGCTGTCTTCTGGCCTTGGGCGGTGCTGGAGCCGCTGAACCCCTTGCGGGCGCTGGCCGATTTCTCGCACTTCCATTACCCGATCCGCACCCTGCTGGGCGGCACCGACTATTGGATGTACGAGGTTCCGCGCAGCTATCTGGTCTGGTATCTCGGGATCAAGCTGCCGCTCGTGATGCTGGGCGGTGCCGTGCTGGGACTGCTGGCTCTGCCGGCGGCGATCCATCGGGACCGGCTGGCGGGCAGGGAGGGCATCGCCCGCGCGGTCGGCTGCGGGCTGGTGGCGCTGGCGGCGCTGTTTCCGGTGGTCTGGTTCACCGTCACCCATGCGCCCGGCTATACGGCGATCCGCCATTTCCTGTTCGTGCTGCCGCTGCTGGCCGTGCTGGGCGGAATCGGGCTCGACCGGCTGCTCGGCTGGGCCGGCGCCTGGAGGTTTGGCGTGTCCCAGCGCAGCGGGCGCGGGCTGTCGGCCGCCGTGCTCGCCGGGCTTGCGCTGGCGCTGGTCCTGGGGCGCGAGGCGGTAATCCTGGAGTCGCTGCACCCCAACGAATATGTCTATTTCAACGAACTGGTCGGCGGCGTCGCCGGCGCGGTGCGCAAATACGATGTCGATTACTGGGCCAACAGCCTTCCCGAAGCGGTCGAGGATCTGTCGGAGGTCATCGCCGCGGAGGAGGCGCGCACCCACCGCCACCGCAGCTACAGCGTTGCCGTCTGCGCCGAGCCGCTGGCCTTCGAGAAGCTGGCGCCGGCCAACCTGCATTGGGTCACCGACTGGACCCGTGCCGACTTTTTCATCGCGCCGACGCAGGAGGATTGCGACACGCTGATGACCGGCCCGACGGTGGCGGAGGTCGAGCGTGACGGCGCCCTGCTGGCGGTTGTGAAGGATCTGCGCAAGCCGGAGGAACCGGCGACGACCGTCGAAATGGCCCGCCTGCGCACCGGCCGCCAGCAGCGCCACTGGTGGTGACGGTCGGCTATCCCCGCGGCAGGAAGCGCGTGCGGTCCAGGCCGTGTCGGGCCATCTTCTCGTTCAAGGTGCGGCGGGGGATGTCCAGCAGGTCGATCACCGCCTTGATGTCGCCCTTGCAGCGCTCCAACGCCTGTTCGATCGCCCGTTTTTCGAAGGCATCGACCTGATCGGCCAGGGCGCGCGGCGGTGTAGCCGCCTCTCCCCCGACGGGGCGGCGGCGCAGCAGGCCAGCGATGCCACTACGCCCGACCGACAGGACATGGCGTTCGGCCAGATTGCGCAGCTCCCGCACATTGCCGGGCCAGTCGTGGGCGAGCAGGGCGTCGAAGTCGGCCGGCTCCAGCGGACGCGGTTCGCGGTTATGGCGGGCGGCGAACTCGGCGGTGAAATAGTCGAACAGCAGCGGAATATCCTCCGCCCGTGCCCGCAGCGGCGGGATGTGCAGTTCCGCCACGTTCAGCCGGTAATAGAGGTCGGCGCGGAAGCGTCCCTCCTCGCTGAGGTCGAGCAGGTCGATCTTGGTCGCCGCGACCAGCCGCAGATCGACCGCGACCTGCTTGTTGGAGCCCAGCCGTTCGATGGTGCGTTCCTGGAGCGCGCGCAGCAGCTTGACCTGGATGGCGAGCGGCATGCTCTCGATCTCGTCGAGGAACAGGGTGCCGCCGCTGGAATGCTCCAGCTTGCCGGCGCGGCGCTGGGTGGCGCCGGTGAAGGCGCCGGGCTCGTGCCCGAACAGCTCGCTCTCCGCCATGCTGTCGGGGATGGCGCCGCAATTGACGGCGACGAAGGCGCCCTTCTGAGCCCGCGAGCCGAAATCATGCAGGCAGCGGGCGACCAGTTCCTTTCCCGTGCCGGTCTCGCCATGGATCAGCACGCTGGCGCTGGTGGCGGCGAGGTCGATCAGGTCGCGCCGCAGTTCGGCGATGGCGGGGGAGGTGCCGATCAGCCGCGCCTCGATCCCGCCGCCCGCCGCGCGGCGGCGCAGGCCGCGATTCTCCAGCACCAGACGGCGCTTCTCCACCGCGCGGCGGAGGACGGCGACCAGATTGTCGGGCTCGAAGGGCTTCTCGATGAAATCGTAGGCGCCGCGCCGCATCGCCTCCACCGCCAGGGCCACGTCGCCATGGCCGGTCACCAGGATCACCGGCAGGTCGGCGTCGCGCTCCAGCGCCCGTTCCAGCACCGCCATGCCGTCCATCCGCGGCATCCGCACGTCGGTTACCAGCACGCCGGGAAAGTCGGGCGACAGCAGGTCCAGCGCCGGCTGCGGCGTCTCGAAACCCTGCGCCGCGAAGCCGGCCAGTTGCAGCCATTGCGTCACCGACACGCGCATCGCCAGCTCGTCGTCGATGAAAAGTACGGGGGTGGCAAGCGGATCGGTCTTCATTCGGCCCTCACTGTGCCTCCGGCAGTTGGACGACGAAGCAGGCGCCGCCCTCGGGATTGTTCTCCGCCCGCAGCGTGCCGCCGAAATCCCGCACGATGCCATAGGACAGCGACAGCCCGAGGCCAAGCCCCTGCCCGACCTCCTTGGTGGTGAAGAAGGGGTCGAACAGCTGGAACTGGTGCGCCTCGGCGATGCCGGTGCCGGTGTCGCGGATGCGGATCTCCCAACCCTCGGCGGTGCGGACGGCGGTCAGGGTCAGGCGGCGCTCATCGCTCCCGTCCATGGCGTCGGCGGCATTGCGCAGCAGGTTGACGAAGACCTGCTCCAGCCGCACCGCATCGCCGCGCACGCGGGCGTCGGGCGGGATCGATCGGTCAACCTGCACTTCCTCCTCGCGCAGGCGGGAGGTCAGCAGGGCCAGCGCGCGGTCCATGGCGCGGGCGACCGGAACGGCCTGCACCCGTGCCGGCCCCTTGCGGGCGAACTCCTTCAAATGGCCGGACAGCAGCGCCATCCGCTCCGCCAGATCGCCGATCATGGCGAGGTTGTCGCGGACCATCGCCGTTTCCCCCCGTTCCGCCAGCAGTCGGGTGGAGGCGACGAAGGTGCGGATGGCGGCCAGCGGCTGGTTGATCTCATGGGCCAGCGCCGCCGACATCTGGCCAAGGGCCGCCAGCTTGCCGGCCTGCACCAGCTCCTCCTGCGCGTCGCGCAGGATGCGGTTGGCGGTCACCAGCTCGGCCGTGCGCTCCTCCACCCGGCGCTCCAGCGTCACCCGCGCCTCACGCTGGAGCCGCAGGGTCTGGCGCCGCTGCCAGCCCAGCGCCGCTGCCGCGGCCAACAGCAGGATGCCCATGGCGGTCAGTGTGGCGGCCCCGGCCGCTTGCGCCTTCACCGGCTCCAGGTCGGACAGGAAGCGGATGGTCCAGCCGAACTCTGGCAGGGCAAGCTCCTGCATCAGAAAGGCGCGGCGGGTTGCACCCGGATCGGAGGTTCCCGGAACCGAGAACCGGCAGGCTGACCAGCCGGGCGCCGTTTTCCATCGGCGGGCCGTCACGCAGGCCGAGCGGGGGCAGGTCGCTGCGGTCATACTGGCGGGTCTGGGCCAGCCTGTCCGTCACCGCATCGGGCAGCGGACGCAGGGCGCGGTATTTCCATTCGGCATGGCTGGACAGGAAGACGATGCCGTTCTCGTCGGTCACCAGCACCCGCTCGCCGCCGGCGGCCCAGTCGCGCTGGACCGTTTCCAGATCGATCTTGACCACGGCGACGCCGGTCAGTGCCTCGCCCTGACGCACCGCGTGCGACAGGAAATAGCCGGGCAGGCCGGTGGTGACGCCGATGCCGAAATAGCGGCCGCTGCCGGTCTCCACCGCCTGACGGAAATAGGGGCGGAAGTCGTAAGTGTGCCCGACGAAGCTTTGCGCCGGATCGGCCCAGTTGCTGGACGCCAGCGCCAGGCCGGAGCGGTCCACCACATAGAGCGCCGCCGAACCCGCCGCCGTGTTCGCCATCTCCAGCCGGCGGTTTACGGCGTCGCGCCGCTGATCGGAAGGAGCGTCGAGCAGGTCGAGCACCTCATGATCGCGGGCGAGCAGGAAGGGCAGATAGTCGTAACGGCCGACCGCGCTGCGGATGCTGCTGGCATAGAGGCCGAGACGCTGGTCGCCGTCGAGGGTCAGCGCCGCCCGCGCCTCCGCCTCCGCCCAACGAAAGGCGCCCCAGCAGGCCAGTGCCGTCACCGTGGCCAGCGCCGCGACGAGGAGCGCCAGCCTGCGGCGGCGCAGCGGACGGGGGAGGACGGAGTCGGCCATGCCTGTCTATGGAGCCGCCGGGGCGACGCTGTCCAGCGCCTTTTCCGATGGAGCGGCGGAGCGGTGAGACAGCACCGGATTTTGAATGAACGTTCAATCAAAAAAGCCGGCGCAGGAAATGCTGGAGAACCATTTCTATGCCTATGTCAAATGAATGCCTGTCCAATGCGTGACATTGACCGGGTTTTGTTGTTTGCGTCACTTTCATGATGCACGAAAGCCGGCTATGGTGCGCCGCCGACGGCTTGGACTTGACCTTGCCGCACCTGCCGGCAACGGGATCGAAACGGGGGGACAGGATCATGGACGCCGAATCCATTCGCGCCGCTTATCGCCGCTATGCCGGCTTCTACGACCGCGTGTTCGGGGTGCTTCTGGCATCGGGCCGGCATGCGGCGGTGGAGTGGCTGAACCGTCGCGGCGGTCTGCGCATCCTGGAGGTCGGCGTCGGCACCGGCCTGTCGCTGTCCGATTACCGCAAGGACAACCGCGTCGTCGGCATCGACCTGTCCACCGACATGCTGAAGGTGGCGCAGGACCGGGTGGCGCGCGAGAAGCTCGACCATGTAGAGGGGCTGCTGGAGATGGATGCCGGCAAGCTGGCCTTCGCCGACGGCAGTTTCGACGTGGTGGTCGCCATGTATGTGATGACCGTCGTCCCCGACCCCCAGGGCACGATGGCGGAGCTGGAGCGCGTCTGCAAACCCGGCGGCGACATCGTGATCGTCAACCACTTCGCTGCGCCCGAAGCCGGTGTCCGCCGCGCGGTGGAGGGGTGGCTGTCGCCCCTGTCGAAGAAGCTGGGCTGGCGGCCGGATTTCACGCTCGATGCGATGATGACCGGGTCGCGGCTGGCGGTGGAGAGCATCCGCACCCTGCCACCCTTCGGGCTGTTCAGCCTGCTGCACTGCCGGCGTGGCTAGTGTGTGACGGCCGCGATGGTCAGGCTGGGACGCGCTCGGCACGGTCGTTCCGACGCAGGGCGCGGCTCCGCCGGCCGGCCATGATCGCCGGCCGCTCGATCGCCAGATGGACGAGGCTGGCGACTGCCACGACGAGGATTCCTGCCCCCGCCAGCGCCAGCGTGTAGAGCCCTGCATCCTCCCCGACAAGGGCACGGACGGGCGCGTTGGCGGTGATCGCTGTCCAGATCACGATCCCGTGCAGCAGATAAACGCCATAGCTGATGTCTCCCAGCCAGAGGATCGGCTGACAGGTCAGGGCTCCGCGAAAATTCTGACCGGCGGCAACGGCGATGAAGAACAGGCCGAGCCCCAGCACGGGGAGCGGCGCATAGGCGGTGTCGAAGCCTGCCACAGCCGCCGACAGGCCGGCGAGCGCCACCGCCAGACCGCGGTCCGACCGCGCGAACCGGGCGAGGCCGGGCCGGCGGATCGCATAGGCGGCGGCGATGCCGCCCAGGAAGCACTCCAGCACCGCAAGGCTGAAATTGCGGAAATAGAGCAGAAGGATCAGCGTCGCCGCGACCGAGACGAGGGCCGGCCGCAGCCGGCGGGCCGGCGTGACCAGGAAGGCGACTGCGGGCAGTGCCGCGTAGAACAGCAGCTCGTAGGGTAGGGACCAGGTGGCATAGGCGACGATCTGCCCGGTATTCTCCAGGCCGTTGATCGGCGGCGCCTTGAAGGTCGCCCAGCCAACCAGCCGGCGCAGCAGGTCGAGCGGACCGGTTTTGAGTTCGAAGCCCGTCGAAGCCAGCGCCAGCACCGCGACCAGCAGCACGGCGACGGCATAGACCGGATAGACGCGGTAAATGCGGGACGATACGAAGCCGGGCCAATCCATGCCCGGCCCTGTCTTCAGCAGCTTGTCCCAGAACAGGAAAGCCGTGACCATGAAGAACAGCGCCACGCTGGCCTGTCCCATCTGGATGTAAAGCCTGGAAGGCGGCAGCGCCCAAAGGCCGGTGTGGAGATACTGCCAGGTGATGATGCCGTGATGGATGAACACGGCATAGGCCAGCAGCCCGCGCATCCCGTCGATGGCGGCATAGCGGCCACCATATTGGCCTTCGGTGCAGACCCGCGGGCGAAGCGGACGGGGAACGAGGCGCAGAATGGCCCAGGACGCGCAGATCGCCACCGCGAAGAGGAAAACCGCCAGGAGCGGGGAGAAGGCCATAGCGTCGTTCCGGGTCATCATGCGCAGCCCTCGTGGGGCTGCGTGATGGGGAGATACCTGCGGATCGCTTGTCAAGGCCGTTCGCCGGTCTCCGGCTGGGGCCACCGCTCCATCCCGCGTGACCGCGCCCGCCGCCTGCTGTTAGTCTCGGCGTCACCACACAGGCGATCACGGGAGCGGGACCATGGCCGGACAGAGCGGCGATCTGGCGGGGAAGCGGATTCTGGTGCCGGAAAGCCGGGACCTCGACCTGTTTGCCGGCATGATGGAACAGCATGGGGCCGAGACGATCCGCTGCCCGATGGTGAAAATCCTCGACCTCGACGATCCGGCACCGGCACGGTCGTGGCTGGATCGGCTGCTGACCGAGGGGTTCGACGACATCGTCCTGCTGACCGGCGAAGGGTTGCGGCGGCTGATGACCGTCGCCCGCGCCATGGAGCGCGAGGCCGAGGTGATCGCCGCCATCGGCCACGCGCGGGTCTTCGTCCGTGGCCCGAAGCCGGTGAAGGCGCTCCGCGAGATCGGTTGCGCCCCCTACAAATCCGCCCCGGCCCCGACCACCGACGGCGTCATCGCCATGCTGGGGGAGGAGGATTCTGTCCGGTCGCCGCGTCGGTATCCAGCTCTATCCCGACAACCCGAACGAACCGCTGCTGGAGGCGGTGCGCGCGCGGGGCGGCCAGCCAGTGGCCGTCACCCCCTACCGCTACGCCAACGATTCGGAGACCGGCGCCGTCCAGGCGGCGATCCGCGACATGGCGGAGGGGCGCATCGACTTCGTCGCCTTCACCGCCTCCCCCAGGTGCGGCGCCTGCACGAGGTGGCGGAGGCCTGCGGCCTTGGCGACGCCTTCCGCCAGGGCTTCGCCAGGACGCGCATCGCCGCCGTCGGTCCGGTGGTGGCCGAGGCGGTGGAGGCGGCCGGCGGAACCGTTGCGGTTTCTCCCGAATCGACCTTCCATATGAAGCCGCTGGTCAACGCCATCCGGCGGCTGCTGACGGAGGGGGAGGGAAACGGGCCGGCTTGATCGGGCCGGGGCCTGTGGTGGTCAGCGACCTTTCGCCCCACCCCTCTTCTGCGCAGGTCAATTGATAACAATTCTCACTCTCGTTTAATCTTTGACGCTCAGTGTCGGCCTCAGTCAGCGGCCGTTGCCAGGAGCGTCATCATGTCCATCCCCTCTCTTTCCGTTCCCCGTGCGTTGGCGCTGGCGCTCTTGTCGGCCGGTCTCTCGGGGGGCGGGACGGCGCTCGCTGCCGATCTCTCAAACAAGGAAAAGCTGGGGGAAGCGCTGTTTTCCGAAACGGCCCTGTCGGCCAACCGCACCCAATCTTGCGCCGACTGCCACAACCCGGATTTCGGCTTCGCCGATCCGCGCACCGGCGGGGCGGGCGGGGCGGCGTCGGTCGGGGACAACGGCAAATCGGTGGGCGACCGCAACGCGCCGACGGCGAGCTATGCCGCCTTCACGCCGTCTTTCCACATCAAGCCCGACGGCAAGGCGGTCGGCGGGCAGTTCTGGGACGGCCGTGCAGCCACCCTGAAGGATCAGGCCGGCGGTCCGCCGCTGAACCCGGCGGAGATGGGGCTGGTGTCCAAGGAGCAGGCGCGCGCCCGGCTGGCGGAGAATCCCGACTATGCCCGCGCCTTCGTGGCGCTCTACGGTGCCGGTGTGCTGGACGACGCCGAGCGCGCCTATGACGCGATGAGCGACAGCATTGCCGCCTTCGAGAAGACCGAGCGCTTCGCGCCCTTCGATTCGAAATACGACCGTTCCCTGCGCGGCGAGTACAAGATGACAGCGGAGGAGGAATCTGGGGATGACCCTGTTCTTCTCCACCCAGTTCACCAACTGCAACCAGTGCCACAAGCTGAAGCCGATGCCGGCTGCCGTGGGAGAGACCTTCACCAATTACGAACACCACAACATCGGCGTGCCGGCCAATCCCGCCCTGCGCGACGCCACCGGCAAACCGGACTTCGCCGACCGCGGGCTGCACGACAATCCGGCGGCGGCCAAAGCCGCCTATGAGGGGAAATTCAAGACGCCGACCCTGCGCAACGTCGCGGTGACCGGCCCCTACATGCACAACGGGGTGTTCAAGGATCTGGAAACCGTGGTCCGCTTCTACGACCACTACAACAACCGGACGGAAAAGGCCGCGCTCAACCCGGAGACGGGCAAGCCGTGGGGACCGCCGGAGGTGGCGGCGAACCTGTCGTCAAAGGAACTGGAATCGGCGCCCGCCCTGGATACCCGCCGCGTCAAGGCGCTGGTCGCCTTCATTAAGACGCTGACCGATGCGCGGTACGAGCATCTGCTGAAATAGCGCAGTCACCGAATGGGGCCGGACGGCAGCCTTCAATGGCGGCCCTCAGTGGCCTCCCTCAATGGCCGATGTCGATGCGGAAGAGTTCCAGGTCCAGCAGTTCCATCGACATCCGGGGGCGCCCGGTTGCCTTGCGGGAGGCCAGCTTGCGGGCCAGCGGCTGGCTGAGCCAAGCGGCGCGGGCACGGTCGAACAGGGAGGTGCAGCGGTTGGACAGTCTGGCGTTCATGGCTGGTCGGACTCTCTCGCAAAGGGTTTAAGTCGGCGGCAGCATGGCTCCTGTGAGCAGTTGCGATAAGAATGTCCTGGCACTGTGACAGTTTCTATCGCCCGAAGGTCTAGTCCCTACGCCATTGGGCGGGGAATCGGTCCTATTCGCCGCGATCTTCGACCAAAGACGGAGGGGCAGGGCGTCACATCGCCACGCCGACCAGCCGGCGCAGAGC
The DNA here is from genome assembly GCF_058780625.1 of Azospirillum sp. UENF 111221. Taxonomy (NCBI): domain Bacteria; kingdom Pseudomonadati; phylum Pseudomonadota; class Alphaproteobacteria; order Rhodospirillales; family Azospirillaceae; genus Azospirillum; species Azospirillum sp. UENF 111221. The sequence continues at coordinate 137,070 of NZ_JBSNCH010000004.1, forward strand.
GTCGCGCGCCTCGCTGTCCAGAACGGGGATGCCGTTGCGGGCCTCCAGCATGAAGGCGCCGGGATCGGACAGGGTACGCATGGCGAAGCCGGCGACCGCCGGCGGTTCGCTGCTGAGCGGCTGCTGGTCGTAGACGGGGGTGAAGCTGCAGCCGGCGAGCAGGGCGCGGATCATCAGCGACTCGTCGGACGTGGCGCCGGCCGCCGGCGTGTTGATGCCGAACAGCAGCCGTTCCGCCTCCGCCTCGGTCACCATTCCGCGATCCAGCAGGATGTCGACCATGGCCGAGCTGGTCATCACCGGCGCCGCGCGCCCCTTCCAGCAGAAGCGGCCATCGTCCCAGCCGACATCCAGGCTGCGGAAGATCATGTAGGGCTCGCTGCTGCCGGGGGCGCCGGCCACGATGTAATTCACCCGGACAAGCCCGTTCCATGCCCCGGCCGGCGCAACGATGCAGGACAACCCGTTGCGTGTCAGGCGCAGGTAGGTGTCGTTGATGCCCGATGGTTCGAAATCAAAAAGCATGGGACCTTCACCTCGCTGCCACCCGTCACCACGCTGCCGGGCGGCACGGTGTCGCCGTAGCCCAGCCTGCGTTCGCTTGAGTCAGGTGAGTGGCTCGGGTGCCCGCGCAAACTGTCCATGCGGGCGTCCCCCCTTTGCGCAGAAAAGCGAAAGGCGGTAGGCCGTTCCGACGGCCACCGCCTTTCGCGCTCATGCCAAGGTGCTGGCGACCGTCAGTTGGCGGGGCCGAGGAAGACGCTGTCGCGGCTGTTCTTCTCTGCAGTGCCGGTGTCGGACAGTTGGAAGGTCAGCGGAAGCGAGGCGGCGGTGAGTGCCGCGCGCGGGGCCGTCACATAGACGCGATAGGTGGCGACGCTGTCGGGCTCCGCCGAGATGGTGGCGGTGTGGGCGGCTGCCTCATCCCCCGCCTCGCCGATCACCTTGATGTCGGCAGTGCTCAGGCCGGCGACGCTGAGGGTGTAGGAGCGGTTCTGCCGGGTCTTGTTGGCGACCTTGAAGGTGTAGGCGTTGCGGATCGACCCGTCGGACAGCGTCACGAACAGCGGGGCGCGGTCGCGCAGAACGGTGATGCTCAGGCTGGGGCGGAGCGCGAAGCTCCAGGCCATCGCGCCGCCGATGACCAGCATCATCAGGGCATAGACGATGACGCGCGGGCGGAACAGGCGCCACTGGTAGCTCTTGCCGGACGCCCGCGTATCCTGGGCGGCCAGCGAATCGAAGGCGATCAGGCGAGTGGGCAGGCCCTGCTGGATCATGATGCTGTCGCAGGCGTCGACGCACAGGCCGCAGTTGATGCAGTCCGACTGCTCGCCGGTGCGGACGTCGATGCCCATCGGGCAGACCTGCACGCACTGGCCGCAGTCGATGCAGTCGCCGAAGCCTTGGGCGCGGCGCTCGTCCCAGCTCTGCGATTTGCGCTTCGGGCCGCGGTTGTCGCCGCGGTCGACCTGATAGGTGACGACCAGCGAATGTTCGTCCAGCATCGCGCTCTGGATGCGCGGCCACGGGCACATGTACATGCACATCTGCTCGCGCGTCCAGCCGGCCATCACATAGGTCATGCCGACGAAGATGCCGAAAAACGATGTCGCCTCGTAGCTGGCCTGGAAGGTGGCCAGATCGTGCAGCAGGGCAGGGGCGTCGGTGAAATAGGCGAGGAAGCCGAAGCCGGTGACGAGGCTGAGCGCTATCCAGCCGGCATGCTTGCCGGCCTTGCGCAGGATCTTGCGCGTCGTCCAGGGCTGCTTTTCCATGCGGATGCGCTCCGCCCGGTCGCCTTCAAAGACGCGCTCGATCCACACGAACAGGTCGGTCCACACCGTGTGCGGGCAGGCGAAGCCGCACCAGACACGCCCGGCCAGCGCCGTCGCCAGGAACAGGCCCAGCGCCGCAACGATCAGGATGCCGGTGAGGTAGTAAATCTCCTGCGGCCAGATCTCGATCCAGAACAGGAAGAAGCGCGGCGTGGTCAGGTCGAACAGCACCGCCTGGGCCGGCGCATCGGGACCGCGCTCCCAGCGGATCCAGGGAGCGATGAAGAACAGTGCCAGAAGAACGGAGAAGGTGACGGTCTTCAGGCGGCGATAGAGGCCCTTGACCGCCTTCGGATGAATCGTCTTATGGTTTTCGTACAGCGGAACCTTGGCGGGTTGGGCGGGGCCCTGCTGAACGATGCTTCCGTCTGGCATGTCGATGCGCCTGATTTCCGGTTCCACGTTGGCGCGGAGCATAGTCGACCGCCGATGCGGCGCGTTTGACCTCTGTCAAACAACGTCGATATTCCGAAAAGCCCCGTCAGGTCCGAGGCTTTCCACCGGTTCGAGGGATCCGCGTTTCGGGGTCCGTTAATACTGTGCCGGCCGTCCCGTTCACAAGCTCATTGTTGTCTGATTTCAGCGGTATCACGCACAATGCTTCTACTACACTGTGCTATATTGCAACAATCAGTGCAACGTATCGTCCCAGCTTGCCGACGGTGACCAGCAGCAGAAAGAGGCGCAGGTCGACGCGCAGGATGCCGGCGACGAGCGTCAGCGGATCGCCGATCACGGGTACCCACGCCAGCAGCAGCGACCAGACGCCGAAACGCTGGTACCATCCGGTCGCCCGTTCGACCAGCGGGCGGGAAACCGGGAACCAGCGGCGGTCCTGAAAATGCATCAGATAGCGGCCGAGCGCCCAGTTGATCGTGGAACCGGCGACATTTCCGACGGTCGCCACCAGAATCAGCAGGCCATCGTGATAGTTGCCGGATGCATGCAGCCCGGCGAGCAGAAGCTCGGACTGGGCGGGAAAAATCGTCGCGGCCACCAGCGCCACCAGGAACAGGCTGCCATAGGCCGCGACATCCCCCATCATGCAAATCCTTTTCCCGCCAACGGCTTGACTGTCGCACCCCACGACAGGCGCTGGATTAGGCTTCGTGGTCGCGCAAAATCAAGAGGTCTGTCCGCCGGATTTCTCGGGAGGCATCCCGCAATGGCACTTGCCCGGCAACTTCAGAGATATAAGAATGCGAGAAACTAATCTTTTTTTGCGTTAGAATTTATGAGTATTCCCGTAATCAATGCTATTTGAATTGGGGTCTTCGCGCAAATTTGGTGGCTGGTGGACCGAGCGGAGGGAGTAGGCACGGGCATGGGGGAAACCGGGTTCGCCCGCTTCGACGCCGACGAACGTCTGGTGTGGGCCAATGCCGCCTTCGCGGCCCGGTTCGCCGTGGCCGGCAACACGACGCTGGACGGTCTGTTCGGCAGCCTGCTGGGCGGTGCCATGGCCGATCTGCGCCGTGGCCGGCCGATGACGTCCGCGCTTCCCGACGGCAGCGCCGTCACATTGGCGCTGGGGAGCGGCGGGGCGGGCGAGTGGCTGCTGACGGCGGTCGAGGCGGCCGTTGCCGGCATCCCGGCGGAGCATGGACCGTGGGCGAAGACCAGTTCGGTGCTCGACTGCCTCAGCCAGGGGGTGATGGCCTTCGACCGCGACCTCCGGCTGGTCGCCTGGAACCGGCGCGTGCTGGAGCTGCTCTACATCGATCCCGGATTCCCGCGCTACGCCCAGCCTTACGAGGCGGTGGTCCGCCACATCGCCGAACAGGGCGGCTACGGCCGCGGCAATGTCGACGATCTGGTGGCGCAGCGACTGCACCATATCCGCAAGGCGCCCTGGCCCTTCTATAACGAGCGTGTCCGGCCCGACGGCGTAATCATCGAGACGGTGACCCTGCCGCTGCCCGACGGTGGATTCGTCACCACCTACACCGACATCACCCGCCGCAAGCAGGCGGAGCGGGAACTGGCCTCCAGCCGGGACTTGCTGGAACAGGCGATCCGGGCGGCGCGAGAGGGCATCTCGCAATGGGACCTGCACAGCGGGGAGGTGTGGTTTTCCCCGCAATGGTGGGGCCTGCTGGGATATTCCGAAACGGAAATGGACAACAGCCGCCGCCGCTGGGAGGAGCTGCTCCATCCGCAGGACCGCGATGCAGCGCTGGAGATGGTGGAGGAACTGGCGACCGGCCGCCGGTCGGAAAGCCGCCAGCTCCAGCGTTTCCGCCACCGGTCCGGACAGACGGTCTTCCTGGAAACCCGCGTGCTCGCCGTGGCGGGGAATGACGGCCGGATCGCCCGCATCGTCGGCGCCCACACCGACGTCACCGAAAGCGTCCATGCGGCCGAGGCGGTGCGCGCCGCCAGGGATGAAGCCGAGCGGGCCCTGCAGGATTTGAAGGAGGCGCAGGTCCAGCTGATCCAGGCGGAGAAGATGGCGGCCCTGGGATCGCTGGTGGCCGGGGTGACGCACGAGATCAACACGCCGGTCGGCATTGCCCTGACCGGCGCCTCGCTGTTGGCGGAGAAGACCCGTGCCTTGCGGCATCTCTTTGAAGCCGGCAGCCTGCGGCGCGGCGATTTCGCGGACTACATCGACATCGCCGACGAGGCGACGCAGCTGATGCTGCTGAACATCGAGCACGCGACCCGCCTGATCCAGAGCTTCAAGCAGATCGCCGTCGATCAGGCCAGCGAGGAACGCCGCGTCTTCGAGCTGAACCAGTACATCCACGAGATTCTGCGCAGCCTTGGCATGCGCATCCGCCGCAGCGGGCATTCGGTCGAGGTGCGTTGCCCGGATGGTCTGACGCTCGACAGCTACCCCGGCGCTTTCAGCCAGATCCTGACCAATTTCGTCATCAACTCGCTCCTGCACGGCTATGAGCCTGGCGTCCGCGGCCGGCTGACCGTGACCGTCACGGCGACCGGTGGGGAGGTGGAACTGGTCTATGCCGACGACGGGCGCGGCATTCCGGCTGACCTGCACGGTAAAATCTTCGAGCCCTTCTTCACCACCAGCCGCGACCGCGGCGGCAGCGGGCTGGGCTTGAACATCGTCTACACGCTGGTCACGCGCACCCTGCGCGGGCTGCTGCGGCTGGAGAGCGAGCCGGGGGCGGGGACCGCCTTCACGCTGCGCTTCCCGCGGGTGACGCCGGCCGATCCGCTGCCGCTCTGAGGCCGGCGTCAGCCGGCGTCCGGTGTTTCCGGCATCCAGCCGGCCGGCAGTGTTTCGCGCAAAGCCTGCCGGATGATGGTGGCAAGATGATCGCCAATCGGGTTCGGCCCCCTGTCCGACCGCAAGAGCCGGAGGCCGAGCGACGGAAGTTGCGGCAAGCCGCCGGCGACGGGATCGAGCACGCGGACCGCCGCCGGCCGGCCCACCGGCGTCCTCAGGGCGATGCCGAGCCCCGCCGCCGTCGCCGCCCAGAGGCCGCCAAGACTCGGGCTGACGAAGGCGATGCGCCAGGCAATCCCATGCCGGTCCAGATGGTCGCAGGCGATGGTGCGCAGCAGGCATGGCGCCTCCAATGCGGCGAGCGGCAACGGCTCGGTCCCGCCGGCCCGCCAGACCGGCGCCTCCTCCGCCGCGGTCAGCCAGCACAACGGCAATGACGCGATCCGTTCGGTGGCCGATGCACTGCCGTCGTCCCATGCCAGGGCCAGATCGAGATGGCCGGAGGCGATTTTCTCGGACAGCTCGCTGTTGCGGGCGATGCGCCCCTCGATCCGGACCTTGGGGTGGGCGCGGGCAAAGCGGCCGAGGACCTGCGGCAACACGGTCTCGCCGAAATCCTCCTGGATTCCCAGACGGACCCACCCCTCCAGCCCCGCGCCGCGCACGGCGCTCATCGCCTCGTCATTCAGGTTCAACAGACGCCGGGCATAGGAGAGCAGCACCTCGCCGCCGTCGGTGAGCGTCAAGCCGCGACCCGACTTGCGCACAAGTGCCGTCCCGGCCTGTTCCTCCAGCTTCTTGAGCTGGGCGCTGACCGCCGATGTCGACCGCCCGAGCCGGTCGGCGGCCTGGGCGAAGGATCCGGCGTCGATGCCGGCGACGAAACTGCGCAGCGCATCCATGTCGAGGTTGGTCAGGCGCATTTGCAAAATCCCGCAAAACAGGACGATTCATTCAGAATAATCTGATTATCGGGACGATAATCTCCATCCATACTGGGGCTGTCAATCGCTCAAACAGGAGCGGCATGCCATGCCCTTCACACGGATTTCTTTGCTCGCGGGCAAATCGCCGGCCTATCTCGCGGCCATTTCCGACAGTCTGGACCGTGCGCTGGTCGACTGCTTCGAGGTTCCGGAGAATGACCGCTTCGTGGCCATTCATCAGCACCGACCGGATGAATTGATCTTCGACCGGACCTATCGCGGTGGCCCGCGCTCGGACGACTTCATCGTCTTTCACATCACCACGGGAAAGCTGCGGTCGCCGGAAACCAAGGCACGCTTTTACCGGCGGCTGGTCGAGACCCTTGCGGCATCGCCGGGCGTACGGCCGGAAGACGTGATGATCATGATCGCCGATTCGACCTTCGAGGATTGGTCCTTCGCATCCGGTGTGTCGGCCGGACTGCCGGCGCAGGAGGCCCGGTCATGACCGGCTATTTTGAAATGCAGATGTCCTGTCCGCCGGCCATGACCGTCCGACGCGCCGGCGAAGGCATTGTTGCCGCGCCCGAAGGGATCGCCAACGGCGCCTTCCTCGTCCAGATGCTGCTGTCGAGCCGGACGGAGGGGGAGATGACGGCAATGCGCGCCTTCATCCCGCCGGGCGTCGTGACCCATTGGCACAGCCATCCGTCCGGACAGCTTCTTTTCGTGCTCGACGGTGTCGGCCTCGTGCAGCGCGAGGGCGGCGAAGCGGTCGAGGTCCGTGCCGGGGACGCCGTCTGGTTCGCACCCGGCGAACGCCACTGGCATGGCGCGGCCCCGTCCAGCCCGTTCAGCTATGTCAGCGTCCAGCCGGTGCGGGACGGGACCGCCGTTCACTGGATGGAAGCCGTCGGGCAGGAGGAGATTTCCCAATGATCGCCATGCAATACAGCTTCGTGCTGCCCGCCGATTACGACATGGCGATCATCGACCGCCGCATTCGTCAGAAGGGGCCTCTGCTCGACGGTTTTCCACGGCTGTGTTTCAAAGCCTATCTCGCGGCAAGAAAGCAGGACGCCGGCTTTGCCAGTGCGGAAAACCTCTATGCGCCGTTCTACCTGTGGGATGAGCCGGAAGGGATCGACAGCTTTCTTTCCAGTCCGGGTTTTGCGGCACTGACACGCGATTTCGGCTGGCCGTCGGTGCAGACATGGCTGGTTTGGCATGCGGAACTGACGGGGAATTTGAAAGCCGCGACTTACGCGGCCCGCGACATCGCTGCGATTGCCGCCTATTCGGATCTGGCTTCTCAGCGGGACACTGCCATCGCGGAGGCAAAGTCGGCGATTGACGCCGGTGCATTGGCCGCCATTGCCGCGTTCGATCCGACGGGGTGGAAGATGACGAAAGTCACGCTCTGGCCCGGGCTGCCGCCTGTGATGACGGAGACGATGCAACTTTACACCGTCGGGCATGTCTCGCTGCCGAACGAACAATAAATCCGCGCATCGATGGCGCAGGATTGCTGTAACCAGGAGGGAGTTTTCAGCACAGTCGCCGCCTCAAGCGGCAACCCTGCGGGGCAGTGATTTCGCAGGGATGGTGGAAGGGGCTGGATTCGAACCAGCGTACGCTAACGCGGGCAGATTTACAGTCTGCTGCCTTTAACCACTCGGCCACCCTTCCATCGGGGTGCGGAGGAGTAGCCTTTCGACAGGGGGGCGTCAAGCCCCTTTTGCGCGAAAAACGCAAGCGGAGGCGCGGCAACAAATGCGGCAACAAAAAGCCTCCGTCCCACGGGGGGACGGAGGCTTTTCAAAGGGGCTTTTTCAAACCCGCTTTTTCAAAAGTCCGCTCAGTTCGGGCGGCGCGAAGCCCGATGCGCCGGGATCGGGATCGGGCGGATCGCCTGTTCCTCGCGGCGGCTGGCCGACATGTCGATTTCCACGCGGGCCAAGGCCTTGCGCAGTTCATGCACGGTGTCGGACAGGGACTGGATCGTCGCCTCGCTCGGCTGCTGACGCCAGCCGCGATAGGCGGAGATGCAGGCCTTGGCGGTGTCGCGCAGGCGGCCTTCGATCGCATCCACCGGTGGGGTCGGCTGGCCGGGAGCCCGCGGGGCCTCCGGCGCGGCGGCCACCGGTGCGGCTGGAGCCGGCGTGGGCGCCGGGGCCGCTGGGGCAGGGTCCGGGCGGTTCAGCCGCAGCGTTTCCGTCGGCGCCGGGGCTGGCGCCGGGGCCGCTGCCGGTGCTTCGGCCGGGGCCGGTTCGACAGCCGGTTCCGGCCGGGAGGCACGGGTCAGCGTGGTCCGGCCGGTGCGGCCGGCGGCGCGGCGCGGTTCGGCAGGTGCCTCGGCAGCCGGTGCCGGAGCGGGTTCGGCAGGAGCGGCCACCGGTGTTTCGGCCGGCGTCTCCGGGGTCGCCGCCGTCACCGGAGCAACGGCTTCGCCCGCCGTGTCCGCCGTGGCGGACGTGCCGGCCTCGGCGATCTGTGCATCGTCCTGCGCGTCACCGGAGACGGCGTCGCCCTGGCCGCTCGCGGCCTCCGCCTTCTTGATGATGTAGGAGATGGCGCTGGGGGTGCATTCGAATTCGCGCGCAATGGCCGAAAGGGTTGCACCGCTGCGGTAGCGATCAAGAATTTGGGGCCACGCCGACTGAGGAATGCGCCCACGCTTCTTGGGAGACTCCGGTTCGCTCCCGGTTTCTGAGTTCATTATATCGCTCGGTTGCCAAAGTGAATTTTCAGTCATTCGTCAGCATGTCCACCCGGACCGCACGCTTCAGACGCGGGACCACGCGGGCGCGTGCGTCAGCAGCATCGAGGCTTCACGCTGGCGGGCGATGTTTTCGGTATGGATGACTATCGGAAACTCTTCTCAAAAATGCCAGCATAACTTTGCACGGAATCGTGATTTTGTATCCGGTGTCACAACTGGGCACGATGCTTGGTGCAAGGCCTGCGGTTTTAAAAACTGCGGGCAGCCCGAAACCCAGAGTGGAACGAATCCGCCGCCGGCATCTTCCGGTCGCCGGACTTTTGAAAAGTGCGATGGACCCCGGACGGGGGGTTGCGTGTTTGCAGTTTCAGAACAAACCCGACCGGGGCCCGCCATTCAATGGTTTCTCGCCCAGGGTCTTTTGAAGAGCCGTTGGTCGCGACTCTTCGGCGTTTGCCCAACCGTTTTCTGCGGAGACCGTCCATGCCGCATGCGTCCGTGCCGCGTTCGTACCCGATCTTCCGACGCCTTCCGGCCGCGGCGCTGTGCGCGTTGCTGTCCGGTGCTGTGTTTTTGCCGGCGCTGCCGGCCGCAGCCCAGGACGCGCCCGCCGTCGGGGCGCAGCCGGGGGCGAGCAGAACATACGCGCCGCCGTCCTTCCGCGACCTTGCCCGCACGCAGATCGACACCGTCGTCAACATCTCCAGCACCCAGGCGCCCCAGCCCTCGGCGGGTGGCGGCAGGCTGCCGGAGGGGATGGACATTCCACCCGGCTCGCCGCTGGAGCAGTTCTTCCGTGAGTTCCGCAACCGGCAAAGGGGCGGCCAGGGCAACGGCTCGCCGGAAAGCGGGCCGAACGGCGGTCCGCAGGGGAGCGGTCCGCAAGGGCTGCCCAGCATGGCGCTCGGCTCCGGCTTCATCATCGATCCGTCGGGCCTGATCGTCACCAACAACCATGTCGTTTCCGACGCGGCCGAAATCGCCGTCACCCTGCATGACGGTACCAAGCTGCCGGCCAAGCTGGTGGGGTCGGACGCGCCGACCGATCTTGCGCTGCTGAAGGTCGAGAGCGCCAAGCCGCTGACCGCCGCCCATTGGGGCGACAGCGAAACGGTGGAGGTCGGCGATTGGGTGGTCGCCATCGGCAACCCCTTCGGCCTCGGCGGCTCGGTGACCGCCGGCATCCTGTCGGCCCGTGCCCGCGACATCCAGCAGGGCCCCTATGACGAGTATCTGCAGACCGATGCCGCCATCAACCGTGGCAATTCCGGCGGTCCGCTCTATGACGCCGGCGGCGCCGTGATCGGCATCAACACCGCGATCTATTCACCGACCGGCGGATCGGTCGGCATCGGCTTCGCCATCCCATCCTCGCTGGCCAAGCCGATCATCGACCAGTTGAAGGACGGCGGAAAGGTGCGCCGCGGCTGGCTGGGCGTCCAGGTCCAGCGGGTGACGCCGGACATCGCCGAAAGCCTGGGCGTGGAAGGCGCCGGCGGCGCCCTGGTCACCAGCATCTCGCCCGACAGTCCCGCCGCCTCGGCCGGGCTGCGCCAGGGCGACGTCATCACCGCCTTCAACGGCGACCCGCTGGAGCAGATGCGCCAGCTTCCCCGCCTCGTCGCCTCCACGCAGATCGGCAGCACCGTGCCGATGACCCTGTTGCGCGGCGGCAAGCAGCAGTCGATCCAGGTCACCGTCGGCGAACTGCGCGACGATCCGCAGCAGCTGGCGATGTCGGGATCGAGCGGCGCGCCACGGTCCGCCCAGCCGGAGGAGAGCAAGTCGGCGCTCGGCCTGAAGCTGGCTCCGCTGACCCCCGGCCTGCGCGAAACCTTCGCCATCGGCGAGGATGTCGACGGTCTGGTGGTCACGGAGGTCGACCGCGACAGCGCGGCCTCGCAGCGCGGGCTCGACCTCGGCGACGTCATCGTGGAGGCCGGGCAGGAACCGGTGGCGACCGCCGCCGATCTGGAAACCCGCATCGCCAAGGCCAAGGAACAGGGGCGCAAGACCCTGCTGATGCTGGTCAGCCGCGGCGGCGACCTGCGGTATGTGCCGCTGCCCCTGGTCCCCGAGACCGGTGGCAAGAAGGGGTAGTCCGGCCTCTGCATCCGTATATCGGACGGAAGCGGGGATCTGCCCCGCTTCCGTCTCATCCTTTTCCGCTACCGTTCGCCGCGCCGCGAGAGTAATTTGCCGCCCGTTTGGCGAATGGGATGGCAAACCGTGAGCATTTATCCGGAGAGCGGCCAGCCGGTGCGGCTGTCGGTCGTTGTCCCCGTTTTCAACGAGGCCGAGAACGTGCTGCCCCTGCTCGAAGAGATCGAGCGGGCACTGGCTCCGGTCGGCGGTTTCGAGGTCATCTTCGTCGACGACCAGTCCGACGACGACACCCAGGCGCGTCTTGCCCCGGCGGTCGAGGCCGGCCGGCTGCGCGTGCTGCGTCATGTCCAGCGCTCCGGCCAGAGTGCGGCGGTGCGCAGCGGCGTCAAGGCGGCGCGCGGCGAGTTCGTGGTGACGCTCGACGGCGACGGCCAGAACGATCCGGCCGACATCCCGGCACTGTTCGCTCTGGTGTCGACGGGCGAGGCGGGAGCGCCGGTGCTGGTCGGCGGCTTGCGCAAGAAGCGGCAGGACACGCTATCGAAGCGCTGGGCCTCGAAGTTCGCCAATGCCGTCCGCCAGTCCTTCCTGCAGGACGGCTGCACCGACAGTGGCTGCGGGCTGAAGCTGTTCCGCCGCGACGCCTTCCTCGACCTGCCCTTCTTCGGGGCGATGCACCGGTTCCTGCCGGCGCTGTTCCGCGCCCACGGCCACCCGGTGGCTTATGTGCCGGTGAACCATCGTCCGCGCGAACGCGGCGTGTCAAAATACAACAACTGGCGGCGCGGGCTGATCGGCGTGGTCGATCTGCTGGGCGTTTACTGGCTGAAGCGGCGGACGAAGATGTCGCCGGTCTCCGAACGCCTCTGACGTCTTTTAAAGCCGATCGACCCTCAAGCGACCCATTCGGTACAGGATTCAACGATGCTAGAGCGCGCCGCAGCGTGGTTCCAGGGGCAAAGCACCACCGACCTGATCTGGGTCGGCATCGGCTTTTTCGCCCAGCTGATGTTCACCATGCGCTTCATCGTGCAGTGGATCGCCAGTGAAAAGGCGCGCCGCAGCGTGGTGCCGGAGATGTTCTGGTACTTCTCGCTGGGCGGCGGCGTCATGCTGTTCGCCTATGCCTTCTACCGCTTCGACCCGGTCTTCATGCTGGGGCAGGGCATGGGCTTGGTGATCTACGCCCGCAACGTCTATTTCGTCTGGTCGCACAAGAAGTCGCAGGCCACCGGCGACGCGGTACCGAGCAAGCCGTGACCGCAGCGTCTTCGCCGCAAGGCCGTCTGCCGGCCAGCCGCCTGCCGATCTGGGCCTATGCGCTGCTGGCGCTGATCGCCGCGGCGCTGTTCCTGCCGGGCTTCACGGTGCTGCCGCCCTTCGACCGGGACGAGGCGCGCTTCGCCCAGGCATCGTCGCAGATGCTGGACAGCGGCAACTATGTCGACATCCGCTTCCAGGACGAGACGCGCTACAAGAAGCCGGTCGGCATCTACTGGCTGCAGACCGCAGCGACCGCTGCCGCCGATGTTGTGCGCGGAATTCCGGTCGGTGCCGACAAGGTCATCTGGACCTACCGCATCCCCTCGTTCCTGGGCGCCATCCTGGCCGTCCTCGCCAGCGCCTGGACGGCGGCCCGGCTGTTCGGCGGCCCGGCCGGCTTCATCGCCGGGCTGATGATGGCCTCCTGCGTCGTGCTGGGGGTCGAGGCGCGGATGGCCAAGACCGATGCCGTGCTGCTCTCCACTGTGGTGGTCGGGCAGGCGGTGCTCGCCCAGCTCTATCTCGGCCGCCGTGGGCCGGTCCCCGCCGGGCGCGCTGCCTGGGTGGCTCCGCTGGTCTTCTGGATCGCCGCCGGCATCGGCGTGCTGGTCAAGGGGCCGATGGTCCTGCTGGTGTCCGGCAGCACGGCGCTGGTTCTGGCGCTGTGGGACCGCGAGGCCGGGTGGCTGAAGCGGTTGAAGCCGCTGGCCGGGATCGGCATCGTCGTCGCGATCGCCGCCCCCTGGCTGATCGCCATCGCCATCAAGAGCAAAGGCGCCTTCTTCGCCGAATCCGTCGGCCACGACATGCTGGGCAAGGTGTCGGGCGGTCAGGAGGGCAAGGGGCTGCCGCCCGGCTATTACCTCGGCACCTTCTGGGTGACCTTCGCCCCCTGGTCGCTGCTGGCCCTGCTGGCCGTTCCCTGGGTGTGGGCGCGCCGCCGTCTGGATGCTGTGCGCTTCTGCATCGCCTGGATCGTCCCGAGCTGGTTGGTGTTCGAGGCGGTGCCGACCAAGCTCCTGCACTATACCCTGCCTGTCTTCCCGGCCATCGCCGCCATCGCCGCGGCGGCCTTGATCGACGGTTTCGACCGCAGCCGCGAAAAGCCGCGCCGCTGGCTGGTTGCCGCCGCGGTGGCGCTGGGCGTGATCGGTTTCGGTGCCTTGACGCTGGCGGTGGCGGTGATCCCCTGGCTGGTCGATGGCCGGATCGATCCGGTCGGGATGGCGCTGGTGCCGGCGGTGGGTGGCCTCTTCGCGCTCGCCCTGCGCTCTCTTCTGCGTGGGGAGCGGCGGGCCGGGCTTGCCGCCGGGGTCGGTGCCGCGGCGCTGCTCTATGCCGGGACCTATGCCGCCGTGCTGCCGAGCATCGACGGCGTGTGGGTCAGCCGGCAGGCCGCCCGCGCTGTCGCGCAGGTCCGGCCCTGCCCGGACAGCGTGGTGGCGACCGCCGGCTATTCGGAGCCGAGCCTGGTCTTCCTGCTCGGCACGCCGACCAAGCTGGTCCATGGTGCCGGCGCTGCCGCGCATCTGACGGCGGACCGCGCCTGTGGGCTTGCCCTGGTGGAGGACCGCGAGGCGCCGGCCTTCCTCGACAGCCTGGGCACCGTGACGCCGCTGCCGCTGACCGAGCTGTCGGGCTTCAACTACAACACCGGAAAGCGCCTGCACCTGACGCTCTACCGCCTGCCGGCCTCCTGACGGGGTCTCCCAACGGAATAGCCCCGGCGCCGTATCGCAAGGCGGGACCTATGCCCCGCATGGGCATGCGGCGACCGGGGTGGGTAACGCGCCTCCGCATTGGACGGCGCGGGTGCTTTGCGTTCGACTGCTCCTTCCGATCCGTTTTCCCGGACGAAAGGTGCCTGTTCGATGACCCGCGTTGCCTTCTCTGCCGATACCGCCATCCGGACCGCCGTCGCCGCCGCACTGGCGGTGATGACGCTGTCGCTGCCGGCCCACGCCCAGAAGCAGGAATATGCGCCCTGGGTGTACGACCAGATGGTCCCGACCGGCCCGCTGCTGCGCAACCTGGATCAGGCCCAGCCGCTGCCCGGCCCGGCGCCGTCCCATTGGGGGGCGACGAAGGCGGGCAAGGACCGGGCCGGCATGGCGCGATACGGCACCGACGTGAAGCGGACGGACAAGCATTACTCCGCGTCCCATTCGCTGACGCCGCCGCCGGTGGATCCCGCGGCCGCCAAGCGCGTAATGGCCGCACCGCGCAGCGCCGACGCTCCGCCTGTGCCGCGAACCGCGCGACGGGAGTAAGGACCGGCTACTCCGCCGGCAACTCTCCGGGCCGCCACAGCCATGCCGCACCGCGCACGCCACTGGAATCGCCGTGGCGGGCGCGGCGCACCGGCGTGTCCAGCCGGTCGCTGAAGGCCCAAGGCTGCATCGCCGCCGGCAGCCGGTCATACAGCAGGTCCGCGTTCGACAGGCCGCCGCCCAGCACGATGACGTCGGGGTCCAGCAGGTTGGCGACCGCCGCCAGACCGCGGGCGAGACGGCCGACCAGCCGGTCCGCCGTCGCCCCGCACCCGGCATCTTCGGCCGACGGGTCGGCGGCGCGGACCAGGATGGCCGCGGCGTCCAGCCTTTCGCCGGTTGCGGTGAAATGGTCGGCCGCAACCGCAGGACCGGAGACGAAAGTTTCCAGGCAACCCTGTTTGCCGCAATAGCAGGCCGGCCCCGGCCGCTCCTCGTCGGTCGGCCAGGGCAGCGGGTTGTGGCCCCATTCCCCGGCGATGGCGTTGCGCCCGCCCAGCACCCGGCCGTGAACGACGATGCCGGCGCCGCAGCCGGTGCCGAGGATCGCCGCGAACACCACGCCGCAGCCGGCCCCGGCGCCGTCGGTCGCTTCCGACACCGCAAGGCAGTTGGCGTCGTTCTCGATCCGCACCGGACGGGCGAGCGCCCGGGACAGGTCGCGCGTGAAGTCGCGTCCGATCAGCCATGTGGAGTTGGCGTTCTTCACCAGCCCGGTCGCGGGTGAGATGGCGCCCGGAATGCCCAACCCCACCGTCGCTCTGCTTCCAGCGGGGATTTCCTGTTCCAGCCGGGCCACCAGATCGCGGATCGTGGCGACGGTGCCGTCGTAATCGCCCTTGGGCGTCGGAACTCTGTGGCGCGCCAGCTGGTTTCCCTGACGGTCGAGCAGGATGCCCTCGGTCTTGGTGCCGCCCAGATCGATGCCGATGCGGTGTCCGCTCCGGTATTCTGCCGCGGTCCCTGTTCCGGCAGATTGTGTTCCGGCCGATTGCGATCCGGTGGCTGCCATGCCCTGTCACCTGTCCGACTGTGCTGCGCCAATCCATAGCGTCGCCGGCCCGGTCCCGTCCAGCGACGCACGCTCCCTCCGTCGGGAGGGGAGCAACCTTCGGTCACCCGGCGTTGCCTGCCCGACGCGCCGATGGGACAAAACGCAAGCATCGGCCAAATCTCATTGACCCGTCACGGCGTTCGGGTAGAAGGTCGCCGACTGTCGGGCACTGCAGTTTCCCGCCCGAACCCGTCCTGTCGTACCGCGCCACCGGAGCCCCTGATGAGTCGCCAGCGCGCCGCCCTCCGCCATTCCCTCAAAGCCCTGACCGGCGCCGCCGTCCTCGGCGCGCTGCTCGCCCTGCCGGCGTCCGCCGGCGCTGCCGCCAAGGAGCCGGCGAAGCCGGCCGCCACCAAGGCTGCGCGCCCGGCGAAGTCCAGCGTCCCGGCCACGCCTGCCTGCTACAACCGCGCCGAACATGCGGCCGAGCAGCTGATGCGCATGCACACCGAGATGATGGTGGTCGGCCTGACCTGCCGCACGGTCGTGCCGGACAAGAAGCCGTTCGACCTGTACCAGGACTTCTCGGTCAAGAACCGCGCCCTGCTGTCCAGTTCGGAAGCGTCGCTGATCAACTTCTACAAGCGCTCTGGCTCCGGCGGCAACGCCACCCGCCAGTTCGACATGTTCCGGACCGAACTGGCGAACGAGATCAGCCGCCGCGCCGCCACCATCGGCATCCCGCAATATTGCGCCAACTTCGTCGACCGTTCGGTCGCCGCGAAGGACCTGACGGGGGACGATCTTCGCACCCTGACCAGCGACGAGAAGAACGCCGGCCTGATGCATCTGGCCAGCCGCCCGCTCTGCGACGTGAAGGTGGTCAGCAACCCCGACCCGGTCTTCGCCGTCGCCTCGGCCGCGCCCGCTCCGGCAGCGCCCAAGGCCACGACCGCCAAGGCGAAGCCGGCCAAGGCCGCCGCTCCCGCCAAGCCGAAGCAGAAGGTTGCCGCCGTCCCGACCAAGCAGTCCGTCGCCGTCCGCTGACGGCTTGACGGTCCGCGTCGTCTTGCAAAACGCCCTGCCGGCAACCGCCGGTGGGGCGTTTCGCGTTTCCGGCCCTTTCTCTTCGCCGCGACGCATGCGGACAACACAAATCTGTCTTGCAAAAATCCGTCAGGCTGGTACTACCGAAAAGGTCAGGAGTGGCACTTGCCGGACGGCCCGGCCGGATCGCGGGAGCCGCCTCCGAACAGGAAAAATCTTGGTCCGTCAGACCAATAGACGGAACTCCGGATGATACGGCATTCCGTTTGGTGACTGGACGGGCTGCACCAGACAGAGTGCACCAGACAGGGGGGCTGCTGTTGCGAGACCGGTGTGCCGAGTGTGCCCGTGCCGCCGCACCCTGCCTTTGCGCCGCGCTGAAGGTGGGATGAGGACATGGAATATTTTCTTCAGCAATTGATCAACGGCTTGTCGCTCGGTGCGATCTACGGCCTGATCGCAATCGGCTACACGATGGTGTACGGCATCATCGGCATGATCAACTTCGCCCATGGCGAGATTTACATGATCGGCTCCTTCGTGGCGCTGATCACCTTCCTGGCCATCGGTGCGCTCGGCATCACCTGGGTGCCCTTGGCGCTGCTGATCATGCTGCTCGCCTCCATGCTGTTCACCAGCGTCTATGGCTGGACGGTCGAGCGCATCGCCTACCGGCCGCTGCGCTCCTCGCCGCGCTTGGCGCCGCTGATCTCCGCCATCGGCATGTCGATCTTCCTGCAGAACTACATCCAGATCCTCCAGGGCGCCCGCTCCAAGCCGCTGCAGCCCATCCTGCCCGGCAACCTCACCCTGATGGACGGCGCCGTCTCTGTCAGCTACGTCCGGCTCGCCACCATCATCATCACGCTGGTCCTCATGGTCGGCTTCACCATGCTGATCAACCGCACCTCGCTGGGACGCGCCCAGCGCGCCTGCGAGCAGGACAAGAAGATGGCCGGGCTGCTCGGCGTCAACGTCGACCGCGTCATCTCGCTGACCTTCGTCATGGGGGCTGCACTCGCCGCCGTCGCCGGCATGATGGTGCTGCTGATCTATGGCGTCATCGACTTCTACATCGGCTTCCTGGCCGGCGTGAAAAGCTTCACCGCCGCCGTGCTCGGCGGGGTCGGCTCGCTGCCCGGCGCCATGCTCGGCGGTGTGGTCATCGGCCTGATCGAAGCCTTCTGGTCGGGCTATGTCGGCTCCGAATGGAAGGACGTCGCCACCTTCTCCATCCTCGTCCTCGTCCTGATCTTCCGGCCCACCGGCCTGCTCGGCCGGCCCGAGATCGAGAAGGTGTAAGCGCCATGACCACGCACTCCAACACCCTCTCCGCCGGACGCGGCGCCGCGCGCGGCGTCGACTGGGCCGCCACCGTCAAGGACGCCGGCCTTGCCGCCTTCGTGGCCCTGCTGCTGACCGTGCCGCTGGTGGGCCTGCGCACCGTCGACCGCCCCACCGGTCTCGGCATCGAAGCCCGGCCGGAAGAAGTCATCGCCTCCCTTCTGCTGGTCTTCCTCGGCCGGCTCGGGCTCGGGCTGATCCGCCAGGGCATGGCTCTGCCGGTGCTGATCCTGGCTCTGGCCTGCGCCGGCGTCGGGCTGGTGCTGCCGATGCCGACCCAGGTGCTGCGCCTCGTGCTGGTGCTGGGCGGCGGCGTCATCGCCATCCGCGCCGCCATGACGGTCGCCACCGGCCGCTCCAAGCTCAGCCAGGCCGACCGCGACAAGCGCATGGACCGCTTCGCCGCGAAGGTCCAGCACGCCAGCAAATACATCGGCCCGGTCGCCGTCGTCTTCGCCGCCATCCTGCCGATGACGCCGCTGGCCGACCGCATGCTGCTGGACATCGGCATCCTGCTGCTGACCTACATCATGCTGGGCTGGGGCCTGAACATCGTGGTCGGTCTGGCCGGCCTGCTCGACCTTGGCTATGTCGCCTTCTACGCCGTCGGCGCCTACAGCTACGCGCTGCTCGCCCATTATTTCGGGCTCAGCTTCTGGCTCTGCCTGCCGCTGGCAGGGCTGCTCGCCGCCTGTTCCGGCGTGCTGCTGGGCTTCCCCGTCCTGCGGCTGCGCGGCGACTATTTCGCCATCGTGACCTTGGGCTTCGGCGAGATCATCCGCATCATCCTGGTCAACTGGTACCAGTTCACCGGCGGCCCGAACGGCATCTCCGGCATCCCGCGGCCGAGCTTCTTCGGCATCGCCGACTTCTCCCGCACGCCGGCCGAGGGCATGGCCGCCTTCCACGAGCTGTTCGGGCTGGAGTTCTCGCCGCTCCACCGCATCATCTTCCTCTACTACCTCATCCTGGCCCTGGCGCTGGTGGTGAACCTGTTCACGCTCAGGGTGCGCAAGCTGCCGCTGGGCCGGGCCTGGGAGGCGTTGCGCGAGGACGACATCGCCTGCGCGTCCCTCGGCATCAACCGCACCAACATGAAGCTGGCGGCCTTCGCCATCGCGGCGATGTTCGGCGGCTTCGCCGGCTCCTTCTTCGCGACGCGCCAGGGCTTCATCAGCCCGGAGAGCTTCACCTTCATCGAGTCGGCGATCATCCTGGCCATCGTGGTGCTGGGCGGCATGGGCAGCCAGATCGGCGTGGTGGTCGCCACGCTGCTGGTGATCGGTCTGCCGGAAGCGTTCCGCGAGCTGGCCGACTACCGCATGCTGGCCTTCGGTGCCGGCATGGTGGTGATCATGCTGTGGCGTCCGCGCGGCCTGCTGGCCCACCGCGACCCGACCATCCTCCTGCATGGCGGCAAAAAGCCCGCCGCGGGAGCCGCGAAATGAGCGCCGTCATGACTGAAAAGCCGCTTCTGTCGGTCGAACACCTGACCATGCGCTTCGGCGGTCTGGTGGCGAACAACGACGTGTCGTTCGAGGCGCGGGCGGGCGAGATCACCGCGCTGATCGGCCCCAATGGTGCGGGCAAGACGACGCTGTTCAACTGCGTCACCGGCTTCTACACGCCGACCGTGGGGCGGCTGACGCTGCGCCATCCCGCCGGCAAGGAGTTCCTGCTGGAGCGGATGCCGGGCTACCGCATCGCCCAGCTGGCGGGCGTGGCGCGCACCTTCCAGAACATCCGGCTGTTCAGCGGCATGAGCGTTCTGGAGAACCTGATCGTCGCCCAGCACAACAAGCTGATGCGGGCGTCGGGCTTCGCCATCGCCGGCCTGTTGGGCCTGCCCGGCTTCCGCAAGGCCGAGCATGAGGCGGTGGAGCTGGCGAAATACTGGCTGGACCGGGTGCGGCTGACCGAGTTCGCCGACTGGGAAGCCGGCAATTTGCCCTACGGCGCCCAGCGCCGGCTGGAGATCGCGCGCGCCATGTGCACCGAGCCGGTGCTGCTGTGCCTGGACGAGCCGGCGGCCGGCCTGAACCCGCGCGAGTCGGGGGAGCTGGCCGAGATCCTGACCTTCATCCGCGACGTGCAGACCCCGCAGGGTCACCGCACGGGCGTGCTGCTGATCGAGCATGACATGAGCGTGGTGATGCGCATTTCCGACCATGTGGTGGTGCTGGACTATGGCCGGAAGATTTCCGACGGCACTCCGGAGCATGTGAAGAACGACCCGGCGGTGATCCGCGCCTATCTGGGCGAGGACGAGGACGAGGCGCTGCCGCCGGAGGTCGCCGCCGACCTGCACATCGCGCCCACCGCCGGCCAGAAGGGAGCCTGAACCATGCTGAAGGTATCGGGCGTCCACACCTTCTACGGCGCCATCGAGGCGCTGAAGGGCATCGACATCGAGATCGGCGCCGGCGAGATCGTCTCGCTGATCGGCGCCAACGGGGCCGGCAAGTCGACGCTGCTGATGACGATCTGCGGCAGCCCGCGGGCGCGCCAGGGCCGGGTGTTCTTCGAGGGCGAGGACATCACCGACCTGCCCACCCACGAGATCGTGCGGCGCGGCATCGCCCAGTCTCCCGAGGGCCGGCGCATCTTCCCGCGCATGACGGTGCTGGAGAACCTGCAGATGGGCTCCATCGTGGCGCAGCCCGGCAGCTTCGAGCGCGAGCTTGAGCGGGTGCTGACGCTGTTCCCGCGGCTGAAGGAGCGCATCAACCAGCGCGCCGGGACGATGTCGGGCGGCGAGCAGCAGATGCTGGCGATCGGGCGGGCGCTGATGAGCCAGCCGCGGCTTCTGCTGCTGGACGAGCCCAGCTTGGGTCTGGCACCGCTGATCGTGAAGCAGATTTTCCAGGTGATCCAGGAGATCAACCGGGAACAGAAGATGACGGTGTTCATGGTCGAGCAGAACGCCTTCCATGCGCTGAAGCTGGCGCACCGGGCCTATGTGATGGTGACGGGGAAGATCACGATGACGGGGACCGGGGCGCAGCTCCTGGCCGACCCGGAGGTTCGCGCGGCCTATCTGGAAGGGGGACACTGAGATGGAAACGATCCTCGGCTCCTCCGTTCCGGTCTTCGTGTTCCTGACGGTGCTGGTGTTCGGCGGCTGCGGCGTGCTGACCGGGCAGACGCTGGCAGAGGGGTGGAAGCCGGTCTCCAGCGTGCTGGCCTACTCGCTGCTGCTGGGGGTGGGCGACCGCTTCCTGGCCTGGGGCCTGTTCGGCGAGCAGCTCTTGTCGCTGTGGGGCTTCATCGTCCACACCGTCGTGATCGGGCTGATCACGCTCACCGCACATCGCATCGCCATCGCGCGCCGCATGGTCAACCAGTATCCTTGGCTCTATGAGCGCGCCGGGCCGTTTGCCTGGCGCGACCGCACCGGCACCTCCGGTTGAGCAGGGCCGGTTGAGCAGGGACCACTAGACATAAGGAATTAGACCGTACGGCTGATTGGTGCCCGCGAAACTGTCGCACTGTGCGCCACTCGGGGTATGGTATTCTGGAACCCGCCGGAGGGGACCCGGCGGCAAGGCCCGAAAGGGCCGGGGGTATGTTGCAACAGGGACCACTTCATAGAACAGGGAGCAAGCACACCCATGAAATTCAAGCTGTCCCTTCTCGCCGCGATCGCGGCGACCGCGCTCTCCGCCACGGCCGCCAAGGCTGATATCGCGGTGGCCACCGCCGGCCCGATCACCGGCCAGTACGCCACCTTCGGCGAGCAGATGAAGAAGGGCATGGAGCAGGCCGTCGCGGACATCAATGCCGCCGGCGGTGTTCTGGGCCAGAAGCTGAAGCTGGAGGTCGGTGACGACGC
The DNA here is from genome assembly GCF_058780625.1 of Azospirillum sp. UENF 111221. Lineage (NCBI taxonomy): Bacteria > Pseudomonadati > Pseudomonadota > Alphaproteobacteria > Rhodospirillales > Azospirillaceae > Azospirillum > Azospirillum sp. UENF 111221. Next base: position 158,608 of record NZ_JBSNCH010000004.1, read on the forward strand.
CTGCGATCCCAAGCAGGCCGTGGCCGTCGCCAACCAGCTGGCCAAGGCCGGTGTGAAGTTCGTGGCCGGTCACTTCTGCTCGGGCTCGTCGATCCCGGCCAGTCAGGTCTATGCCGAGGAAGGGATGCTGCAGATCTCCCCGGCTTCGACCAACCCGAAGCTGACCGAGCAGGGCCTGAAGAACGTCTTCCGCGTCTGCGGCCGTGACGACCAGCAGGGCCTGATCGCCGGAAAGTACCTGCTGGACAAGTACAAGGGCAAGAACATCGCCATCCTGCACGACAAGTCGGCCTACGGTAAGGGTCTGGCCGACGAGACGCAGAAGGCGCTGAACGCCGGTGGCCAGAAGGAAGCCATCTACGAAGCCTATACGGCCGGTGAGAAGGACTATTCCGCTCTGGTGTCGAAGCTGAAGCAGGCGAACATCGACGCCGTCTATGTCGGTGGCTACCACACCGAGGCCGGCCTGATCGCCCGCCAGATGAAGGACCAGGGCCTGAAGGCCATCATCGTGTCGGGTGACGCGCTGGTGACCAACGAGTACTGGGCCATCACCGGCGATGCCGGCGAGGACACCATGATGACCTTCGGCCCGGATCCGCGCGAGAAGCCGGACGCCAAGGCCGTCGTGGAGAAGTTCCGCAAGGCGGGCTACGAGCCGGAAGGCTACACCCTCTACACCTACGCCGCTCTCCAGATCTGGGCGAACGCGGTGAAGCAGGCGAACTCGACCGACGCTGCCAAGGTTGCCGACGTCATGCGCAAGGGCAGCTATGACACCGTCATCGGCAAGATCGGGTTTGACGCCAAGGGCGACGTCACCAGCCCGGCCTATGTCTGGTACAAGTGGCACAACGGTCAGTACGCCGAAGTGAAGTAAGCGAAACGCATCTGCGTTCCGCGAGAAAGGGCCGGCACGTCAGTGCCGGCCTTTTTCTTTGATGGTTCAAAGAAGTACCGGGCTTGTCGAACAAGCCGGTCAGGGAATAGGTCGGGGAACATAGGCGACGCGGTGCTGGGCCATGGCTGGCTGCGCCGCAGCAATTGCCTGGGGGGAGAGCCCGGTCGCCACACGCCGGCCCGACCGTTCGGTCAGCAGCCGTTCGCATGTGCCCATCACCTCCCGCCAGAAGGCGGCGGCACGGGTGTGGTTGGCGGCCGTGAGTTCGACAAGACGAACGCGGCTCATTCGAATCGCGGTTTCGCCCAGTTCATCAACCAGGCGGGTCGCGAAGACAAGCACGTCGAGATCGGTGTTCATGACCGCTATGAACTCACAGCCGCGCCTTTTGTTCCACTCTGAAGGGGGCCTGCGGCAAAGGGTCATCGGGGGTGCTCCGGACGTGCTGCGTTGCAACAACGCAAATGCGTCATCGGCAAAGGGTCACCGAACGGACACTCGCCACGGCAGGGGGGTTTTGTGCTTCAATGGCGCCCTTCGCGGCGACTGTGACGGTCGCCGGCATGGGACGGGTTTTGGAGAACGAAAATGCGCAGGAAGCGCGAGGTGGTCGAGGGACAGATTTATCGCAAGCTGTCCCCCAGCGGCGGCTATTGGGAAGTGATCGCCATCCGCAAGGACGGCATGGGCACCCAGCATGCCCAGATGAAGCGCACCGACGACCCGAAGACGTTGAAGACCCTGTCGGTGGCGACGCTGCTCGATCCGCACGAGTTCGAGATCGTCACCGAATAACTGCCGTCAGGCCGCTGTGATGGCTGCCGGCTGGCGGTAGAGGTCGGCCGGCGGAAGCGAAGCCGGCTCGCCAGCCGGTCCGGCGGTCCGCTCCAGCCGCCCCTTGCGGATCAGGTGGTTGAGGTGAGCCACCGCCTCGCCCACGGCGAAGAGCATCTGCTGCGGGTCGAGTGGGCGCGGAAACAGCGCCCGCGTCACCGCCGCGGCGGTCCGGGGGGCTGCACACAGAGTCTCGATCTCGGCCAGCCGCTCCCCATGGTGGAGAGCCAACTCCTCCGCACGCCGGTGCAGGCCGCGGAAGGGACGGCCGTGGGAGGGCAGGACCAGCGTATCCGCCGGCAGGACGCTCCATCCCTCAAGACTGGCAAGATAGTCGGCGAGCGGATCGGCCTCCGGTTCCGACGGCCAGACGCTGATGTTCGGGCTGATGCGCGGAAGAATCTGATCGCCGGAAATCAGCAGGTCCGGGCTGCCGCCGCCGGCCGGCCGGTAGAGGCTGACCGGTTCCGCCGTATGGCCGCTGCCGCCGATCACCGTCCAGTGGCGGTCCCCCACCGGCAGCCGGTCGCCGGCCCGCAGGCGGTTCAGCGTCGCCGGCACGGCGGGCACGCCGCGGCTGTAGGCCCCCTTGCGGGCGAGCAGCGACCGCAGCGTATCCTCCTCCAGGCCGCAGCGGCGATAGAACTGCTCGACCACCGCGTCGGTGGCGGCATCGGTGCCGGCCGACAGGGTGCGGGCGAACAGCCATTCGGTCAGCGAGGTGGCAAAGCCGGCGCCGGTCCGTTCCACCAGCCAGGCGGCGGCGCCGATATGGTCGGGATGGAAATGGGTGACGACCACCCGCTCCACCGGGCGCCCGCCCAGCGCATCGCGCAGCAGCACTTCCCACACCGCGCGGCTGCGCGGATCGCCGAGCCCGCAATCGACGAGCGTCCAGCCGACCGTGCCGCCGTCCAGTGCCCAGACATTGATGTGGTCGAGCTGGAAAGGGAGGGACAGCCGGATCCACAGCACGCCGGGCGTCACCTCCTGCCAGCCGCCGGGCTCGGGAGTGGTGCAGAGGGGGTAATCAACCGAACCGTCCGGGGTAGAGGGCATTGGGGATTCTGTCCAAGTTATTGTTATCGCGCGAGGAAATGCCTCTGAGGCGGCTGAGGCAAATCTGCAACAGGGAAAATGGGCGTGAGGCGGCGGGATTGGAAGCCGCAGGTGCGGAATCCATTGTCGGGGCCGGAGCCCGTTCTGTCACGCATTTCACCGCAGGCCGGGATGTCCCGATCGACCAACGCCGTCAACGATGGGAACAAGAACATGACGATGCGTGGGATTTTGCTGGGCACGGCACTGACCGTCGCTCTTCCTTCGCTGGCCGTCCCGACCGCCGCTTTCGCCGGTACGGAAGGCTTCTATGTCGGTGCTGGCGCCGGCGTGAACTGGACCGAGGATGCGGACCTCAGCAGCTATCCGGCTCCCGGCCTGGGCCTGAAGGAGGAATTCAAGATCGGCGGCATCGGCGACCTGTCGGTCGGCTACGCCACCGCGATGGGCCTGCGCGCCGAGCTGGAGGCCGCCTGGCGGTGGCGCAACAGCGTCGACGGCACCAGCAGCGCCACCCCCGGCCTGAACAATCTGGGCGGCAAGATGAGCTCGGTCGCCTTCATGGGCAACCTGCTGTACGACATCAACATCGGCCTGCCGATCACCCCCTACATCGGTGCCGGTGCCGGTATCGCCGGCGTCAAGCAGTCGCTGAACGGCGCCAGCGACCGCGACTGGGTCTTCGCCTATCAGGGCATCGTCGGCGCATCCTATGCGATCAACGACAATGTCGCGCTGACGCTGGATTACCGGTATTTCGCCACCGTCGATCCGGAATTCGAGCTGGGTCCGGTGACCTCGAAGGGCGAGTACCGCAATCACACGATCCTCGCCGGCCTGCGCTACACCTTCGGTGGTCCGGAGCGTGCGACCCCCATCGCCGCCCCGGCGCCGGCAGCCCCGCCGATGGCCGCCCAGCCGCAGAGCGAGTATCAGGTGTTCTTCGATTGGGACAAGGCGGTCATCACGCCGAACTCCGACAAGATCATCGCCGATGCCGCCGACGGTGCCAGCCGTGCGCGTGCCGTCCGCATCCAAGTGATCGGCCACACCGACACCTCGGGCGCGCCGTCCTACAACCAGAGGCTCTCGCTCCGCCGCGCCGAGGCGGTGCGGCAGGCCATGATCAAGCATGGCACGCCGGCCAACATTATCTCCATCGAAGGTGTCGGCGAGAACCAGCTGATGGTCCCGACCGGTCCGAACGTGCGCGAGCCGTCGAACCGCCGTGCCCAGATCATGATCAAGATCTCCTGAACGGCAAACGGGGGAGGGGCGGCGGCCTCTCCCCCGCAGGCGCCTGCAATCCTTCCAAGCATCGCGGCAATGGAACAAAGGTGCCGGATGTGCGAAGGAGGTAGCGCGGACCGTTGCGTCAGCGTATGACGATACGGTACCCAAGGCATCTCCGGTCCGAGACGTTACATGCAGGTTCTGATCGCCGACGATCATTCCATCGTCCGCAGCGGCTTGACCCATCTGGTGGGTGAACTGGACGAGCAGGCCACCGTGGTGGCCGCCACCAGCTTCAGCCAATTGAACGCCATCCTCGACGGCGCGATGCAGGACGGCGGGACCGCGTTCGACCTCATCGTGATGGACCTGCGCATGCCGGGTCTCGGCGGGCTGGAGGATGTCGAGGCGCTGGTCAAGCGCGTGGCGCCGGTTCCGGTTGCCATCTTCTCGATGATCGAGTCGCCGGACGAAATGCGCGCGGTGCTGTCGCGCGGCGTCCGGGCCTTCATTCCGAAATCGACCGACGACGTGCTGGTGGTGAACATCCTGCGGCTGGTGATGGCCGGCGGATCCTATGTGCCGCCGGTGCTGGGTATGCCGGGCGCCCCTGCCCACGCGGTCGCCGGGACCCCGCGTGCCGTGGCCCCCAGCATCTTCGACGGGCTGACCCGCCGCCAGTTGGAGGTTCTGGACCTGCTGGCCCAAGGCCTGTCCAACCAGGAGATCGGCGAGCGGCTGGGCCTGAACCTGTCCACCGTGAAGACCCACGTCACCGGTGTGCTCAAGGCGCTGAACGTCGGCAGCCGCACCCAGGCGGTTCTGCTGGTCAAGGAAACGGGGCGCGACCGTCTGGCCTGACGCCTACTGCGATCACAGGATCGCGTTCAGCAGCGATCCGCGCCCGCCATAGCTGCCGCCGGACCCGCCCAGCAGCATCGCCGAGGGGTTGAGCGAGGCGCTGCCCGCTCCCAGGATCGAGGCCAGGCCCTGAAGCTTGGTGTTGCCGCCGAAGGGGTTGTCGCCCTTGGCCGGCTGCTTGGCGATGGTGTCGTAGTCCTTGCTGTAGTTGCCCATGCGCAGCTGGACGCCGTAGCTCTTGGCATCCTTGACCGGCACGTCCTTGTCGCGGGCGACACGCAGGGTGTAGTCGCCCTTGTCCAGCGTCATCTGGCCGGATTTCAGCTTCTGGAAGGCGTCATAGCTGGCGCCGGCATCCTTGTTGCTGTCGGCGATGACCTTGCCGCCACGGTCCATCAGCTGAAGCCGGACGCCGGCATCGCCCACCGTCCCCAGCGTCACGGCGCCGGATGTGGGCACGTTGAACTTGTAGAAATCTGCCGGATCGTTGGAGGCCAGCGAGCTGAAGACGTTCAGCCGGCTGGTGTCCTTTATCAGGGTGCCGATGCCCGTCGCGAAGGGGGCGGCGTTCATCGCCGACTTGTTGACGGTCTGCTCGTACTCCTGGACCTTGCCGGTAGCACCACCATTGCCCGTTGCCTGCTGCTGCACGCGCTTGACCGCGGCGTCGATCGACTGCTGCAGGCTCTGGGCCATGCTGCCGACATCGGCGTAACTGGACAGGCTGACCATGGTGCGCTCCCCTCGTTCCGCATTCCCGTCAGGAAATGACAATCGAGGGGTGTGCAGGATGCGGGCCAGAGCTAAGCCTTTGACCTGACAGGGGCTATGGCAGGCTCATCGGTGCCGGGCGGCAGGTTTGGACCGGCAGGGGCGGCAGGATTTTCCCATCGGTGTTCACATGTCGCCGCCGCGGTGCCTGCACTCCGGTCAGACGATGGACAACATCGCCGCCGCGGGCGCGTCGATCGCATCGGCAAGGGCGCGCAGGCCGCGGGCGGCCTCGTCGCGGCTGCGCGGCATGCACAGGCCGACACGCACCGCATGGGGCGCACTGGCGCGGCCGACGGCGAAGGCGTCGGCACCGGTGACGATCACCCCGCGGCGGCGCGCCTCTCCGATGAAGTCCTCGCGCCGCCAGGGCTCGGGCAGGACCAGCCACAGATGCTGGGCCGCCGGGTGGCCATAGACGGTCTCGGCCGGCAGGATGGATCTGGCGAGCCGCTGGCGCGCCAGATCCTCCTCCCGCTGGGTGGCGACGATGCGGTCGGCGGTGCCGTCCTGGATCCAGCGCGCGGCCACCTCCGCCGGCAGGGCGGGAGCGGAATATTGCAGGGCCCGGATGGCGGTCTCGACACGGGTGCGCAGTTCCGCCGGGGCGACGACGAAGCCCAGCCGCAGGCCGGCGGCGAGGCTCTTCGACACGCTGGACACATAGAGCGTGATGTCGGGGGCCATGGTCTGGATCGGCACGGCATCCGGCACCATGAAGCCGAACACGTCGTCCTCGATCAGGATCACGCCATAGCGGCGGGCGATCTCGACGATCTCGCGCCGGCGGGCGGCGGGCATGACGACCGCCGTCGGATTCTGCAGGGTCGGCACCAGATAGGCTGCCTTCGGCCCCAGCCGGCGGCAGGCGCTGTCGAACGCGTCGGGCACCAGACCATGCTCGTCGATGGCGACGCCTTCCAGATGATAGCCCTGGGTGGCGGCCAGCGCCTTGGTGCCGATGTTGGTCAGCCGTTCCGCCAGGATGACGTCGCCGGGGCGGGCCACGGCGGCCAGCGCCACGGCCAGCGCGTTCTGCGCCCCGGTGGTCAGCAGCACCGACTCAGGCGTCGCCTTGACCCGGTGCTGGCGTTCCAGCCAGGCCGCCGCGGCGGCACGATGGTCGGGCAGGCCGGCATGCGGGCCGTAGCCGATCAGTTTCGCCGCATGTCCCGATGCCGCGATGGCGGACAGCGTCTGGCCGAAGGTCTGCACCGCCACGGCGTGTTCGGGATGGACCGTGGTCATGTTGACGATGGCGGGGCCCGCCGAGATCTCCCCGGCCGGCGGCCAGCCGAGCGGCAGGGGGGTGGTTGGCGGACGCTGTCCCTGGACGAAGGTGCCGCGGCCGACCTCGCCGCCGATCAGCCCACGCTTCTCGGCCTCCGTATAGGCGCGGGTCACCGTTCCCACCGTCACGCCGAGGCGGAAGGCGAGGTCGCGGTGCGTCGGCAGCCGCGTGCCGGTGGGCAGCACGCCCTCCGCGATGTCGTCGGCCAGCGCGTCGGCGATGACGCGATAGAGCGGGCCGGGACGGCCCTCCAGGTTCGGGGTCCAGTTTGTCATGGGGACAAATGTGGCATTGTCTCGACCTTCTGGCAAGATCGCCCGCAATTGTCCCTATCGGCCACTGTGGCGGGGCGGAACAATCTGCCACTGCCCGTCGCAGTTCCGTTACTCTCCAGCTTGTGTCAAATTGCCGGAACCGATAGTTTCGGTGCTGGGTGTGGCAGACAATCCGCCACCCGTCTCAGTCCGGTACGGGGGACAATGCACACCATCGCGGTGGTCGACGACGATCCCATCACCCGCGAGACCCTGAAGGCCTACCTGGAAGGGGAGGGCTATCGGGTGATGCTGGCGCGGGACGGCGACCAGCTGTCGGCGCTGCTGGCGCGGGGGCGCATCGACTTGCTGCTGCTGGACATCCGGTTGCCCGGCAAGGACGGTCTGGCGGTGACGCGGGAAATGCGGGCTGCCTCCAACATCGGCATCATCCTGATCACCGGGCGGTCCGACCGCATGGACCGGCTGATCGGGCTGGAACTGGGCGCCGACGACTACATCACCAAGCCGTTCGAGCCGCGCGAGATCCTGGCGCGCACCCGCAGCCTGCTGCGCCGCATCGCCAAGCCGACCAGACCGGCCGGCGGGCGGGTGAAGCGGTTCGACGGGTGGGAGCTTCATCTCGACAAGCGTCGGCTGCGCGGTCCCGATGGGGAGGACGCCCGGCTTACCTCCGCCGAATTCGAGCTGCTCGCCGCCTTCGTCGAGAATCCAGGGCGGGTGCTGAGCCGCGACGACCTTCTCGATCTGACCTTGCGCGGCGACTCGGTGCCGTACGACCGTTCCATCGACCGGCTGGTCCGCCGCCTGCGCCGGGTGGTGGAACACGACCCTGCCGACCCCACCCGAATCGTCACCGTCCACGGCATGGGATACATGTTCCAGGCCGCGGTGGATTGATCAGCTTCCGGTTTCCGGCAGCGATTTCAGGAAACCATCGACATCGTCCAGCACCGGGTTCAGCCAGCGCAAGGGTGCGGCGAGGGCGGCGACGATACGGATGTGGCCGATACCGTCATATTCCACCGTGCGCACGCTTCCGCCGCCCTCGCGCGCCTTGGCCGCCAGATTGCGGCTGTTGCGGGGCAGGACCGTTTCGTCTGCGGTGCCGGTGGCGAGGAACAGGGGCGGCAGCGGGGCGGCGACATGGGCGATCGGCTGGGTGTCCGGCCGCGTCTCCTCCGGGCCGAACAGATCTTTCAGCATGTCGCTCTGCAGGGGCAGGAAATCATAGGGGCCGGACAGCCCCACCGCGGCGCGAAGGTCGCGGGCGGGGTCCAGCCCCTGTCCGGCGAGCCAGCGCCGGTCCACCGCCAGCATCAGGGCGTTGTAGGCCCCGGCGGAATGGCCCATCACCGCAACCGGTCCGGGCTGGGCACCATATTCGGCGCCGTGGCGCCGGACCCAGGCCACCGCCGCGGCGGAGTCGCGCAGGAACTCCGGGTAGCGCACCTGCGGATAGAGCCGGTAGTCGGGGATGGCGACGCTGTAGCCGCGGCTGGTCAGCGCCTGGGCGACGAATCGGTACATGCCCTTGTCGCCGGCCTCCCAATTGCCGCCATAGAAGAACACCACCGTCGGTGCCCCCGGCTCCGGCCGGTCGGGCCGGTAGAGATCCAGGCGCAGGCGCGGATCGTCCGCAAAGGGCAGGTCGGTCGTGACCGTGTAGCCCGATCGCGGAGTGAGCGCGTCGACGATCTGCGGGCCGGAACAGGCGCCCAGAAACGGCATGAGCAGGAGAGGGGCGAAAACCCAACGGTTCGGTTTTGGGCGTTTCAGGGCAAATCTTGGCATGGCCCGACAGCAGATAGGGCGCAGCCACCACTGGGAAAGGGTGTTTGGAAAGGAGAGACGGACTCAGGACTGCGCGGGCGAGGTCCGGCGTTGCGGGCGGGCGGGCGCCGCGCCTTCTTCCTCCGGCTTGGCCGGCTTGCGGAAGGTGCTGAGTTCGGAAATCCGGTTGACGGTCAGGCCGTTGATGCGGCAGCCCGCAACCTCGACGATTTCGAAACCGGCCTTGCGCGGATAGCGGGCGGCCACCCGTTCGCGGGCCTCGCGCTCGCCATCGGCGATCAGCAGGAAGCGGCGCACCCCGGTCCAGCCGCGGTATCCCCGCTGGTCGGACAGGCTGACGCCGATGGGCTGGCAGCGCACCGCGACCTCCCAGAAGCGGCCGGGGCGCGGCTCGTTCCGGTCGAAGACGACGTAGCGCTGCATCGGGGCCGACTTCTTCTGGTCCAGCTCCAGAATGGCCGCCTGCATGTCGATCTCCGCCTTCTGGACGCGCTTTTCCATCTCCGCATAATGGTGCGCCAGCTGGGCATAGTCGGAGGCGACGTCGGCGACCTCCTTGGTCACGTCCTCCACCTTCTCCTTCAGCTTGGACATGGCGATCCGCGTCACGACCAGCTGGCGGCGCCAGTAGCGGTTGGACAGGACGGTCAGCACCATCAGGCCCAGCGCGAAATACAGCATCATGCCGGTCATGGCGCCGTTCCCCTCATGCGATCCCCGATCATGCCGCGTCAGCCTCGACCTCGGGGTCGGGAGCGAGCGCCAGGGGGACCACGGGAGAGCAGATCACGCCGTTGCGCTGGGAAAAGCTGCTCCGCACCGTGGCATGGGCCTGTTCGGCGGACGGAGCGGTGATGTGGGAGACGTTGCGGTATTCCCAAATCTGGCGCGAAAAGACGATCTCCTTGCGGTCCAGCTCGTTGAAATTGGGACCGACCGCCAGCTGTGCCCAATAGATGTCGCCGTCGCTGTCCTGGTCGCCCAGTTCGTGGACCAGTTCGATCTTGGAGAATTCCAGAGCGCGCGACTCGGTCAACGCCTTCTGGCGCCGGCCGTTGAATTCGGTCAGGCGGGCTTGCAGGGTCGTCAGATCGACGCGCTTGCGCTCCGTCTTTTGGCGCCATTCGGCGAGTGCGGCGCGTTTCTTGTCGTACTGGCGCTGGTTTATCGCCTCGCGGGTCTTTTCCGCGCTGACGCGGCCGACATCGACGACGATGGAAAGTCCGAGCGCGGCGGCGCTGGCGATCAGTAGCAGCATCCCCAGGAATTCGGCCGAAATGACCATTCGCCCTCCGCCAGCCGCACCGAATGCCTGCGTCTGTCCATCGACGCATGGTGCCACGACCGGCGAAGGGCGGCGATGCCCTCGCGACAACCCGTCGCACGGAGCGGATCATACCATCGCGCTCCGTGTCGGGGTTGTCATTTTTAGCCGAAATAGGGGCAAACCCGCCTTTTTCATTAGGGTTTATGACCGAACGCCGATCCGTCGAAGGAAAGCCGGCGGCCGGTCATAGTTCTGCCGGTCAGTCGGACTTTTCCTCGGGCTCGAAGCTCATGGCGACGCCATTCATGCAATAGCGCTTGCCTGTCGGCCGCGGCCCGTCGTCGAAGACATGGCCGAGATGGCCTTTGCAGGATGCGCAATGGACTTCGGTGCGCGGGTAGGCCAGCTTGTAGTCGGTGGAGGTTTCGACCGCTCCCGGCAGCGGCTCCCAGAAGCTGGGCCAGCCCGACCCGCTTTCGTATTTGGTGTCGCTGGCGTACAGCGGCTGGCCGCAGCCGGCACAGCGGTAGACGCCGTGGCGCTTCTCGTCGTTCAGCGGGCTGGTGCCCGGATATTCGGTGGCGTGCTCGCGCAGAACTTTGAACTGGTTGGGCGACAGGTCCTGCTTCCACTCCTGTTCGCTCTTGGCCGATGCTGTCTTGTCCGATTCGGGCATGCCGCCGGTCTCCCATGCAGATGATCGATGTTCTGAGCCCAGTATATTGGGTCGCCATTCCCCCTACCCAAGCCGGGGGAGGCATCGATCACGCGGTCGTGACCGGCGGGCCGGCCTATGTCGGACCGGAAATGTCCATGCAACAAAAGATTCTTGCCGATCGGGCGAAGGTTCGACGGCTGGCATCTTCCGGAATTCAACCGGTTTCGGTAAGATCCAGCACGCCAACAGTCCGGGACAGTGTGTCCGGGACGGAAATGCCGGGGCAACGACGCGCCGCATGATGGATGAACGCTACCTCCGGGCGGTTCGCGATGCGCTGGTACGCCACCAGCAATGGCTTCTGCGCGACCCGGCAGGGAAAGGGCGGCGCGCCAACCTCAGCTTCTACGATCTGGCCGGGCTCGGCCTCAACCGCGTCAACCTGTCGGGCGCCAAGCTGACCGGTGCCAGTCTCACACGGGCGCGGTTGGTCGGCACCCTGCTGTCCAAGGCCGATCTGTATGGCGCCGACCTGTCGAAGGCCGACCTGACCGGGGCGCAGTTGCAGGGGGCGGATTTGCGCGGCGCCAGGGTGGATGGCGCCCGGCTGCAGAATGCCAACCTCCAGGGCGCCGACCTCCGCCGCGGCATGGTCCTGGACAGCGGCGAGTTCCGGGCGGCCGGCAATACGGACGGCACCACCACCTTCGTCGGCTGCACCCTGTCCGAGGCGGTGCTGACTGATTGCCGGATGGCGCAGTGCGATTTCAGCGGCAGCGACCTGTCCGGCGCCGACCTCACCGGCAGCGACCTCAGCGGCGCCATCCTGATCGGGGCCGACCTGACCGGGGCGACCATGCGCAAGACGACGCTGGACGGCGTGCTGATGTGCGGCGCCCGGCTGAACGACGAGCTGCGCACGGCGCTGGAGCGGCACGGCATCGATGTCGACGGCACCGGCTTGACCACCACCGCGGCGCGGATGAGCGAGCTGATCGCCGAGCATCAGATTCTGGGTCGACAAGTTCGGCAAGGGCGGCGACCGCATCCAGCTCCAGCGGGTCGATCTGCGCGGCTACAACTTTGCCAACCAGCTGCTGTGCGGGGCGGTGATGCGGTTCTGCGGGCTGCGCGGGGCCGATTTCTCGGGCGCCAAGCTGATGATGGCCGATTTGTCCTACAGCGACCTGCGCGATGCTGACTTCACCAGCGCCGACCTGTCCGGCTGCAATCTGGAAGGTGCCAATCTGGCCGGAGCGAAGCTGTGGCGCGCCAAGTTCCGCAGGGTGGATCTCAGCGGCGACGGCAGCCGGCTGTGGCCGACCAGCTTCGCCAAGGCGCGGCTGAACGGCGCCGACCTGCGCGACGCCAGCCTTGCCGGCGTGGTGCTGCGCGGCACCGACCTGACCGCGATCAAGACCAGCTTCGCCACGCTGAAGGGCGCCGACCTGACCGGGGCCCGTGGCTGGCAGCCGTTCGAGGCGCCGGCATAGCCGTGGCTCAGCTTCCGTCGGCCACCGGGATGCGGCCGGCGATGATGCCGCGGCGGGCGGCCTCCACCGCCTCCACCATCGCGGTCGTCACCAGATCGCGGTTGTTTTCGTCGAGCGCATAATCGACCGCCGACTCGGCAAGGCCGAGCGCCACCGTGCCGGCGCTCCATCGGCCCTGACGGGCAGCCTCGAAACTCGATTCCACGGCCATATCGACCCGCTTCAGCATCGAGGTCAGGATGGAGCCGGGATAGAGGTAGTTCTGGTTGCTGTCGACGCCGATGGCCAGCCGCCTTGCCTCGTTCGCCGCGGCGAAGATGCCGAAGTTGGAGACGCCGGCCCCGGCGAACACCACGTCGGCGCCGCGCTGGAACTGGCTGCGCGCCACCTCGGCCCCGCTGGCGGGATCGTTGAAGGCGGCCGGCGTGGTGCCGACAAAATTCACCAGCACCTTGATGTCGCCGCGGGCATGGCGGGCGCCCTGCTCGTAACCGGCGATGAATTTGCGGATCAGGGGGATGTCGAGCGCGCCGATGAACCCGACGGTCCCGCTTTTCGATGCCAGCGCCGCCAGCACGCCGACCAGGAAGGATCCCTCCTGCTCCTTGAAGGTGACGCAGCGGATGTTCGGTCCCTCCGCCACCGCATCGATCAGCGTGAAGCGGACCGCCGGGTGCGCCGGGGCCAGCCGCGCCAGCGGTGTCGCGTAGTAGAAGCCGATGGCGACCAGATCGGTCACCCCGCGCCGCAGCAGCGAGGCCGCGCCCTGATCGAACTGCACGGGCGTGGAGGGCAGATATTCGGTGACGGCGATGCCGGTGGCGTTCCTGAACCGCTCCGCCCCGGTGAAGGCGCCCTCGTTGAAGCTCTTGTCGAATTTCTGCCCGGCGGCATAGACCAGCCCAGGGACGAGGGCGGGCTGGGTGGACTGGATGGCTGCCGCATGCGCGTGGTGCGGAAGCAGCGCCAGGGCGGTGCCGGCGGCACCGAGGGACAGGACCGACCGGCGGGTGGGGTGCGGCATGGCGCGGCCTCTGGCTGGGTGGAAGCCTGTGAACCGGGTTCAATTTTAGGCATGGATTACTGGAGCGAACCAGAATTTTATTGCGCCGTAACCGCGGTGATTTGACCTGAACCCAGATTGTCGCGGCGGCGTTACGTCGCGGCTTGCTCAACGCTGCCATGCCGAGACAGGACTTTGCGTCGGGCAATGAAGGGATCAGCTTGAAAGCTGCGGATTCCGTCCGGCCGACTCCCCATTCCTTCATATCCGGATTTCCCGATGCTCGCGCGCCTTGCCGCCGTCCGTTCCCGTTCGCCTGCCGAAAGCCCGTTCTTCATCGCAGCACTGGGCGTGCTGATGTCGTTCGGGCCGATGGGCACCGACATGTATCTGCCCGGTATGCCGGCGATCGGCCGGGACCTGCATGCGGCGCAGGACCAGGTGCAGTGGACGCTGTCGGCCTTCTTCCTGGGGTTCGGCGTCGGACAGCTGCTGTGGGGGGCGCTGAGCGACCGGTTCGGCCGGCGGATTCCGGTGGCGACCGGCATCCTGCTTTACGCCATCGGCTGCGTCGGCTGTTCGATGACCGTCGATGTCGGCCATCTGGCGGCATGGCGCTTCGTGCAGGCGGTGGGGGCTTGCGCCGGGCCGGTGCTGGTCCGCGCCATGATCCGCGACGTCTTCGAGCGCGACCGGGCGGCCAGCGTCCTGTCGATGATGATGCTGGTGATGGGGGCTGCCCCGATCATCGCGCCGCTGATCGGCGGCCAGATCCTGGTGTGGGCGAACTGGCGCTGGATCTTCTGGGCGCAGGCCGCCTTCGGCATCGTCGCCTTGCTGGCGCTTGCCAGCCTGCCGGAAACCCATCCCGACTCGCGGCGCACCAGCCTGCGCCCGATGGTGCTGGGAGAAGCCTACCGCAAGCTCCTGACCGACCGCCGTTACCTGGGCTATGCGGTGGGATCGTCCTTCATCTATGCGGGGATGTTCGCCTTCATCTCCGGCTCGCCCTTCGTTTACATCGAGCTGTTCGGCGTGCGGCCGGAGAATTACGGTTTCCTGTTCGGGTTGAACATCGTCGGCATGATCATCGTCAACACGCTGAACAGCCGCGCCGTGATGCGCTTCGGCTCGGACGTGATGTTGCGGATCGGCGTCTGGCTGGCCGCCGCAACCGGCATCCTGCTCGTCGCCTGCGTGTTGAGCGGCTGGGGCGGGCTGTGGGGGCTGGTCGGCTGCCTGTTCCTGTTCATGTCGGTGACCGGATTCTGCTTTGCCAATTCCATGGCCGGGGCGTTGCAGTCCTTCCCGCAGATGGCCGGCACCGCGTCGGCGCTTGCCGGCATGCTGCAATTCAGCACCGGCGCGCTGTCGGGCTGGGCGGTCGGGTTGATGGCCGACGGCACCGCCATGCCGATGGCAGGGGTGATCGGCGGCGCAGCGTTGGTTAGTCTGGCACTGAACCTGTGGCTGATCCGCCCGGTCCGTCGCCGGTTGCCGGCCTGACGGTAAAACAAATGTGCAGTGTTGATTCGGGGTTCCTCCTGTCGGGACCGGCCGTGAATTGAAATTTGCGGCTGGCCCTACTAGGTTGGCGCGGCAAAAGGAGACCGTCATGCCGCAGACCAACCCGAGCCAGTTCACCGATTCCGACCGTCCGACCGCTCCCGACGTCAGCCGGCGCGAGCTTCTGCTGGGCGCGGCGGCCTTGGGCATCGCCGCCGCTGCCGCGTCGCTGCCGGCCTTCGCGGCGACCGGCCTGCGGGTCGGCTATATCCCGATCATCCCTATGACGCAGCTCTATGTGCTGACGGGCGAGGGTTGGGCGGCGGATGCCGGTCTTGCGCTGCAAACCACCAGCTTCCAGTCGGGGCCGGCGATGATCCAGGCGCTCGCGTCCGGGACGCTGGACGTCGCCTATGTCGGCATCGGACCGGCGATGATCGCCCGCTCGAAAGGGGTGAAGCTGAAGGTCGTCGCCGCCAACGTCATCGATCAGGTGGCGCTGATCGGCCGTGGCCCGCTGGTGAAGGCGATGGCCGGCGCCGCCAGCCCGGCCGAGGGGGTCAAGGCCTTCCGCGCCGCCAACGGCCGGCGGCCGAAGATCGGCTCGCTGCCCGCCGGATCGGTGCCGGATACGGTGCTGCGCTATTGGATGGCGGAGATCGCCCGCATCCCCTCGGAGGATATCGAGATCGTCGGCATGGGCGAACAGCCCTTGCAGCAGTCTCTGCTGACCGGCGCCATCGACGGCGCGTCGATCCTGGAGCCGATCCTGACGCTGGTGCAGTCGCGTCTCCAGGATGCGGCGATCATCGCCAAGGCCGGCAGCATGTTCCCAAAGCAGCCGGGTGCGGTGCTGGTGGTGACGGAGGACGCCATCGCCAAAAACCGCGACGCGGTGGCCGAACTGGTCAAGCTGCACATCCGCGCCACCGCCTTCGCCAAATCCAATCCGGACCGCACGGCGGAACTGGTGACCGACATCATCGGCAAGGGACTGGTCGAACGCGACGTGATGCGGGCGGCGCTGACCTCGGACGCGACGACCTTCATCGACGACCCGCGGGTGATCCTGGACTCCACCAAGCGGATGCAGGCCTTCCAGCAATCGCTGGCCCAGATCACCGAACCGGTGGATGTCGATGCGCTGTTCGACTTCACCTTCCATGACGCGGCAAAGAAGAAGTGACGGACATGGCATCTCCGCACATGGCATCTCCCCTGCGGCTGGTCATCCACGCCCCCACCCCGGCCGCGCTGGAGCGGGCGCGGAACAATGCCCGCAACCTGCTGAAGGCGCGGCCGGATGCGGAGGTGCGCATCGTCGTCAATGCCGGTGCGGTCGCCGCGGCCCTCGACAGCCCGGATGCGGAGACCGACCGGCTCCTGCGGGTCTGCGGCAACACGCTGGCGAAGACCGGCCGGACCGCCGAGGGGCTGACGGTGGTCGCCGCCGGCGTCCTCGACATCGCCGAGGCGCAGGCGGACGGCTGGGGCTACATGCGGGCGTAAGCGCTCGTCAGCCCACGCCCCAGCCGCCGGTGTCGGGGAAGGGGACCGGAGGCGGTGGGACGGCCGCCGCCGGATCGGCGACGATCCCGCGCGGCAGGGCGGGGGCGCCGGCTGGGGTTGGGAGCAGCCGGGTCGGCCTGACCCACCAGCCAGGCGATGCAGCGGCGATGGATTTGGCCGCGGAGTCGGCCGCCGCCGCCGTGGCGTAGAGACCGAAGCAGGTGGCGCCGCTGCCGGACAGGCGGGGCAGCAGGCAGCCGGCGCTGCGCTCCAGCGCCGCCAGCACCTCGGCGATCACCGGTGCCACCGTCAGGGCCGGGGCGGTCAGGTCGTTGTTCCGCTCCAGCAATAGGGCCGCGAGGTCGGCCGCGTCGGCCGGTTTGCGGGTGAAGCGGGCAGGGGTGGAGAAACCGGCGCCGCTTTTGGCGCGGGCGGCGGCCATCGCCTTGAACACCGCCGGGGTCGGCACCGGGACATTCGGGTTGACCAGGACCACATGGGTTTCCGGCAGGTCCGGCGCCTCGTCCAACTCATCGCCGATGCCGCCGAAATAGCAGCTTCGCCCAGCGACGCAGACCGGCACGTCGGCGCCCAGCCCGGCGGCCACCGCAAACAGCGCCGCGTCGTCCGGCGCCACTCCCCAGAGCCGGGCGAGCGCCCGCAGGCAGGCGGCGGCGTCCGCCGATCCGCTGCCGATCCCCGATGCGACCGGCAGCGCCTTGGTCAGGGCGATCATCACGTCGGCCTCGCGCCCCAGCCGGACGGCCAGGGCATGGGCGGCGCGCATCACCAGATTGCTGGCGGGGGACTCGCCCATCAGGGCCGGGCCGAAAGGACCGGCGATGGCCAGGCGCGGGCCGGCCGGCGGCAGGTCGGCACCGCGCAGGGCCACCCGTGCCGCACCCGGCGTCAGGGCGATGCTGTCGCCGAACTCGGCGAAGGCGACGAGGCTGTCAAGCTCGTGATAGCCGTCGGCGCGCCGGCCGGTGACATGCAGGTAGAGGTTCAGCTTGGCCGGGGCGGCCTCGACGATGGGAAGACCGGTCATAAGCTCCAATCCGCTGGCGGGCGCGCGACGACGCTCCTGTGTCGCACCCTTTCGCCCGCAGCGGCAAGGGGAGGTTAGATCTGGGCCAGCATGTCCTTCAGCAGCGTCTCACCCATCGGCCAGGGACCATGGCCGCTGGCGCCGTTGATGTGGCCGACCTCGCCCGCGTCGATGAAGTCGGCGCCCCACAGCGCGGCGAAGCCGCAGGCGCGGGCGGCGGTGCAGTAGGGGTCGCTGCGGCTGCCGACCACCACCGCCGGGAAGGGCAGGGGATCGGTCGGCGCCGGGGCGAAGCGGCAGGCCTCGGCCGGCACCGTCTGGGGTGATTCGACGTCGGGCGGGGCGACCAGCAAAGCGGCGGCGACCGTTTCCGTCCTGTCGCTGGCCGCGGCCCAGCGGGCGACGAGGATGCAGGCAAGGCTGTGCGCGACCAGCACGACCGGACCGGGCGCGGCACGCACCGCCTCGTCGAGCCGCTCCACCCAGCGGTCCGGCTCCGGCGCATCCCAATCGCCCAGATCGACGCGGGTCAGGGCCGGCAGACGGCCTTCCAGCCAGCTCTGCCAATGATCGGTGCCGGAGTTGCCCAAACCGGGAAGCACCAGAACGGTCGGCTGCGTCATTCTTTCAACTCTTCGTTCGTAAATGTTGTGTGTACTGTCTGAACATTGCGTACGGGCGAAAGAGGTGCTCGCAACGCGGTAGTTGGGTGGCCGGCATGCCCCGTCATGGCGGGTGGTGCCGCAGGACTCCAATTGAAAACCATAAACGGGAAGAAGGGGAGAAGCGTCTTGGACATCAGCGCCACCATCGCACAGGATCTTTGCGACTCCATCGGCCGGGAACTGGACTCCGTCGTCTCCATCGCCGGCAGGAGCGGTGCCGTCATCGCCTCAACCGCGCGGGAGCGGATCGGCACCGGCCATCCGGTCGCCGGCGACATCGTGGCCCGCCGGCTGGACGAGCGTGCCGTCACCCGCGATGAGGCGGCCAAGTCGGGCGGCACGATGCGGGAAGGCTATGCCATCGCCATCGAGCTGGACGGGGAACGGGTCGGGGCGCTCGCCATCGCGGCGCCGGCCGATCAGGCCCGCCGCTTCGCCCGCCTCGCGCGCCATTGGGTGCTGGCGACCCTGCGGGCCGAAACGGCGGAAACCCGCCGGGTCGCCCTGATGCGCGAATTGTCGGAACGGGTCGAGCGCGAGGTCGGCGGGTTCGCCACCGAACTGGCCGATGCCGGGCGCAAGCTGGAATCGGCGGTCGCGGCCGTCCGCTCCGCCGGGACGGATGGGTTGCGGCAGGCCGCCGACGCCGCGGGGGCGGCGCGTGCCGTGGATGGCTCGGTCAGCGCCATCGCCGGCATGCTCGACCGGCTGGCCTCGACCTCCGACCAGATTTCCGGGGACACCAGCAAGGCGCGCGAGATCAGCCTTGCCGCGGCGTCGGACAGCGACCGCGCCACCACAGTGATGAACTCGCTGCGCTCCGCCGCGGAACAGATCGCCAGCGTGGTGAAGCTGATCAATGCCATCGCCAGCCAGACCAACCTGCTGGCGTTGAACGCCACCATCGAGGCGGCGCGGGCGGGAGAGGCCGGGCGCGGCTTTGCCGTCGTCGCCAACGAGGTGAAGGCGCTGTCGCGCCAGACCGCCGACGCCACCAAGCAGATCGCCGATCAGGTCGCCAATCTGCAAAAGGAAACCGCCGCGGTGGACGAGGCGCTGGGCCGCATCCATTCCACCATCGGCTCGATCCAGGCGATCAACGGCACCGTCGCCGCCGCCATCGACGAGCAGGCGACCCTGACCTCGGAGGTCGCGCGGTCGCTCGACCGCTCGCGTCAGGACGCCATGGCGGCGGAACAGCGGATCGGCGACGCCGAACAGACGCTGGGGGGCGTGACCCGCAATCTTGAGGAGCTGACCGCGCTGAGCCGCGGCATCGCGGAGCGGGCCGGCAGCCTGGGCAGCGGTCTCGCCGGCCGCGTCACCGACGCGCTGCGTCAGACGCGCGGATAAGGCTGCTGGCAGTCGACGGAGTCGCCGCCGGCGATGGTGGTGCGGGGGGTGCCGCTTCTGGCGGCGGGGGCCGCACCGCCCGGCAGCGGCACGATCAGCCGGCGCTTCACCGGCTGCTGTGCCGCCCGGCGCGACACGCCGGCGAAGATCTGCTTCGACGCCTCGATCATCGTCACCCCGGCGAAGGCCTTGAACCAGCGCCCGCCGACCTCTTCCCAGGCGGGTGCCGTCTTTTGCAGGAAGTGCGAGCGGAGCGGCGGCATGAACAGGGCGTGGCGGGTGCGTTCCGGCACGAACATGGTGTCGCGCAGCACCTGCTTCAGCTGCGAGGCGGAATAGGGAAAGCCGTGGCCGAAGGGCGTCCAGTCGGCGCGCGCCCACAGGCCGCGGCGGTTCGGCACCACCGCCAGCACCCGGCCGCCGCCGGCCAGCACGCGCCAGATCTCGCGCATCATCGGGCGCAGCTGCTCGGTGCCCTCGAGCCCATGGACCAGAAGCACGCGGTCGATGGTGTTGTCGCCGAAGGGCAGGTCGGCCTCGTCGCCCAGCGCCACCATGCCGGGCCCTTCCGCCGGCCAGAAGCTGACTCCCTGGCTGGCCGGCATCACCGCCACCACCCGGTCGGCCTCGCCCATGAAGGGTCGCAGGTAGGGTGTGGTGTAGCCGACGCCGAGAACGATCTGGTCGCGCACGTCCGGCCAGATGGTGCGGATGCGCCGCCGGATCATCCGCTGGGCCGTCTGCCCCAATCCGGACTCGTAGAACTCCCTCAGATCGACGATATCTGTGTACATGGTATCCCAAGCGTAACACGGGTTTCGTATCGCAACAGCAGGGAGTCCGCTGCCGTGGAGGTCATTCTCGTTCCGGCTTTCGCCGACAACTATATCTATGTGCTGCGTGACGCGGCATCCGGCAAGGTCGGTGTGGTCGATCCCGGCGACGCTGCCCCGGTGCAGGCCGAGCTGGATCGGCGCGGTTGGTCCCTGACCCACATCTTCCTGACCCATCATCACGACGACCATATCGGCGGAGCGGCAGCGCTGAAGGAGGGCTATCGCGCCAGCGTGGTCGGCGCCCGTGCCGACGCCCACCGCATCCCCGGCATGGATGTGGCGCTCAGCGACGGCGACCGGACGGTGTTCGGCGAGCAGACCGCCCGCGTCTTCGCCGTGCCCGGCCACACCAGCGGCCACATCGCCTTCTGGTTCGAGGCGGCGGAAACCCTGTTCAGCGGCGACACGCTGTTCTCGCTGGGCTGCGGCCGTCTGTTTGAAGGCACGCCGGCGCAGATGTGGGAGTCGCTGCAAAGCCTGCGGGCGCTGACCGACCGGACCCTGGTCTATTGCGGCCACGAATACACCCAGTCGAATGGCCGCTTCGCCCTGACCGTCGATCCCGCCAACGCCGCCCTGCATCAGCGGATGGAGGAGGTTGCGGAACTGCGCGAGCGGAACCGGCCGACGCTTCCCACCACCATCGGCATGGAACGGCGCACCAACCCCTTCCTGCGCGCCGACGATCCCGGTGTCCAGGCCGCCATCGGCATGACCGGCGCCCCGTCGGTGGAGGTGTTCGCCGAACTGCGCCGGCGCAAGGACCATTTCCGCGGGTGAAGCTTGCCGACAACCAATCGAATGCGGAAGGAGCGTCCATGTTGAAGCTGCGCTGGAGCCCCACCTCGCCCTATGTGCGCAAGGTGATGATGGTCCTGATCGAACGCGGGCTGGAGGACCGGGTGGAGCGGGTGACGACCGATCCCTGGTCGGCCGACACCGATCTGCCGACGGACAACCCGCTGGGCAAGGTCCCCGCCCTGACGCTGGAGGACGGCACCACGCTGTTCGACAGCCCGGTGATCGTCGAGTATCTCGATTCGCTGGGCGACCGGGCGCCGCTGTTCCCGCCGGCCGGCCCGGCCCGTTGGACGGCGCTGCGCCAGCAGGCCGTCGCCGACGGCATCTGTGATGCCGCCATCCTGCGCCGGCTGGAATCCATGCGTCCGGACGGCGAAAAATCGGCCAACTGGATGGAACGCCAGCGTAAGGCGGTGGCCCGTTCGCTCGACCTGCTGGAGGCGGAGGCCGCGTCGCTGGAGGGTGAGGCGACCATCGGCATCCTGTCGGTGCTGGTGGCGCTCGGTTACCTCGATTTCCGGTTCGGGCACGAGGATTGGCGCGTGGGGCGCCCGGCGCTCACCGCCTGGTTCACCAAGGCCTCTGACCGGGACAGCCTGCGTCGGACGGCGCCGCCGGTGTAACGGCGGCATTCCTTCCAGATTCTACGCGGTATGCGTGCAGTAACGCGGCGTCCGGCCCAGTCGGGCGCCGCTGTTCGTTTCACGCGCTGTTTACGTTCGATTCACCATGACCGCCTGCGCGACCGATGATTTCCGGCCTCCGGCAATCTTTCGATTGTGCGTAGCGAAAACTTCATCCAACCGTCACCGATTCATCCAACCAGAAGGGCTACCCATGGCACCGGCCGGCTTGCGGAGAACCGCGGGCGCGGTACGGACAACCTCCAAGCCACGGGTGGCCCATATGGCAAAGCCTATCGACCAGCGCCGGCGGTCCGGCATCAAGTCGAAGATGCTGATCGCCTTCGGAACCGTGGCGGCACTGCCCTGCATCGCGGCGGTGGTCGGCTGGATGTCCTACGGCGCCGTCCGCGGCCATGTCGCCGACATCACCGGCACCCAGGTGCCGGTGCTCAGCGCCGCCCATGGCCTCGCCACCACCACGGCGCGGGTGCTGGCGCTGGGGCCGCTGATCGACGCCGCTTCGTCGGAGGAGGATCTGGTCCGGCTGCGCAATGCGGCGGGCGAGCAGCGCCGGGCGCTGGACGGTCAGCTCGCCCAGCTGGCCGGCGGACAGGGCCATGCTGGTGGCGATGCGGCCCGCGTCGCCGACCTGACCGGAACCGCGCGCTCGCTGCTGGGTACCATCGATGCGCTGGGGACGGCGACCGGACGGCGGCTGACCTTGCAGGAGCAGCGCAGCGGCCGGCTGGCGGAGCTGAGCGATGCCCATGCCCGTCTGCTCGCCGCGCTGAAGCCGGACATGCAGGCCTCGCGCGAACAGCTGGCCCAGGCGATTTCCGCGATGGTGCAGGCGACCTCCGAATCCTCCGCGGTGATCGGCGCCGAACTGGGGCAGACGGTGATCCCGCTGTTCCAGCTGCGCGGTGCCGAAGCGGCCCTGGCAAAATCGCTGCTGATCGGCGCCTTCGAGACCAACCGGTCCAAGGTGATGTCGCTCTCCACCGACTTCGACTCCGCGCTGTCCGACCTGCAGGGCGCACTGCGTCCGCTGGCGAAGAGCGAGGCTGCGGCCCCGGTGGTGGCGACGATCAACGAGCTGGCCGCCTTCGGCGATGGCGATGCCAGCGTCTACACCCGCCGCGTCCGTCAGCTGAGCCCCGGGATTCCGGAGGCGGAAGGGCAAAAGCTGACCGAGTCGCTAAACGCCAGCGTCGACGACATCGTCCGGCTGGACCGCGACGCCAACGCCCGCATGCTGCCGCTGATGCTGAATTCGCGCGGCCGCATCGCCGAGGCCGGCAATGCGATCGCCGAACGGATGCAGGATTTGTCCACCAACACGGTCCCGGCGGCGCAGCAGCGCTACACCGTCCTGAGCGGCCTGATGGCCGACGCCAACCTGCTGGCCGGCAAGCTGGCGGAGGCCGGCAACGCCGAGACGCCGGCCCGTCTGGCTGCCGCCCGCCGCACGCTGGCCCCGCTGGCGGCAACGATCCGCAGCACCCTGGCCGCGTCAGGCGACGATCTGGGGGCGGAGGTCCGCCGGCTGGCGGAGCGGCTGCTGGACCTTGGCTTCGGCAACGACGGCATCCTGGCGCTGCGGGCCGGCGAGCTGGCGGCCTATGCCGAGAATGCCGCGCTGATCGACAGCAATCGCAGCACCGGCGCCACCCTCACCGCCATGGTCGACGGGCTGGTCCAGGCGGCGGAAAAGGCGACCGCCGACGGGGCCGCCGCCGCCCACGAGGCGCTGGAACGCACCAATCAGGTTCAGATCCTGCTGGCGACCGCCGGCGTGCTGCTGGCCGGGCTGATCGTCTCGCTCTATGTCGGCCGCCGCGTCGTCGGCCGGATGGAGGCGCTCGCCGACGCCATGCGCCGGGTCGCCGGCGGCGACCTGACGGTCGAGCAGAAGGCCGACGGCAATGACGAGATCACCGACATGGCCCGCGCGCTGTTCGTCTTCATCGCCAACGCCCGCGCCATGGAAGAGGCGCACGAGAAGGTGGAGATCGAGCGCCGCAACGCCGCGTCGGCCCGCCGCACCAGCATGCTGGAGATCGCCGACCAGTTCGAACGCAACGTGCTGAGCAGCGTCGAAACGCTGGCCGAGGCCGCGCGCCAGATGGCCGCCCGCGCCCGCTCGCTGACCGACATCGCCGCCAACGCCAACGACCGCGCCGAGGCCGCGATGCAGCTGTCCGGCGAGATGGCGGCGGGCATCCAGCAGGTGGCGACCGCCGCTTCGGAAATCTCCCAGTCCATCGCCGAGATCAGCAAGCGCACCGGCGAATCGGCCCGCATCATCGGCGACACCGCCGCCGGAGCGGAGCAGGTGAAGGCCACCGTCGCCGACCTGTCGAGCACGGCGGGAGAAATCGGCACCGTCGTCGGGCTGATCGACGAGATCGCCGGCCAGACCAACCTCTTGGCGCTGAACGCCACCATCGAGGCGGCGAGGGCAGGGGAGATGGGCCGTGGCTTCGCCGTGGTCGCCGGAGAGGTGAAGGCCCTTGCCGGCCAGACCGCCCAGGCCACCGCCGAGATCGCCCGCCAGATCGCCGCGACCCAGGCGGCCAGCCGCGAGACGGCGGAGGTGGTGGCGGCCATGACCGGCAGCGTCCAGCGCATCGAATCCAACGCCTCGGCCATCGCCGCAGCGGTGGAGGAGCAGGCGGTGATCACGTCGAGCATCGTCGACAGCTCGCACCGCGTGGCGGTCGGCACCCAGGCGGCGTCGGACCATGTCGCCGGCCTGTCCGAGGCCGCGGCCAAGGTGCGTACCCAAGCCGGTGACGTGCTGCTGGTGGCGGAAGGCCTGTCGCACGAGGCGACCAACCTCGGCTCCGCCGTGCATCTGTTCCTCCAGGAAATCCGGGCCGCGCGATGAGCCTTGCCAGGACTTCGCGTTCCCAGTCTCGAACGGGTCGGTTTCATAAAACTGACACGTAAACAAAACAAACCCGTCACCGGCGGCGGCTATGGTCACCGCGACGAAGAAGGCGGGTTCCGACATCCGGCCAAGGCCGGGCTTTTCCGAAAAACCCAACCAAACCGTCCAAACCTATCGGGAGTTTAGCCGTGAAAACCATGACCTCGGCGTTCGTTCGCTGCGCTGCCTTCGGTGCCCTGGCCGTCCTGTCCGTGTCGGTCGCCCCGATTTCGGTCGCCTCGGCCGCCGACATCTCCGGCGCCGGCGCCACCTTCCCGTACCCGATCTATGCCAAGTGGGCCGACGCCTACAAGAAGGAGACGGGCACGGGCCTGAACTACCAGTCGATCGGTTCGGGCGGCGGCATCAAGCAGATCAAGGCCAAGACGGTCACCTTCGGCGCGTCGGACATGCCGCTGAAGCCGGAAGAGCTGGAGCAGGCCGGCCTGATCCAGTTCCCGATGATCATGGGCGGCGTGGTTCCGGTCGTGAACCTGAAGGGCATCAAGGCCGGCGAGGTCAAGCTGTCGGGCACCGTTCTCGCCAACATCTACATGGGCGAGATCACCAAGTGGAACGACGCGCAGATCAAGGCGCTGAACCCCAACGTCAACCTGCCGAACACCGCCATCGCCCCGGTCTACCGCTCTGACGGGTCGGGCACCAACTTCCTGTTCACCGACTACCTGTCGAAGACCAGCCCGAAGTTCAAGACCCAGATCGGCGCCAACACCTCCGTCCAGTGGCCGGCCGGCATCGGCGCCAAGGGCAACGAGGGCGTGGCCAACATGGTCAAGCAGACGGACGGCTCGATCGGCTACGTCGAATACGCCTACGCCAAGCAGAACAACATCACCCATCTCGATCTGCAGAACAAGGACGGCAAGACCGTCTCCCCGAAGATCGAGGCCTTCCAGGCTGCCGCCGCCAACGCCGACTGGGCCAATGCCAAGGGCTACTACGTCCTGCTGACCGACGAGCCGGGTGCGGAGAGCTGGCCGATCACCGGCGCCAGCTTCATCCTGATGTACAAGACCCCGCAGGACGTGGCGTCTTCGGCCGAAGCGCTGAAGTTCTTCGACTGGGCCTACAAGAACGGCTCCAAGATGGCGACCGAGCTGGACTATGTCCCGATGCCGGACGCCGTGGTGTCGCTTGTCCAGAAGACCTGGTCGCAGACCATCCAGGCCGACGGCAAGCCGGTCTGGACCGCGTCGGCCAAGTAACGACGGCCAACCGACCCCGGGCGGGCCGCTGGTTGGCGCGCCCGGGGGCATGATCGCCGGAGGGGACGGAAATTGCGCCGTCCCCACCGCACGCCTCACGGAGCGGCCATGACCGAGATCGCGCTGACCTTGACCGACGCACACGCCTCCACCGCCCGACGGGCCCGCCGCCAGCGCCTGCAGGATGCGGCTTTCCGCAACGCCACCCTCGCATTCGCGCTGCTCGTCCTGCTGATTCTGGGCGGCGTCACGGTTTCCCTGATCGACGGCGCGCTGCCGGCACTCCGCGCGTTCGGCTTCGGCTTCGTCGGAACCGAAGTCTGGAACCCGGTGTCGGAGGAATTCGGCGCGCTCGCCCCCATTTACGGCACGCTGGTAACGTCGGTCATCGCCATGGCTGTCGGCATTCCCGTCAGCTTCGGCATCGCCCTGTTCATCACCGAGATGTGCCCCGCCTGGCTGAAGCGCCCGCTCGGCGTCGCCATCGAGCTGCTCGCCGGGATCCCCAGCATCATCTACGGCATCTGGGGCCTGTTCGTCTTTGCCCCCTTCATGCAGTCGACCATCCAGCCCTTCCTGATCAATACGCTGGGCCAGATCCCCGGCATCGGCAACCTGTTCATGGGGCCGCCCTACGGCATCGGCATCCTGACCGCCGGCCTGATCCTGGGCATCATGGTTCTGCCCTTCATCACCTCCATCACCCGCGACGTCTTCGAGACGGTGCCGCCGATGGTGCGTGAATCCGCCTACGGGCTGGGTGCCACCACCTGGGAGGTGGTGTGGAACGTGGTGCTGCCCTACACCCGCACCGGCGTCGTCGGCGGCGTGATGCTGGGGCTGGGCCGCGCGCTGGGCGAGACGATGGCGGTTACCTTCGTCATCGGCAACGCGCACCGCATCAGCTCCTCGATCATGGCGCCGGGCACGACGATCTCGGCCTCCATCGCCAACGAGTTCACCGAGGCGGTTGGCGACGTCTACACCTCCTCGCTGGTGGCGCTCGGCCTGATCCTGTTCCTGATCACCTTCGCCGTCCTGTCGATCGCCAAGCTGATGCTGCTGCGCCTGCAGCGCAAGGCCGGAGTTTGAGGCCCATGACGATGTCCAATTCCGCGACGCTGGCGACCCCCATCGGCGGGCTGTATCACCGCCGGCGCATCGCCAACAAGCTGGCGCTGTCGCTGGCGCTGGGGGCCGCCGGCTTTGGCCTCTTCTGGCTGGTCGCCATCCTGTGGACGCTGCTCTACAACGGGCTGTCGGCCATCAACCTCAGCCTGTTCACCGAGAACACCCCGCCGCCGGGCGGCGAGGGCGGCCTGCTGAACGCCATCTTCGGCAGCGTCGTCATGACCGCGGTCGCCACCGCGGTCGGCACCCCGGTCGGCGTCATGGCCGGAACCTATCTGGCGGAGTTCGGCCGCAACACCAAGCTGGCCGAGGTGGTGCGCTTCATCAACGACGTGCTGCTGAGCGCGCCGTCGATCATGGTCGGCCTGTTCGTCTACGAGGTGCTGGTGATCCGCATGGGCCATTTCTCGGCCTGGGCGGGTGCCATGGCGCTCGCGGTGCTGGTGATCCCGGTCGTCGTCCGCACGACCGAGGACATGCTGAAGCTGGTGCCCAACAGCCTGCGCGAGGCCGCCGCCGCGCTCGGTGCGCCGCAATGGAAGGTGATCACGATGGTCGCCTACCGTGCCGCCCGCAACGGCATGATCACCGGCATGCTGCTGGCCGTCGCCCGCATCAGCGGCGAGACCGCGCCGTTGCTGTTCACCGCCCTGAACAACCAGTTCTGGAGCGCGGACATGAACGCGCCGATGGCCAACCTGCCGGTGGTCATCTTCCAGTACGCGATGTCGCCCTATGAGGACTGGCGCCAGCTGGCCTGGGGCGGCGCGCTCCTGATCACGGTCGCCATCCTGCTCCTCAACATCGGCGCCCGGCTGCTGGCCGGTCTCGGCACGACGAGAAAGTAACCATGACGATGACCCACATGGACGCCAACAGCCAAGCCCACGGCAGCCACCCGATGCCCCCCGGCATGATGGCCGGCGCCGCCGCCGACCGTGCCATCGCCGGTGCCGGCCTGCCCGAGAAGATCACCGTCCGCAACCTGGACTTCTTCTATGACGGCTATCGCGCGCTGAAGAGCATCTCGCTGCCGCTCTACGACCGCCAGGTCACCGCCTTCATCGGCCCGTCGGGCTGCGGCAAGTCGACCCTGCTGCGCATCCTGAACCGGATGTACGACCTCTATCCCAAGCAGGTCGCCACCGGCGAGGTCATGCTGGACGGCGTCAACATCCTGTCGCCCAAGCAGGACCTGAACCTGCTGCGCGCCCGCGTCGGCATGGTGTTCCAGAAGCCGACGCCGTTCCCGATGTCGATCTACGACAACATCGCCTTCGGCGTGAAGCTGTACGAGAAGCTGTCGCGCGCCGACATGGACGAGCGTGTGGAGTTCTCGCTACGCCGCGCCGCCTTGTGGGACGAGGTGAAGGACAAGCTGCGCCAGAACGGCATGAGCCTGTCCGGTGGCCAGCAGCAGCGCCTGTGCATCGCCCGCGCCATCGCGGTGAAGCCGTCGGTCCTGCTGCTGGACGAGCCGACCTCGGCGCTCGATCCGATCTCCACCGCCAAGTGCGAGGAGCTGATCGACGAGCTGCGGTCCGACTACTGCATTGCCATCGTGACCCACAACATGCAGCAGGCGGCCCGCATCTCCAACTTCACCGCCTTCATGTATCTGGGCGAGCTGATCGAGTTCGGGAACACGGAAGAGATCTTCACGAATCCGACCAAGGAAAAGACCTCCGAATACATCACCGGCCGCTTCGGCTGACGCTGGCTGCGCCGTGTTCGGCAAGCGCGAAGCTCCTGTCACCGGATGGTGACAGGAGCTTTTTTGTTTCTCCCTCAATCAGGATTCGGCAGGCTATGAAGCCCTGGAGGTTTAGCCGACCGTTCAGGAAATTTCCATAATCGAACTTATGTGTTTTTCTCTTGTAAGCGCATGTAAGGGCAATGTCAGCGCTTTGATAGCCCGCCGCGAAAAATCATCCGAAGTCGGAAATATTCCGCTTCCAAATCGCCTTCGCTTCCTCTATGATCCGCCCCACTTCGCGATGCCGTCCGGCCCGCCCATTCCGGCCGGGGTCCGCCTGCGTCCCTTTTGGACGCTTGCATTTTTTGATTCCAAAGGTTTTCAATGTCGTCCGTTCGTCCGCGCAAGGCCGCGATAGCCTTCATTCTCGTCACCGCCGCACTCGACATCGTGGCGATGGGCATCGTCATTCCGGTGCTGCCGGCGCTGATCGAGGAGTTCGCCGGGGCCGATGCGCAGGCCGGCACCATCAACGGTGCGCTGGTGGCGCTGTGGGCGCTGATGCAGTTCTTCTCCTCGCCGGTGATCGGGTCGCTGTCGGACCGCTTTGGCCGGCGGCCGGTGATCCTGCTGTCGGCGCTGGGGCTGGCGGCAGACTATGTGCTGATGGCGGTGGCGCCGAATTTGTGGTGGCTGGTGTTCGGCCGTGCCGTTGCCGGCATCACCTCCTCCAGCTTCACCACGGTCTTCGCCTATATGGCCGACGTGACGCCGCCGGAGCAGCGGGCGCGCGCCTATGGCCTGATCGGCGCCGCCTTCAGTGCCGGCTTCATCGCCGGACCGCTGCTGGGCGGAGTGCTGGGCGAGATCTCGCCGCGGGCGCCCTTCTGGGGGGCCGGCCTGCTCAGTGGACTGGCCTTCCTCTATGGTCTGGTGGTGTTGCCGGAATCGCTTCCGCCGGAAAACCGCATGGCCTTTTCCTGGCGCCGGGCCAACCCGTTCGGAGCGTTCCAGCTGCTGCGCTCGCACCCGGAACTGTCGGGTCTGGCGATGGTCAATTTCATGCTGCATGTCTCCCACCAGATCTTTCCCGCCGTCTTTGTGCTCTATGCCGCGCACCGCTATGGCTGGAGCGCCTGGGATGTCGGTCTTCTGCTGTCGATGGTCGGTGCGCTCGACATGGTCATGCAAGGTTTGGTGGTGCCGCGCGTGGTGAAGTGGCTGGGCGACCGCGGCACCATGGTCGTCGGCCTGTTCGGTGGGGCGTTCGGGCTGGCCTGCATGGGGCTAGCGCCGGATGGCGGCTGGTTCGCCTTCGCCATCGTGCCGAACGCGCTGTGGGGGCTGGCGATGCCGACAATCCAGTCGTTGATGACACAGCGGGTCAGCCCATCCGAACAAGGCCAGTTGCAGGGCGCCAACATGAGCGTGGCGAGCGTCGCCGGCATCCTGGCTCCGGTCTTCTTCGGCACGGTCTATTCCGCCTCGGTCGGCAGCGATCCGCTGTTCCCGCATCCGGGCGCCGCCTTCCTGATCGCGGCCCTGGTGATGCTGATGGGCGCGCTGATCGGCTGGGTGGTGGCACGGCGCAACGGCCGGACGGGTGAAACGGGCGGCGTTGCCGCCTGACTCTCCACCGCGCCCTGCCCTCTCCCGTGCCCACACGCGCGCCTTGTCTCCCGGTCGGCTCCCTGGTCATCCCCCTGGCCACGCCCCTTGCACGGGCTGTGGGGCGTCCCACATAGCTGTCGCGCCACCCCGCACAATGTCCCATTGCTCCGCTGCGTTATCAGCGGTGGGAATTTGCCGGCCGACAAGGTAAGACTGTCGGCTTATCCATCCGCATTGTTGATCGAGACCCGGAGAACGCGATGCTCGCGGCCCCCAACCTGTTCACTCACCGCCCCGACCGCAGCGTGCGCCCCAAGGCGGCGCCCTTTCTGCCGATGTCGCGCGCGGAAATGGACCGGCTGGGCTGGGACCAGTGCGACGTGATCGTCGTCACCGGCGATGCCTATGTCGACCATCCCAGCTTCGGCATGGCGATCATCGGCCGGCTGCTGGAATCGCAGGGCCTGCGGGTCGGCATCATCGCCCAGCCGGACTGGAGCAGTGCGGAGCCGTTCAAGATCCTGGGCAAGCCGCGGCTGTTCTGGGGCGTGACCGGCGGCAACATGGATTCGATGGTCAACCACTACACGGCTGACCGCCGCCTGCGCCACAACGACAGCTACACGCCGAACGACGAGGGCGGCAAGCGGCCGGACCGCGCCGTCATCGTCTATTCCCAGCGCTGCCGCGAAGCCTTCAAGGACGTTCCCATCGTCCTCGGCGGCATCGAGGCCAGCTTGCGCCGCATCGCCCAGTACGATCATTGGAGCGAGAAGATCCGCCGATCCGTCCTGGTCGATTCCAAGGCGGACATGCTGGTCTACGGCAATGCCGAACGTGCGATCATCGAGATTGCCCAGCGTGCGCTGACGGGGGAATTGCCCAAGGCGATGACCGACATCCGCGGCACCGCCATCATGCGCTCGTCCCTGCCGGACGGTTGGACGGTGGTGGACAGCAGCTCCATCGACGATCCGTCCGCGCCGGTGTCGCCGCGCGCCGCCGGTGCCGACCGCATGGCGGTGCGGCTGCCCAGCTACGAGCAGGTGACGGCCGACAAGGTGCTCTATGCCCATGCCAGCCGCGTGCTGCACCAGGAGAGCAACCCCGGCAATGCCCGCGCGCTGGTCCAGCGCCACGGCGACCGCGACGTCTGGCTGAACCCGCCGCCGATCCCGCTCGAAACCAACGAGATGGACGGCGTCTACGACCTGCCCTATGCCCGCGCGCCGCATCCGTCCTACGGCGATGCGCGCATCCCGGCGTGGGAGATGATCCGCTTCTCGGTCAACATCATGCGCGGCTGCTTCGGCGGCTGTTCCTTCTGCTCGATCACCGAGCATGAGGGGCGCATCATACAGAGCCGGTCGGAAGGGTCGATCCTGCGCGAGATCGAGCATATCCGCGACAAGACCAAGGGCTTCACCGGCGTCATCTCCGACATGGGCGGGCCGACCGCCAACATGTATCGCCTCGCCTGCAAGGACAAGGAGACGGAGTCGGTCTGCCGGCGCCCGTCCTGCGTCTTCCCGGACATCTGCAAGAACCTGAACACCGACCATTCCTCGCTGGTCCAGCTCTACCGCAAGGCCCGCGCGGTGCCGGGGGTGAAGAAGATCCACATCGCGTCGGGCCTGCGCTACGACCTCGCCGTCCGTAATCCGGAATATGTGAAGGAACTGGTGACCCACCATGTCGGCGGTTACCTGAAGATCGCGCCGGAACACACCGAGCCGGGGCCGCTGGGCAAGATGATGAAGCCCGGCATGGGGGCCTACGACGAGTTCAAGCGGATGTTCGACAAGGCCGCGAAGGAGGCCGGGAAGAAGCTCTACCTGATCCCCTACTTCATCGCCGCCCACCCCGGCACCACGGACGAGGACATGATGAACCTCGCCTTGTGGCTGAAGCGGAACGGCTTCAAGGCGGATCAGGTACAGACCTTCCTGCCCTCGCCGATGTCGCTGGCGACCGCGATGTACCACAGCGAGCGCAACCCGCTCCGGCCGGTCCGCCGCGTCGGATCGGAAATCGTTTCGTCGGCGAAGGGGTTGAAGCAGCGCCGCCTGCACAAGGCCTTCCTGCGCTACCACGATCCAGAGAACTGGCCGATCCTGCGCGAGGCGCTGAAGCGCCTGGGCCGCGAGGATTCGATCGGTCCGGGCGAGGAGCATCTGATCCCGGGCTGGCAACCGGTCGGCGCCACCGCCAAGCCGCGGGAGAAGGGGGGCAAGACCTTCTTCACCCAGCAGGCCGGCCAGGGCCGCCGCGTGGTGCCGCCGGTGGGCAAGGCGCCCGTTGGCAAGGCGCCGGGGGCGAAGCCGGCCGCTGGGGCTGGCGGCAAGCCGTCCGGCATGAAGCCGCGCCAGACCAATTTGAAGGGTCGGTGACGGTAAAGCGCACAGGCCCAATTCCCCTCTCCCCCCGGGGAGAGGGTCAGGGTGAGGGGGATGCACTGCGAGGATTATCGCAATGTCCCGCCAGGCATCCCCCTCACCCTCCCCACTTCGTGGGTCCCCTCCCTCTCCCCGAGGGAGAGAGGGCGATGACCGCCACGTAATGCCTTCGCGCCGGCTGCCTGAAGCCACGCACCGTCACCTGTTCGCATTTCTCCCAACGGCGCCGCCGCCCGCATGGCCGGCCCCTGCCCCGGTTGGATTCCCATGGCACAGTCGAAACGCACCCCGCGGCCGAACGCCATCCGCAGCGTTCTGGCCTTCACCTTCCGTCACTGGCGCCGCCAGACACCGCTGGCCGTCGGCATTGCCGGCGCCATCGCCCTGTCGACGCTGGCCGACGTCTTCATGCCGCTGTTCGCCGGCCGGCTGGTCGATGCCCTCACCCTGCTGCCGGGCGACCGCGACGCCGCACTGCATGCGGCGCTGACCGCCTTCGGCGCCATGGTGGCACTCGGCGTCGGCATGGTGGTGATGCGCCACATCGCCTGGAGCTGCGTCATCCCCTTCACCTTGCGCATCATGGCCGATGTCGGCCAGGACAGCTTCCACCGCATCCAGCGCTTCTCCACCGACTGGCACGCCAACAGCTTCGCCGGATTCGTGGTGCGCAAGATCACCCGCGGCATGTGGGCGCTCGACACGCTGGACGACACGCTGCTGCTGGCGCTGTGGCCGTCGCTGGTCGTGCTGATCGGCACGATGGTGACGCTGGGGCTGCATTGGCCGGCGATGGGACTGGTGATCGCGCTCGGCACCGCAGTGTACATCGCGATGACGGTGCTGTTCTCCACCCTCTACATCGCGCCGGCCGCCCGGCTGTCGAACGCCTGGGACACCAAACTCGGCGGGACGTTGGCCGACGCCATCGGCTGCAACGCCGTGGTCAAGGCCTTCGGCGCCGAGCCGCGCGAGGACGACCGCCTGTCCGGCGTCGTCGGCAAATGGAGCCGGCGCACCCACCGCACCTGGACCCGCCACACCCGCCACAGCACCGTGCAGCTGGTCGTGTTGCTGCTGATCCGCAGCGCCGTGGTCGCGACGGCGCTCTGGCTGTGGTGGCGCGGGCAGGCGACGCCGGGCGACGTCGCCTATGTGCTGACCACCTATTTCGTCGTGCATGGCTATCTGCGTGACATCGGCATGCACATCAACCACCTCCAGCGCTCGGTCAACGAGATGGAGGAGCTGGTGGCGATCCATGCCGAGCCGTTGGGGGTGGAGGACCGGCCGGAGGCCACCCCGATCCGCATCCGGGCGGGCGAGGTGCGCTTCGACCGCGTCACCTTCCAGTATGGCGGCCACACCACACCGCTCTACCGCGACCTGTCGCTGACCATCAAGGCGGGCGAGCGGGTCGGGCTGGTCGGGCCGTCGGGGTCGGGCAAGACCACCTTCGTCAGGCTGATCCAGCGCCTCTATGACGTGACCGACGGCCGGGTGCTGATCGACGGGCAGGAGGTGGCGGGGGCGACGCAGCACTCCCTGCGCTCCCAGATCGCCATCGTACCGCAGGAGCCGATCCTGTTCCACCGCACGCTCGCGGAGAACATCGCCTACGGACGCCCCGGCGCGTCGATGGCGGAGATCGAGCGGGCCGCCAAACTCGCCAACGCCCACGACTTCATCGTCCGCCTGCCGAAGGGCTATGCGACGCTGGTTGGCGAGCGCGGCGTCAAGCTGTCGGGCGGCGAGCGGCAGCGGGTGGCGCTGGCCCGCGCCTTCCTGGCCGACGCGCCGATCCTGATCCTGGACGAGGCGACCTCCAGCCTGGATTCGGAATCGGAGGCGCTGATCCAGGAGGCCATCGAGCGGCTGATGCAGGGCCGCACCGCCATCATCATCGCCCACCGCCTGTCCACCGTGCGCACGCTGGACCGCATCCTGGTCTTCAACCA
Source organism: Azospirillum sp. UENF 111221 (assembly GCF_058780625.1). Lineage (NCBI taxonomy): Bacteria > Pseudomonadati > Pseudomonadota > Alphaproteobacteria > Rhodospirillales > Azospirillaceae > Azospirillum > Azospirillum sp. UENF 111221. Next base: position 193,342 of record NZ_JBSNCH010000004.1, read on the forward strand.
GGGCCGGGTGGTGGAGGAAGGCAGCCACGCCGTCCTGCTCCACCGGCCGGGTGGGCTCTATCGCCGTCTGTTCGAGCAGCAATCGGCGCCGGAGCCGGTCCGGCGGATCGGGGGGTAGAGTTTGCCCGGCGCCTCTACAGGCACCGGGCAGACGCAGACGCTCTCACACGAACAGTTCCATCGTCTGCGGCACGTTGCGCGGCGTCTCCCCCGCCAGGATGGCGCGGGCGACATCGACGGCGGCGAGCAGGCCGCTTTCGGTGAAGGGCTTGGGCAGGCAGCCGATGCCGGTCAGCGGGCCGTCCTTCTTCAGCTCGTCGCGGAAGGAGGTGATGAACAGGCAAGGCACACCCAGCTTGGTCAGTCCCCGTGCGGCGTCGATGCCGTTGGTGCCCATTCCCAGATGCACGTCGACCAGGGCGAGATCCGGCTTGTCGTCCGCGGCGATTTCCACCGCCTCCACGGCCGTGACTGCCGGGCCGATGACGCTGTGGCCGACATTCTCCAGATACAGCTGCTGTTCGAGCGCGATCAGCACCTCATCTTCAACCAGCAGGATCTTCATCCCGAGATCTCCTCTGGCGAAGAGGTCTCAAGCAGCGGCACCTCGTCCGGCACCGCAAGCTCGATGCGGAAGGTGGTGCCCTGGGCGGTGGTGTCGATGTCGACGCTGGCCCGGATCTGGCCGGCGAGGCTGGAGATCAGGCGCATGCCGAGGCTGCGGCTCTTGCGGATGTCGAAGTTGGACGGCAGGCCCGGACCGCGGTCCGAGACGGTCAGGGCGAGCTTCTCGTCTTCGCGCCGGAAGGTCACCGTCACCCGTGCCGCACCGTTGCCGCGATGCTTGACCGCGTTGGTGATCAGTTCGTTGGCGATCAGGCCGAGCGGGGCGGCATGGTCGATGGGCAGGTCGACCACGTCCGACCGCACGACGATGTCGCACATGCTGTCGCCGCCGGATGCGCGCGCCAGATCCTCGCACAGCTCGTTCAGGTAGGTGCCGAACTCGATGGTCTGGAACTGGTCGGCCTGATAGAGGCGATTGTGGACGCGGGCAATCGCTTCGATGCGGCTGCGGGCATCCTGGAAATGCACCCGCACCCCCTCGTCGGGCAGGCTCAGCGTCTGCAGGGTCAGCAGGCTGGACACCAGCTGCAGGCTGTTCTTGACGCGGTGGTTGACCTCGCGCAGCAGCGTCGATTTCTGGCCGACCAGCTTGCGCAGCGCCGCCTCCATCGACTTGATCTCCGTCACGTCGATGTGCATCAGCACGGTGCCGCCGAAGGGGCCCGCCGGCATCGGGGCGGCGAGACAGCGGAACCAATGCTGGTTGTTGGTGACATATTCCGCCGACACCGGCGGCCCGCCTTCGCTCAGCAGCCTGCGCAGGTTGTCCATCACGGTGTCGGCGCGCGGGTCGACGGTTTCGCCCCGGCCGCAATGGTGGAGATAATCATCGCCGACGATGCAGCCCTGGCCGAGGAAGGTCGTTTCCGGCCCGGCTTCGCCCCAGGCGCGGTTGACCGAGACGATGTGGCCGGAGCGGTCGAGCACCGCGATGAAGGCGGGCAGTGCGTCCAGCGTCGCCTTGGTCTGCTCGGCCAGCTGGCGCATGGCGAGCGCGCTGGTCCGCAGCTCCTCTCGGGTGCGGCGGCGTTCGGTGATGTCGCGCAGGATGCCGGTGATGAAGCTGCGCCCTTCCGATTCCCAGCGAGCCATCGACAGTTCCAGGTCGATGTGGCTGCCGTCGCGACGCCGGCCGGACAGCTCCACCGGCGGCGCCGCCATATCGATGCCGGCGGCACCCGGCCCGCTGCCCTCCGCCATGGCGATCCAGTCGGGAGCATCCTCGCCCAGCAGCACCGCGACGCTCTGTCCGATCAGCTCGTCCGGCCGATAGTCGAACTGACGGGTGGCGGTGCCGTTCATCCACTGCACCATGCCGCGGGTGTCGGTGGTGATGATGGCGTCGGGGGCGGTGTCGACGATGGCGCGATAGCGCGCGTCGCGCTGTTCGCGCAGCACCCGTTCGCGGTTCACCGACGCGGTCACGTCGGTCACCTGGATCAGGCAGCGCGCCTCGTTGCCCGCGGATTGCGAATGGGGCGAGGATGCGTGCGACGGCAGGGGACGGATCACCACATTGTGGACCATCCGCCGCCCGTCCGGCAGGCGCAGCGGGAACAGCATGGGGTTCAGCGTGTGCGACAGGACGCCGGGTGCGCCGGTGGCCAGCGTATCGCGCACGGCGATGTGCAGACGCGATTCCCGCAGGTTGGGCAGTGCGTCGAACAGGTCGTGCCCGAGGATCTCCCCTGGCCGTCAGGGTGGAGGCCTGCTCCATCCAGCCGTTCCAGTAGAGAACGCGGCAATGGCGGTCCAGAAGCAGGATGCCGGCATCCAGCGCGCCGAGGACATCCAGTGCCCAGGTGGGTTGTTCAGGCAATCTGGGAGCCATGAGACGACGTTCCAGCGGATGTGGGTTCTTCGGCGGCGATGCCTTCGATGAAGGCGTGGATCAGTTGCTTCAGGGACTGGAGGGACGAAACCCCCATCAGCAGGGCGATGTAGCCGCGGATGCTGCGGCTGCGGATGGTGAAATCGATGTAGAGGAACAGCACCAGCTCATCGCCGCTGCCGACCTTGTCCTTGAGGATGTTGGCGCCATCGCCGCGCAGCACCGCCGGCAGCGAGATGGTCAGCCGGTCCTTCAGCGCGTTGGCGACGACGACCAGGCAACCGTTGAGGATGATGTTGCCGATCTCAGCGAGGGCGTCCTGCTCCAGATCGACGATTTCCGCCAGGGTCAGGTCGCCGCCCAGAACCGCACGGGCCAGTTCCAGGCTGTTGGCCTCCGGAAAGATCAGCATGGCGCGGCCGTCGAAGGAGCCCTGGAACTGCTGCTCCACCGCCACCAGCCCGCTGCGCTCGCGCGCGGCCAGGAAATCGGAAGCCTCCTGCCGGCTGACGATGTCCACGGTCGGCACGGACAGCAGAACCTGGTCGTTGACCATGCGGCTGAGATGGGTGGCGGCGCGGCCGACCCCCATATTCACCAACTCGGTCAGCGCATCGCGCTCCAGGTCGGTCAGTTCCACCATCTCTCGGCGCCTGTTCATCTTGGTCTCGGCTTCTCAACCGGCGCCGCCGGGCGGTCGCATCACAAATGTGGCCTATCGATGGGAAAAAAGGCACCCCCGTCAATGTCATATGTTAATTCCGCGACGCCATAGCCGATATAGCCGCCCACTTCCCACAATGGTCAGCCCAGCAATCCACCATCCAAAGACCCAGCTTCGGAACCTTTGGCAAGTCGCTGGGATTTTTGCGCAATATTGCTTAAGACGCGAAACTAAATGACCGGCACGGTGTTGTGGGGCGGGACAGTCCCTCAAGGCGGGGATACCTCACAAGGGACTTGTCCTCGGGGGGATGGCGACTCCACATGTAGGGGCGGCGTCCGCCTGCGATGGGCGCCATGTCTTCAGGAGACGTCGATGACCCCCGAGGAACGCACGCTTCTGTCCGACCTGTTCCGTCGCCTGCGCGATGTGGAGTCCCAGCAGACCTCCCAGCCGCGCGACGCCGAAGCGGAGGACTTCATCCGCCGGTCGGTGCAGGACCAGCCGCTGTCGTCCTACTACATGGCGCAGACCGTCCTGGTGCAGCAGCAGGCGCTGACCGCGGCACAGACCCGGATCGAGGAGCTGGAACGCCAGATGCGCGAGCGTTCGGCCCAGCCGGCCCAGTCCGGCGGCAGCTTCCTGTCGAACGCGCTCGGCATTGGACGCAGCCCGTGGGGCCGTGGGGCCGAACCTTCCCCTGCCCCCTCCTATCCGCAGGCGCCGCAGGGGCAGCCGCAGCAACAGCCGGCCGCCGGCCGCAGCCCGTGGGGAGCGGCGCCGGGTGCCGCATATCCGCAGCAGCAATACAGTCCCTCCCCCGTCCCGCAGCCGGGCATGGCGCCGCGCGGTGGCGGATTCTTCGCCGGTGCGGCGCAGACGGCGGCCGGCGTGGCCGGCGGCATGCTGGCGGCGAGCGCCATCTCCTCCCTGCTGCACCATTCGCCCGGCCCCTTCGGTACGGCGATGGCACAGCCGATGGCCGGCGAAACGATCAACGAGACGGTGATCACCAACAACTACTACGGCGACGACCAGGGTCTGCAAAGCGATGCGGGCGGCGACACGGCACAGGATGCCGCCTATGTGCCCGATCCGCCGCCGGCCGACGATGCATCGTACGACGATCCGTCCTTCGACGATGGCGGCAGCGGCGGGGACGATTCCTGGATTTGAGTCCACGGTTGCGGGCCAAGTCCGGTCCGGCCCGCGATTCCGCAGTCTGCGATTGCCTATTGCGTCGCAGACTGCGGCGTCGATGGATGGTCTCCTCCAGACGATCCGAGCCATGGTTAACAGGCCTGGGTTAACAGGTGCGCGATCCGTGAGCGGTGGACGGGGCCGATCACGGCCGCGTGCTTGTACAGTCCTTCACACGCATAAGGTCTTTCCCTGATCGAGAGCTTTACCGTCCTGCTTTGGTATGAGCCTTGCGCCCTTGGTCGCGGTTCAGTTCAAACGGAAACACCATCCATGGCCATCACCGTCACCATCGCCCCCTGCCGCGCCAACCGGTCGTCGAATGGCCGGATGCGGCTGCCGCTTCAACTGCTTGAGATCGCCCAGGCGATGTCGGACGATTGCGACGGGGATCCGATCCATATTCTGGACTCGGACGGCCAGGAGGCTGCGGTGATCGGCCGGCGCGAGGTCGAGATCGAGCTGTTCTGAGGATAGGCGCCACATGGTGCGCGATCCTCACTCCTCGTCCTTGTAACGGCTGGCGATGTCGGTGAACTCGTCCTCCAGGGCGTTGAAGGCGTCGACAACGGCGGGATCGAAATGGCTGCCGCTGCCTTCACGGATGATGGAGGCCGCCTGTTCGTGCGGGAAGGGCGGCTTGTAGCAGCGGCGGCTGATTAGCGCATCGTACACGTCGGCGACCGCCATCAGGCGGGCCGACAGCGGGATCGCCTCTCCCGCCAAGCCCTGGGGATAGCCGGTGCCGTCCCAGCGCTCGTGGTGGCCATGGGCGATCTCCCGCGCGATGCGCAGGAACGAGCTTCCGCCGGCGATGGCGAGGTCGGCCTGCCCTTCGGCGGCGAAGATGGCGTCGTGCCCCAGGGCCGCGTGGGTCTTCATCACCTCGAACTCGTCGTCGCTGAGCTTTCCCGGCTTCAGCAGGATCGAGTCCGGAATGCCGACCTTGCCGACATCGTGCAGTGGTGCCGATTTGTAGAGCAGCTCGATGGTTTCCTCGTCCAGCTGGCCGGCATAACGCGGGTCGCGGCTGAGATGGAGGGCGAGCGCCAGCACATAGTTCTGGGTCCGCCGGATGTGGTTGCCGGTTTCGTTGTCGCGGGTTTCCGCCAGCGAGGCCATGGCGCGGATGGTGGCGTCCTGGGCGCGCAGCAGGTCGCGGGTGCGTTCCGCCACACGATCCTCCAGCTGCCTGTTCTGGTCGGCGAGCGCGCGTTGCGCCTCGCGGAGCGCGATGTGGGTGCGGACGCGCGCCAGCATCACCGGCGGGGAGATCGGCTTGGTGATGTAATCGACGGCTCCCACCTCGAACCCGCGGGTCTCGTCATGGACCTGCCCCATTGCGGTGATGAAGATCACCGGCACGCCGCGGGTGCGGGCGTCGCTTTTGAGCCTCCGGCAGACCTCGACGCCGTCCATGCCCGGCATCATCACGTCCAGCAGGATCAGGTCGGGCAGCGGGTCGCCGGCCAGACGGGCAAGCGCCTGCGGGCCGTCCTTCGCCACGATCAGGCCGTAGCTGTCGCGCAACAGATCGGCCATGACCTTCAGGTTGATCGGCTCGTCGTCGACGATCAGGATGCGCGGCTTGTCGCCGTTCGGCTGTCCGACCGGGGGCGGCAGGCTCATGTCGCGGTCTCTCTCAAATCGCGCAGGCGTTCGCGCAGTTCGGTCAGGGCGGTGGAGGCGTCGTCGAAATCGAAGGCCCCCGCATGACGGTTTACACGCTCGGCTAGGGACGTCACCGGGCTGCCGGCCAGCAGGCAAGCAAGCGCATCGGCCAGATCGCCCGCTTCCGGATCTCCGGCGATCAGCAGGCCGCCCAGCCGGTCGGACAGCGATTGCGCCGCGCGCAGCATGTCGCGCGGAAGGCTGGCCGATGCCGGCGGTTCGGGCATCGGGGTGATGTCCGCAACCGGCCGGCCGAGGCTGCCGATTCCCTCCACCACCCGCGCAAGGGCGTCGGCAAGCCGGTCGAGCAGGCCGTCCTCGACAGCCGGCGGCACCGTCATCGCGCCGGCCTCCACCCGGCCCGCCAGACCGGACAGCTCCATGGCGCCGATGGTGGCCGCCGTGCCCTTCAAGGTGTGGGACAGCCGCAGCACGTCCTTCCAACGGTCCTCGCAAACGGCGGTGGACAGCCGCACCGCCTCTGCCTCATGGGTGGCGGCGAAATCGATCAGGATCCGGCGCAGCAGGGCGAGGTTGCCGTTCACATTGCGCCGGGCGACCGCGAGATCGAGCGGCGGCAGGCTCTCGGGCAGCGCCTGGGCGGCCGATACCGCGGAGACCGCCGGTATTGCGGCATTCCCGGTGGTGGCCGCGGCGGCGCCGCCGATCCCGCGCACCGGCTTCAGCCAGCGGGCGAGTGCGGCGTAGAGCGTCTCCGGGTCGATCGGTTTGGAGACATGGTCGTTCATGCCGGAATCGAGGCAGCGCTCGCGGTCGCCGGCCATGGCGTGGGCGGTCATGGCGATGATCGGCAGGCTCGACAGTTCCAGCTTTCGCCGGATCAGCCGCGTCGTCTCGTAGCCGTCGAGCCCCGGCATCTGCACATCCATCAGCACGAGGTCGAATTTCACCTCACGCAGGCATTGCAGGGCCTCCTCGCCGCTGCCGACCACGGTGGCCTCGATGCCGACCAGCTCCAGCAGGCCGCAGGCGACCTGCTGGTTGACCAGATTGTCCTCCACCAGCAGCACGCTGCGCCCGACCAGCGCCGACAGCTCCGTCGACTGGGCCGGATCGTGCACGCGGCGTGCGGACTCGCCGGGCCGGGCCGCAGCCCCGCCCAGCGCCATCATCACCGAATCGAACATGGCGGACGGCGTCACCGGCTTTTCCAGCACGGCGGTGACCGGCCGGTCGGGACCGGCCGCGCTCGTGTTTTTCAGCGCGCCGTCCAGCGCCCCCTGCACCCCGTCAGTGCCGTAGGCGGTGGTCATCACCACAGGCGGCTGGGCGCCCGGCAACGCGCGCAGGCGGCGCAGCGTCTCCACCCCGTCCAGTTCCGGCATGCGCCAGTCCAGCACCACCAGCTCCACCGGCGGCCTGATGCCGGTCTGTCCTTCCTCCAGCCGGCGCAGCGCCGACAAGCCGTCGCCGACCGATTCGACGGTCAGACCGAAGCGTTCCAGCATGTCGGTCAGAATCGAGCGCACGGCATCGCTGTCGTCGACCACCAGCACGCGGCGGTCCATCAGGTCGCGCGGCAGCCGGTCGTCGGTGGTGTCGCCGGCCGCGACCCGGCAGCGGATGGAGAAGCGGAAGATGCTGCCCTCGCCCGGCCGGCTTTCCACCGACACGGTTCCGCCCATCAGCTCCACCAGCTGCCGGCAGATCGCCAGCCCCAGGCCGGTGCCGCCGAAGCGCCGCGTGGTGGAGCTGTCGGCCTGGGTGAAGGGGCGGAACAGGGCGGCGGCCTGTTCCGGCGACATGCCGATGCCGGTGTCGCAGACCTCCACCTCCAGCCGGTAATCGTCGGCGGTGCCGATGCGCCCGCCGACCGTCACCGCCACCTCGCCCCGTTCGGTGAACTTCACGGCGTTGGAGACGAGATTCAGGATGACCTGACCCAGCCGCAACGGGTCGCCGACCAGCGTGCCCGGCACGCCGCCATGCAGGTCGACGATCAGTTCCAGCCCCTTTTCCCGCACCTTGGGCAGGACGACGGTCGCCACCTCCTGCAACACGTCGCCGATGTGGAAGGGGATCGCCTCGATCGTCAGCTTTCCGGCCTCGACCTTCGAGAAATCGAGGATGTCGTTGATGATGCCGAGCAGGCTGCGCGAGGAGGCATGGATCTTGTCGAGGTAATCGCGCTGTCGCGGCGTCAGCTCCGTCTTCATCATCAGGTGGCTGAGGCCGATCACCGCGTTCATCGGCGTGCGGATTCTCGTGGCTCATGTTGGCCAGGAAATCGCTCTTCTGCCGGTTGGCGCGGTCGGCCTCCTCCTTGGCGCGGGCAAGCTCGTCCTCGGTCCGCTTGCGGTCGGTCACATCCTTGTGGATGCCGGTGATGCGGGTCGGCAGGCCGTCGGCGTCGCGGTCCGTCACCTTGCCGGCCGACAGGATCCAGACCCAGGCGCCCGATTTGTGGCGCATGCGGAACTCGACCTCATAGACCGGGGCGCGGCCGGCCACATGATCCTCCAGTGTCGCCAGCACGCGGTCGCGGTCGCCCTCGTGAAGCAGTGCCAGCCAGGTGGCGCCCCTTCCCGCCAGTTCGCCGGGCGCATAGCCGAGCATGCCGAGCCAGAGGTCGGAGAAATAGGCATGGTCCGTCACCGGGTTCCAGTCCCACAGCCCGGTGATGGAGGCGTCCAGCGCCACCGTCAGCCGTTCCTCGCTTTCCTGCAAAGCGGTCAGCATGCGCTGGCGCTCGGTGATGTCCTGGAAGACGGTGACCGAGCCGACGATGCGGCCATCCTCGCGCAGCGGCACCGCGGTGATGGCGATGGGGAAGATCGTGCCGTCGCGCCGGACGAAATGATCGGTTTCCGAGCGGTGGATCTCGCCGCGCCGGACGGTGTTGAGGACGGTGCAGTCCTTGCCCGCGACCGGCCGCCCCTGCCCGTCCTTGTAATGCACGGCATCATGCAGGGTGATGCCGTGCAACTCCTCCAGCGACCAGCCGAGCAGCCGTTCGGCTTCCGGGTTGAGGAAGGTGCAGAAGCCGTTGCGGTCCAGCGAGAAGACGCCCTCGCCCATGCTGTCGGTGATGCTTTGCAGGAAGCGGCGGCTGTCCTCAAGCTCCGCCTCCATCCGCTTGCGCTCGGTGATGTCGGTGCGGATGGCGATGTACTGGTGCGGCTGGCCGTTGGCGGTCAGCTGCGGGACGATGGTCGCCGCCACCCAGTATTCCTCGCCCGCCTTGGTGCGGTTGCAGATCTCGCCGTGCCAGACCTGCCCGTCCATGACGGTGTGCCACATCTCCGCGAAGAAGCCGGAGGGGTGGTGGCCGGAATTGACGATGCGGTGCGACCGGCCGAGCAACTCTTCGCGGGGGAAGCCGCTGATCTGGCAGAATTTGTCGTTGGCGTAGGTGATGATGCCGCGGTGGTCGGTGATGCTGACGATGGCATGCTGGTCGAGCGCGAATTTCTGCTGTTCCAGCGCCCGTTGCGCAGCGGAGCGTTCCTCCACCAGCCCTGCCATCAGCTGGCTCAGCCGTTCCAGGCTGTCGGTCGGGCTGCTGTCGGCCGCATCCGGCAGTTCGGGACGGCCATCCGCCCGCAGCAGGCTGTTGGCGATGCCGCGCAGCCGGCGGATGGCATGGGCCTGCGCCGCCGCCTCGCGCCGCAGGCGCTCGTTGGTGTCGGCCAGCTCCTCCGAACTCAGCTGCAGGCTGCGTGCCCTGAGCGTCAGGTCGCGGTCCGCCTGCTCATAGCTCTGGCCAATGCGGGTGAACAGCGCCGGCAGCGTCTCCAGCATCCGCGCCGCCTCCGCCGACAGACCGGCGGTGCCGGCGAGCGCCTTCAACTCCGCCAGGACGGAGTCTGCCGCCTCGGCGGTCGGCAGGCCCAGCACCCGCTTGAACTGGCTTTGCAGCAGGCGGTGCATGCGGTCAGCGTTCCGTCAGCAGAGCAACCGTCATCGTCTGGTTGTGCAGCCGGCAATCGACCAGATCACGCATCGGCCCGATCTCTCCATAGGAATAGAAGCCGGCCAGCACGGTGCCGGCCCCCATCCGGTCGGCCACCGCCTGCACCTCCTCCTCCACCCGGTCGCCCATCACCAGCTTGCGTCCGACGCAGCTGGTCAACAGGGCGAACCGGCCATCTGCCGCTTCGGCGGCTGGCTCGGCAGCCATTCCGGCAGTCGTGCCGACCGTCAGTGCGCCGGCACTGGCGGCGGAGGCGATCGCGCCGGCCTGCTCCGCCCCGTCGACCAGCCCATCGGTGCTGGCATGCATCAGCCGCAGATAGAAGCCTTCCTCCACCGTGCCGGCCAGGATCAGCCCGCCAGCCGCCTCGTCGATGCCGAGGATGGTGCGGATCAGCCCGACCGAATCATGGTTGCCGTTCAGCAGCTCGAAGGGGAACAGCAGCCCGGATGCCGGGAGGTCGCGGGCATAATCGCCGAGATAGCGCTTGTAGACGTTCAGTGCCGGTTCGCCGTCCAGCTGGAGCAGCAGGTTGCCGACCGCCTTCGTCACCTTGCGCGCCGGCCCGAACGGCTCCCACCCGCCGACGGAACCGAGGCCGAGATGCACGGAATCGCCGTACAGCCCGACTGCCACCGCCCGCGCGTCGGACACGCCGGACGGTCCCAGCACCAGCGTGCGGACGAAAGCACCGCCGTCGCCGGCCAGCCCGCCCGATACCGGCACGCCGGATGGCAGGCGCGACGACAGCCCGTCGATCAGCGCACTGCCATTGACGCCGACGCCGCGGGCGAACAGCAGCACCCCCGACAGGCCCGGCCGGGCGGTCAGCGCCTCCCCGAGCGCTTCGCCCGCGCGCTGGCTGTCGTCGGAGGATGCGATGCCGGCCTCCGTGGCGAAGACCGCGGTGCCCTTGTCGAAGCGGATGGCGGTCGCGATGCAGGAACCGTCGAGGACGCTGTCCCCGGCGATCTCACCCGCCGTGCTGCATCCCACCCTTATCGCCTCGGGGTAGGCGGCAGCCAGCCGGTTGGCGAAGCCTGGACTGTCGAAGATGTCGATGGAGCCGAAAACCAGAACGAGATCGGCGGTCCGCGGAGACAGATCCGCCCCCGGGGGTGCAAACGCCGATTGCCAGACCCGCATGCCTCTCCCCATCGTCGATGACTTCCAGTCCGAGACTATCATGCAGCTGTGATCGCGAAGAGACTCTATAACGTTGGTGGGCTGCGGATGGTCATAATGACGCATGTTAAGTTCACCATCCGAACAGGGTTTGACGATTGGATTATGACCGGCAAAGGCAGAAAATGAGAGTTCCCCCGTAAGGATCTGTCAACCACACTGCGGTATGGTTGGGCGGCCAAGCAGTGTGGGTCGGAACAATCCCTGGGAGTGGGGGAGCGGTCCGCAGCCGGCGGGAACCAACGAATTGGGCAGAATGGGTGGAAAGCCCGGCCTAGACGCACTTTCCGGGGAGCAGGACGCATATGACGATGAACGCGCGCGACGATACCACCGTGCCCCACCACCCAACAGGTGCCGCAGGCGGCCGCAGGCTGGGCGTGCGCGGCAAGCTTCTGCTCGCCTTCGCCGGCATGGCCGGCATGACGGTCGCCGCCAGCATGGTCGGGCTGACCTCCTTCTCGGCGGTGGAACGGCCGCTGACGCAGATCGTCGGCACCGGCCTGCCGGAGATGGAGCTGGCGAAGCGCCTGTCCGGCGAGAGCAGCGGCATCGCCGCTGCCGCGCCGGTGCTTGCCGCCGCCGAAAGCCAGAGCGAGCGCGAGCGCGTCTATGGCGAGATCATGGGCAACGGCAAGGCGCTGGGCGCCCTGGTGGAGGAACTGGCCACCCACCGGTCCGGCGATCCGCGGATCGGCGAACTGCGCGCCAAGACCCAGGGGCTGATCGCGACGCTGGAACGCGGCAACGCCGCCGCCAACCTGCGCCTGTCCGTCCGCGGCACGCGCGAGACAATAGCGGTCGATCTGGCCAAGTCCTACGACGCCTTCCTCGCCAACCTCGCTCCGCTGACCGAGCGGGCCGGCGCCACGCTGCGCGGCAAGGGCGAGACGCTGGACAGCAGCACCGAGCGTGACATGAATTCGCTGGGCGATGCTATCCGCTCGCTGATCACGATGTATGAGGTGCGTGGCGACTTGGGGCTCGCATCGGAAGCGCTGACGCGCACCGGTGGTGCCGAAACCGCCTTCGCCGTCACCCAGTTCCAGCAGAATTATCTGGAAGCGGCCGCCCGCATGGTCAGCGCCACCGCCCAGATCGGCAGCCGGCTGAGCAAGGAGACCTCCGACGGGCTGGACGCCTTCTTCCTGCTGGGCGACGGCGCCGACGGCGTCTTCGACATGCGCCGCAAGGCGCTGGAACTGCCGGCCGGCAGCGCCGAGCGCGATGCTATCCGCCAGAAGACGACCGATGTCCTGGCCGATGCCGCCCGCCGGCAGGCCGCTCTGCTGGACCAGATGGAATCGCCGCTGATGCGGCTGAAGGCCGAGATCAAGCTGTCGAGCGTCAACATCCGGTCGCAGACCCGTGACTCGATGCAGGATCTGCTGGGGGACGGTCTGGCCCGCTTCCGCACATATCTGGAACTGTCGACCTACGCCGCCGCCACCGTCGGTGCGCTGAACGAAGCGACGCAGGCGCCCAGCGCCGACCGGCTCGCCATGCTGGAAACCCGTTTCACGGCCGCCGCCAAGGCGATGGAGGAGCGGCTGAAGGCACTTCAGGCAGCCGGCGACGACGGGCTGCCGAAGCTGGTGAAGAGTGCCGAGCTGCTGGCCGGCTTCGGCAAGGGCGACAACAGCCTGTTCAAGCTGCGCCGCTCCGAACTCGGCGCCGCCGCGGAGAACGAGAAGGTGCTGGCGGAGAACCGCCAGATCGCCCAGCAGTTCGCCGGCATGGTCGACGGCCAGATCGCCGCGATGAAGCAGGAGGCGGACACTGCCGCCGCCGGGGCCACCGACGCCCTGTCGGCCGGCCGTAAGATGCTGATCCTGTTTGCGGTCGGCAGCCTGATCGGCGCTGCGGCGCTGGCCTGGTTCGTGGTCGGCCGCAACATCGTCGCGCGCCTCAGCCAACTGTCCGATGCCATGCGGGCGATTGCCGCCGGCAACCTGAACGCGCCGATCCCCCCTGCCGGCTCCGACGAGATCGGCGATATGACCCGCGCCCTGATGGTCTTCCGCGACACCGCCAACGAGGCGAAGGCCGCCAATGCGCGGGCCGAGGCCGAACGCGGCCGTGCCGCCGGCGAGCGCCGCCGTGCCATGGTCGAGATGGCCGAGAACTTCGAGAGCAGCGTGCGCGGCGTGCTGGACCGCGTCGCCCGCGCCGCCGGCGAGATGCAGGACATGGCCCAGCGGATGAGCCGCAACGCCGAGGCCACCACCGGCGAGGCGGCAACCGCCGCCAGCACGTCCCAGCAGGCCGAAGGCAGCGTCAAGGCGGTCGCCGCCGCGACGGAGGAGCTGTCGGCCTCGATCCAGGAGATCGGCAGCCAAGTCCACGCATCCAGCCAGATCGCCCGCAAGGCGGCGACCGAGGCCGAGCGCACCGACCGCACGGTGGAGGGCCTGTCGCAGTCGGCCAACAAGATCGGCGAGGTGGTGCAGCTCATCAACGACATCGCCAGCCAGACCAATTTGCTGGCACTGAACGCCACCATCGAGGCGGCCCGCGCCGGCGAGGCCGGCAAGGGCTTCGCCGTGGTGGCGAGCGAGGTGAAGAGCCTCGCCAACCAGACCGGCAAGGCGACGGAGGAGATCTCCAGCCGAATCCAGGCGATGCAGGCGGTGACCCAGGATGCGGTGGACGCGATCCGCTCCATCGCCGGCACCATCCGCGAGATCAACGAGATCGCCGCCACCGTCGCCGCCTCGGTCGAACAGCAGAGTGCGGCCACCCGCGAGATCGCCCGCAATGTCGGCGAGGCGGCCGACGGCACCCAGCATGTCCGGCGCAACATCGACAGCGTCGCCCGCGCCGCCGCTGAGTCCGGCGAGTCCGCCACCCGCGTGCTGACCGCCTCCTCCACCGTCGCGGATGAGGTGCGCTCGCTGGGCTCGCAGGTCGACAGTCTGGTCAACCGCATGCGGGCGGGCTGACCGGGCCGCCGGGACCGCAAATAGCCAAAAACAGAACCGAAAGAAAAAAGCCCCTCTCCCGTCAGCGGAGAGGGGCTTTTCTCATGCGGAGACCGTCGCTGGTCAGCGCCGGGTCCCGACCGTGATCGGGCGCCAGATCACCGCGGCGCCGGCACCGGCACCGCAGGCGCCGCCGCAGAATTCCTCATGGGTGTCGGTGGCGCCGCCCTGCGTGCCGCGGTTGCCCTGGGTACCGGTGGCCGTCCGCTCTTGATGCGGTTGGGCCATCTGTTGCTGCTGTGACTGAGTGGTCATACCATTTCTCCTCTCGGGGAGGCATGAGGTATCAAAATACTCACCGACGATCAACTGTGATTTTCGGCAGATCTGTCGTGACTTATTTTGGCCTCAACACCAACGGCCGAGTTTTGTTTTGCGATGCCGAAGAGTTGATCGTGCATCGCACAAGAAAAGGACAAGACGGACCAAGCCGTTCGTCCGCAAACATAAAACGCCCTTCCTCGCGGCGGAGGAAGGGCGTTTTTGTCGGAAACCATGCGGCGGAACGTCGCCCGCCGCTGCGTTGCGGCAAGAAAACGGCGGGAGATCAGCCGCTGTTGCGCAGGCCGGCGGCGATGCCGTTGATGGTCAGATGGATGCCGCGGGCGATCTGCTCGCCGCTGTCGCTGGTGCGGTGACGCTTCAGCAACTCGACCTGGACATGGTTCAGCGGGTCCAGATAGGGGAAGCGGTTGCGGATCGACCGCGCCAGCAGCGGGTTCTTCTCCAGCAGGGCCGACTGTTCGGTGATCGCCAGCAGGGCGTCGATGCTGTCCTGCCATTCCGCCCGGATGCGGGTGAAGATGGCGTCGCGCAGCGCCGGGTCCGACACCAGCCCGGCATAGCGCGATGCGATGGCGATGTTCGACTTGGACAGCACCATGTCCATGTTGGACAGCAGCGTGCTGAAGAAGCCCCAATCGCGGTGCATGGCGCGCAGCCGCTCGATCCCGTCGGGATGCTGGGCCAGATAGGCCTTCACCGCCGACCCGAAGCCGTACCAGCCCGGCAGCATCAGGCGGCACTGCGCCCAGCTGAACACCCAGGGAATGGCGCGCAAATCCTCGATGCTGGTCGATTTCTTGCGCGAAGCCGGGCGGCTGCCGATGTTGAGGTTGGCGATCTCGCCGATCACCGTCGATTCCCAGAAATACTTCTCGAAGCCCTCGGTCTCGTAGACCAGCCCGCGATAGGCCTTGAAGGCGTGCTCCGACAGTTCCTCCATGGTCTGGAGGAACTGGTCGGTGCAGGGGGCGGCCGATTCCGGGTGCAGCAGCGTGGCTTCCAGCGTCGCGGCCGCCAGCGTTTCCAGGTTGCGGCGGCCGACCTCCGGGTTGGAATACTTCCCGGCGATGACCTCGCCCTGCTCGGTGATGCGGATGGCGCCCTGCACGGCGCCGGCCGGCTGGGCCAGGATCGCCTGATAGCTGGGACCGCCGCCACGGCCGACCGAGCCGCCGCGGCCATGGAACAGACGCAGCCGCACGCCATGCTTGGCGAACACTTCGACCAGCGCGATCTCGGCCTTGTACAGCTCCCAGCCGGAGGTGAGGAACCCGCCGTCCTTGTTGCTGTCCGAATAGCCGAGCATCACCTCCTGCAGATTGCCGCGGCTCTCCAGGAAGCGCCGATAGACCGGGATCGACAGCAGCCGGTCCATGGTGGCGGCGCAGTTGCGCAGGTCGCCGATGGTCTCGAACAGCGGGGCGATGTTCAGCTCCAGCGCCTTGTCCTTCGGTCGCAGCAGCCCGGCTTCCTTCAGCAGGACGGCGACCTCAAGGATGTCCGACACGCCGTCGGTCTTGGAGATGACGCAGTTCACCACCGCATCAGTGCCGAAGCGGACGCGGGCTTCGGCGGCGGTGCGCAGGATGTCCAGTTCGGAACTGGTTTCTTCGGAATAGTCGGCGTAGCCGGAGGCCAGCGGGCGGTTGGTGTCCAGCTCGCGCACCAGGATCTCGATCCGCTCGTCCTCCGACAGCGCCGTGTAATCGACGTCGGCGTCGGCGAAGGACAGCAGCTCCGCCACCGAACGCTCATGCACGTCGGAGTTCTGGCGCAGGTCGATGCTGGCGAGATGGAAGCCGAACAGGTCGACGGCGCGGCGCAGGTGACGCAGCCGGCCCTTCGCCAGAGCCGCCGAGCCGTTGACGGTCAGCGAGCGGTCGATGATCTCGAGGTCGGCGCGGAACTCAGCCGGCGTCTGGTAGGGCGGCGCGTCGCCCACGGCGTGGCGCGGCGCCTCCAGCCCGTCCAGCGTCCGAAGCGTCGCGGCGACCCGCGCATAGATGCCGGAAATGGCGCGGCGGTAGGGCTCCATCTTGCGGTGCGGCGACGGGTCGGGCGAACGCTCGGCCAGCTGGCGCAGCGGCTCCGACACGTCGATGACGCGGGTGCTGAGCGACAGCTCCGACCCCAGCGTGTGCAGCTCGTCCAGATAGAATTGCAGGGCGCGGGTGCTCTGCATCCGCATCGCCTGACGCAGCACGGGGGCGGTGACGAAGGGGTTGCCGTCGCGGTCGCCGCCGATCCAGCTGCCCATCCGTAGGAAGGACGGCAGCTCCGTCGTCGTCCAGGACGGGTCGGTCTTGCGCAGATGGTCTTCCAGTTGGGCATAGAAGCGCGGCATCTCGCGCAGGAAGGTGTAGTCGTAGAAGGTCAGGCCGTTGGCCACCTCGTCCGTCACCGCCAGCTTGGTGGCGCGCAGGATCGCGGTCTGCCACAGCGTCAGCACGGCGCGCTGGAGCGATTCGAGGTTGGTGTCCTCCTCCTCCGGCGTCATCGGCCCGTGGTCGCGCTCGGCCAGCAGCTTGGCGACCTGCATCTGCACGGTCAGGATGCTCTTGCGCTGCACCTCGGTCGGGTGGGCGGTCAGCACCGGGCTGACCAGCGCGCCGTCGAAGAACTCCTTCAACTGCTGGGTTGTGACACCGGCTTTCGCCGCCTCGTCCAGCGCATGGGCCATGGTGCCGTCGCGCGCGGCCGACCCGGCGAGCGCATGGGCACGGGTGCGGCGGATGTGGTGCTGGTCCTCCGCGATGTTGGCGAGGTGCGAGAAGAAGCTGTAGGCCCGCACCACCCGCGCCGTCTGCGGCGGGGACAGGCTGTTCAGGATCGCCTCAAGCTCCTTGCGGGCGCCCTGGTCCTCTTCGCGGTGAAAGCGGATCGAGGTCTGGCGGATGCGCTCGACGATGTCGAACACCGCCTCCCCTTCCTGGCTGCGGACGGTGTCGCCCAGGATGCGCCCCAGCAGGCGGATGTCTTCGCGGAGCGGCTGGTCCTTCGTCTCGGAACTTTCCTGCAGCAGGATGGCGGACATGGGCGACGGTTTCCTGGTCGAGGATGGACGGATACGGGTCGATGCGCGAACGAGGATGATCATTTTTCGGGCAGGAGGTGCCCCCTGCACGCGAAGTGGTCAGACCATCGGCGACAGCATGCCGATTTTGTCGGAAGTTTCAACCGTCCGTGTGCTGGTGCGAGATAATTTCCATAAGTCGCAGCGCTGTGAAATGCGACGTCGCATATCCCATCTCTGTCCATCTCCCTCCCCAGCTTGGGGACACGACTCGAATGGGCGGTGTGCCGGAGCCAAGCCCATGAAATCCTTTCAATGGCCGGCGCCCGAACCATACTATGGTCCGGTGCCATTCCGAGGCGCCCGCTGTTCCCGTTGCGCCGACCTACAGACCGAAGAGCCAAGGCAAGCGATGAAACCCGTTCCTCCCTTCAAGGTCGCCGGGTTGTTCGTCTGTCATGTCCGTTCCGAACGGATCGAGCGGCATTTCCAGCGTCTCGTCGATCAGACCGGGCACATGATCGACTGGCATTTCATGTTCAATCCGGACAACCGGGCGGAACCGCAAGTCGATTTCGCCTATCGGCCGCCCGAGTCCTGCATGCCGGCCCGCTATCGGGAGATGGCTGCGCATGGCGGCGTGCAACGGGGCTATCTGGACGTGGCGATCATTCCCTGTGTCCTGTCCCTTGATGCCGATTTCGTGTGGATCGTCGAATACGACGTCGATTATTCCGGCGACTGGGCGCAGCTTTTCGATCAGTTCAGCCGGAACGCGTCCGATCTGCTGACGACGACCGTCCAGCCGCTCGCCGCAAGTCGCGATTGGTACTATTGGCAGTCGGCAGCGATGCCGGGGTCGGTCAGTCCTGACCACGTCCACCGGGCGTTTCACCCGATCATGCGCCTGTCCCGCCATTTCGCGCGGACCTATGGGCTGATCATGTCCATCGCCGGCTGGCGCGGCCATTACGAGTTCACCCTGCCGACCGTCGCATTCGCCGGTGGCTTCACCGTCGAAGACATCGGTGGGCAGGGGCCGCTCTGTCCGCCATCCCGGCGCGGAACCAATTACGAGAACACCCCGCAGGACGAATGCCTGCGACCGGGCACCCTGATCTGGCGCCCCTCCTGTCCGCGTTATTTTGCCGAGGACCCGAACGGCTTCGGCCGGAGCAACATGATCCATCACCCCGTAAAGCCCGACGTTGCGGATTGGGACATGCCTGCGTGACGAGAACGCCGCCAAAATTTCCGCCCGATCCAAAAGACACAATCTTGACGGGAACGCCTGGAGCTATGATTATCTTTGCCTCGAAGGGTGGTTCCGCTCAGCCTTCGTTTGAAATCGCCCTATAACTGTAGGAATGGAAAGCATGACTTTCTCCATCGAAACCGCTGCGCCTCTTGGTCCGCCCCCGCCGCCGCCGCCCCCTTCGCCGCTTTTTTCTTGATAACGCCGTTTTTCAACCTGATTTGCCTTGCGCACACAGGTTGAAGTTGTGGGCCATGGTTCGCCATGGCCCCGCAATGCCCGTCCATAGTGGAAGCATTCTCGACCGGCAGTCAGCACGGCGTGTCGATCGCCTGCATCGCCTCGCTCCAACGCCGTCTCGCCAGCATTTGAGCGTCACGGCGTTTCAGCCAGGGGTCCGGCACATAGTTGCCGAGAAACGGGTTGGTGTTGATCTCGAACACCACCGTCCCATCCGGTGTGGTGGCATGGTCCGCGCGGCCATACTCAATCCCGGCGATCTCGAACGCCGGCTTGAGCAAAGGCTCGAACCGATTGGTCGATACGGCATCGAATTCGTCTAAGACGATGCCTTCCGTAAGACAGTCATGCCGGCCATATTTGACCATCCACCGGTCTTCGACGGCGATGTGCTCCACGACGATCCGCTCGCCAATCCGCCAACTGCCCCATTTGGCCCACAGGGTGTCGTTGTACGTCGCATCGACCTTTTCCAGAACGAGAAGGCCGCGCAAAGGCACCCCATCCCGGCGTTGCACGGCAAGAGCCTCGTCGAGTTCGCTTTGGCTGTAGTAGAGCGTATCCGACGGCATCTCATGCTCGTCTTCAAGGCGCAGGAAGACGGGAAAACGCGACGGCCTCGGACGCATGTCCGCCCGATGGACCTCGATGGGATTGCCGGTTTTTTCGTTGAGATTGGTCAGAAGCTCCACACGGCTCATCGCGCAGGCAGGGTCGTTCAAGCAGCGCACGCCAAGATCGCGCAATTTCCGGTACAGGTCGGCGGCCCGTCTCAGGCGGGATGTCGAAAGCCGCTCGAGATCCGCGAAAATATAGGTGGCTCTCGGCAAGGTGGATGCCGCAAGAACCTGGTCGTAACTCAGGCTTTTGATGTCCGGAACCGGCACGCCGAACTGGCCTTCGGCAATGCTGCGAAGTGTGTATTGATGGTCCGGGGTCGTCAGGAGAATGATCATGGAAAAGCCGATGCTGCGTGCAGGAGGTCGGTTGGAAGCATGCCGCCAAGAAAATTACGCAGCCTGCTGACCCGAAGACTGTACATTCGCCCCAATAATAGAATGCCTTTTACCGAGAGACATGCTGCTTCTTGTAGTAACCGTTCCAAATCATGTCAAGTATATGTGGATTCCGCGCTCGAAGTCGATCCACACTCTTGAGATCGCTGTGCCCGGACGGAACAGACTGACCAGCCGATCTATTCTGTTGCGCAATCCGTGATTGTCGCGAGCGAACCGATGCCGGCGCACCACACCTTGCTTGCCGTCCCGGTCGAACAGCGTCAAGGCGCGGGTGTGGGCATCCGCAATACCGTCGACGGAATAGTTTTCCATCCGGACGATCGGCAAGGAGTGTTGATCATGGTGTGGAATTACCAGATCAAGATCGGGAAACTCAGGTGGAACGATGGGGATCAGACCACATGCCAGAGCATCGAACAACCGTTGTGAAATATCATTTTTCAATGGAAGAATTACACTGACCTTGTAGGAAGCCCAGTCGAGCAGCCTCTGTTCCTGGCTGAATGAGAAATACGCAGATATCTTTTGTCGAGTCCGAGAGTGAACACATGATCATCAGGATATCGATCCCGATATGACGCGATCAATCCGTTTCTCTCTTTTGCATCCGCATGATTGAAGAAACCGCCATATAGTTTATCGCACCGCCCCGCGGAAACGATCTTCTCTTCCATCGAAGCCAGGAAGACACTGCTCCATTGCGTTATGCAAAGCGGAAGATGCGGCGCTATGAGGGTGGCTGCATTTGCCATGTCCTCATGCGCGAACCAATGAGCAGGGAATACCGCATCGGCGATCATAGCCGCCCGGTTGTTGAGGATGGGCTCATGATGATTGTCCCATGTCCAAAGCGCAACAAACGGCTGCCTTGGCATGTTTTGCAACTTCCAGGAAAATATCTCTTCGCTCTTTAGATGTCCGCACAGAATTACGACATCGAAATCAAATTTTTGATCATCAAAGATTGATCCATCACTGGAAATTTCTAATTTATAATAATGTTCGCGAAAGTCTTCGTCAAAATCACTGGGAAACAAGAATTTGTTTTCCGTGAAGAAAAGAATTTTTAGCTCTACTCTTTCAGTATGGCCTTCAGTTTTCCAAGGGAGCCATCTATTTTTTCTTGGAATAATTTCGGTATCGTTGTCATTCTATCCCATCCAAACCATCAAGATTCCCCCTGCTCTATCAATTAAATATGGAGCGCGCGGAAAAATATGATATCACCCTCGCGAAAATTAGTTATCTTAATTTTTGGGATATTTTAAATAAGAAACAGAAATATTCTCATGTTTTATTTATATCTTTTCGATTTTATCAAAATATCCTCGACCTCTCTTTAAAATTCTCCACCGACAAACCTTCTGGATTTGAGGTTCTGTTATCGAAGCGAGACAGGACCTCAACCGATATCAAGCCATAGCATATCGGCAGATGAATTTGGAACGCTCATACGTCGACCTGCGGTCGTTTCCACAGCTTGACATTGTGGCGACAGTCCAGTGCAGGAGGCAAAGACAGTCAACGGTCATCGGACAAGGGCTTGCGCGCTCCCCCGCCCTACACGACACGACAAGCTACTACCATACGAGTTTCCGCTTGCGGAGCCGGGACTACCATACTAGCATTTGGCATAGGAACGAATTATCCGCATCTTCCGCGATCCTGCTCTCCGACCGGTTCCGTCAGGCCGCCAACCATGGCTTCCCGGCCGCTTCAGTATGTCCGCCGCAGCTCGAACCACCGCAATTTCAAAACACGCACAAACGGGAGGAAACCTATGATCGACCACGGGATTTCACGACGCGGCTTCCTCGCGGCGTCCGCCGGGACCGCCGGACTCCTGGCGACCGGCCGGCCGGTGTTCGCAGCCCTGCCGAAGCCGGCGAGCCCGGTCACGCTGAATGTGGTGGACGTCGCCGGCAATCTGGCGCTGACCCAGAAGGCCATCGAGAATTACCGCAAGGCCAAGCCCGACTGGGCTTCGCGCATCGTCTTCTCCAAGGCGCCGGCGCCGGAACTCCCCGGCAAGCTGAAGGCGCAGCAGGACGCCAACCGGGTCGACATCGATCTGGTCCTGACCGGCACCGACGTGCTGTCCGCCGGCATCGACCAGAAGCTGTGGGTCAATCTGCTGCCGGACCGCGCCGGCGACCTGCCGAAACTGTCCGATATCTGATCCGGAGCCGGCCGCCCGCATGCAGGGTCTCGCCGAAGGCCAGGGCGTGGTCGTCACCTACTACCCGTCGGGCCCGCTGTTCGAATATGCGCCGGAACGGGTGAAGCAGGTGCCGAAGACGGCCGCGGAACTGCTGGCCTGGGCGAAGGCCAATCCGAAGCGCTTCGCCTATGCCCGCCCGGCCAACTCCGGTCCTGGCCGCACCTTCCTGATGGGGCTGCCCTACATCCTGGGCGACAAGGATCCCGAGGCATCCGGTCAACGGCTGGGAAAAGACCTGGGCCTATCTGCGCGAGCTGGGCGAGACCATCGAGGCCTATCCGGGCGGCACCACGCCGACCATGAAGGCGCTGGGCGAAGGATCGCTCGACATCATCGTGTCGACCACCGGCTGGGACATCAACCCGCGGGTGCTCGGCGTGGTGCCGAAGTCGGCCGAGGTCTTCGCGGTGGAGAATTTCCGCTGGGTCGCCGACGCCCATTACATGTGCATCCCCAAGGGCGTGTCGGCGGAAAAGCTCGCCGTCCTCCTGGACCTGATGAACCATCTGCTGACCCCGGCGCAGCAGGCCTACACCTATGACGAGGGCTATTTCTATCCGGGCCCGGCGGTGAAGGGCGTGACGCTCGCCATGGCGCCGAAGGAGAGCCAGGACGCCATCGCCGAGTTCGGCCGCCCATCCTATGACAAGCTGATCGCCGACCACCCCATCGAACTGCCGCTCGCCGCCGACAAGCTGGTGCAGGCCTTCCGCCGCTGGGACGAGGAGATCGGCGGGCGCAAGGGCAAATGACGGCGCTCCAGCCGACGACGTGAAACGGAGGGGTCCTCCGCCCGGCAGCGGGCGGCGGGCCCCTCCGAAGACAGCGCCCCATCCAGCCACAGGACCCCGGAATGACCGTCGGAGCCACCACCTTCAAGCAACTGCACCTTCAGGGAGTGAGGCGGGAGTTCGACGCCTTCACGGCGCTGAAAGGGCTGGACCTCACCATCGAACGGGGCGAGTTCATCGCCCTGCTCGGCCCGTCGGGATGCGGCAAGACGACCGCGCTGAACTGCATCGCCGGCCTGCTGCCGGTCAGCGGCGGGCGCATCATGCTCGACGACCGGCGGGTCGACGTGCTGCGGCCCGAAGAGCGCGGCTTCGGCATGGTCTTCCAGAATTACGCCCTGTTCCCGCACATGACCGTGCGCAAGAACATCGGTTTCGGCCTGCGCATGCGCAGCGTGCCGAAGCCGGAACTGGAGAAGCGGGTCGATGCCGCCCTGGCGGCGGTGCGGCTGGAATCGCAGGCGGAGAAGCTGCCGGGCCAGCTGTCGGGCGGCCAGCAGCAGCGGGTCGCCATCGCCCGTGCCATCGTGGTCGAGCCGCCGCTGGTGCTGATGGACGAACCGCTGTCCAACCTGGACGCCAAGCTGCGGCTGGAGATGCGCCAGGAAATCCGCCGCATCCACCAGTCCCTCGGCTCCACCACCATCTACGTCACCCACGACCAGGAAGAGGCGCTGTCGCTGGCCGACCGCATCGTCGTCCTGCGCGACGGCGCCATCCGGCAGGTCGGCACACCGGCGGAGCTTTACGCCCTGCCCGCCCATCTCGATGTCGCCGACTTCATGGGGTTCCGCAACCGCGTCAACGGCGAACTGGTCGGGATGGAGGGCGAGGACGCCCTGCTGAACATCGAAGGCACGGTGATCCGCGGCCGGATGCGTGCCGCTTCCGCCAGCAAGGCGGCAGTCGCCGCGATCCGCCCCGATGATCTGGAGCCGACCGGCACCGACAGCGGCATTCCGGTGCGGGTGGAGGCGGTGGAGTATCGCGGGCGCGGCTTCCACGGTGTCGGCGTCACCGCTTCGGGCACCGAGCTGCATTTCGCCTCCCCCTATCCGTTGCAGCGGGGCGCCGCCGTCCGGCTCGGCGCCGATGCCGGCCGCGTGCTGGTGTTCGGAGACGCGCGATGAGCGCCGTCCTGGAAGGCCGCGCCGAGGGGCCGACCCTGCGCCAGCGATTGGCCGCCCGCGGCATCGACGGGGCGACCCTGCTGGTGCTGCCCTGCGTGGCGCTGATCCTGGGGCTGTTCATCTACCCGTTCCTCTACGGGCTGATGCTGTCCTTCGAGCC
The DNA here is from genome assembly GCF_058780625.1 of Azospirillum sp. UENF 111221. Lineage (NCBI taxonomy): Bacteria > Pseudomonadati > Pseudomonadota > Alphaproteobacteria > Rhodospirillales > Azospirillaceae > Azospirillum > Azospirillum sp. UENF 111221. The sequence goes on from NZ_JBSNCH010000004.1 coordinate 217,549, forward strand.
CAAGGACGGATCGCTGTTCGGCAATTATGCCCGGTTCTTCAGCGATCCTTTCCTTTACGGCACCATCTTCAAGACGCTGCGTCTGGCTTTCCCGGTGACGCTGCTGAACCTGCTGATCGCCATCCCCATCGCCTTCCGCGTCCGGCTGATGCGGCGCCAGCGTCTGCTGACCACCCTGCTGGTGCTGCCGATCACGCTCGGCACCGTTCTGGTGGCCGAAGGCATGCTGTTCTATTTCGGGCCGCAGGGCTGGTTCAACCGCGCCCTGATGGCGGCCGGGCTGCTGTCCACCCCGATCTCCGTGTTGAACGGCTATTGGGGCGTCTTCATCTCGCTGGTGCTGACCGGCTTCCCCTTCACCTTCCTGCTGACGCTGTCCTACGTCACCGGCATCGATCCGTCGCTGGAGAATGCGGCGGCGACGCTGGGTGCCGGCCCGGCCGCCCGCTTCCGCGAGGTCTTCCTGCCGCTGCTGATCCCCGGCCTCGCCATCACCTTCTGTCTGTCCTTCGTCCAGGCCTATTCGGTGCTGCCGTCGGCGGTGCTGGTCGGCGATCCGGCCGGCGCCACGCGCGTCATCTCCATCGCCGCCTATCAGGCCGCGTTCGAGGAGTACGACTACTCCATGGCCTCGGCCATCGCGATGATCATGGGGGCGGTCCAATTGCTGGTGGTCGTCGCGGTTCTCGGCTGCCGCTCGCTGTTCTACCGCGGCCCCGCCGCGGGCGCCAAAGGCTGAGGAGAGGCGGCAATGCAGAAATCCATCATGTCCCGCCTGTGGGTCTTCGCCGTCTGGGCGGTGATCGGGCTGTTTCTGATCAATCTGATGGGGCTGATCGCCTCGGTGGTGACCTCCTCCTTCGGAACCCGCTGGCTCGGCACCTGGCTGCCGGCGGGCTTCACCACCCGCTGGTACTTCGCCGCCTGGGACGAGTTCCAGCTGGGCGACGTGCTGTGGGTCACTTTCCAGGCGGTCGGGGCGGTGGTCCTGCTGTCTGGCCTGCTCGGTGTCCCGGCCGCCTATGCGCTGGCGCGGCGCGAGTTTCCGGCCAAGCGGGCGGTGATGCTGTTGCTGCTGCTGCCCCTGCTGGTTCCGCCCATCACCTACGGCATCCCGCTGGCGACGGTGCTGTACAAGGCGGGGCTGGGCGGCACGCTGACCGGCGTCATCCTGGCCAATCTGGTGCCCACCGTGCCCTTCGTGGTGCTGGTGATGATCCCCTTCATCGAACAGATCGACCCGCGCACCGAGGCGGCGGCCCGCGTCTTCGGCGCCAACATCTTCCAGATGTTCGTCCATGTGCTGGTGCCGATGCTGATGCCGGGTGTGCTGGCGGCGCTGCTTCTGGTGCTGGTCCGCACCATCGGCATGTTCGAGCTGACCTTCCTGGTCTCCGGGCCCGGCAGCCAGACCCTGGTGGTGGCGCTCTACTACGCTGTGTTCGCCTCCGGCGTCCGGGCGGTGCAGTCGATCGACGCCATGGCGGTCATCTATATGGTGACCACGCTGGTCTGGCTGATCGTCGCCCTGCGCTTCGTCAATCCGACCCAGATCGTCGGCCGCGGCAAGCGTCCGGCGGCATAGGTCCACTGTCCATGCCTGCCCCGTTCAAGGATGCACTGCCAACATCATGATCCTGAACGGGGTTCCCATAATTTCCGTCGGTACTGGCCGGCAGTTTGTTTGTGGAACTCTGGAGGGGTCTCTTTGATCCGGGTGAGCTTTCGTTGAGAAACCCGCCTTGGGCCAAGAGGGTTTGGCGGGAAATACTCTTGCCGACCGCTTGGTATGGTAGTATCCTGATAGACCAGTCATCCGCTCCGGCCCTTCGGGCAGGTTTCGAGGCGCCATAAACCATGACGTGCCGATGCTGAACAAGATCGACGTGGAATCCGGCGAGCCGATCGCGCGGCGCGTGTACCGGGTGCTGCGCCAAGCCATCGTGACGATGCAGTTCCGCCCCGGCCAAGCCCTGTCCGAGCAGGAGATCGCCGACCAGCTCGGCGTCAGCCGCCAGCCGGTGCGCGAGGCCTTCATCAAGCTGAGCGAAGCCGGCCTCCTCACCATCCGGCCGCAACGCGGCAGCTTCGTCGTCAAAATCTCGGTCAAGCAGGTGCTGGACGCGCGCTTCGTGCGCGAGGCGGTGGAGACCGCCGTGGTGCGCAAGGCCTGCGAGACCATCACGCCGGCCGGCATCGCCGAGCTGCGCGACAATCTGAAGGCCCAGTGGGACATCGCCGACGAACCGGTGCCGGTGCGCTTCCTGGAACTGGACGAAGCCTTTCACCGCGCCATCGCCATCGGGGCGGAGTGCGACTATGCCTGGCGCATCGTCGAGGAGACGAAGGCGCAGATGGACCGCGTCCGCTATCTCAGCGTTCCCTATGCCACGCCGATCCGCCGCCTGATCTCGCAGCATCAGGCGGTGCTGGAGGCGATCGTCGCTCGCGACCCGATCAAGGCGGAGGCGGCGATGGGATTGCATCTGCGCGAGATCCTGACCTCGCTGCCCGAACTGGAAGGTAAGTTCCCCGACCTGTTCACCCTTGAGGAGGCCGGAGCCCCGCCGGCAGCGAAGACCGCCTCCAGAAACAGCGGCCGGTCACGGGTTGCCGCCCTGCGCTGACCGCCGCCGCCTGTCCAGTGCTGGCCGCAAGGGAGGACGGCAGTAGCAGGGCTATATGGTTCGACAGGATGACAATCCGGGTTGCCCTTCTCTGCGCTTCTTGACATACTACCATACAAGAATGTGAGCCAACCGCTCGCCTGGAAGGAAATGCTCTCCATGCAATCGCCTGCGTCCACCGTCCCTCCGTCCGGCGCCCCGTCGCGGCGCCTCGGCGCCTCCGGCCTGTCCGCCCTGCCGGCGACGGTGGCCCGGCCCGGCTACGACCGCAACGGCCTCGACATCGGGATCGTCCATCTCGGCGTCGGTGCCTTCCAGCGCGCCCATCAGGCGGCCTACACCGACGCCCTGCTTGAACGGCAGTTCGGGCCCTGGGGTATCGCCGGCGTCAGCCTGCGCAGCCCCGACACCCGCGACGCGCTGGAACCGCAGGACGGGCTCTACACCGTCGCGGTGCGCGATGCGGAGGGGGAGCGGCTTCGGGTGATCGGCTGCCTGCTGGACCTGCTGGTCGCGCATGAGGACCCGGAAGCGGTGCTGGAGCGGATGTGCCGCCCGTCGGTGCGCATCGTCACCCTGACGGTGACCGAGAAGGGCTATTGCCACGATCCGGCCACCGGCGCGCTGAACGAGAGCCATCCCGACATCCGCCACGACCTGGACAACCCGGACAAGCCGCGCACCGCCATCGGTTTCCTGGCCGAGGCGCTGGCCCGCCGCCGCGCTGCCGGGCTGGCGCCCTTCACCGTGCTGAGCTGCGACAACCTGCCGAGCAACGGCGACACCGTCGCCCGCATCCTGCGCCGTTTCGCGGAACTGCGTGACCCGGCCTTTGGCGCCTGGGTGGCCGAGACCGTCGCCTGTCCGAACAGCATGGTCGACCGCATCGTCCCCGCCACCACCGAGGCCGACCGCGCCCGCGTCTCGCAGGCGCTCGGTGTGCAGGATGCCTGGCCGGTGGTGACGGAGCCCTTCACCCAATGGGTGGTCGAGGACCGCTTCCCCGCCGGCCGGCCGGCCTGGGAGACGGTCGGGGTGGAACTGGTCGCCGATGTCCATCCCTATGAGACGATGAAGCTGCGGCTGCTGAACGGCAGCCACTCCACCATCGCCTATCTCGGCTATCTGGCGGGCTACGAGACGGTGTCGGACACCATGGCCGATTCCGCCTTCGCCACGCTGGTCCGCAACCTGATGGACCGCGAGACGGGGCCGACGCTCCACATGCCGCCCGGTGCGGATATGGAGCAGTACAAGGACGCGCTGATCGCCCGCTTCCGCAATCCGGCGCTGCGCCACCGCACTTGGCAGATCGCCATGGACGGCACGCAGAAGCTGCCGCAGCGGCTGTTGAACCCGATCCGCGACCGGCTTGCCGCCGGCTTGCCCATCGACCGGCTGGCCTTGGCCGTCGCCGCCTGGATGCGCTACGTCGCCGGCTCCGACGAGAAGGGACAGCCCATCGACGTGCGCGATCCGCTGGCTGCCAAGCTGGCGGAGATCGCAGCCGCCACGGCCGGCGATCCCGACCGGCTGGCCGAGGCGCTGCTCGGGCTGACCGCTGTGTTCGGCGAGGATCTGCCGCGCGACCAGCGCTTCACCGCCCCGGTCACCGTCGCGCTCAAGCGCCTGTTCGCCGAAGGCGCCCGCGCCGTCGTGGCCGCGTCTGCCTGATCCCGTTTCACCGCTTTCTCTTCAGTAGGGAGTAGTCCCGTGGTTGCCCTGACCGTTGAAAAGCCGCATGTGCTGGCGCTCCGTCCCGAGAACACCCCGTCTGCAGGGCCGGTCAAGGCCGGCGAGGTGCTGGTGCGCGTCCAGCGTGCCGGCATCTGCGGGTCGGACCTGCACATCTACCACGGCTCCAACCCCTTCGCGGTCTATCCGCGCGTGATCGGCCACGAGTTCGCCGGCACGGTCGAGGCGGTCGGCGATGGCGTGACCAACGTCGTTGCCGGCGACCATGTGGTGGTGGATCCGGTGGTGTCCTGTGGCCGCTGCTATGCCTGCCGGGCCGGGCGCACAAATGTCTGCGCCAATCTGGAGGTGTTCGGCGTCCACCGCGACGGCGGTTTCCGCAACCATGTCGTTGTGCCGGCCGCCAATGCGGTCAAGGTGCGGTCCGACCTGCCGATCTCGATCGCCGCGCTGGCGGAGCCTCTGTCCATCGCCGCCAATGTGCTGTCGCGCACCGGCATCGCCGCCGACGACACGCTGCTGGTCTATGGCGCCGGCACGGTCGGGCTGACGATTGTGCAGGTCGCCAAACTGCACGGCGCCCGCTGCATCGTCGCCGACCTCGACGACAAGCGGCTGGAGCGGGCGAAGGAGTTCGGCGCCGATGTCGTCCTCAACTCGTCGCGGGTGTCGGTTCCCGATGCGGTGCGCGACGAGAATGACGGGCTCGGCCCCACGGTGGTGATCGACGGCGCCGGCGTGCCTGCCCTGCTGGAGGAGGCCTGCCGCCTCGCCAGCCCGGCGGCGCGCATCGGCCTGCTCGGCTTCTCTCCCGCCCCCTGCAACATCAGCCAGCAGGAGATCGTGAAGAAGGAGCTGACGCTGGTCGGCTCGCGCCTGAACCGCCGCCTGCTGCCGCAGGTCATCGAATGGCTGGAGAGCGGCAAGCTGAAGCCGGCGGCGATGATCACCCAGGTTTTCCCGATCGCCGATGCGGCGAGCGCCTTCTCGCTGATCGAGACCGACCCGTCCAGCACCATCAAGGTTCAGCTCGACTTCGAAAGCTGATCGCGTGCCCGAGGGCAGCCACCAATCGAAGCAACGGCGGACCCGATCCGCCCAAAATGGAGGGACACCAGGATGAACAGCAAGACCCCGATCTCGCGCCGCACGCTGGCCAAGAGCATCGGCCTCGGCGCCGGCATCGCCGCCGGTGCGACGCTGCTGGGCGGGATCGCCGCCCCGGCCATCGTCCGCGCCCAGGCCAAGACGACGCTGAAGCTCGGCCACCTCGCCAACGAGGAGAATGTCTGGCACAAGGCCTCGCTGGTCTTCGCCGAGGAAGTCGCCAAGCGCACCAACGGCGCGGTCGAGGTCAAGGTGTTCCCCAACGAGCAGCTCGGCAAGGAAACCGACCTGATCAAGGGCATCCAGCTCGGCACCATCGACTTCACCATCACCGGCGAGTCCCTGCAGAACTGGGCGCCGGCCGCCGCACTGCTGGCCGTTCCCTACGCCATCCGCGATCTCGATCACCTCGACAAGGTCGTCACCGGCGAGCCGGGCAAGAAGATCGCCGACGCCATCGAGCAGAAGACCCAGCTGGTCCCGCTGACCTACTTCGCCCGCGGCCCGCGCAACCTGACCAGCAAGCGCCCGATCAAGTCGCCGGACGATCTGAACGGCCTGAAGATGCGCGTCCCCAACGTGCCGCTGTTCGTGTCCTTCTGGCAGGGGCTGGGTGCCAAGCCGACGCCGATGGCCTTCTCGGAGGTGTTCACCGGTCTGCAGAACGACACCATCGAGGCGCAGGAGAACCCGTTGGCGTTGATCAAGTCGGCGAGCTTCTACGAGGTCCAGAAATACGTGAACCAGACGGAGCACGTCATCAGCTGGATTTATCTGGTCGGCGGCTCGAAGAAGCTGAACAAGTTGCCGGCCGAACAGCGCGCCGCCATCATGGAGGCCGCCAAGGCTGCCCAAGCCGCCGAGCGCAAGCTGTTCATCGAGGACGAGGCCAAGCTGGCCGCCGACCTGAAGGCCAAGGGCATGGAGTTCATCGCCGTCGACAAGGCCGCCTTCGCCGAGAAGGGCCGTCCGGCCGTCGTCGCGGCGCTGTCGCCGGAGATCAAGCCGATCTACGACGAAATCCTCGCGGTGAAGTGAGCGGCAGACAAGGCCCTCTCCCGTCCCGGGAGAGGGCGCCCGTCTTCTCCCGAACCGCAAGAGTCCTTCCATGCGCAACGCCTTTGCCGCCCTGGTGTCGGCCGTCTCCGCCCTTTGCCGTTGGGGAACCCTGGCGGCCATCGGCGTCCTTATCGTCGTGGTGACCATCCAAGTGTTGGGCCGCATTCCCGGCTTTCCCTCGCCTCCCTGGACCGAGGAGGTGGCCCGCTTCGCGCTGGTCCATCTCGTCGCCTTCTCCTGTGGCCTCGCGCTGTTGCGCGGCGAGCTGGTGAACGTCGACATGTTCATCCTGCTGCTGCCCAAGCCGATGCAATGGGCCGTCGCCCGGCTGGTCGACGTGGCCATCCTGGTCTTCGCCGTCGCGATCATCCCCGGTGCCTGGGACTATGTCGTCGGCAGCCTGGGTGAGCGGGCACGGTCCATCAACGTCCCGATGATCTGGGTCTATGTCGTGACGCTGATCATCCCGGTCTCGCTTGCCTTCTTCTCGATTGCCCGGCTGGCCGGGCTTGGGCGCGACTCCGCGCCGCCCAGCCATGGGGAAACCGTCTGATGGTCACCGCATTGTTCGTCACCTTCGCCGTCCTGCTGATCCTGGGCGCGCCGGTGGGCATCGCCCTGGGCGGCGCGTCGGCGGTCTATCTGGTCGGCAGCGACATCGACCTCGCCGTGGTCCCGCAGTTCATGTATGCGGGCATGGACAGCTTCGTCCTGCTCTGCATCCCCGGCTTCGTGCTGGCCGGCAACCTGATGAACGGCGGCGGCATCACCGACCAGATCGTGCTGTTCAGCAACCGGCTGGTCGGCCATATCCGCGGCGGCCTTGGCCTCGCCAACGTCACCGGATCGATGGTGTTCGCCGGTATCTCCGGTACCGCGGTGGCGGAAACCGCTTCCATCGGCGCCGTGATGATCCCGGCGATGCGCAAGTCCGGCTATGACGCCCCCTTCGCCGCCGCCGTGACCGCCGCCGCCTCCACCGTCGGCCCGATCATCCCGCCCAGCGTGCCGATGATCATCGTCGGCACCCTGACCGGCCTGTCGGTCGGCAAGATGTTCATGGCCGGCGCCATCCCTGGTGTGCTGCTCGGCCTCGGCATGATGCTGACGGTCTGGATCCTGGCGCGGGTTCGCAATTACCCGCGTGAGCCGTGGCAGGGTTTCGGCGCGCTGGTCCGCGCCAGCCGCGGCGCCTTCTGGGCGCTGCTGATGACGGCGATCATCCTGTTCGGCATCGTCGGCGGCTATTTCACCCCGACCGAGGCCTCCATCGTCGCGGCTCTCTACGCCTTCGTCATCGGTCTGTTCGTCTACAAGGGTTTCAAGCTGCGCCAGCTGCCCGGTATCCTGCTGGAAAGCGCCATCGGGGCGGGCGGGCTGATCCTGCTGGTCGGCCTCGCCAACGTCTTCGGCTGGATCCTGACCAGCGAGCAGATCCCGCAGGCCATCGCCGCCTCGATGCTGGCGCTGACCACCAACAAGTATCTGATCATCCTGCTGATCAACATCCTGCTGCTGATCGTCGGCACCTTCATGGAGACGATTGCGGCGCTGATCATCCTGTTCCCGCCGCTGCTGGCGGTGGCGACCCAGGTCGGCATCGACCCGATCCATTTCGCCACCTTCGCCGTGCTGAACCTGATGATCGGCCTGACCACCCCGCCGGTCGGCGTCTGCCTGTTCGTTGCGGCGAACATCGCGAAGATCTCGCTGGGGGCCATCACCAAGGCGATCTGGCCCTTCCTCCTCTGCAACATCCTGATCCTGTTCCTGGTCTCCTACATCCCGGCCCTGTCTCTGTGGCTGCCGAGCCTGCTTTTCCGCTGATTTTTCCAGATTTCCAAAGCCCCCTCTCTATCCAAGGAGTTCGCAGCCATGGAACAATCCTGGCGCTGGTTCGGTCCCGAAGACGCGATCAAGCTGAACCACATCCGCCAAGCCGGCGCCACCGGCGTGGTCACCGCCCTGCACCACATCCCCTACGGCGTCGTCTGGTCGGTGGAGGAAATCCAGAAACGCAAGGCGATGATCGAGTCCGACAAGGAACTCGGCCTCAGCTGGACGGTCACGGAAAGCCTGCCGGTGCATGAGGCGATCAAGATCGGCGAAGGCGACCTGACCGAACTGTTCGACAATTACCGTCAGTCGATGCGCAACCTCGCCGCCTGCGGCGTGACGACCATCTGCTACAACTTCATGCCGGTGCTGGACTGGACGCGGACGGAACTGGCGGCGGCCCTGCCGGGCGGCGGCACCTCGCTGCGCTTCAACGCCCATGAACATGCCGCCTTCGACGTCTATATGCTGGAGCGTCCGGGTGCCGAGGAGGACCATTCTCCGGAGGTTCTCGCCAAGGCCAAGGAATGGTTCGACCGCTCGTCGGAAAGCGACCGCGCCAAGCTGCTGACCAACATCATGGCCGGCCTGCCGGGTGCGTACGACCGCTACGACATCCCCGGCCTGCGCAAGATGATCGCGCGCTTCAACGGCATGAGCGCCGACGGCCTGCGCGAGACGCTGGCCCGCTTCCTGCGCGAGGTGATCCCGACCGCGGAAGAGGTCGGCATCCGCATGGCGATCCACCCCGATGACCCGCCCCGCCCGCTGTTCGGCCTGCCCCGCATCGTCAGCACCGAGGACGACCTCGACCACCTGATCAATGCGGTGAAGTCGCCCAACAACGGCCTGACCTTCTGCACCGGCTCGCTGGGGGCCGGACAGACGAACAACGTGCCGGCGATGGCGAAGCGCTTCGTCGAGGACATCCACTTCGTCCATCTGCGCAACGTCGCCAAGGATCCGGACGGAATCCTTCGAGGAAGCCGACCATCTGGGCGGCGACGTCGACATGGTGTCGGTCGTCACCACCCTGCTGGAGGAACAGAAGCGCCGCCAGGACGCCGGCAACGACAACTGGCGCCTGCCCTTCCGCCCCGACCATGGCCACGAGCTGCTGGACGACGTCGGCAAGCCGACCCACCCCGGCTACCCGATGATCGGCCGCCTGCGCGGCCTGGCCGAGATCCGCGGCGTGATGACCGCCGTCGCGGCGATGAAGCAGTTGCCGGTGTGATTTGACCTGTCTGAACTGAATGCGCGCCGGCCTCACCCGCCGGCGCGCATCCCCAGACGGGCGAGCTTCTTGTAGAAGGCGGCGCGGGAGATGCCGAGCGCCTGTGCCGCCTCCACCGCACGGCCGCCGCTGGCCGCGAGCGCCCGGCCGAGCAGTCCGCGCTCGAACTCGTCGAAGGCCCGGTCATAGTCCGGCAGAGGCAGCGCTTGCGGTTCCGCCCGGACTGCCGTGCCGGTCGGCACGGAAGGACGTTCAAGCGGAGCGGCCTCACCCAGATCCGGCAAGGCCTCCGCAAGGTCGGCGGCGGTCAGGCGGCGGTTGTCGGTCAGCAGGCAGGCACGCTCCAGCACGTTGCGCAGTTCGCGCACGTTGCCCGGCCAGCGATGTCGGCCCAGGGTCTCGACCGCCTCCGGGGTCAGGCCGCGCAGGGGAAGTCCGGTGCGGGCGGCGATCTCCTGCAGGATGGATTCGGCGATGGCCTCCAGGCCGCCGCCCATTTCCGCCAGGGCCGGCAGGCGGATCGGCAGCACATTCAGACGGTAATAGAGGTCGGAGCGGAAGCGGCCGTCGCGGATCCGCCGTTCCAGATCGACGTTGGTCGCCGCGATCACCCGCACATCCACCTTCACCGGCCGGTCGGAGCCCAGAGGCTCGATCTCCTGCTCCTGCAGGGCGCGCAGCAGCTTGGCCTGGAGCCCCAGTGGCATGTCGCCGATCTCGTCCAGGAAGAGCGTGCCGCCGTCGGCGGTCTTGAAGCGCCCCTCGCGCCCGCGGCGGTCCAGCCCGGTATAGGCGCCGGGCACCGCGCCGAAGAACTCCGCCTCCAGCAGCGTTTCGGGGATCGCCGCCACGTTGACGCCGACGAAGGACCGTCCGCTGCGCGCCGACAGGCCATGGATGGCCTGCGCGATCAGTTCCTTTCCCGTGCCGGTCTCCCCCAGCAGCAGTATCGGTGCATCCGTGCGGGCGGCGAGACGGGCCTTGCGCTTGACCTCCAGGCAGACCGGGCTGTCGCCGACATAGCTTTGCAGCGTGTAACGCGGCTGCCGCCCCTCGTCGAGCCGGCGCTTGGTCGCCGCCAGTTCCGCCTCCAGCCGCGACAATTCGGCCAGCAGGGGTTTCAGCCGGTGCAGGCTGTCGTAGAGAACGAAGCCGACGGCGCCGATCACCGTGCCGGCATCGTCGGTCAGCGGAAAGCGCGAGACCACCAGCCGCTGGGTCCCGAACAGCATCAGGTCGAGAAGGATCGGCTGGCCGGTCGCCAGGATCTGGCGCATCTGCGAATGGGGAATGATCTCCTCCACCTCGCGGCCGATGGCCTCGGCGGGGTCGGAGATACCGAGCATCCGGGCGTATTTCTCGTTGATCCACACGACCCGGGCGTGGCGGTCGACCGCCACAGTTCCTTCGGACTGGGTTTCCAGCGCCTCGAACAGCGAGGGAATCGCCCGGCTGCGCAGCAGCGCCGCGTCGCCCTGCCCCACCTCGGAGAACCGCTCCCGATCACTCACACCCGCCGTCCCCGTTCCATGTCAGAGCAGGCTTACCTTATCGGCCCCTACGTCCGAATCCGCAACCGGCTGGGGCTTGCCACTTCCGGTAAGGCCGCACTGAACCGATGGCGGGGGCGGCGCGACCATCCCACCGACGCCCTGTTCTGATCTGCACCGTTGCGGTTCCGCACGGTGACGACCTTTCGATCATCACACAGGATGGAGAACACATCATGGCGAACCAGAACGAAGGGCGCAGCGCAGGCGGCCAGCACTCCGGCGGCAACTTCAAGAACGATCCGGAGCGCGCGGCCGAAGCCGGCCACAAGGGCGGCCAGGTGTCGGGCGGCAGCTTCAAGAACGATCCCGAACGTGCGTCCGAGGCCGGCAAGAAGGGTGGCGAGCACAGCCACGGTGGCGGCGGCAACAGTGGCGGCAACAAGGAATAAGGAGTGACCGGCTCCACGATCCGGTGAGGTCCGGGCAAACAGCCCGGCTGGGAAAGCGCGCCGATTGCGGCGCGCTTTTCCTTTTTGGCGGAGAAGCTTGCGCAGCTTCGGCGGAAAGGTTCATTCTCTGCACTTCCCATCTGCCGCAACGACCACGGCCGAAGCCCCGACCCATGCACGCTCCGCGATGACCCTTCCGTCAGCCCTGCTTCTGGCCGCGGTCGTCGCCACATTGTGGATCGCAGCGCGCAGTTGGACCCTTCCCGCTTTCCCCGGCCGCACCGATTTCGTGCTGATGCAGTTGTCAGCCGCCTGGTGGTCGACGGCCGTCGCCGTCGAGAGCATGGTGCCGGCGCCAGCCGACAAGCTGTTGTGGGCGGAAATGGCGTGGTTGGGCATTGTCTGCACACCGAGCCTGTGGGCGTTCTTCCTCTGGTCCTACACCAGGGGGGAGCTGCCGGCACGCTGGCGGCTGGTGCTGGTGACGATCGGATTGGCGACCTGGGCGGTGGCCCTGACCAACGACGTCCACCACCTGTTCTACACCGCCATCCAGCCGATCAGCGCGGAGCCGGGCGCCGCCCTGGTCTACAGCCATGGGTTGCTTTTTTACGCCGTCACCATCTACATCTATGCCTTCATGGTGATGAGCATCGTCGTCACCGCCAGCGGCATCCACCGGGCGACGCCGGCCTACCGCACCCATTACCTGGGTTTCCTGGTGGTGATGGCCGTCCCGTGGGCCGCCAATGCCGGTTACGTCTTCGGCAACCTGACCCTGTTCGACCTGGACCCCACCGCCTTCAGCTTCCTGATGATGGACGGGATTTTCTATTGGTTGATCACCCGGCGTCGCCTTTTCGAGCTGTTGCCGGTGGCCCGCGATGCGCTGCTGGACGCGGTGCCGGATCCGGTGCTGGTGCTGGACGGCGACGGCACCGTGGTGGAAGCCAATCCGGCGGCACAGGCGCTTGCCGGCGATCATGCCGCCATCGGACGGCGGCTTGCCGACCTGCCCGGGCTGTCCGCCCTGTCCACCATGGTCGGCGCCATGCCGGCGACTGTACCGGGTCCGCTGACGCTGGACTGCGGCGGCTCTCCGCGCAGCTTCGAGGTGACCTGGGTGCCGCTGACGGCGGGCAGCGGCGGGCGCGAGGTCGGCTGCCTGCTGATGCTGCGCGACGTCACCCACCGCCGCCGGGCCGAGATGAGGCTGGAGGACACCGTGCGCCGCCTCGACCTCGCCCGGCTGGAGGCGGAAGAGCGGCTGATGGCGGAGCAGGAGGCGAAGCGGGCGCTGAACGGCTTCCTGTCGATGGCGGCGCACGAGTTCAAGACGCCGCTCGCCATCATCGATGGGGCGGCCCAGCTTCTGCTGATGGATGCGGAGGTGAAGGCCCCCGGCATGCTGCCGCGGCTTGAGAAGATCCGACGCGCCGTGCGCCGGCAGATCAACATCTTGGAAACCTGCCTTGCCGACGACCGGCTGAACGATCCCGCCTTTGCGTTGCGCCGGGACCGGCTGGCCTTGCCGGCCCTGCTGCGCGCCGCCGCCTCGGCCCAGGGCGACGCCGCACCCGGCCGACGCATCGAACTGGATCTGGACGGCTGCCCGCACTGGGTGGTGGGCGACGGTCCGATGCTGGAGTTGTGCGTCCACAACCTGCTGAACAACGCGCTGAAATACTCCCCCTCCGGCACGCCGGTCGGGCTGCGGGTCCGGGAAGAGGAAGAGGCGGATGGACCGTGGCTGGCGCTGTCCGTTGCCGACCAGGGCATCGGCATTCCGGACAGCGAGCGGAACCGGGTGTTCGACCGCTTCTTCCGCGCGTCCAACACCGGGACGGCGGCGGGGAGCGGTGTCGGGCTGAACATGGTCCGCCGCATCGCAGCACTGCATGGCGGAACCGTGACGGTGGACAGCCGGCTGGGCGAGGGCAGCGTCTTCACCCTGCGGATCCCGCTGTCAAAAGAGACGCTCTGCGAAGAGGGGATGGCCGGCATGCCGGCGGAGTAATCCGGGCGGGAGATCGTTTCTTGCATTGATTGCCCGGTGAAGGGAATAATCCCGCTCCCTTTATCTGGACCCTGGCAATATGAGCGATCACGACCCCACCGTCGTCCGGCCGGTGCCGAAACCCCGCGTCCCCCTGGGCATCGAAGAAGTGCTGGTCGCCATCACCATGGCGGCGGTGGCCCTGATCACCTTCGCCAACGTCGTGGTGCGCTACCTGACCGACGTTTCCTTCGCCTTCACCGAGGAGTATTCGATTGCGCTGATGGTCATCCTGACCTTTCTCGGCGCGTCGGCCGCGGTGGTCAAGGACCGGCATATCCGCATCACCTTCGTCACCGACAAGATGTCGCCCGTCAACCGCCGCCGGGCCGAGCAGTTCGCCATGGCCTGCGTCGCGCTGATGTACGGGCTGCTGACGGTTTACGGCGCCTGGGCCACCTGGGACGATTACCGGTTCGAGGTGACCTCGCCGGCGCTGGGTCTGCCGCAATGGATCTACACGATCTGCCTGCCGGTCCTGTCGTTCGTGGTGCTGGCCCGCACCGTCGGCCGCATGGTGCGCATCCACAAGGGCACGGAGCCGCTTGAGACCGGACATATCCCGGAGGGCGAGCCGTGATCACCACCCTGCTCTTCGGCTCTTTCCTGGTGATGATGGTGCTGGGCGTGCCGATCGCCGCCGCCCTCGGGCTGGCCGGCACCGCCGCCATCGCCTTCGCCCATCTCGGCGTCATCTCGGTGCCGACCAGCGTCTATACCGGCATCGCCAAATATCCGCTGCTGACCATCCCGATGTTCGTACTGGCCGGCACCATCTTCGACCGGTCGGGCGTGGCGCAGAAGCTGGTGCGCTTCGCCACCGCCATCGTCGGCCAGGGCAAGGGAGCGCTGGCGGTCATCGCCGTCGTGGTGGCGATGATGATGGGCGGCATTTCGGGGTCCGGTCCGGCCATCGCCGCGGCGGTCTGCGGCGTCATGGCCCCCAGCATGATCCGCGCCGGCTATCCCCGCCCCTACATCGCCAGCGTCATCGCCGCCGCGGCGGCCACCGACATCCTGATCCCGCCGTCGGTCGCGCTGATCATCTACAGCGTGCTGGTTCCGGCCGCCCCGACCACCTCGATGTTCGCTGCCGGCATCATCCCCGGCACGCTCGCCGGCCTTGCCCTGATCATTCCGGTCTTCTGGCTGGCACGGAAACACAATCTCGGTTCCAAGCTCTCGCACGAGCCGCGCCCGCCCTTCTGGCGCAGCCTGTGGGACGCGTCGTTGGGCCTGTTCGCCAAGGTCATCATCCTGGGCGGCCTGCGTCTCGGCATCTTCACCCCGACGGAAGCGGCGGTGATCGCCGTGGCCTACGGCCTTCTGCTGGGCATGGTGGTCTACCGCACCATCCGTTTCCGCGATCTCTATTCCATGCTGGTCGAGGCGGCGGAAATTTCCGCCATCATCCTGACGGTGATCGCGCTTGCAAGCGTGTTCGGCTGGGCATTGAGCACCCTGTCGGTGATCGACCCCATCGCCGATGCCATCATCCATTCCGGGCTGGGCGAATATGGGGTGATGGCCCTTCTGGTGGTGCTGCTGACCATCGTCGGCACCTTCCTGGACGGCATCTCGATCTTCATCATCCTGCTGCCGCTGCTGATCCCCATCGCCACCGCCTACAAGTGGGACCTGACCTGGTTCGGCGTCATCCTGACCCTGATGATCGCCGTCGGCCAGTTCACCCCGCCGATGGCCGTCAACCTGATGGTCGCCTGCCGGATGACCGGCTGCACGATGGAAAGCACCCTGCGCTGGGTGATGTGGCCGTTGGTCACCATGCTGCTGGTGGTCGTCGCGGTGATCGTCTGGCCGGATCTGGCGCTGTGGATGCCGCGGCAGATGGGGTTCTAGAGGAGGCGGGCGACATCGCGGCTGGTCAGATGCAGGCTGGCCGCGGCGCCGTAGCCGCGCCGGGCGATCTTGCCCGCGGCCGCAGCCTCGAACGAGGCGCGGTGGGCGGCAGCAAAGGCGAGACAGTCTTCCGGCGTCGGTTCCCGCCGGTCCAGCAAGGCACGGAAGGCCAACCGGTGAACGGCGCACCAGCCGCCGTGCCCGGCCGGCCGGAAGACCAGCGCATCGATGTCCGCGTGCCAGGACAACCCCTCCCTGCTCATTCCCGCAGCCCCAGCCGGCGGGCGAGGCGGAACAGGTTGCTGCGGTCGAGCCCAAGCGACCGTGCCGCCTGCGCCCAATTGCCGTCATGGCGGGCCAGATGCTCACGGATCATCCGGCGCTCCAGTTCCTCCACCGCATCGCGCAGCGGCAGTTGAGGCAGGTCCGGCAACGTCGGCTGCTCCGTCGGGCGAGCCTGCTGCACGGACATCGTCGCCATCACGGCGCTCCCCTCCTCTTCCAGCCCCAGATCGGCGGGGGTCAGGGTCAGCACCCCGCCGTCCGTCGGGCGGGCCACGCGGGCGCGGATGGCGCCGCGGCCGATGGCGTGTTCCAACTCACGCACATTGCCGGGCCAGGGATAGGCCAGCATGCGCTGCTCCGCCGCCACCGACAGGCGCAGGTTGCGCAGGCCCAGCCGCGCCCGGTTGCGCTCCAGGAACAGGCCGGCCAGCCGCAGGATGTCGGTGCCGCGGTCGCGCAGCGGCGGCACTCGCAGCGGATAGACGCTGAGCCGGTGATAGACGTCGGCGCGGAAGCGTCCCTCGCGTACCTCCGCCGCCAGATCGCGGTTGGTGGCGGCGATCACCCGCACATCGACGGTGATGTGACGGTCGGAGCCGACGCGCTGAATCTCGCCGTTCTGCAAGGCCCGCAGCATCTTCGCCTGCGCCGCCAGCGGCAACTCGCCGACCTCGTCCAGGAACAGGGTGCCGCCGTTGGCCAACTCGAACTTGCCGCGCCGGTCGGCCACCGCACCGGAAAAGGCGCCGCGCACATGGCCGAACAGTTCGCTTTCCACCAGCGCATCCGGCAGGGCGGCGCAGTTGACGTGGACCAGCGGCCCGGCGGCGCGAGGGGACCGGGTATGCAGCCGTCGCGCCACCAGTTCCTTGCCCACCCCGGTTTCGCCCAGCACCAGCACGACGAGGTCGCTGGCCGCCACGGTGTCGATCTCCGTCAGCAGGTTCGCCATCGCCGGGCTGACACCGATGGGATCGAAGTCGAGGCCCTGCGGCGGATCGTCGAGAATCCGCAGGGCGGTGCCGCCATCGCCAGCCAGGGCGGCACGCCGCTCCGTCGCCGCCGCAAGGTCGGCGGCGAGCCGGGCCCAGGCGGCAATCGCTCCCTCCCACCCTTCAAAACGCCCCTCGTTCAGCGCATCCAGGGTCAGCATCCCCCACGGCCGCCCATCGACGCCGAGCGGCGCACCGACGCAGTCATGGACATGCAGCCGCTGGCGCAGGTCGGGGATCAGCCCGTCATAGGGGTCGGGAAGCTCGCAGCCGGCGGGAAAGCGCAACAGCCCGCCGCCAGCCTCGGCAATCGCCTTCAGGCGGGGATGCTCCTCCAGCTCGAAGCGCCGCCCCAACGTGTCGGGACTGAGACCGCGGGTGGCGAGCGGCACCAGCAGCCCCTCCCCCGCCCGACCGGTTCCGCCGCGGTCGTCACGCCGCAGCAGCGCACAGGCATCGCAAGGCAGATGGCGCGCTATCAGGTCGAGCAGCAACGGCCACAGCCGTGCCGGATCGTCCAGCGCCTGCACCAGCGCTCCAGCCTCTTCCAGCGGGAGCGATAGTGTCGAAATGACCGCATCGTTGTCCATCCGACATCATACCGTGCGCAGTCACTTTGACAACGCAGCTTCCGTGCAGCGCGGATTTCCGCGCTGCGTCGCTTTGGCACAGGGCTTGCCATCTGATTGCGACATCGTGACGCGCAAAAGGATTGCCCCCTCCCATGCTGACGCCTGCCCAGATCGCCGTCATCAAGGCCACCGCTCCCGTCGTCGCCGCCAACGCCAACACGATCACCGGCACCTTCTATCCGCTGATGTTCGAGCGCTTCCCCGAAGTGCGCGCCGTCTTCAACCAGAGCCACCAGCGCAGCAGCGCCCAGCCGGAAGCGCTGGCCAACGCCATCATCGCCTATGCCTCCAACATCGACCGGCTTGAGGTGCTGGGTCCGGCGGTGGATGGGATCGTGCAGAAGCACGTCTCGCTGAACATCACCCCCGACCAGTACAAGATCGTCGGCACCTGCCTGATGGAAGCCATTGGCAAGGTTCTGGGCGATGCTGTGACCACCGAGGTCGCCGACGCCTGGGGTGCCGCCTATTGGCAGTTGGCGGAGCTGCTGATCGCCGCGGAAGAGAAGGAATATGCCCGCAAGGCGGCGTTGACCGGCGGCTGGCGCGGCGCCCGCCGCTTCCGCATCGCGGAGAAGACGCCGGAGAGTGCCGTCATCACCTCCTTCCGGCTGGCACCGGTCGATGGCGGGACGGTAATGGACTTCCACCCCGGCCAGTATCTCGGCCTGCGGCTGACCATCGACGGCGAGACCGTCCACCGCAACTACAGCCTGTCGGCTTCGCCGAACGGCAAGGACTACCGCATCTCGGTGAAGCGGGAACAGCAGGGGCTGGTTTCCGGCTTCCTCCATGACCGCGTGCAGGTCGGCGACGAGATCGACGTCTATCCGCCCGCCGGCGAGTTCGTGCTGCGCGAGGGCGCCGGTCCGCTGCTGCTGATCACCGGCGGCGTCGGTCAGACCCCCGCCCTGCCGCTGGCCGAACAGGCGCTGGCCGCCGGCCGCAAGGTCATCTACGTGCACGCGGCACTCAACGGCTCGGTCCATGCCTTCCGCCGGCAGGTCGACCAGCTGGCCGCCCTGCACGATGCGCTGAAGCCGGTCTACTGCTATGCCGACCCGCAGCCGGGCGACACGCCGCACATGGTCGGCCTGCTGGACGAGGAGCGGCTGGGCAAGCTGCTGCCGCAGGAGCCGGGGGTCGCCGCCTATGTCGTGGGTCCGAAGCCGTTCATGGCTGCGGTGGTCAAGGCGCTGACCGCGCTCGGCCTGCCGGAGTCGGCCATCGTGCATGAGTTCTTCGGCCCGCGCGAGGCGCTCGCCTGACGCACCGCCGACACCGCCTTGCCTCCGACTGGATGGGCCGGCCTTTCCGAAGGCCGGCCTTCTTTCTGCCGGTCCGGCGGACCGCAAGGTCCATGGGGGCCGCATGCGCCCGCCGGTTGTGAGTAAATCTGTTATATCACTAGTTTTATATATGCCGACGACCGGCCTAGATCATCATTCCGGCTTGCGACGGCCAGGCAATGCGCGCTTTTAGTGAAATCCAAACGGGGCCCGACTGGCCGATCATTGCGCTGCGGCATGTTTCGCAGGCCATCACGGAAGAATCGTGGATTTTCCTTATTTCTTTCTTAAGCGGTTTGGCGCTTTCCTAGTCACGGAACGGTCAAATTATTTGCAATTGTTCCTTTTCTGCGACATCGCCCGCCAACCGCCCGCGACCGTCGCAGGCAGGTTCGGTGGAATGAAGGTGCGGCGAGAGCCGGAACGGCCAGCCGCAATGATTTATGGAGCGTCGGTGTCCGAGCACCGAAGGGGGAGGATGGGATGTCGAAGGGTAGCCAGAGCATGACGCGCCACGGCGCACCCGCCAAGGGCGGTGCATGGTATTCCGGACTGCGCGCCAAGCTGATGATCGCCATCGGCGTGGTGCTGTCCGGCACGCTGGTCGCCGCCGCGGTGGCGCTGATCGGCTATGCGAACGTGCGCACCACCATCGACGCCATCGTCGGCGAAGCGGTGCCGGCGATGACCGAGGGCATGGCGGTGGCGCAGCAGGCCGAACGGCTGGTGGCGCTGGCCCCGGCCCTGACCTCCGCCGACACCGCCGCCGCGCGCGAGGCGGTCTCCGCCCGCATCGCCGCCGCGAAGGATGAGTTCAACGTACGCCTGTCCCGGCTGCGGGCCACCGGTTCCGCCGGTGCTCAGCTTGCCGCAATCGAGGAGGCATCGCAGGGGCTGCTCGGCAATCTGGCGCAACTCGACCAGGCGGCTGCCGAACGGGTGGCGCTCGGCGCCGAACGCATGGCGATGATGCCGAAGGTGATGGCGGCCGAAGCGGAAATCCAGAAATTCGCCGCCCCCTGGACCTCCGTCCTCAACAATGACGAGGAGCAGGCCCGCTCCACCCTGGCGGAGCCGGATGCCGCCCCTGCGGCGATGCGCGAGGCGGCGGACACCCTGAACAAGGTGATGGCGCAGAAGAAGCCGCTGGCCATCGTCACGGCGGAAGCCGCCAACATCCGCAACATGCTGATGGAGGCGTCGACCACCAGGGACGACCAGCGGCTGGCGATCATCGAAACGCGGGTGGGCGTGTCGCTCGCCGGGCTTTCCAACAACGCGGAGACACTGCCGGAACGGCTGGCCGCCGTGGCCACCAAGCAGGCGGA
Organism: Azospirillum sp. UENF 111221; assembly: GCF_058780625.1. Classification (NCBI taxonomy): domain Bacteria; kingdom Pseudomonadati; phylum Pseudomonadota; class Alphaproteobacteria; order Rhodospirillales; family Azospirillaceae; genus Azospirillum; species Azospirillum sp. UENF 111221. Next base: position 237,494 of record NZ_JBSNCH010000004.1, read on the forward strand.
ACTGCTGAACGGCTTTTCCATCGGCGAAAACTCCATGGTCACCCTGCGCCAAAAGGAACTGACCATCGAGGGCTATTTCACCCAGCTGCTGGAGAGCAACCACGCCCTGACCACCACCCTTGCCAAGGGCATTTCCACCTTGGTGGAGGGCCAGAAGAGCAGCATTGCGGAGGCCAGTACCGCCACCACCCGCATGCTGGACAACAGCCGCCTGACCCAGCTCGCCGTCGCGGTGGCGAGCATCCTGGTGTCGATCCTGGTGGTCTGGCTCTATATCGGCCGGATCGTCATCCGCCGCATGATGGATCTGAAGACCGGCATGGACCGCATCGCCGCTGGCGATTTGGATGCCGAGATCGCGCTGACCGGCAAGGACGAGATCGCGGAGATGGGCACGGCGCTGCTGGTCTTCCGCGACACCGCGCGCGAGGTGGAGACCGCCCGCACCGCCGCCGAGGCCGAACGCCAGCGGGCTGCGGGCGAACGCCGCCAGACCATGCTGTCGCTGGCCGACCAGTTCGAAAACGGCGTCAAGACGGTGGTGGAGACGGTGTCCGCCGCCGCCACCCAGATGCACCAGACCGCCGCCGGCATGGTGGCGACCGCCGACGACACCTCGCGCCGGGCCGGCAATGCCGCCGAAGCGGCGGAGACCGCGTCGGTCAACGTGGATGGCGCCGCTTCGGCCGCGCATGAGCTGTCGCAGTCGATCAGCGAGATCGCCCGACAGGTGACCGAATCGGCGACCATCGCCGCCAAGGCCGCCAATGAGGCCGAGCGTACCGACAGCACCATGCGTGAACTGAACGACGCGGCCAGCCGCATCGGCGCCGTGCTGGACCTGATCTCCGACATCGCCGGCCAGACCAACCTGCTGGCGCTCAACGCCACCATCGAAGCGGCGCGTGCCGGAGAAGCCGGCAAGGGCTTTGCCGTGGTGGCGAGCGAGGTGAAGCAGCTGGCCAGCCAGACGGCGAAGGCCACCGAGCAGATCGCCGGCCAGATCGGCGCCATGCAGCAGGCGACCGGCGAGGCGGTGGGCGCCATCCGCAGCATTGGCCAAACCATCGGCCGCCTGAACGACATCGCCGCCAGCATCGCCGCGGCGGTGGAGGAGCAGGGTGCCGCCACCTCGGAGATCGCCCGCAACGTCCAGCAGGCGGCGGGCGGCACCGCTCAGGCTTCCCATAACATCGGTCAGGTGCGGACCGCCGCCGGCCAGACCGGCCAGTCGGCCCAGGAAGTCCTGTCGGTCGCCCAGGAGGTGTCGAGCCAGACCGGCCGCCTCCAGCAGCAGATCGACCGCTTCCTCAGTCAGGTGAGGTCGGCATGATGCCAGCGAAAGGCCCCTCTTCCCCGCGGGGAAGAGGGGCCTTTCGTTTCTCAGCCCCGAAGTGGCGTCAGCCCTGGACCACCGTCTGGCGCTGGGTGCCCAACCCTTCGACGCCCAGTTCCACCACGTCGCCGGCCTTCAGGAAGACCTGCGGCTTCTGGCCCATGCCGACGCCGGGCGGAGTCCCGGTGGAGACGATGTCGCCCGGCTGAAGGCTCATGAAGCGCGACAGGTAGGACACCAGATAGCGCACGCCATAGACCATGGTGGCGCTGGTGCCGTCCTGATAGCGGTGGCCGTTGACCTCCAGCCACATCTTCAGCGCCTGCGGATCCTCGATCTCGTCACAGGTCACCAGCCAGGGGCCGGTCGGGCCGAAGCTGTCGCAGCTCTTGCCCTTGGTCCACTGGCCCTGCCGTTCGATCTGGAAGGCGCGCTCGGACACGTCGTTGACGATGCAATAGCCGGCGACATGGTCCATCGCCTCGTCTTCCGAGACGTATTTGGCCGTCTTGCCGATGACGAAGGCCAGTTCGACCTCCCAGTCGGTCTTTTCCGAGCCGCGCGGCAGTTCGATGGGGTCGTTCGGGCCGACGATGGCGCTGGTCGCCTTCATGAAAATGATCGGCTCCGGCGGCACCGCCATGCCCGTTTCCGCCGCATGGTCGGAGAAGTTCAGGCCGATGCAGACCATCTTGCCCACCTGCCCGACGCAGGGGCCGAGGCGCGGGTTGCCCTCCACCAGCGGCAGCGAGGCCGGGTCGATGGCCCGCAGCCGGTCGAGCGCGTCCGGCAGCAGAGTGGCGCCGGCGATGTCGTCGACATGGGCGGACAGATCGCGGATGCGGCCGTCGGCATCCAGCAGGCCCGGCTTTTCCTGGCCCGGCGGGCCGTAGCGCAGCAGTTTCATGAAAAACCTTTCCAGATAAGGAGGTTGTCTCCGACAGGACGGCGGTGTTGGCCGATCCTGCCCGGACGGCGTGGAAAGTAAAGGGGGGAGCGAACGAATTGTAGCATTGCTTCACAGATGGGTCGACAAAGCGGCCTGACTGTAGTAAAACTACATTCGGTTCCGATACGCCTCACTTCGCTGCCCCTTCGGCAGCCACTCCGGTCCTCCCATGCTGGACAGCATCGCTTCCTCCCTCGACAGCCTGCGCCGCGCGGAAGCCGCGGTGGCGCGCAGCGTTCTGGCCGATCCCGGTGCGGCGGTGCGCGACAGCCTGGCCCAGCTTGCCGGCAAGGCCGGGGTCAGCGAACCGTCGGTCCTGCGCTTCTGCCGCTCCGCCGGTTTCGGCGGTTTCCAGGAATTCAAGATCGCGCTGGCCCAGCATCTCGCCGCCTCGGCGGCGCGGGAGGAGGCCGGCGACCGCCCGACACCGCTGGTGCGCGATCTTTCCCCGGCGACAGCGTCGCCAGTGCGGCTGAGAAGGTGCTGAACCGCTCCATCGACGCGCTGGTCCGCCTGCGGGGCCGGCTCGACGCCCTGGCGTTGGAAAAGGCGGCCGGGGTGCTGGCACGGGCGCGGCGGGTGCAGATCGTCGGCGTCGGCGCGTCCGGTGCGGTGGCGCTGGACGCCCATCACAAGCTGTTCCGGCTGCTGCCGCAGGTCACCGCCAGCACCGATGCCCATCTCCAGGCGATGGCCGCCGCGACGCTCGGCCCCGGCGACGCGCTGCTGGCGATCTCCAAGACCGGAACCAGCGACGAGATCTTCGACGTCGCCGCCATCGCCCGCGACGGCGGAGCGACGGTGATCGCCATCACCGCATCGGCGACACCGCTGGCCGAACGCGCCGACATCCGCCTGACCGTCGATGTGGACGAGGACACCGCGGTCCATACCCCGATGGCCTCCCGTCTGGCACAGCTGGCGCTGATCGACGTGCTGACCGTCGCCGTCGGCCTGCAGGCTCCGCCCGGCCTCGACCGCCGCTTGGCCCGCATCAAGGCAGTCCTGGCCGGGCATCACCGCGCGCCGGAGCGGCCGGCTTCCGTTTCAAACTCCGCGTCTTCCGCCACCCGAAGAAAAACCGAGGAATCCTGATGTCCACCACGCAGACCCCGAATGAAATCCTGGACCAGCTCGTCGCTTACGGCGTCGTTCCGGTCATCCGCAACAGCTCCGCCGATCTGGCGCGCACCGCCGTGACTTGGCTGCGCGAGGCCGGTTACGGCACCTTCGAGATCACCATGACGACCCCCGGCGCCGTCGGCCTGATCGAGGAGCTGTCGGCGGAAGGCGGCGCCCTGATCGGCGCCGGCACCGTCCTGACCCCGGCCGCCGTCGCCGACGTGGTGAAGGCCGGCGCCAAGTATGTGGTGTCGCCCTGCGTCGTGCCGAAGGTGGCCGCCGCCTGCCGCGACCATGGCGTCGCCTGCCTGATGGGCGCCCTGACCCCGACCGAGGTGCATGCCGCCATCTCCGCCGGTGCCGACGCCATCAAGATCTTCCCGGCCTCCACCGTCGGTCCGGCGCACATCAAGGCGCTGAAGTCGGTCTTCCCCGGTGTCCGCTTCGTCCCCACCGGCGGCATCGACGCCACCACCGTGGCCTCCTATGTCGCGGCCGGTGTCGCCTGCGTCGGCGCCGGCGGCAAGCTGGTCGATGAAACGCTGGTCAAGAAGGGCGACCGCGAGGGCATCCTCGCCGCCGGCCGCCAGCTGATGGACGCCTATCGCGCCGCCAAGGGCGCGTGAGCGAACCGGCATGAGGCGGGGAGCGAACCCCCGCCTCAAACCCCTTCCAGCACCCCGCGCACCGCGTCCATTGCGGCCAAGCCGCGGCTGAAGGCCGATTCCGCGGTTACGGCCAGGTCCTGCGCCTCCACCCGGCGGCCTTCGCGCATGCCGTCCTCCACCGCCCGCATCAGCCCGACGAAGGCGGTCAGGCCGAAATGGCTGGCGGCACCGGCAAGGCGGTGGGCGATGTCCTCGATTTCGTCGTCGGGGGTGTCGGCGGCGGTCAGGCGGGGCAGCCCCTCCTGGGCCGATTCCAGCAGTAGGCCGCGGATGGTGGCGAAGCGGGCGGGACCGAGGGAGCGGATGTAACGTTCCAGAATCTCCTCGTTCACATCGTCCTCGACCACCCGCGGGCGGGGCGATGCCTCCGCCAAGCTCATCCCAACCTGCTGCTCCTCCTCATCGTCGGCACGCGGGGCGACGGCGTTCGACAGCAGGTGCATAAGCCGCTCCGGGAAAATCGGCTTCTCGATCACCGCATCGATGCCGGCGGCGATATAGCGGGCGCGGTCGGCGGCGAAGACGTTGGCGGTCACCGCGACGATGGGCACCGCCGCACGGTCGGAATCCTCCAGGGCACGGATGCGGCGCGCCACCTCCGGCCCGTCGATGTCGGGAAGGCGGATGTCCAGCAGGATGGCGTCGAAACGCCGCCGGGTCGCCAGTTCCAGCGCGCTTTCGCCGGTTTCGGCAACGGTGATGCGGTGGCCAGCGTCGGACAGCAACCCCAGCGCCACCTCCCGGTTGATCGCGTCGTCCTCCACCAGCAGCAGGGCCAGCGACCGCACCCGGCTGATTGGCAGCAGCCGTCCGGGCCGCGCCGGCAGCGCCGGCTCCTCCACCCGCAGCAAGGGGATGGTGACGGTGAAGACGCTGCCCAGCCCCTCCACACTGTCGACACGGATGCTGCCCTGCATGGCGTCCAGCAGGTGGCGGACGATGGCGAGCCCCAGCCCGCTGCCGCCGAACCGCCGGGCGATGGTCGGATCGGCCTGCTCCAGCTTCTCGAAGATGGCGGCACGGCGGTCGGCCGGCACGCCGATCCCAGTGTCGCGCACGGCCAGACGCAGCATCTCTCCGGCACCGGAACGTTCCGGCCCCGGTTCGATGTCGACGCGCAGAACCACCCCGCCGCGCTCGGTGAACTTCACCGCATTGCCGACTAGGTTCACCAGGATCTGCCGCAACCGTTGACGGTCGACCACCACCAGTTGCGGAACCTCCGGCGCGATGTCGAGGTCGAGGTAGATCCCCTTCTCGTTCGCCAGTCCTTCCACAGTCGCAACGACTTCCTCCAGCACCGGCAGCAGGGCGCAGGGAGCCGGGTCGAGGTCCAGCTTGCCGTCCTCGATCTTGCGCAGGTCGAGGATGTCGTTGACCTGATCGAGCAGCCCATGGCCGCAGCGCATGATCGACATGGCATAGCGGCGCTCCCCGGCATGCAGCTGCCCGGTCAGCAGCAGCCGGCACAGCCCGAGGATGCCGTTCAGCGGCGTGCGCATCTCGTGGCTGACGGTGGCGAGGAACTCCGTCTTGGCGGCGTCGGCGCGCTCTGCCCGGTCCTTGGCCTGGCGCAGCTCCTCACGCGCCCGGCGCGACGCGGTGATGTCGTTGGCGACGCAGATGATGCGGCAGCGCCCGTCGCCCGACCATTCGAAGGGATGGCGCTGCAACGCGAAGACGGTGTTCTCGCCGTTGCGGGGAAGAACCAGTTCCTCCACCCCCAGCGAGCGCATGGATCCCGGATCGCCGCCGGCGAGCGCCCGCCCGGTCTCCGGACCCAGCACCTCGGCCAGCGTGCGGTCCTCGATGTCGGCGCGGCGGGTGCCGAAGCAATCCTCCGCCGCCCGGTTCCACAGCACGACACGGCCGCTGTCGCCGTCCAGCACATAGAGGACGCTCGGTACATTGTCGATCACCGCGTCCAGGAAGGCCTGGGTCCGGCGCAGCAGCTCCTCCGCCTCGCGGCGGCGGGTAATGTCGACGACCGAACTCAGAAGCACCTCCTCGCCCTGGAATTCAAAGGCGATGCCGGACAGCAGGCCCCACAGCCGACGGCCGGAGCGGGTCACCAGTTCGGTCTCCACATCCAGTGCCAGCCCGCTGGTGAAGACGTCGCGGACGAACTCGTCGCGCACCTGCGGGACGTACCAGACGCTGGCGGCGGGGCGGCCCAGCAACTCACCGGCCTCGTCCACCTCGAACAGGTCGGCGGCGCGGCGGTTGACGAAGCGGATCTGGCCATCGGCGCGGCCGGAGATCACCAGCGGGACCGGTGCGGCCTCCAGCACCGTGCGCAGCCACTGCTCGTTGCGGCGCAGCGCCTCGCTCTTGTCCTCCGTCTCCTGGATGTAGAAGCGCAGGGCGCGGGCAAGCTCACCGATCTCGTCGGCGCCGGTCACCGGCACTTCGGCCCGGCCACCGCCGGTGCGGTCGCGGATCGCCTCGCTGACCGCCCACAGCCGGGCCAGCACCTTGCGCCGCACATACAGCACCGACAGCACCATCCCCAGCACCACCACACCGACCGAGGCGAAGAACAGGCGGGTGTAGGTGGTCGACACCTCGATCACCTGCTGGCGGCTCTCTTCCGCCGCCTTGGTCTGCTCGACGAAGATGCCGGTGTTGAGGCCGGTGTTGACCAGCGACACCTGATTGGCGCGGTCGACCAGCCCGTTCAGCATCTCAGATGCCTGCAACTCCGCCTGCCGCTGGCGGAAGACGGAGCGGTCGCCCTCCACCACCGAGCGCATGCCCTCCGCCAGCCGGGCGAGCCGGTCCGCCACATTGTCGCCTGAGCCGTCCGCCGGACCGACCGGGGCGGACCCGTCCAGCGCCGACAGTTGCGCCACCGCGCTGTCGGCCAGCCGGGTGAGCGCGAAGCTGTTCTCCGCCTGATGGACCGAGGCGATCAGGAACAGCAACCGTTCCGCCATCGCCAGCCAGCGCTGTACGCCGGCATCGTCAACCCCGCGCAGGGCCGGTTCGGCCAGGGCATCGGCCATCCGCCGCACGTCGCGGTTGCGTTCGGCGAGGGCGCGGCGGGCGGTGATGCGGGCGGTCACGCCGCGGTCGATGGCGTCGCGCAGTCGCAGAATCTCGTCGCGTTGTACTTTCAGTCCGGTGATCCGCTGGGTCTGCCGGCCGTCGGAGGAGTCCATCTCCGCCAGCAGCCGGTCATAGCCGTCCAACTGGTCGGCCAACCCCTGCTTGATCGTTTCGCGTCCGAAATTTTCCTGCGACAGGGCCAATTGTTCCAGGGTCCGCATGATCCGCTGGTGCTGGCGCTCCAGCTTGGCGGAGGCGACGACCGCCGGGAACTGCTCGGATGTGACCTTGGTGATGCCGGCATGGAGCCCGTCGAAGGCGATGTAGGCGCCAAGCCCGATCAGGAAGGCGACCAGACCGTTGAAGGCGAGAGCGCCGAACAACCGCGCGCCGACACCGATCCTGACCACCCCGGCCTTCGCCGATCCCGAACCGCCCGATTTGGAACCGCTTGGCCCCGCCTTGCTGTCGCCCGCCATGCCCGTTCCCGCTTCCCTCGGCCGCGCATCGTTTGCGTGGCGGCGCCGGCAGCGTATCATAGCGCGGCCGTCGGATAAGGGGAGAAGGATGGGGTCGAAGCCTGTTGCCGCCACTGTCGGCCTGCTGCTGGCGCTGCAACCGCTGCTGTCCGCCGGAACCGCCGCGGCGCAGCCGGACGTCGCCGCACGCAACGGTGACCGCCCGGTCCTTGCCGAGATCGAACGGCGCGGGGTCGTGCGCTGCGGCGTGTCCTTCAATCCCGGCTTCGCCGCCAACGACGATGGCGGGCGCCCGGTCGGCTTCATGGTCGACCTGTGCCGGGCGCTGGCCGCAACGGTTCTGGGCAAGGCCGACGCCATAGAAATCCGCCGTCTGTCCAAGCCGCAGGAATTCGCCGCAGTGGCCACCGGCGAGGTCGACGTCTCCTTCGCCCAGACATCCTGGACGCTGACGCGCGACGCCACCTATGCCGTCGATTTCGGGCCGCCGATCTTCTACGACGTGCAGGGGATCGCCGCATGGCGGCTGCCGGACGGCCATTCGGCGCTGGACGGCGACCTCACGGTCTGCGTGCCGGCCGGAACCACCACCCAGGCCGAGCTTGAAACCCTGATCGGCGGCGGCAAGCGGCCCTGGAAGCTGCGCAGCTTTCCCGGCTGGCCCGACACGCTGGAAGCCTTCCTCAGCCGCGACTGCGCGGCGATCAGCGCCGACCGCGCGCTGCTGACCACGGCGCTGCACATGCTGGAAACGCCGCAGGACGCGGTGGAGATCGCCGACATCCCATCGTCCCCGGCCTCGCGCGAGCCGCTGGCCCCGCTGACGCCGAACAGCGACCGCAACTGGATGGCGGCGGTTCGCTGGACCATGTTCGCCCTGTTCCTGACCGACGATGCCGGGGTGTCCGGTGCCAACGCCAATTTCCAGCGCATCACCGGCACCAGCGAGATGCGCCGCCTGCTGTCCGGCATGCCGGAGGTCGCGGCGAAAGCGGGATTGCGGCCGGACTGGGCCTATCAGGCGGTGGTGCAGGTCGGCAATTACGGCGAGATCTTTGAACGCAATCTCGGGAGCCGCTCGCCCTTCAAGCTCGATCGCGGCCTGAACCGGCCCTGGACCCAAGGGGGGCTGCTCTACGCGCCCGTGTTCCAGTAAGCCCGGTATCCGTCCAAAAGATTAGCGTAACCCATTACCGTGCCCCCGATACCCCCGACCATGGTCGGGGGTGACGCGCACTGTTCGTGCACGCAACTATCAGTGACATAACAAAGGCGCGGGCTCGGTCATCAAATCACGCGACCGACAGGCCCCGCATGCCAGAAAACCGACCAAAGTTGTGGATTATTCACTTGGGAGGGTGAAGACCATGGCCTATGCGGCTTCGACATCGGACGCCGTCCGACCGATGACGGGCGAGGAGAAGAAAGTCATCTTCGCGTCCTCGCTCGGGACCGTCTTCGAGTGGTATGATTTCTATCTTTACGGATCGCTCAGCGCGGTGATCGCCGCGCAGTTCTTCTCCGGCGTCAACCCGACCGCAGGCTTCATCTTCGCGCTGATGGCGTTCGCCGCAGGCTTCGCGGTCCGTCCCTTCGGCGCCCTGGTCTTCGGCCGCCTCGGCGACATGATCGGCCGCAAATACACCTTCCTGGTCACCATCCTGATCATGGGCCTGTCGACCTTCATCGTCGGCATCCTGCCCAACTACGCCTCCATCGGCATCGCCGCCCCGATCATCCTGATCGGGCTGCGCCTGCTGCAGGGGCTGGCGCTCGGCGGCGAGTATGGCGGAGCCGCGACCTATGTCGCCGAGCATGCGCCGCACGGCCGCCGCGGCAACTACACTTCCTGGATCCAGACCACCGCGACGCTCGGCCTGTTCCTGTCGCTGCTCATCATCCTGGGCTGCCGCGTCGCCATGTCGCCGGAGGACTTCAATGCCTGGGGCTGGCGCATCCCGTTCCTGATCTCCATCGTGCTGCTCGGCATCTCGGTGTGGATCCGGCTGATGCTGAACGAGTTGCCCGCCTTCAAGAAGATGAAGGAGGAAGGCAAGCATTCCAAGGCGCCGCTGACCGAATCCTTCGGCGAGTGGAAGAACCTGAAGATCGTCCTGCTCGCCCTGTTCGGCCTCGTCGCCGGCCAAGCGGTGGTCTGGTACACCGGCCAGTTCTATGCCCTGTTCTTCCTGACCCAGACGCTGAAGGTCGATGCCCAGGCGGCCAACCTGATGATCGCGGCGGCCCTGCTGATCGGCACTCCCTTCTTCGTGATCTTCGGCACGCTGGCCGACCGGATCGGCCGCAAGCCGATCATCATGGCCGGGCTGCTTCTCGCCTGCCTGACCTATTTCCCGCTGTTCAAGGGCATCACCCACTACGCCAACCCGGCGCTCGAGGAGGCCATCGCCACCGCGCCGGTCGTGGTCCTCGCCGATCCCAACGAGTGCTCGTTCCAGTTCAACCCGGTCGGCACCAGCCAGTTCACCAGCTCCTGCGACATTGCCAAGAGCGCCCTGGTGAGGCGCGGCATTCCCTACACCAATGAGGTGGCGCCTGCCGGTACGGTGGCGTCGATCAAGGTCGGCAGCACGGTCATCCCGAGCTATACGGCCGTGCCGCAGGCCAACACCACCGTGTCGCTGAGCCACGGCCCGGCCACCGCCGCCACCCCGACCGACGCCAAGGCCGCCGGTGCCGCCTTCGACAAGGGTCTCGGCGATGCGCTGAAGACCGCCAACTATCCGGCCAAGGCCGATCCGGCCCGCATCGACACGGTGATGGTCATCGCCCTGCTGACGGTGCTGGTCCTCTACGTGACGATGGTCTACGGCCCGATCGCCGCGATGCTGGTGGAGATGTTCCCGACCCGCATCCGCTACACCTCGATGTCGCTGCCCTACCACATCGGCAACGGCTGGTTCGGCGGCTTCCTGCCGACCACCTCCTTCGCCATCGTGGCGGCCACCGGCGACATCTACTCCGGCCTCTGGTACCCGATCATCATCGCCGCGGCGACCCTGGTGATCGGCCTGCTGTTCGTCCGCGAAACCAAGGACGTGGACATCTACCAGCACGACTGACCGCGGCCGCATCGACGCCTGACAAGGAAAACGGGCGGAGGGGATGACCCTCCGCCCGTTTGCCGTTGAGAGCGCCTGCCCGCTCGCCGTCAGGCGATGGTCAGCGTCGCGTTGCGCTGGGCCGCGTCGTCCAGGGCGAAGGCAGCACCGGCGGCGGGGGCAAGCGGAGAGGCGACGCGGCCTTCCTCATAGCCCTCGGCGACATAGTGGGCGGTCGCCGCCTGCAGGTCGCTGCCGAAGGCCGCCTGCAGATCCGGGTAGCGCGCCAGATAGGACTGCGCGTCGAAGCCCAGGCTCCGCCCCTCGGTCCGGCCGATGGTGGCGTAATGCAGCGCCGCCGCCGTCGGGTCGTTGCCGAAGGCCTGGATCAGGTCGGGATTGGCGGCCAGATAGGATTCCGCATCGAAATCGAACCGGCGATTCTCGTTGCGGCCGGTCTCGATGTAATGGCGGGTGGCGTCGGCCGTGTTGGTGCCGAAGGCCGCGGCCAGATCGGGGTTGTCGGCCAGATAACCAGCGGCGTTGAAGGTCAGCGACCGCCCCTCGCTCCAGCCGAAGGAGCGGTAATGGTCGAAGGCGGCCTCGCTGTCCATCCCATAGGCGGCGGCAAGGTCCGGATTGGCGGCGAGATAGGACAGGCCATCGAACACCGGGGCCGAGGCGCCGGCCACCGTCTGGTCGGTGTACTGGATGAACTCGACGTTGGTCAGCCGGTCATAGCCGTTGGCGTCGATCACATAGATCTCGCCATTATATTTGACGGCACCGCTGTCGGCCAGCGAAGCGTGGCGGACGACCGTGTCGTTGCTGCCGTCACCGCCATCGATGACATTGACGCCGCTGCCGCCATCCAGCAGGTCGTCGCCCATGCCGCCCTTGATGGTGTCGTCGCCGGCATAGCCGCGCAGCGTGTCGTTCAGGTTCGACCCGGACAGGCTGTCATTGCTTCCCAGCAGGGCGGCGCGGATCGCCTCCGGGCTGGTGCCGGTGCTCGCCCAGTTCAGAGCCGTCGCCACCGGCAGGTTCAGATCCGACACCGCCACGTCGAGAACGCCATTGCTCGCGTTGGTGACGCTGGTGATGGTGCCCCCGGTCAGGGCCTTGGTGAGGGGATCGTAGGTGAAATTGCCGCGCAAATCGGTGAACCGGTTGCCGGGATAGGTGATGACGAGCTGGTCGGGCGTGGCACCGGTGATCGTGCCGCCCTGGATGTTCGTCACATCAAGCGCGTCGGTGTTGAGGCTGGACTGGGAACCGGCGCTGACCGAAACCATTCGGACTCTCCTTCACCTTTTCGTGTTCGACCAAAGGCTTTGCAGCCTTGCAGGAAGAACACCAAAGGAGAGGAAGTGTCCCGACGCGGCCGGGCGGGCGGTCGGGCGGCTCCCTTTGCTCCCCGCTCCACCGGCCGCATCCTTTTGCGTCCCGCCAAAAGTGGAAAGCGGATGCGGATTGCAAGCGCGGCGACAATGACGGGTTTGTGATAGGCTGTTGCCCGCAGGGAGCGAAAATCAAAAACCGGAGGCGCAAAGCCCCATGGAAAGCTGGTTCATCCTGGCCGCGTCGCTGGCCTATCTGCTGTCGCTGTTCGCCATCGCGTGGTACGGCGACCGGACCGGCACCCATGGCAGCGAGCGGCGCACACCCTGGCTCTATGCCCTGAGTTTCGGCGTCTATTGCACGTCCTGGACCTTCTACGGCGCGGTCGGGCGGGCGGCGACCGGCGGCTTCTACTTCCTGCCCATCTATATCGGACCCATCCTGATGATCGGGCTGGGCTGGCCGGTGCTGGCCCGCATCGTCCGGGTGGCGAAGTCGGAAAACGTCGTCTCGATCTCGGACTTCCTGTCGGCGCGCTATGGCAAGAGCCGCAGCCTCGCGGCACTCGTCACCGTCGCCGCGGTGATCGGGCTGCTGCCCTACATCGCCCTGCAATTGAAGGCGATCAGCGTCAGCTTCGAGATCCTGGCCGGGGCGTCGCTGGGCGCCGACCTCAGCCAGATGCCGGGCGGGACGGCGCTGATGGCGGCGCTGCTGATGGCGGCCTTCGCCATCCTGTTCGGCGTGCGCAGCGTGTCGGCCAACGAACATCACCGCGGCCTGATGATGGCAATCGCCGCGGAATCGGTGGTGAAGCTGGCCGCGGCGCTGGGCGTGGGCGGGGCCATCGCCTTTTCCGTCTTCGGCGACCCGGCGACCTTCTTCGATGCCGCCGTCCGCCACCCGGGCTTTCTGGAGCTGATCCGGATGGACAGCATCGGCACCGACTGGTGGGTGGCCTGCCTGCTGTCGGGGCTGGCGATCCTGTGCCTGCCGCGCCAGTTCCATGTGGCCGTGGTGGAAAACACCCATGGCGGCGACGTGCGGTCGTCGGCGAAGCTGTTCCCGGCCTACCTGGTCGCCATCAACATCTTCGTCCTGCCGGTGGCGCTGGCCGGGCTGATGCTGTTCCCGGACGGCACCACGAACGCCGACACCTTCATGGTGTCCATCCCCTTGAGCCAGGGCTGGCCGTGGCTGGCGCTTGCCGCCTTCATCGGCGGTCTGTCGGCCGCCACCAGCATGATCCTGGTGGAGATGGTGGCGCTCAGCACCATGATCTGCAACGACGTCGCCGTCCCGCTGCTGATGGCGCTGCGCCCGGACGACCGGCGGCTGCGCGACGATCCCGCGGGGATCCTGCTGCTGGTGCGGCGGTCGGCGGTGATCGTGCTGGTTCTGCTGTCCTACGGCTGCTACCGGCTGATCGGCCCGGCCTTTCCGCTGGCGACCATCGGGATGATGAGCTTCACCGCGGTGGCGCAGTTCGCCCCGGCCCTGCTGGGCGGGCTGATCTGGAGCCGCGCCAGCCGCAGCGGCGCCTTCGCCGGCATCTGCGCCGGATTCGTCGGCTGGGCCTACACCATGCTGCTGCCGTCCTTCGCCGATGCCGGATGGCTGGCCTCCAGCGCCTTGCGCGAGGGCCCCTTCGGCTTGACCGGCCTCAGCCCGGTGGCGCTCGCCGGCATCGCCGGCATCGACCCGCTGACCAACGCCGCCCTGTGGAGCCTGGGGCCGAACCTCCTGCTGTTCGTCGTGGTCTCGCTGCTGACCCGTCCGTCGACTCTGGAGCGCCAGCAGGCCGCCCGCTTCATGAGCCTGCGCCGCGCCTCCGATGGCGAGCCGCATGGGCCGCGCGGCGCCACGCTGGCCGACCTGCACGATCTGGCCCTGCGCTATGTCGGGCAGTCGCGCGCCGATGCCGCGTTCCGCCGCTTCACCGGCGTGGCCGACGGCGATTTGCGCACAGCACTGCTGATGCGCACCGATGGCGAGGCGATCCAACTGACCGAGCGTCTGCTCGCCGGCGCCGTCGGGTCGGCGTCGGCCCGCGTCGTGGTGGCTGGGCTGCTGTCCGACCGCCGGCTGTCGCGCACCGATGCGCGCTCGATCATCGACGAAGCCTCGCGCGCCATCCTGAAGCAGCACGAGCTGCTCCGCGCCACCGTGGAGAATGTGCCCCAGGGCATCGCCGTGTTCGACGAGGACTGGCGCGTCGCCACCTGGAACAACCAGTTCGTCGTCCTCCTGGAACTGCCGGACGGCTTCGTCCAGGTCGGCACCTCGTTGCAGGACATCGTCGGGCTGATCGCCCGGCGCGGTGAGTACGGCCGCAACGGCGAGATCGAGACCCTGCTGGAGCGCCGGTCCGATCCGCGCCGCCGCAACAGGCCCGATGTCTATGAGCGGGTGCGGCCCGACGGCACGGTGCTGGAGATCGCCACCAACCCGATGCCGGGGCAGAGGCCCGGCGGACGGCCCGGGGGCGGCGGCTTCGTCGCCGTCTACACCGACGTCACCGAACGCCACCGCGCCGCCGCCGCCCTGCGCGAAGCCAACGAAACGCTGGAACGCCGCATCGAGGAGCGCACCCACGCCCTGTCGGAAGCGAAGGCGGAGGCCGAGCGTGCCAACCGCGGCAAGACCCGCTTCCTGGCCGCCGCCAGCCACGACCTGTTGCAACCTCTGCACGCCGCCCGGCTGTTCCTGTCGGCCTTGTCCGAACGCAACGGCGACAGCGCCATCCGCCAGATCGACGCCTCGCTGCGGTCGGTGGAAACGATCCTGGGCGATCTGCTGGACGTGTCGAAGATCGACAGCGGCGTGGTGAAGCCGAACCCGGTGCCGATGCGGATCGAGGAACTGCTGAAGCCGTTGGGCGAGGAATTCACCGTGCTGGCCAGCCGCCACGGGCTGGGGCTGCGGGTGGTCGACTGCTCCGCCACCGTCCGCAGCGACCCGACGCTGTTGCGGCGCATCCTCCAAAATTATCTCGCCAACGCGGTGCGCTACACCCGCACCGGCCGCATCCTGCTGGGCTGCCGGCGGCGGGGGAGTTTCCTGTCCATTGAGGTGTGGGACACCGGGCCCGGCATCCCCGAACACAAGGTGCCGGAAATCTTCATGGAGTTCCGCCAGCTCGACAACGACAGCGACGATCGGGGCGACCGCGGCAAGGGGCTGGGGCTGGGCCTCGCCATCGTCGAGCGACTGGCCGGCATCCTCGGCCACACGGTGCAGGTACGCTCCAAGGTCGGGCGTGGCAGCGCCTTCTCCGTGCTGGTGCCGCTGACCGACGAGCCGGTGGCCGCCCGTGCCGTCGTGGTCCGCCCGCGCGGCCGCGACCTGCGCGGCGTGCTGGTCCTTTGCCTGGAAAACGAGCCGGCCATCGCCCGCGCCACCGAGGATCTGCTGTCCAGCTGGTCATGCCGCGTCGTCACCGCCGTCGCCCCCGACCTCGCGCTGGCGAAGCTGGAAGGGCGGACGCCCGACGTGATCCTGACCGACTACCATCTCGACCGCAGCCTGACCGGGGTGGAGGCTTTGCGGACCCTGCGCGCCTCGCTGGGCAGCGACATCCCCGCCGCCGTCGTCACCGCCGACCGCGACGCCGCCGTGCGCGAGGACATCGAGACGGCCGGATGCCGGCTGCTGTACAAGCCGGTGCGTCCGGGTGCGTTGCGGGCATTGCTGGGCCAGCTGCTCGCGGAAGGGCAGCGGATGGCGAGCGATTGACGCGCAGGAATTCAACCATAAGGAAAATCAGGTTATTGACGGTTCAGGCACGGAGCCATACGATTCCGGAGCACCGACCGTCACGGCCAGCCTTGGAGCTTCCGGTCAACGGACTCCACGATCCGAACAGGCCCCGTCAGGCAGGATGCGAATATTGGGAAGGCGCCTTGCGGCTTCGTCCGGAACCTTCGGGAGGACTCGGTTCCGCAAAAGGACGCAGTGGCGGTGCCGACGACATGCATTGACGTGCAATGACGGAACGAAAGGATTGCCCTTCCATGGTGAACCCCACGGCGGCAAACTCCACGACACATTCGACTGCGGAACTTGAGGCGCTGCTGATGCAGCGTCCGCTGACCGATTCCGAGCTTCAGGCGACAGCGGAAGCGGCGGCGGACTTCCGCATCCTCCCCGATGCCACGGTGATCAAGATCGGCGGACAGAGCGTCATCGACCGCGGTCGGGCGGCGGTCTACCCGCTGGTGGACGAGATCGCGGCGGCGCGCAAGGCCCACAAGCTGCTGATCGGTACCGGTGCCGGCACCCGCGCCCGGCATCTCTATTCCATCGCCGCCGGCCTCGGCCTGCCGGCAGGCGTGCTGTCGCAGCTCGGCGCCTCGGTCGCCGACCAGAACGCCGCCATGCTGGGGCAGCTCCTCGCCAAGCACGGCGTCTCTGCCGTTGACGGCGCCGGCCTGTCCGTGGTCCCGCTCTATCTGGCGGAGGTGAACGCGGTGGTCTTCAGCGGCATGCCACCCTACACGCTGTGGATGCGTCCTCCGGCCAACGGCGTCATCCCGCCCTACCGCACCGACGCCGGCTGCTTCCTGGTCGCCGAACAGTTCGGCTGCAAGCGGATGATCTATGTGAAGGACGAGAACGGGCTCTACACCGCCAACCCGAAGACATCCAAGGATGCGACCTTCATTCCGAAGATTTCGGTCGAGGAGATGAAGGCGAAGGGGCTTCAGGACTCGATCCTGGAGTTCCCGGTGCTCGACCTGCTGAAGGCCGCGCGCCATGTCCGCGAGGTGCAGATCGTCAATGGTCTGGTGCCCGGCAACCTGACCCGCGCACTCGCCGGCGAGCATGTCGGCACCATCATCACCGCGAGCTGAGGAGGCGGGACATGTCCGAGACCATCAACACCATCAAGCATGTGGCCTCGCCGCTCGCGCGGCAGACCCTGCTCAACGACGACCTGACCCGTCCGGTCGCCGGCGGGCGGCCGATTGCGCTGCTGCCCTGGTTGCATGTGGTGAAGATCGGCGGCCGGTCGATCATGGACCGCGGCCGCGACGCGATCCTGCCGGTCGTCGAGGAAATCCGCCGCATCCTGCCGGAACACCGCCTGCTGATCCTGACCGGTGCCGGCATCCGTGCCCGCCATCTCTACAGCGTCGGGCTCGATCTCGGCCTGCCGGTCGGCTCGCTGGCGCCGCTGGCGGCGAGCGAGGCCGGACAGAACGGCCATATCCTGGCCTCGCTGCTGGCACCGGACGGCGTCTCCTATGTGGAGCATCCGACCATCGCCAGCCAGTTGGCCGTCCATCTGTCGGCCGCCCGCGCGGTGGTGGGCAGTGCCTTCCCGCCCTATCATCATCACGAATTCCCGACCTCGCGCATTCCATCCCACCGGGCCGACACCGGGGCCTTCCTGCTGGCCGACGCGCTGGGGGCCGCCAGCCTGACCATCGTCGAGGATGTGGACGGCATTTACAGCACCGATCCCGACGGTGCGGACGGTGCAGTGGCCCGTCTATTGCCGGAGATCACGGCCGCCGATCTGGCTGCCCATGACGGTCCCCTGCCGGTGGACCGGGCATTCGTCGAGGTGCTGGCGAACGCCCGCCACATCACCCGCGTCCAGTTGGTGAACGGCCTGGTTCCGGGACGGCTGACCGCCGCACTGCGCGGCGAGCATGTCGGCACGATAATCCACACTGGCGCCCGCCGGGTTTGACGGCCAGGAATTGAAACCAGGGCAGCGGGCGTACCATCGACGATGCGGTGCGCCCGCCTCTAGTTCACCGGAGCACGACGGACAGGAATGGTTAGGGCATGGTTGCGTTGCCAACAGAGTTCAATGGAATGTCATCAAGGCTGCTGTAGACCGGAAGCCCCCGCCTCCGAAAACGCTGCACCTCGGCATCAGCCCCGGCCGATGGGCCACCGACCCGCAAGCATGCATCGCAACGCTCGGCCAAGGCCAATGACACTGGCATCATGATTTCGTCATAAGCCGTCTCTCCGGCAACGGCGATGATCGGCAAGGCGGCATTCACGCCAATTACTGGAATATGCCCCCGGCGAAAGACTTGAAGAGCCGCCTCATTCAGAACGGTAAGATTTGCAGCGCGCTTCAGGGTATCGGCACCGTCGGTACTGTACGGACCGGCAACCATGATCAGCATATTTTCCTCATTCCACCGGTGGCGGCGGTACGGCGGACAGCGCCAACTGGCTCGCCAGCACGGCGGCCTGGGTGCGGGTCAGCACGCCCAGCTTGCGCAGGATCGTGGTGACATGCGCCTTCACCGTCGTCTCGGCGACGTTCATCTCATAGGCGATCTGCTTGTTCAGCTTGCCTTCGGCAATGCCGGCCAGGACGCGGAGCTGCTGGGGCGTCAGGGTGGCGGCGCGCTGGGCCGGGTCGGGGGCTTCGGTTTCGGGGCCGCCGTTGATCTCCGGCAGCCACAGCTCGCCGTCCAGCACGGCGTGGATCGCCTCGACGATCTGGGTGTTCGGCGCCGACTTGGGCACGAAGCCGGAGGCGCCATAGTCGATGGAGCGTTGGATCGTCACCGGATCCTCCGATGCCGACACCACGATCACCGGGATCGCCGGATGTTCGGACCGCAGCATCATCAGGCCGATCAGGCCGCTCATGCCGGGCATGTGCAGATCCAGCAGGATGATGTCCGGCGGCTCCCCGGTGTCCAGCAGCGGCTTGATCTGTTCGAACCGCGACGCTTCCAGAATCACGGCGCCGGCAATCGCCTGACCAATGGTCTGGGTCAAGGCGGTACGCATCAGCGGGTGGTCGTCGGCAATCAGGATGCGGTGCGACATTGATTTTCCGAGAATGGAATTTCCGGACAAGGATGGTCCGGGTTTAAAACGGTTCCACCAGTATCCCCTTGCAGCCGCCCGTTGACAACTGCGCCCAATGCCGCGCGTCGACGTTTCCGGAGGATTTCCCCTCATCCGTCCGCGGACGGAATCGCACCGGCGCTGGTGCGTTCGTGGATGGCCTGACGGCGGAAGCGGTACAGCTCGGCCGGCCGGCCGCCGGTCTGGCTTTCATACTGGCCGGTGGGCTCCACGAAGCCGCCGCTGATCATCAGGCGGCGGAAATTCTGCTTGTGGACCCGCTCGCCCGACAGCGCCTCCACCACCAGCTGGAGCTGGTGCAGGGTGAAGGTCGGCGGCAGCAGCTCGAACACGATGGGGCGGTAGCGCAGCTTGCCGCGCAGCCGCTCCAGCGCGGTCGCCAGGATGCGCCGGCCATCGCGCGCCATCGGCCGGCCGAGCGCGCGCGGCATCGGCCCGCCGGTCGACACCGACGGGTCGACCCGGGCGGCGAGGTCGCGGTCGCGGAAGGACTCAACCACCAGCCCGGCCTCGTAGAGCAGTTCGAACCGCTCCAGCACGCGTTCCATGTCCCAGTCGGCACCGTCCAGGCCGAAGGCCATCTGGGCACGCTCGGCCCGGCGCAGCCGGGTCTCCTCGTCGGGCGCCGAGGCGATCCAGCCGCCGAGCGCCGGGGCGATGACTCCATCCAGCAGCGGCGGGCGCTGGTCGCGCCAGTCCTCCCATGGGAAATGGTCGTAGAGGTCGCGCCATTCGGCCGAGCCGCCGCCGCCCAGGGGGCCGTCCCTGACCAGCGCCAGATAGCCGACCACGACCGAGCGCGGACCGCCGAACAGCTCGTGCGGGTCGCGGTAACGGTCGCCGAAGGTGTAGAGCTGCTCGACATAACGGAGCGCCAGACCTGACAACCCCTCCGCCACCGCGCGGACGCCTTCCTGCAGAGTGCGGAAACGCTCAGGCTCGAAGGGCGCGCCGGGGAGAGCGTCGCGATGCGGCAACGGCTCGTCGCCGCGCCGGTGGTTGTCCGGCACGGTGAATCCGCTGCGCACCGTCACGACGCGCGGAGTCCCGCCGGTCACCGCCACGATGGCGACCGACAGGCCCAGTTGAAGCGATTGGGTCACGGTGCGCCCCTCTCCTTTCGACGAGGGGACGTCCGATGATGTGGGATCAACGCTTGTCCAAGGAGACGAAGGGACGGGCAGCGTGGCCGGTGAAGAGCTGGCGGGGACGGCCGATCTTCTGGGCCGGATCCTCGATCATCTCCTTCCACTGGCTGATCCAGCCGACGGTGCGGGCGAGAGCGAACAGCACGGTGAACATGCTGGTCGGGAAGCCCATCGCCTTCAGGATGATGCCCGAGTAGAAATCGACGTTCGGATAGAGCTTCTTCTCGATGAAGTATTCGTCCGACAGGGCGATCCTCTCCAGCTCCATCGCGATGGCCAGATGCGGCTCGTCCTTGATGCCCAGCCGGTCAAGAACCTGATAGCAGGTCTCGCGCATGATCTTGGCGCGCGGATCGTAGTTCTTGTAGACGCGGTGGCCGAAGCCCATCAGGCGGAAGCTGTCGTTCTTGTCCTTGGCGCGGCGGACGAACTCGGGGATGTTCTCCACCGAGCCGATCTGCTCCAGCATCTTCAGCACGGCCTCGTTGGCGCCGCCATGGGCCGGGCCCCACAGGGCCGCGATGCCCGACGCGATGCAGGCGAACGGGTTGGCGTGCGACGAGCCGGCCAAGCGGACGGTGGAGGTCGAGGCGTTCTGCTCGTGGTCGGCATGCAGGATGAAGATCTTGTCCATCGCTTCCGACAGGACCGGATCGACCTTCCATTCCTCGCACGGCGTGCCGAACGTCATGTAGAGGAAGTTCTCCGCGTAGGACAGGTCGTTGCGCGGATACATGAACGGCTCGCCGACCGTGTATTTGTGCGCCATCGCGGCCATGGTCGGCATCTTGGCGATCAGGCGGTGCGCGGCGATCTTGCGCTGCACCGGATCGAAGATGTCGGTGGAGTCGTGATAGAAGGCCGACAGGGCGCCGACGACGCCGCACATGATCGCCATCGGGTGGGCGTCGCGGCGGAAGCCGCTGTAGAACTTGGCCAATTGCTCGTGCACCATCGTGTGGTAGGTGATGGTGCGCTCGAAATCGGCCTTCTGCTGCGGGTCGGGCAGTTCGCCGTTCAGCAGCAGGTGGCAGACCTCAAGAAAATCGCAATTCTCGGCAAGGTCGGCGATGGCATAGCCGCGGTGCAGCAGGATGCCCTCGTCGCCATCGATGTAGGTGATGGCCGAATCGCAGGCGGCGGTGGAGGTGAAGCCGGGATCGTACGTGAAATAGCCGGTTTCGGCGTAGAGCTTGCGAATGTCGATCACGTTGGGACCGGTGGACCCGCCGAGCAGCGGCAGCTTCAAAGTCTTGCCGGTGGCGTCGTCGGTCAGCGTGACGGTGCCGACCTGGGTCACATCGCCATGCGGCGTGTGCTTGCTCGCTTCCATGACCTTTTCACACTCCTTGCTGGCCGGCTGGGCGGCGGCTCGCGGCCTCCGCTGCCGGACCTTGGTGGTTGGCCCGACTTTGGCACGCATTGGGACTGCGCGCTTCGACACCCTGCGGGGTGCCACGCCGTCTTCTCCCGGTCCCCTTGGACGGGGACGTCTTCCTTCAACCCTCCGAAGGATAGGCCGGACGCGGAACACGCACCCGTCCTGGTCGTTCGACTCCTCCGGAAGATTGTAGAGGCAGAAGATAGCAGAGGACATCATGACCGACACGCCTCAAACGCGCACCCCCTCCGAAGGAATGCCCCAGCCGAAGAAATCCGATGCGAAATCCGGCGCGGACACCCATGACCAGACCCCGGCCGGCGAGCGCTCCCCGCGCGAGGACATGACGAAGACGCCGGGCGACGGCACGCTGCAGGACGCCACCCCGGCCGGATTGTCGTCGAAGGAGCTGCGGGAACGGGCGGAGGACACCGACGGCTCGACCCAGCCCGGCACCGGCTGACGCCGGCCACGGACGGTCCCGGCGCACCGGCTTCAGCCCGGCGGTCTCACGCCACTGGCCGCGGCACGCCGGTGCGCTCGCGCAAGCTCCGCTCCAACCGGGCGGCCTCGCGCAACAGGACCGGCAGAAGCCGGGCCGCCTGATCCCTGTCGTCGTTGCGGCAGAGAACCTCCATGCGCCAGGCGATGTGCATGACCGCCATGCCGCCGAAGCTGCCGGCGAGACTGGACAGGTCGTGCGCCTCCTGGGCCAGCGCGCGCAGGTCGACGGTGCCGGCCGACATGGCATCATCCATCGCCGACAGCCGCTCCAGCCGGTGCGAGACATCCTCAAGGAAGCTGTCGACGATCAGCGCCAGACTGTCGGCGCCCACCGTTTCCACCAGATCGTCCAGCACCTCCCCATCCAGCGCCTCGCCATCCCCGCCGCTGCCATCATCATTCCCGGCGGCGCTGCCCCGATCGCTCCCAATGCCTGCCTCCGCCGCAACGGCCGGCGGCTCCGCCGTGCCGATCCAGCGATCCAGCGCGGACAGCAGGCCGGCGCGGCTGATCGGCTTGGTCAGATAGTCGCTCATGCCTGCACGCAGACACAGTTCGCGCGTTCCGGGCATGGCATCGGCGGTCAGGGCGATGATGGGCAGGCCGGCCAGCGCGCCGCCGCGTGCGCGGATCGCCTGGGCGGCTTCCAGCCCGTCCATTCCCGGCATCTGCACATCCATCAGCACCAGATCGATGCCGCCGCGGCAGGCCGCCGCCACCGCCTGCCCGCCGTCCTCCGCCACCTCCACCGTGTAGCCCAGCCGGCGCAGCAGGGTGGTGGCGAACAGCTGGTTGGTGCGGTTGTCCTCCGCCAGCAGGATACGGCCGCGGCGGGGCGGGTCCTCCACCTTCGCTTCGGCCGAAGGAGCGGCAGATGCGGCGGGAGACGCGGCGGCCAACAGCCCGGTCAGGCAGGCGGCCAGCGAACTCTGGCGCAGCGGACGGTTCAGGGTCGCATGGGCCAGACCGGGCGCCGGCCCGCTTTCGCCGCGCACCGCCGGCCCCAGCGTGACGATCAGCACGCGCCGCGTCCCGATCAGTGCCGGGTCGCCGGCAACCGTCGCCAGCAGCACGTCGCCGCCCATGCCGGGCATGGTCTGGTCGGCCAGCACCACGTCGAAGGGATGGCCGCCGGCCGCCCGGCGCCGCAACGCCTCCAGCGCGTCGGCCCCGTTTTCCACACAGGTCGGCCGGGCGCCCAGGCTGTCGAGCATCGAGGCCAGCACCCTGCGGTTCACCGCCAGATCGTCCACCACCAGCACGCTGCGACCGGCCAGCAGCTGTTCGGCCGGCGGCAACGCCTCTTCCGACAGGGCCAGCGGCAGGTCGACAAGGAAACGGCTGCCGATGCCAAGGCTGCTTTCCACCGCGATGCTGCCGCCCATCAGTTCCGACAACTGGCGGCAGATTGCCAGCCCAAGGCCGGTGCCGCCGAACTTGCGGGTGATCGAGCCGTCCACCTGCTGGAACTTGTTGAACAGGGTCGGCATCGCCTCGGCGGGGATGCCGATGCCGGTATCCGTCACGGTGATGCGCATCACCAGATGGGCGTCGGTGACGTCCAGCACTTCCAATTCCACCGCGACGGAGCCTTGATCGGTGAATTTCACCGCATTGCCGACCAGATTGACCAGAATTTGCCGGATGCGGGTCGGATCGCCCAGCAGGGTACGGCGCAGCAGCGGATCGATGTAGAAGCCGATCTCGATCCCCTTCTCGTGCGCGCGAGGCGTCAGCAGTTCCACCACCCCTTCCACCAGATCGGCGGCGTCGAAGGGCAGCGTTTCGATGGTGACGCGGCCGGCCTCCAGCTTGGAGATGTCGAGGATGTCGTTGATGATGGTCAGCAGTGCATTGGACGAGCTGCGGATGGCCTGGGCGAACTGGCGCTGCTCGTCGGTCAGCGGTGTGTCGAACAGCAGCTCCGTCATGCCCTGGATGCCGTTCATCGGCGTGCGGATCTCGTGGCTCATCGCCGCCAGGAATTCCGATTTCGCCTGGGTCGCCGCCTCGGCACGGGCGCGCAGGGCGTCGGCCTCCTCGCGGGCGGCGTCGAGCCCTTCGGCCAGCGCGCACATGTCGGCGGCCTGGCACTGCAACTCCGCCTCGAAGCGCTTGCGCTCGGTGATGTCGGTGCGGGTGCAGACCAGCGAGCCGTTGCTGGTCCGGTTCTCCGCCACCACGATCCAGCGGCCGTCGGGCAGTTCCCGCTCGAACGGCGCACTGGGGTTGCGGTGCTGGGCCAGTTCGGCCTGGATCCAGGTTTCATCGTTCGGCCCGTCCGGATTGCCGGCGAACTCGCCGTTCGCCACGGCGGCGCGCAGAATATCTTCGAACGGGCGGCCGGGAACCATCAGCGGCGCCGTCAGCGGATGGGCTTCGCGATAGCGCTCGTTGCACAGAATCAGCCGGTCGTCGGCATCGAAATAGGCCAACCCCTCCGGCACCGCTTCGATCGCATCGTCCAGCGTCTGCTTGGCGAGCCTCAGCTCCTCTTCCGTCAGCTTGTCGCGCGAGATGTCGGTATGGGCGCCGACCATGCGCACGACGCGCCCCTCGGCGTCGCGGATGTGGATGGCGCGGCTGAGGATGTAGACGGTGTGGCCCTGCTTGTGGCGGAAGCGCTGCACCGCCTCGAATTTCGGGATCAGCCCGGCATTGTAGGCGCGGACCATCTCCAGCGCGGCGATCCGGTCCTCCTCGAAGATCAGGCCGGCCCACATGTCCAGGCTGTTTGCCAGTTCGCAGTCGCGGTAGCCGAGCTGCTCCTTCCAGGTGGGGGAGAACCGAATCCCGCCGCTTTCCAGATTCCAATCCCAGATGCCGTCCCGCGTCGCCTGGACGGTGAGGTCGAGAAGCTCGCGGTTCGACCGCAGTTCCGCCTCCTCCCGCTTGGCCTCGGTGATGTCCTGGACGACACCGAGCAGGCCGACCGGCCGGCCATCGTCGCCGCATTCGGCCATGCCGCGGACGAAGACATGGCGCAGCGAACCGTCGGGCCGGATGACGCGCGCCTCGATCGAAAACCCCTCGCCGGTCTTCCGTGCGCGCTCGACCAGATCGGCCAGAGGCTTGCGGTCGTCGGGGTGGTAGCAGGCGCGCGACAGCTCGACGGTCGGCTGTTGCTGCTGCGGCGGCAGGCCCAGGATGCGATAGACCTCGTCGGACCAGCGGCGGGCATCGGTGACGAAGTCGATGTACCAGTGGCCGAACTGGCCGATCTCCTCGGCGAGATTCAGCAGGCGCGACCGGTCGCGCAGCTCAGCTTCCGCCCGCTCGCGCCGGGTAACCTCGCGGCGCAGCGTCATCTCGTCCACCACCAGCCGGGCGAGCTGGGCCAGCGTCTCCGCCTCGCGGGCATCGAAGCTGTCACGGGGCCTGTCGTCGATGACGCACAGCGTCCCCAGCTTCCGCCCGTCCGCCACCAATGGCGCACCGGCATAGAAGCGGATGTGGGGGTCGCCGGTGACCAGCGGATTTCCGGCGAACCGCCGGTCCTTGGTCGCGTCGGGCACCACCAGCACGCCGTCGTCCAGAATGGCATGGGCGCAGAAGGCGAAGTCGCGGTGGGTTTCCGTCGCCTCCAGCCCGGCGCGGCTCTTGAACCACTGGCGGTCGCGGTCGATCAGCGACACCAGCGCGATGCGGGTCCGGAAGAAATGTTGGGCCAGCCGGGTGATGTTGTCGAACCCCGGCTCGGGCGGCGTATCGAGGATGCAGTAGGAGTGCAGAACCGCCAGCCGGCCGCCCTCATCGGGCGGCAGGGCCGCCGGCACCGGCCCCCCGACCGGATCCGCACTCACGCAGCCGTCTCCCCGGCGCTGCGGCCGTCGGCGATACGCCACTGCTGGAGCTTGCGGTAGATGGTGGAGGGGCTGATCTCCAGTATCAGCGCGGCGCGCGGTACATCGTCGCCGGTCAGCCGCAGCGCCTTCCGGATCATCTCCTTCTCGACCTGCCACAACGGCTGCACGGCGTCGTCCCCTTCCGGCAGGTCGGCGGGCGGCGAACCGCAGGCGGTGCAGGCGGCAGCGGAGCCATCCGGGCCGGCCATCGGCGGCAGCATGTCGAGGGTGACCTGCGGCCCGTCGTTCAGGACCACGACGTTGCGGATGACATTCTGCAATTGCCGCACATTGCCCGGCCAGTCATGGGCGCGCAGCCTCGCCTCCACCTCCGGCGTGAAGGCCGCCAGCGCCTTCCCCTCCTCCCGCGCATAGTCGGACAGGAAGGAGCGGGCGATCTCGATCACGTCGTCGCCGCGGTCGCGCAGCGGCGGCAGGGCCAGCGGGATGACGTGCAGGCGGTAGTAGAGAATCCTCCCGGAAACGGGCGGCCTGCACCTCCGCCAGCGGATCGCGGTTGGTGGCGGCGACGAAGCGCACGTCCACCCGCTCCTCCCGGCCGCTGCCGACGGGGTTGACCGTGCCGGTCTGGACGAAGCGCAAAAGCTTGCTCTGCAAGTCGAATGGCATCTCGCAGATCTCGTCCAGGAACAGCGTGCCGCCGTCGGCCAGCAGCGCCGCACCCGGCCGGTCGCCGGACGCACCGGTGAAGGCGCCCTTCACATGGCCGAAGATCTCCGATTCCAACAGGTCCTTGGGAATCGCGGCACAGTTCAACGCGACGAAGGCACCGTCGCGCCTGGGGCTGGCGCGGTGGATGGCCTGGGCCGCCACCTCCTTGCCGGTTCCGCTTTCGCCGGTGATGAAGACGTTGGCCCGGCTGGCGGCCACGCTCTCGATTGTGCGGTAGACCGCCTGCATCTCGGGCGAGCTGCCGATGAAGCCATGGAAGCGCCCGCGGTCCAGAATCCTTGCGGTATCCCTCCACCATGCGGGCCAGGGTCCGGCGCTCCAGCGCGTTGCGCAGGGTCAGGTTCAGCCGGTCGGCGTTGAAGGGCTTCACGATGAAATCGAAGGCGCCGAGCTTCATCGCCTCCACCGCCAGATCGATGGAGCCATGGGCGGTG
This sequence comes from Azospirillum sp. UENF 111221, assembly GCF_058780625.1. Classification (NCBI taxonomy): domain Bacteria; kingdom Pseudomonadati; phylum Pseudomonadota; class Alphaproteobacteria; order Rhodospirillales; family Azospirillaceae; genus Azospirillum; species Azospirillum sp. UENF 111221. Next base: position 264,353 of record NZ_JBSNCH010000004.1, read on the forward strand.
ATGATGACCACCGACACGCTTGCGTCGCGGGCATGCAGCGCCTGCAACACCTCCAGCCCGTCCATGTCCGGCAGCTTCAGGTCGAGGATCACCGCATCGGGCGGGGAGGCCGCCGCCGCGTCCAGCGCTTCGCCCCCGCGGGTGCAATGCACGACCTCGTGCGCATCGGCGCGCAGGAACTCGATGTAGAGCTTGGCGAGCGGGACCGTATCCTCGATCAGCAGGATCCGGCGCTTCTTGGAAGAGGACGAGGAAGTGGACAAGGAAGACAAGGGCGGCACTCGGGCAGAGTGGATAAGGCAAGTCCAGTCGGGCAGGCGGCGACACTGAGCGAAGCCACAGTGTAACCCGGCCAAGGGCTTGCCGCCAGTCAGGGCAATCCCACAGACACAGTGCCTTCGCCATGACGCCCCGCCGGGCAGAGATCCGGAGCGGTCCGGCTCCTCTACACCCCGCTGTCGATCAGGTCGGTCCGCCCGATCCGCCGCAGCCAGACCTGGACGCGGGCATTGTGCTCGCGGATCTCGCGCAGGGTCTGCAAGGTGAATTCCACATGGGCCTCCGCCGCCGCGCTCGCCGCCGCCGCGTCGCCGTCCAGCACCGCATTGGCGATGGCCAGATGCTGTTGCAGCAGCAACTCGCGCACGCCCGGCCGGGAATAGAGGTCGGTGCGGTTGTAGAACACGTCGTTGCGCAGCAGGTCCGACAGCGTCCGCATGATGTGCAACATGACGACGTTGTGCGCCGCCTCGTAGATCGCCAGATGCAGGTCGGCGTCCGAATCCGCCTCTTCGGAGCTGTCGTCCTTGCCATGGGCGGCCTGCATGCGGGCGACGATCTCGCGGATGCCGTCGCGGTCGAGATCGGTCGCCCGCTGGGCCGCCAAGCCGGCCGCCGCCGCCTCGATGGAACGGCGGAACTCCAGATAGTCGAAGGACGCGTCCGGCTTGTTGCGCATCAGCGTCATCAGCGGATCGGCGATCTGCGACAGGAAGCTGGCGACATGGGTGCCGCCGCGCCCGCTGACCAGCAGACCACGTTCCTCCAGCTTGGCGATGGCGTCGCGCAGCGACGGGCGCGACACATCCAGCTTCACCGCCAGTTCGCGTTCGGCAAGCAGCTTCTCCCCCGGACGCAGTGCGCCTTCCAGGATCAGCCGTTCCAGATGCTCGGCAATGGCGTCGGCCAGCTTGGCCGGTTTGATCGTCCCCTGCATTGGGTGGGCGGCCTCTCCCTGTACGTCCCGACCCTCTTCAATAGCGATGGACGGAACAGGCGTCCAGAGCGGCGGCGAACGGCAGGGTCGCACCCCCCTACCAAAGTTGGTCGGCTGACAAACAATTCAGCCATTGCACAGTCTGGTAAAATATTTTATCCAACACGCACCGTATGGATAAGAGATGTCCATCGCCGCCGGAATGGCAAGGGGTTTTCCCCAAACCGGCCGGGGCGGAAAGTGCATCCACAACGTACCGGGACAGGACGGACCAGCACCCGCAAGGGCGCATCCGCACCGCGAGCATCGGGGCCGCAAGACCCCGGCGGCGGTGAACGCCTCAGCTTTGCCGAACATCCGGCCTTCCTCCCGCGCCGTCCTCCAGGCGCGGGCAGGGTCGAGTGCGGCCAAAACAAGGCCAACCCTCTCTCGGGACACCGTTCGGACCGACATCACTCCCCGAGAAGGAGACCCCTGACGATGAGCTGGTCGCAAGTCTACGACCCGATGAACAACATCTGGCTGTCGACGCTGTTCGCGTCGCTGCCGGTCCTGGTGATGCTGGGCGGCCTCGGCATCTTCCACATGAAGGCGCACCGCGCGGCCTTGGCTGGCTTGGCGACCGCGCTGGCGGTGGCCGTCGCCGTGTTCGGCATGCCGGTGGCGATGGCGGGAAGAACCGCGCTGCTGGGTGCGGCTTACGGTCTGCTGCCGATCGGCTGGATCGTCGTCAACATCATCTTCCTCTATCACCTGACCGAGCAGCGCGGTCAGTTCAAGATCCTGCAGGAAAGCATCACCGGCATCACCAACGACCGCCGGCTCCAGCTCCTGCTGATCGCCTTCTGCTTCGGCGCCTTCTTCGAGGGTGCCGCCGGCTTCGGCACCCCGGTCGCCGTGACCGGCGCCATGCTGATCGGTCTGGGCTTCACCCCGCTGGCAGCCTCGGGCCTGTCGCTGATCGCCAACACCGCCCCGGTCGCCTACGGCGCGCTCGGCACGCCGGTGCTGGCGCTGGCGGCGGTCACCGGCCTGCCGCTGCTGGACCTGTCGGCGATGATCGGTCGGCAGCTGCCCTTCTTCTCGGTCCTGGTGCCCTTCTGGCTGATCGTCGCCTTCGCTGGCTGGCGCGGCATGATCCAGATCTGGCCCGCCATCCTGGTCGCCGGCGTGTCCTTCGCCGTGCCGCAATATCTGGTGTCGAACTACCACGGCCCCTGGCTGGTGGACGTCGCCGCCGCCATCGTCTCGCTGGTCTCGGTCACCCTGTTCCTGAAGGTCTGGCACCCGAAGGCGATCTGGCACACCGCCGGCGGGGCGTCCGCGCTCACGCAGGGTGTCGGCGCCGCCGTGGTCCAGGGCGAGGCGCGCCGCAGCCACGGCTACAGCGCCGCCGAAGTCCGCCGCGCCTGGATGCCCTGGGCGATCCTCAGCGTGCTGGTCTTCCTGTGGGGCATCCCGGAGGTCAAGGCGTTCCTCGACGGCGTGTCGATCTTCAAGTTCCCGATCGACGGCCTGCACAACATGGTGATGCGCGTCCCCCCGGTGGTGGCCAAGGCCCATCCGGAGGCCGCCGTCTTCACGCTGAACTGGCTGTCGGCTACCGGCACCGGCATCTTCATCGCCGCCGTCATCTCCGGCTTCCTGATGGGCTATTCGCCGGTCGAGATGGTGAAGACCTATGGCCGCACCCTCTACGCCATCCGCAACTCGCTGCTGACCATCTCGGCGATGCTGGCGCTCGGCTACACCACCCGCTACTCGGGCCTCGACACCACGCTGGGCCTCGCCTTCGCCAACTCCGGCTTCCTCTACCCGTTCTTCGGCACCTTTCTGGGCTGGCTCGGCGTGGCGCTGACCGGGTCGGACACGGCATCCAACGTTCTGTTCGGCAGCCTGCAAAAGGTGTCGTCGGAACAGCTCGGCCTGCCGCCGACGCTGATGGCCGCCGCCAACAGCTCCGGCGGCGTGATGGGCAAGATGATCGATGCCCAGAGCATCGTCGTCGCCGCCGTCGCTACCAAGTGGCATGGACATGAGGGCAAGATCCTGCGCTTCGTCATCTGGCACTCGCTGGCGCTGACCGCGCTGGTCGGCCTGCTGGTGATGGCGCAGGCCTATCTCTGGCCCTTCACCGCCATGGTCATCGGCCGCTAAGCGGCCTGTGGTGATCGGCCGCTCAGCGGCCGATCCCTCCACTTCCACGTCCTCCTCCCCCAAGCAGGAGCCGCCGCCAATGCTGCCCGCCCCTTACGACCGTGTGCTGGCCGAGCTTCAGCCCGTCATCCCGCAGGCAAGGCTGGTCACCGATCCGCTGCGCACGCTGGCCTACGGCACCGACGCCAGCTTCTACCGGCTGATCCCGAAGATCGTGGCGCTGGTGGAAACGGAGGAGGAGGTGGTGCGGCTGCTGCGCATCACCCGCGGGCACGGCGTGCCGGTGACCTTCCGCGCCGCCGGCACCAGCCTGTCGGGCCAAGCGGTCAGCGACAGCGTGCTGGTGGTGCTGGGGGACGGCTGGCGGGGCTGCACCATCGGCCCGGCCGCAGCCACCGTCACCCTGCAACCCGGCGTGATCGGGGCGGAGGCGAACCGCCGCCTCGCCCCGCTGGGCCGCAAGATCGGCCCCGATCCGGCTTCCATCGCCACGGCGAAGATCGGCGGCATCGCCGCCAACAACGCCAGCGGCATGTGCTGCGGCACCGCGCAGAACAGCTACCGCACGTTGGAGTCGATGCGGCTGGTGCTGGCCGACGGCACGGTGCTGGACACCGCGGATGCGGCCAGCCGCCGTGACTTCCAGCGAAGCAATGGCGGGTTGCTCGACCGGCTGGCGGCGCTGGGATCCCGCACCCGCGCCGACGAGGCGCTGGCGACCCGCATCCGCGACAAGTTCCGCATCAAGAACACTACCGGCTACAGTCTGAACGCCCTGGTGGATTACGAGGACCCGGTCGACATCCTCCAGCACCTGATGATCGGGTCGGAAGGCACGCTGGGCTTTATCTCCGCCATCACGCTGCGCACCGTGCCGGAGCATCCGCACAAGGCCAGCGCGCTGCTGTTCTTCCCCAACATCGCCGAGGCCTGCCGCGCGGTGGCCCTGCTGAAGGCCGCCCCGGTCGACGCCGCCGAGCTGATGGACCGCGCCTCGCTCCGCTCCATCCAGGACAAGCCGGGCATGCCGCCGCAGATCCGCGGCTTCGGCCCCGAGGTGGCGGCCGTGCTGGTGGAGACCCGCGCCGAGAGCGCCGCGGCGCTGGACTCCAACGTGGCGGAGATCGCCGCGGTGCTGGCCGGCTACGTCACCATCGGCGATACGAGCTTCACCACCGACGCCAAGGCCTGCGAAGGCTTCTGGAAGATCCGCAAGGGCCTGTTCCCGGCGGTCGGCGCCATCCGCCAGACCGGCACCACCGTCATCATCGAGGACGTCGCCTTCCCCCTGCCCCGGCTGGCCGAGGCGACGCGCGAGCTGCAGGCGCTGTTCGAGCGCCACGGCTACCGCGAGGCGATCATCTTCGGCCACGCGCTGGAAGGAAACCTGCACTTCGTCTTCACCCAGGCCTTCGACACCCAGGCGGAGATCGACCGCTACCGCCGCTTCATGGACGATGTCGCGGAACTGGTGGTGACCCGTTACGACGGCTCGCTGAAGGCGGAGCACGGCACCGGCCGCAACATGGCTCCCTTCGTCGAGATGGAATGGGGTCCGCAGGCCTATGGGCTGATGAAGGAGATCAAGGATCTCTTCGACCCCGACGGGCTGCTGAATCCGGGCGTCATCCTGAACGGCGACCCGCAGGCCCACCTGAAAAACCTCAAGCCGCTGCCGCCGGCCGACCCGCTGGTCGACACCTGCATCGAGTGCGGGTTCTGCGAACCGACCTGCCCGTCCCACCGCCTCACCCTGTCGCCGCGCCAGCGCATCGTCGGCCGGCGCGAGATGGCGCGGCTGGAGACCGCCGGTGACGATGCCGGGCGTCTGGCCGAGATCGGCGCCGCCTACGATTACCAGGGCATCGACACCTGCGCCGCCTGCGGCCTGTGCGCCACCGCCTGCCCGGTGGGGATCGAGACCGGGCTTCTGATCAAGTCCATGCGCGGCGAGCGCCGTGGCGCCGTGGCCCGCAAGGCGGGCGCGCTGGTCGCCGACCATATGGAAGGGACGCTGGGCCTCGCCCGCACCGGCCTGCGTCTGGCCGATCTTGCCCGCCGCACGCTCGGGCATGGCGTGGCCGAAGCCGCGGCCCGCGTGCTGACCGGCGGAGGACTGCCCTCGCTGCCGCGCAGCCTGCCGACCGCCGCGACCTTCTCGCCAAAGGCGGAGGCGATCACCGACGACGACGTGCCGACGGTGGTCTATGCCCCCAGCTGCGTCAGCCGGACCATGGGCCCGGCCGTCGGCGATCCGCAGCAGCGCCCGCTGCCCGAGGTCGTCGAATCGGTGATGCGCAAGGCCGGCTTCCGCATCCTCTATCCGGAAGCGGCTGACGGCCAGTGCTGCGGCATGCCGCTGGAAAGCAAGGGGCTGATCGAGGCCGCCGACGCCAAGGCCGACGCCATGCTGGCGGCGCTGTCGAAGGCGAGCCGGGGCGGCCTCTACCCGGTGGTGATGGACACCAGCCCCTGCGCCCTGCGGCTGAAGAAGCGGCTGACCGACGCGGGGCTGCGCATCCTCGACGTGGCGGAGTTCCTCGGCGAGTTCGCCCTGCCCCGCCTGGACATCGCGAAGACGGCCGAGCCGGTGATGCTGCACCTGACCTGCTCCACCCGCCGGATGGGCCTGGACGGCGCCTTGACCGCGGTGGCGAAGGCCTGCGCCGAGACGGTGGTGGTGCCGCCCGATGTCGGCTGCTGCGGCTTCGCCGGCGACAAGGGCTTCACCACGCCGGAACTGAACGCCCATGCGCTCCGCCACCTGCCGGCCACGGTGCCGGAGGGTTGCGCGTCCGGCTACTCCACCAGCCGCACTTGCGAGATCGGCCTGTCCGACAAGGCGGGCGTGCCCTACCGCTCCATCGTCTATCTGGTCGACGCCTGCGCGACGGCGAAGGTGGAGGAGAAGGCGAGGGTGGCCGAACCGGCCTTCTGAACGACGCCCGCCGACAAGATTATTCCTGAGGAAGCGCCCGATGTCCGCGATCCCCAAGCCCGCCCGCGTCTATTACTTCGGCACCTGTCTCGTCGACCTGTTCTTTCCCGATGCCGGGATGGCGGGGATCGAGCTGTTGCAGTCGCAGGGCCTGACCGTCGTCTTCCCGCAGGGGCAGAGCTGCTGCGGCCAGCCCGCCTACAATTCCGGCTACCGCGCCGACGCGCTGAAGGTCGCCCGCGCCCAGTTGGACCTGTTCCCCGGCGACGATCCCATCGTCGTGCCGTCGGGCTCCTGCGCCGGCATGATGAAGAAGCATTGGCCCGACCTGTTCCACGGCGAGCCGGACGAGGCCAAGGCGGTGCAGGTGGCGGCCCGCGTCTGGGAACTGACCCAGTTCCTGGTCCATGCGCTGGATGTCCGGCTGGCAGACAAGGGCGAGCCGGTGCGCGTCACCTGGCACGCCTCCTGCCATGCCCAGCGCGAGATGGGCGTGGTCGAGGAACCGAAGGCGCTGCTGCGCCAGCTCGCCAATGTCGAGCTGGTCGAGCTGAAGCGGGAGAAGGAATGCTGCGGCTTCGGCGGCACCTTCGCCGTGCGCCATCCGGAGATCTCGGCCGCGATGGTCGGCGACAAGGTGGCGGACATCGAGGGCACCGGCGCCGCCCGGGTGGTGTCGGGTGACTGCGGCTGCCTGCTGAACATCACCGGCGCGCTGGAGGCCGGCGCCAAGGCCGCACGCGGCCAGCACATCGCCGAGTTCCTGAAGGAGCGCATCCATGGACGGTAACGCACCGGATTTCGCCGCCGCCTCGCGCACGGCGCTGGCCGACCCGCAGCTGCGCGGCAATTTCCGCCGTGCCATGGATGGCTTGATGAGCAAGCGCGCCGCGCAGTTCGCCGATGCCGGCGAATGGACCGGTGTGCGGGCGCTGGCCGCCTCGGTCCGGCTGCGCGCCCTGTCGAAGCTGCCGGAACTGCTGGAGACGCTGGAGGAAAACTGCACCCGCAACGGCATCACCGTCCATTGGGCGGCCACGACTGCGGAGGCCAACGCCATCGCCCTCGACATCCTGCACCGGGTCGACGCCAAGCTGGTGGTCAAGGGCAAGTCGATGGTTACGGAGGAGATGCACCTGAACGCCGTTCTCGAAAAGGACGGTATCGAGGTGCTGGAAAGCGACCTCGGCGAATACATCGTGCAGCTTGACGGCACCATGCCGTCGCACATCATCATGCCGGCGATCCACCTGAACACCAAGCAGATCGCCCATCTGTTCAAGCGCAAGATCAAGGACGCTGAGAGCCGCGAGGACGCGGCCTACCTGACCGACCTTGCCCGCCGGGTTCTGCGCGCCAAGTTCCAGGCCGCCGATGTCGGCATGTCCGGCGTCAACGCCGCGGTGGCGGAAACCGGCACCCTCTGCCTGATCGAGAATGAAGGCAACGGCCGCATGTGCACCACGGTGCCGCCGGTCCACATCGCCTTCATGGGGCTGGAGAAGGTGGTGGAAAAGCTGGAGGACGTAACGCCGGTCATCAGCCTGCTTCCGCGCTCCGCCACCGGCCAGCCGATCACCACCTACGTCAACATGATCTCCGGTCCACGCCGGCCAAGCGAGAAGGACGGCCCGCGCGAGGTGCATCTGGTCATCCTCGACAATGGCCGCTCCAGCATCTACGCCGACCCGGAACTGCGCGACACGCTGCGCTGCATCCGCTGCGGCGCCTGTATGAACCATTGCCCGGTCTACACCAAGGTCGGCGGCCACGCCTATGAGGCCCCCTATCCCGGCCCCATCGGCAAGATCCTGGTGCCACAGATCGAGGGGCTGGAGAAGCGCGGCGCCATGCCCCATGCCTGCACCATGTGCAACGCCTGCGTCGAAATCTGCCCGGTGAAGATCCCCATTGTCGAGATCATGGGACGGCTGCGGGTCGAGGCAGTGAAGCCCAGCGGTGCGGTGAAGGACGGCGGCGCCAAGGCCAGCCGGACGGAAGCGATGGTATGGAGCGGCTGGGCGGCGATGAACGCCTCGCCAACCGCCTACCGCGTCGCCACGCTGGCGATGAGCAAACTCGGCAATGCGGCGCCGTCGTCTCTGCCGATGCTGAAAGAGTGGACGAACGTCCGCACCAAGCCGCGCTTTGCCGGCCGCACCCTGCACGACCTCGCCCGCGCCAAGGGGGTTCCCGATGTCTGACGCCCGCAACTCGATCCTGACGAAACTGCGCAGGACGCGCGACGCCCACCCGCTCACCCCGCCGGCCTCGGATTTCGCGCCGATCGAGGCGAAGCGCTGGGCGGAGGAGGAGCGGCTGCCCCGCATCCGCCGCCTGATGGAGGCGGTGCATACCGAGTTTCTCGACGCGACCGAGGCCGATTGGCCGGCGGTGCTGCGCGAGTTCCTGGCGCGCGAAGGGGTGGGGTCGCTGGTCTATGCGCCGGCGACGGAGGCGGGGACGCGGCTGGTCGAGGGGTGGGGCACGGGTTCCACCGCCCTGATCCCCTACGACCGCCCGCTGGAAGACCTCAAACCCCAGTTGTTCGACACAATCGAAGCCGGCCTGACCACCACCCGCGGCGCCATCGCCGAGACGGGCAGCCTGATCCTATGGCCGACGGTCGAGGAACCGCGCACCCTGTCGCTGGTGCCGCACATCCACATCGCGCTGCTGCGTGCGGATGCCCTCTACGACACCTTCCTGCAAGCCATGCGCGAGCAGGGATGGGCGCAGGCGATGCCGACCAACGTGCTGCTGGTGTCCGGTCCCAGCAAGACCGCCGACATCGAGCAGACCCTGGCCTATGGCGTCCACGGGCCGAAGAGGCTGGTCGTCCTGGTGGTCCATCCGTGACGGCCCGTCCCACAGCGGAACCGCCAACCCGCCTCTACGAGGCGATCCTGCATCTCAGGCGCCTCGGCCACCGGGTGGAGAAATGCGAAGGGCGGCGTGGGCGACATCGGCTGGATGGGGCCGAGATCACCGACGCCGCCCTTCTCGAGCTGGCGATGACCCGCGTCCGCCGTGCGGCGCGGGTCACATATTCAAATCAGGCAGGCCAGGGTCAGGCCAGCCCAGGTCAGGCCGGACGCACCGCCGCCGGGCGCGACACCGCCACCGACGGCTTGCGGCCATAGCGGTCGACGCCGAGGCCTTCCATGTCGATCTCGGTCTGGCGGCCACTGACCACGTCGGCCAGCACGCGGGCGGAACCGGCGGACATCGTCCAGCCCAGCGTGCCGTGACCGGTGTTGAGGTAGAGGTTGCGGACATTGGTCGTCCCCAGGATCGGCGTGCCGTCCGGGGTGTTCGGGCGCAAGCCGGTCCAGAACTCCGCCTTCGACAGGTCGCCGCCCTTCGGGAACAGGTCGCTGACCACATGGTCCAGCGGACCGCGGCGGCTCGCGCGCATGCTGAGGTCGAAGCCCGACAGTTCCGCCGTGCCACCGACGCGGATGCGGTCGCCGAGGCGGGTAACGGCGATCTTGTGCGTCTCGTCCATCACCGTCGATTCCGGGGCATGGGCGGCGTCGGTGATCGGCAGGGTCAGCGAATAGCCCTTCACCGGATAGACCGGCAGGTCGATGCCCAGCGGCTTCACCAGCTTGGGCGAATAGCTGCCCATGGCGACGATGTAGCTGTCGGCGGTCAGAGTGCCCTGGTCGGTCAGCACCCCGGTGATCTTGCGGCCGTCGCTCTCCAACCCGCGGATGGAGACGCCGTAGCGGAACTCCACCCCGCGCTTGGCGGCATAGGCGGCCAGCTTGTTGGTGAACTGGAAGCAATCGCCGGTCTCGTCGCCCGGCAGATGCAGCGCGCCGACCAGCTTGTCCTTCACATGGGCCAGAGCCGGCTCGACCGAGGTCAGGCCGTCGCGGTCGAACAGGCTGTAGGGAACGCCGTAGCGCTCCAGCACCGCCATGTCGTAGCCGGCGGCGTCCATCTGCTTCTGGGTGCGGAAGACCTGCAGCGTGCCCTGTGTGCGCTCGTCATAAGTGATGCCGGTCTCGGCGCGGAGCGCCTTCAGGCAGTCGCGGCTGTATTCGGCGACGCGGACCATGCGGCTCTTGTTCAGCTGGTAGCTCGCCTCGTTGGCGTTGGCCAGCAGCTTCAGGCACCAGGACCACATCGCCGGATCCAGCTTCGGCCGGATCACCAGCGGCGAGTGCTTCATCATCATCCACTTGGCGGCCTTCAGCATCAACCCCGGCGCCGCCCAGGGAGCGGAATAGCCCGGCGACACCTCGCCCGCGTTGGCGTAGCTGGTCTCCAGCGCCGGACCGGCCTGACGGTCGATCACGGTCACCTCATGCCCGGCGCGCGCCAGATAATAGGCGGTGGTGACACCGATGACGCCGCTGCCCAGAACGATCACGCGCATGAGACTGGCTCCCCCTAGGGATGGATGACTTCGCTTGGATGAATGGATCGCAAACACCATGCCAATCCTGGAAATGGCGGATTTGCTGCAATGCAGCCGGACCAGCGGGTGATGGGGTGTATGGATATGTTTACAGGGAGGCGGTCTATCCGGTCTGAGATGTTGAAGATCAACGGTTTGAAGCGGTGTAAAGATTTTGATACGGCGTAACGATATGTGTACAGTGAGTGCCGGTCGTCCCCATTGCCACCGGCAAGCCCATGCGCATCGAAGTCACCTTCACCGACCGCGTCGGCATCGCCCATGAGATCCTCGCCGTGCTGGCGTTGCGCCGGCTCAATGTGGTCGGGGTCGAGGTCGACCCGCCGCTGATCCACATCGACGCCCCCGGCCTCGATCCGGCGGCCCTGCCCGCCCTGTCCGACGCGCTGCAGGGCATTGCAGGGGTACGGTCGGTGGCGGCCATCGACATGCTGCCGGGCACGCGGCGGCGGCTGCATCTGGATGCGCTGCTCGCCGCCCTGCCCGACCCGGTGCTGGCGGTCGACCGTGCGGCCCGTGTCGTGGTGGCGAGTGCGGCCGCCGCCCAGGTCGCCGGACTGCCGGAGTCGCGCCTCGCCGGCCTCGATCTCGGCGTGCTGTTCGGCGAACCGGGCCTGACGAGCGAGCTGACCGCAGGCGGCTTCCGCATGTCGGGGCGCGAGGTCACATTGAACGGCCAGCCCTTCCTGCTGGAGGTGACGCCCATCGTCGATGTCGAGGCGGCAGGCGCCGTCATCACCCTGTTCACCCCGTCGCGCCTCGGCGAGCGGTTGGACGCCATCCAGAATTTCGACGAGGGCGGCTTCGACCGCATCCTCGGTGAATCGCCGCCGGTCAGGGCGCTGAAGGCACGCGCCGCACGCGTCGCCGCGATGGAGGCGCCGCTGCTGATCCTGGGCGAGACCGGCACCGGCAAGGAGTTGATCGCCCACGCCTGCCATCGCGCCAGCCCGCGCCGGGACAAGCCATTCCTGGCACTGAACTGCGCCGCCGTGCCGGAGAATCTGGCGGAGAGCGAGCTGTTCGGCTACGCCCCCGGCTCCTTCACCGGGGCGCAACGCGGCGGCAAGCCCGGCCTGCTGGAACTGGCCCATGGCGGCACCGTCTTCCTCGACGAGATCGGCGAGATGTCGGCCTATCTCCAGGCCAAGCTGCTGCGTTTCCTCAATGACGGCAGCTTCCGCCGGGTAGGCGGCGAGCGCGAGCAGAAGGTGGATGTCCGCGTCATCAGCGCCACCCACCGCTCGCTGGAGGCAATGGTCGCCGACCACAGCTTCCGCGAGGATTTGTTCTACCGCCTCAACGTGCTGACGCTGGACGTCCCGCCCCTGCGCGACCGCGGACAGGACATCCTGCTGCTGGCCCGCCATTTCATCGCCCGCGCCGCGGCGCAGGCCCGACGCCCGCCCGGCCGGCTGACCCCGGCGGCGGCGGCGGCGCTGCTCGCCAACCGCTGGCCGGGCAATGTTCGGCAGTTGGAGAACGTCATCTTCCGTGCCGTGACGATGAGCGACGGCGGCACGCTGGATGCCGCCGATCTGGAGCTGGCCGGCGCCGGCATGCAAGCAGCCGAACTGCCGGCAGAGGATGCCGGTAGTTGGGAGGATGCGGTGGACGGGTTCGAGCGGACGCTGCTGCGGCGGCTCTACCCCCGCTTCCCATCCAGCCGCAAGCTGGCGGCGCGGCTGAACACCTCGCACACCATGATCGCCAACAAGCTGCGGAAATACGGCATTCCGGAGCGGTGAAGAGTGCCGCCCCGATCCGGTTCAGTGGCCCTTGGCCGGGGCCGCATGCTTTTCGGGAGCCGGCTTCGCAGCAGCCGGTTTTTCCGGGGTTTTCTCGGCAGGTTTCTCGGCAGCGGGCGGCTCCAGACCGGGAGGCGGACCGCCGAAGGTGATCGTCACTTCGGTCACCGGGCCGGGATCGGGCTGGGTGTGGCGAAATCCAGCCGCGGCGCCGGGGCCGAGCGTTTCGGCCGACTGCTCGATGGCCCAGCTTTGCAGCAGCTTGTGCTCCGGACCGAAGGTGTTGACGCGCAGCGGCGGCAGCGTGCGCTCGGTGTCGGTCTTGTTGGCGACCTCCCCCTCCAAAAGCAGGACGGTCTTCCCGCCTTCGAGCTTCTGTTCCGAGCGGATGTTGCGCAGCTCCAGCCCGAAACCCGGCTGTTCGGCCGGCATGCCGATGGCGTCATAGAGCAATGCCGCGGGCGGCCAGCTGCGGACGATGGCATCGCGGGCGAAATAGGCGCCGGCGGCGGAACCGGCGACCAGCAGCCCCAACACCGCAAAACCAACCACGGTGCTGCGGGACGGCTTGGCACGCGGGGCCTTGGGTGGCTTGATCTTGGCTTTTCCAGCGGCATTGGCCGCTTTTGCAGGCTTTGCGGGCCGGAGTTCTGTCAGGGCATCGGGAATGACCGGCTCAAGCTCCGCCCGGTCGGGCATCTGCCACCAGGTGTGGCCGCAGCGGGCACAACGAACCTTCCGGCCATCCTGCCCGATCGATTCGTCGGACAGGGTGTAGCGCGTCGAACAGGTCGGACAGGAAACGATCATCGCGCCGTCGCAGAGAGGTTACCACTTGCCTTATAGATAGGAGTGGCGCGCGGCGCAACCGGCACCCGCGGGGTGGTGCCGGTCATCCATCTGCATGTGGCTTCGGCGCATGCACCCGCCCCCTCCGACCTGCGGCGAAGCCGTGGGAGGGAGGAGGGCGGAAGCCTCTTACATGCCGCCCGGATAGTTCGGCCCCCCGCCGCCTTCCGGCACGACCCAGTTGATGTTCTGGGTGGGGTCCTTGATGTCGCAGGTCTTGCAGTGGACGCAGTTCTGCGCGTTGATCTGCAGACGCGGATCGCTGCCGTCGTCGTTGCGGACGATCTCGTACACGCCGGCCGGGCAGTAGCGCTGCTCCGGCGCATCGTAGAGCGCCAGATTGACGCTGATCGGGACCGACTTGTCCTTCAACGTCAGATGCGGCGGCTGGTCTTCCTCATGGTTGGTGTTGGAGAGGTAGACCGAGGACAGCCGGTCGAAGCTGACCTTGCCGTCCGGCTTGGGGTAGGCGATCTTCGGCGCCTCGCTGGCCTTCACCAGGGTGGTGTGGTCGGCGTGGTGCTTCAGCGTCCAGGGCGACTTGCCCTTCAGCCCCGTCTCGTAGGCGGCATTCGCCAGACCGGCCCACAGGCCCTTCTGGAAGCCCGGGCGGATGTTGCGGACGGCGTACAGCTCCGGCCAGACCCAGGACTGCTTCAGACGCTCCGGATAGGCGATGACCTCGGGGCCGTTGTCGGCGCCGCCGGTCAGGTGGTCGAACACCGCCTCGGCCGCGACCATGCCCGACTTCATGGCGGTGTGGTTGCCCTTGATCTTCGGCACGTTCAGGAAGCCGGCACCGTCGCCGATAAGGAGGCCGCCGGGGAAGGTCAGCTTCGGGATCGACTGGAAACCGCCTTCCGACAAAGCGCGGGCGCCATAGGACAGACGCCGGCCGCCTTCGAAGGTCGGGCGGATCGCCGGGTGGGTCTTGTAGCGCTGGAACTCCTCGAACGGGCTCATGTGGGGGTTCCAGTAGTCGAGGCCGACGACGAAGCCGACCGACACCAAATTCCCTTCCATGTGATACAGCCATGACCCGCCATAGGTCTTGGGGTCCATCGGCCAGCCGATGGTGTGGACGATCAGGCCCGGCTTGGACTGGGACGGGTCGACCTCCCACAGCTCCTTGATGCCGATGCCGTAGGTCTGCGGCTGGCAATCGCGGCGCAGGTCGAACCGCTCGAACAGGGTCTTGGTCAGCGACCCGCGGCAGCCCTCGGCGAAAATGGTCTGCTTGGCATGCAGTTCCATGCCGGGCGTGTAGTTGCCGGTCTTCTCGCCGTCCTTGCCGATGCCCATGTCGCCGGTGGCGACACCCTTCACCGCGCCCTTGTCGTCATACAGCACTTCCGCCGCGGCGAAGCCGGGGTAGATTTCCACGCCCAGCTCTTCGGCCTGGGTCGCCATCCAGCGGGCCAGATTGCCCAGGCTGATGATGTAGTTGCCGTGGTTGTTCATCTGCGGCGGGGCGAAAGGCGACTTGTAGGCCTTCGTTTCCGTCAGGAACAGGAAATGGTCTTCGCGCGCCTTGGTGGTGAGGGGGGCGCCCTTTTCCTTCCAGTCCGGGATCAGCTCGTCCAGCGCATGCGGTTCGAAAACGGCGCCGGACAGCAGGTGGGCCCCCACCTCCGACCCCTTCTCGATCACGCAGACGCTGAGTTCCTGCCCGGTCTCGGCCGCGCGCTGCCGCAGACGGATCGCGGCGCTCAGGCCCGACGGGCCGGCGCCGACGATCAGAACATCGTATTCCATGACCTCGCGCGGTTCGCGTTCCATCACCACACTCCCCCACCGTCTTGTTTTGGTACTGTTTCCCTCGGGACGCCCTATGGTCTTTTTGCGGGCGCGTGCTTGTAACACGGTTTGCGCCGCACCCAAATTGGGTATCTGGACATGTAAGACCACACGATCTGTGGTAAGGTCAAACAATGATTGACGTATGCGACATCCTCGACGCGCTGCGCTGGCATGCCGATATCGGCTGCGACGAGGCCATCGGCGACGAGCCGACCGACTGGGCCGCCCTCGCCGCCCGGCCGGTGGCACGCGCACCGTCCGCTGGCGCAGGCATGGCCGGTAGCGCCGCTTCCGGCCATGCCCCAGGGCTCAACGCCATTCCCAACGCGGCGCGCGGCGCCGGCCCGACTCGGGCGCCGGCCCCAGCGGCGGCGCGTCCGGCAACCACCCTCTTCGCTTCGCCCGACCAGCCGCTGGGCGCCAGCGAGGCCGGCATCCAGGCCCGCGCCCGGGCCGGAGAGGCGCAGACGCTGGAGTCTCTGGAAGCGGCCCTGCGCAGCTTCGACGGCTGCCCGCTGAAGGCGACGGCGATGAACACCGTCTTCGCCGACGGCAATCCGCAGGCACAGGTGATGCTGATCGGCGAGGCGCCGGGCGAGGACGAGGACCGGCAGGGCAAGCCCTTCGTCGGGGTCAGCGGCAAGCTGCTGGACCGCATGCTGGCCCAGATCGGGCTGGACCGCAGCGCGGTCTACATCTCCAACATCCTGCCCTGGCGCCCGCCCGGCAACCGCAGCCCGACCCAGGCGGAGATCGCCGCCTGCCTGCCCTTCTTGGAGCGGCATGTGGAGCTGGTGCGGCCCAAGCTGTTGGTGGCGCTCGGCGGCGTTTCGGCCAAGACCCTGCTGAACCGGGCGGAGGGAATCACCCGCCTGCGCGGGCAGTGGCGGACCTACGAGGTCGCCGGGACTTCCGTACCGCTGATGCCGATGCTGCATCCGGCGTACCTGCTGCGCAACCCTATCGCAAAACGGGAGGCGTGGCGGGACATGCTTGCATTGCAGCAAAAGATCGCCGAAGAAGGAATCAAGTAATCGAAAGAGAAAATGGGATGTCACAGGGCTGCCGAAATCGTTCGTATAATTGCGATCGCCGCGCAGCACAAATGTGGCCAGACCATGCCGAAAGGCATTTTCCCAACGGGCTAGAGCCTTTTTCCCATCTCTGTTAAAGCGTTGTAACATCTGGCGAATACCGGAGCCGACACATTCCGAGCGAATCCGTTGCTTGCGGTTCGCGCCGGCGTGATGTATCCCGAAGCCATGCTCCGGATATTTTGCAGTGCAGCATACCGGGTCGCGAGCGCGGCCCCGCTGCGGCGGAACCTTCTGGGGGTGCTGGGTCTCACGGTGGCTTACACCCTGGGACCCGACGGTGCGGTCGGGTTCCGGCCCGCTTGCGCCGCCCTCATCATCCACGCGCCGGACGGTCACGCCGTCGTCCCGCCCGGCGGGGATTCCGTGCCTGACCCCGCCAGCCCCGTTTTCGCCGACACGCCAATCGATCCGGCGCCGGTCGATCCCGCGATGGGGCTCCCCGAAACCGCCACCCCCGATTCCTCCGCTGCCAATTCCGCGGCATCCGGCAACCCGGCCGACGGTCCGTCGCCGTCCGCGGTCGTGGACGATACCCCCGCCTCCGCCGGCGCGCCGCTGCTGCTGGCGGTCGACGAGACGGCCCGCGCCGTCCAGCTGGACGAGGAGGATGCTGCCCGCTACCGCCGCATCTTCGCTGCCCAGGAACGGGCGGAGTGGGATGCCGCAGATGCCGAGATGGCGAAGCTGAAGGACCGCCGGCTGATCGGCTATGTCTTGCGCCAGCGCTATCTCCACCCCGACCGCCGCGCCGGCTACGAGGAACTCGCCCGCTGGATGCAGGATTACGGCGACCTCGCCGGGGCGGAGCGCGTCTACACTCTGGCCCAGAAACGCCAGCCCGCCGGCCAGCGGGCGCCGAAGCCGCCGCGCGGCGAAGAACGCGTCCGCCTCGTCGGGTCGCTGGAGCGGCTGGGCGGCCTGCGCACCGTTGCCAGCAACGAGGAGGACGAGGACGACAGCGTCACCGTCGCCCCGCGCAGCCGCACCGTGTCCCGGGCCCGCAGCGACCGTGCGGCGGTGGCGCGGGTGGAAGAGCTGCTGCGCTCCGGCCGCACCAACAGCGCGCTGAGCCTGCTGGGCCAGGACGAGTTCGGTGGCAAGCTCGACACCGTTCAGTATGACGCCGCCCGCGCCCGCATCGCGGCGTCCCTCTATTATGCCGGCGAGACGGCCCAGGCACTGACGCTTGCCTCGGCCAGCGCCGCGCGGTCGGGCGACATGCTGCCGGAGGCGCATTGGATCGCCGGTCTGGCCGCCTGGCGGCTGAAGCAGACCGACCGTGCCGCCCGCCATTTCACCGGCATGGCCGCCGCCGGCCCACGCAATCCCTGGAAGGCCGCCGCGGCCGATTACTGGGCTGCCCGCGCGCTGGCCCGCAAGCCCGGCAAGGAAAAAGAGGCGGCGGAGCATCTGGCCGCCGCCGCCCGCTACCCCCACACCTTCTATGGCCTGATCGCCCTGCAGGCGTTGGGCAGTCTGGGCGACGTGCGCTGGCAGGCTCCGGATCTGACCGGGCGGCAGCTGGCGGCGGTAGCGGCCAAGCCGGCGGGATCCCGCGCCATCGCCCTGCTCCAGGCCGGTCAGCGCGAACTGGCGGGGCTGGAGCTGCAACGTATCGACCCGCAGGGCGAGCCGCTGATCGAACAGGCAATGGTCGCGCTGACCGACCGCGCCGGGGTGGCCTCGCTGGCGCTGCGGCTCGGCAATGCGGTGGCCGGTCCGGACGGCGCCCCCTATGCCGCCGCACTCTACCCGCTGCCCCATTGGACGCCGCGCGACGGCTTCGCGGTCGACCGCGCGCTGGTCTTCGCGGTGATGCGGCAGGAATCGCGCTTCGACCCGCGGCTGGTCAGTTCCGCCGGAGCGACGGGGCTGATGCAGATCCTGCCCAGCACCGCCCAGCATGTGCGGGAGCGCAACGCCGACATCGGCAGCGACGACGCCAACCGCGACGCCCTGTTCGACCCGTCCCGCAACATGGAGCTTGGCCAGCGCTACCTTTCGGAACTGCTGGGCATGCCGGAGATCGACGGCAACATGTTCCTGGCGACGGCCGCCTACAATGCCGGGCCGGGCACGCTGGCGCGCTGGCGGCGGGATCTGAGCGACATCACCGATCCGCTGCTGTTCATCGAAAGCCTTTCCTTCGGCGAGACGCGCGACTATGTGGAGAAGGTGATGGCGAACTTCTGGATCTACCAGCTTCGGCTGGGCCAGGAGACCGCCTCGCTCACCGCCGTCGCCGACGGGAAATGGCCGGCCTATGTTCCCATGGACGGTCGTCCACCCCAGGTCGCCTCCCGTCCCGATCCGCAGCCTGCGGCGAAGGCGCCCCCCGGCTGCCGGCCTGCCTGTCGCGGCGGCAGCGGACCCGGTGGAAACGGCGCCAGTGACGGTGCCGGTGGAAACGGTTGCTGAGCGGGGAGAGGCCAGCCCGATACCCTGACCGCCGGCGCCCATGTCGGGCTCCGGACCGACATGAGGACACGCCTGCCGCCATGCCGAAGATCGACGAGAGCCGCCACTTCCTTCCCGTGAACATCGCCGTGGTGACGGTGTCCGACACCCGCAGCGCCGCCGACGACCGCTCCGGCGATGCGCTGGCGGAGCGGATCGCCGGGGCCGGCCACCGGGTCGCCGCCCGCACCATCGTCCGGGACGACATCGCCGCGATCCGCGCCCAGGTGCAGTCCTTCATCGCCGATCCGCAGATCGACGTGGTCCTGACCACCGGCGGCACCGGCGTCACCGGCCGCGATGTGACGCCCGAGGCGGTCGAGGCGCTGTACGAGAAGGCGATCCCCGGCTTCGGCGAGCTGTTCCGCTATCTCAGCTATGCCAAGGTCGGCACCTCCACCATCCAGAGCCGGGCGACCGGCGGCGTCGCCAACGGCACCTACATCTTCGCCCTGCCCGGCTCGCCCAGCGCCTGCCGCGACGCCTGGGACGACATCCTGGTCTGGCAGCTCGACAACCGCCATCGCCCCTGCAATCTGGTGGAGCTGATGCCCCGCCTGCGCGAGCACATGGCGTGAGCGAACCCCTGGGCTTTTCGATGGAGGCGCTGCACGCCGCCCTGATCCGGCTGCCGCGCCTCGCCGATCTCTCCCCCGACGCGCTGGAGCCGATGCCGTTGAAGGGCGTCGCCCATGACCATGTCCGCCTGCGCGGCCGGCGTCTGGTCGCCCGCATCCCGCGCTGGAGCCAGCTTGGCCTCGATGCCTGGACGGCGCTGGACCGGCAGGCCGCCGCCTTCCGGCGGGCGGAGATGTCGGGCCACGCCCCGCGCTTCGTCGGCCTGCTGCCGCCCGGAGAGGGGCTGCCGCTGGGCGCCCTGGTGGTGGGCGAGGTTGAGGGGCGCACGCCCGTCCTGCCCGGCGACATGCCGGCCATCGCCCGCGCGCTGGCGGCTTTGCACCGCATGGCACCGCCGGACTTCTACGAACCGCTGCCCGCCCCGCCCGATCCGGTCGCCGCTTTGCTGGCCCAGGTCGAACGGCAGGCGGCATGGTTCGACAATGCCCCCCTGTCGACCGAGGCCCGCGTCCTGATCGCGGAGGAGCTTGCCGCCGCCCGTGTCGGCGACCTCCTGCCGCCGCCCGAAACGCCGATGCCGCTGACCGCCGTCGGAGTGGACGTGCATCCCGGCAACTTCCTGGTCGACGACCACGGCAAGGCGTGGTTCACCGACCTGGAGAAGCTGCAATACGGCCATCCGGCCAGCGACCTTGCCCATGCCAGCCTCTACACCTCGACCAGATGGGACCCGGCGGTGAATGCGGAACTGGCCGCGGAAGACATCGACACCTTCGTCGCGGCCTGGGCAATGGCGGTGCCGGGCGACCTCGCCGACGAGGTGCTGCCCTGGCTGAAGGCACTGCGCCGGCTGACCTGGCTGCGTACCCTGTCCTGGATGGCACGCTGGTCGGTGGAGGGCGCCAGACTGTCGCCGGGCATGCCGGAAGACTTGCGAGCGCATATGGACGCCCACGCCACCGACATTCTGCGACCGGAACGGATCGAGCAGGTGCGGCGGGACTGGCGTTAGCAGGTGCGAAAAGGGGACGCGTGCGAAAGTCTCTTGCCCGTGCCCTGCCGAAGATGATGGGATACCGACTCGGAAAACGAGGTGACGAGAGCATGACGAGGTTCCGACGCCGGTTGCTGCCGGTTTCCCTGGCCATCCTGATGTCCGGGACCACCCTGACGCCCGTCCTTGCCGCCGGCCCCGGTGCGGGCCAGGGACAAGGTGCGGATGGCGGTGGATCGGCCACCGGCAGCTATCTGGCCGGCCGCTATGCCCAGCACCAAGACGATTGGACCGCGGCGGCACGCTTCACCGCCCAGGCGCTGGCCGCCGACCCGGACGACCCCGCCCTGCTGAGCCGCACCTTCCTGCTGCGGCTGGGCGAGGGGCGGATCGAAGCGGCGATCGACCATGCCAACCGGCTGCTCAGCGACCAGGGCGAGCCGCAGATGGCACTGACCCTGCTGGCCGCCGATGCGCTGGCCAGGGGCAAGCTGGACGAGGCCGACAGCTATGCCGCCCGGCTGCCGTCCGAGGGGCTCGGCCGCTTCCTGACGCCGCTGACCCGTGCGTGGCTGGTGACTGCCCGCGGCAAGACGGACGAGGCGCTGGCGGCCCTGCAGCCGCTGTCCGACGTCAAGGGCTTCGAGGCGCTTTACAACCTGCATGCCGCGCTGATCCTCGATCTTGCCGGCCGCAACGACGAAGCGGCGGCCCGCTATGCCAAGGTGACGGATACCGACGCGCCGCTGCGGGTGGTGCAGATCGTCGGCAACTTCATGACTCGCACCGGCCGCAAGGACGAGGCGCGCAAGCTCTATCAGACCTTCCAGGGCAACAACCCCGACGGGCTGCTGGTGGAGCCGGCGCTGGCCGCCATGGCGAACGCGCCGTCGGAAGCCCGCCCGGTCCCCGATGCCCGGTCCGGTCTGGCGGAAGCGCTGTTCGACCTGGGCAGTGCGCTGCACCACGAGAATGCCGACGAGCCGGCCCTGCTGTTCGGCCGCATCGCCCTGCATCTGCGCGATGATCTCGCCCTGGCCCATCTGCTGATCGGCGACATCACCGCCTCGCGCGACCATCACGAGGAGGCGTTGGCCGCCTACAAGCGGCTGGAGACGGATCCGCTGCTGGGCTGGACCGCCCGCATGCGCGAGGCCGACAGCCTCGCCCGCATGGACCGCAACGACGAGGCCATCGCGATCCTCAAGGATCTCTCCGCCGAACGGCCGGAGCGCACCGACGCGATTACCCGGCTCGGCGACATCTACCGCTACTCCAAGCGCTACGCCGAGGCGATCCCCGCCTACACCACGGCGCTGGAGCGGATCGGCACCCCGCAGGAACGGCATTGGCCGCTGCTCTACGCCCGCGCGATGTGCTTCGAGAAGACCAAGCAGTGGCAGCAGGCCGAAGCCGACCTGCAAACCGCGCTGAAGCTGCGACCGGACGAGCCGTCGCTGCTCAACTTCCTCGGCTACAGTTGGATCGACCGCGGCGAGAATCTGCCCAAGGCCAGGGCGATGGTGGAGCGCGCGGTGGAACTGCGCCCGCGCGACGGCTACATCGTCGACAGCCTGGGCTGGGCGCTCTACACGCTTGGCGATTACGAAGCGGCGGTCGCCAAGCTGGAACGCGCGGTCGAACTGAAGCCGGGCGATCCGACCATCAACGACCATCTCGGCGATGCCTATTGGCGCGCCGGCCGCCGGAACGAGGCCCGCTTCCAGTGGATGCGCGCGCTGCGCAGCGCCGACGAGGAAACCGACAAGGGAGCCATCCAGGCCAAGCTCGACAAGGGCATGCCCGACCAGAAAGCCGCTGCGAAGCAGTGAAAAGCCCCCTATCTCCTTCGGGGGAGAGGGAATTGCCCCGCCTTATGCAAGTCCCCCCACATAGGGCTTGTACTGGCTGTCGGTCTGCTGGATGTGCTCCACGAACCAGTCCTTGAGCAGCAGGATCAGGTCCACGCGCAGCATGGTGGGGTTGTCGCCCTCGAAGTCGCGGGCCAGCTTCTCCACCTCGTCGGCGAAATAGCGGTGGGCGGCGAGGTGGCCGTCCAGGTCGGGATAGCCGCAGCGCACCATCATCGCCTCCTCCCGTGCGAAATGGACGGCGACATAGTCGCGGAGGCTGGCGAGCAGGCTGGACAGCTCCTCGCGGTTGGCGGGTGTGATGCCGCTTTCCAGCAGGCCGTTGAACAGGTCGAGGAGCCGCCGATGCTCGTCGTCGAGCACGGGCACGCCGACGCTCATGGATTGGTCCCAGACGACATAGCTCATCGCAGCGATCTCCCCCCTCGCATCCCGCAATTGCAGGTGCATCCCGCGGAATCAAGCGGTTGCGGCCGGCCATGGCAGGGTTGTGGACATCTTGACAGGGATCCTGAAAACCGGCAACCGTGCCAGTCCAAGCGGCAAATCCCCGCAGGGGGCGCGGCAAGATGCGCGGTGCGCCACCCCCCTCCCCTGCCAAAGCGACAGAGTGACCGATGGCCCTGCTCGACGAGATCGCGGAGAAGAAACGGGCGCTGGACGCCGCACGCCCCCTGCCGCAGGAGGTCGTCCACGGCATCGCCGACCGGTTCGAACTCGATTTGACCGCCACCGCAGCGGCGCTGGAGGATTATCCGCTCAAACGCGCCGACGTTAAGGCCATTCTGGAGCGCGGCAGCGTCCTGCGCCACCGCGCGGTGGAGGAACAGCGATTTGTCCTGAACCACCGCGCCGCCCTGGAGTTGATGGCACGGCTGTCCTTCGAGCCGTCGGGGGCGGTCACCGAGCGCACCGTCACCGCCTTTCACAATGTGCTCTATCGCGGGATCGACGACGACGCCGGCAAATACCGCAATGCGGCACCCAAGGACGACCCGGCGGAAACCGCACCGGATCCGGCCAAGCTGCGCGTGTCGATGTCGGCACTGTCGACCTGGATGCGCAAGTCCGATGCCGGCCCCGACACCGCCTTCGAGGCGCATCACCGGCTGAGCGCCATCCGTCCCTTCGATGCCGGCAACCGGGCGACCGCACTGCTCCTGTGCAACCTGATCCTGAACCGTGCCGGCTATCCGCCGGTGGTGATCGGCACCGACGACCGCAGCCTCTATCTGGACCTTGTCGAGCGGGCCTGGTCGGTCGGCGACAAGACACCCTTCCGCGACCTGATGCTGCGTTTCCTGTCGCAGAGCCTCGACTTCTGCCTGGAGGCCGCCGGCCAGGACACAGCCGGGGACGAGATGCCTTAAGCGGACAGCCCGGCAGGCAAGCGCAGGCGCGACGGCCGGTCGGGACCGCTGTGGATCAGCACTGTGATCGGCAACGCATCGACCCGGCGGGTCTCGCCCGGTTCCGCCCCGGTGCCAGGATTGACCGGATAGGCCGGGAAGCAGGATCCGGCAAGGCTGAGGCGCAAGGCCGATCCCGGCGCCAGGGTGGCGCAGGTCGCCCGCATGGCCACGGTCAGCGGCCGGGTCGGGTCGCCCGGTTCCACCCGGGCATGGCCCTGGGTCAGCGGCAGAACCTGACCGTCGGGGCGCACCACCGACAGCACGGCGCTGACGTCGAAGGACGGAGCATCGGCCTCCACCCACACCTCCAGCGCCACCCGCCCGGCCAGTGTCAACGGTTCGTCCAGCGGCAGGCTGGTGTAGGTGGCGACATCCGGACGGCGGTCCACGGCGGCGCGGTCGGGGCGGCCGCAAGCGTCCGGCACCGCATGGCCGCCCACCGTCGGCACCGGCGTGCGCGGATCGTGGACCACCACGTCGAGTGCCTCCATTTCGGGCATCTCCAACTCCAGCCGACCGCCCTGCCGGTTGGCGAGGCCGTCGCTGGACAGATGCAGGACAGCCTCGGCCGCCGGAAGGTCGGACAGGTCGTGCCAGCGTCCCGCTTCCACGTCATGCAGGCGGACCGGACCGCCGCGGTCGGCCGCCTCTCCCTTCAGCACCCGTTCAAACCAGGCAAGCTGCAGCATGTCGAGAGACGGAGCCTGTCCAGGTGCCGCGGCCGGTCCGTCAGCGCCCCAGGGGCCGACCACCAGCCGCACCGGCGCCCGCCCGCGTGCCTTGAGACGGTCATGGGCATCCAGCATGCCGGCCAGCCGCGGATCGTACCAGCCGCCGATCTGCAGGACCGCCACATCGGTCGGCATGGCGTCCTGCATGGCCTTGGGCGACAGCGCGGCCCAGGCCGGGCCGGGCACCGGGTTGGTCAGCCAGTCGTCGTAATGGGTGTAGCGGGCATAGTCGCGCAGGGCCTGCGGCCGTGACGGGATCTCATCGTCGATCGGCAGGCTGCGCGCCGCATCCGACAGCACGCGGTGGCCGGTGCCGTCCTCGACCCGCTTTGCCGCGTCGGCGGCGGTGCGCAGGGCCCAGCTCATGGCGTCTGCCAGCCGGAAGGCCCCGCCCTCGTAAGCCCAGTCAGAGAACACGTCCCAGCCGGCGAAGGCCGGCGCCACCGCCCGCAGGGCCGCGGGCGCCTCTGCCAGTGCCAGCCACTGCGCCATGCCGGCATAGCCGCAGCCATACATCGCCACCGCCCCTGACGATCCCGGCAGGGACGCTGCCCAGGCAATGGCGTCGGCCCCGTCCTCCCGTTCCGCCTCGAAGGGTCGGAACCGGCCGTCGGACGTGCCGCAGCCGCGCATATCCTGCACCACCACGACATAGCCGCGCGCCGCGTACCAGCGCGGGTGGGCGTAATGGCTGGTCAAGGCAACACGACGGCCGCAGGGAACCCGCATCAGCAGGACCGGCCAGGTCCCCGCGGCATCGGGCCGGTAAAGGTCGGCGTCCAGCCTGACGCCGTCCCGCGTCCGCATCGACACGGTTTCCGGCGGCCGGACCGGCAGCAGGCTGTGCAACGGGTGGATCATCGGGGCCAGATGGGTCATGGCGGGTCGGGCTCGCTCGATGACTGACAACGAAGTATGTGTTGTCGTGGCAAAGCTCGTGCCAGAGCGCCGCCACCAAATTGTATAAACCTTTCGGCCGTTTCCCGCCGGAATGACGGCCCCTCTCCGCTTGTGCGAGAGGGATTGGAGTGAGGGAGGTGGCAACCGATAGGCCGATGGAAACCCTGTATTTGCGCGCCCTCACCCCGCCCCTCTCCCACAAGCGGAGAGGGCGTCCGTCAGATGGGCAGGCTCCCGACTTCCGTACCGACCATCTCCGCCCAACCTTCAGCCCTTTGCCGATTTCCTGGGCAAACCGCCTGCTCAGGCGGCAATCAGCTCGAACCGGTCGACATCGACCATACCGCGGTCGGTGATCTTCAGGTGCGGAATGACCGGCAGCGGCAGGAAGGCCAGTTGCAGGAAGGGCTCGGCCAGCGGGCAACCCATGGCGCGGACGGCGGCGCGCAGGGACCGCAGCCTCACCTCCACCGTCTCGAACGGCTCCAGGCTCATGAGCCCGGCCAGCGGCAGGGCCAGTTCGCCGACCACCTGTCCGTTGCGCACGGCGACGAAGCCGCCCTGAAGCTCGATCAGCCGGTTGACCGCGACGCGCATGTCGGCATCGCTGGCACCGACCACGCAGATGTTGTGGCTATCATGGCCGACAGACGACGCCAGCGCCCCCTCCGCGATGCCGAAGCCCTGGACGAAACCGCGGCCGATGTTGCGGTTGCTGCCATGGCGGGCGAAAACGCAGATCTTCAGCAAGTCGCGCGACGGATCGGCCACCATCCGGCCGCCCACCACCGGCACCTCGACCCGGCGGTGTTCGGTCAGGATCCTGCCCGGCTCCAGCCCGATCACCGATTGGACCGACCCGCCGGCCGGCACGACGAAATCCTCGTCCGTCACCGGCTCCAGCTTCACCGAAGCGAGCCCCACCGGCGTCACCGCCGGCCGGCCGTCGAAGCTGTGTGGTCCGACGATCTTGCCGTTGCGGATGACCCGGTTGACGGCGCAGTCCTCCAGATCGTCGAGCAGGACGAGGTCGGCGCGATGGCCCGGCGCCACCAGCCCGCGGTCATAGAGGCGGAAGCCGCGCGCCGCCGACCAGGTGGCGGCGCGATAGACATGGGCGACCGGCGCACCGAGGCGGATGGCGCTGCGGATCAGGTGATCCATGTGCCCCTCTTCCGCGATGTCCAGAGGGTTGCGGTCATCGGTGCAGAAGCCGAGGAAAGGGGAGGTCTCCGGCGTGATCACCTCGGCCAGGGCATGGACGTCCTTCGACACCGACCCGTCGCGGATCAGGACCTGCATGCCCTTGCGCAGCTTCTCCATCGCCTCATCCGCACTGGTCGTCTCGTGGCAGTTGCGGATGCCGCAGGAGAGATAGGCGTTCAGTTCCTTTCCCGACACCAGCGGGGCGTGGCCGTCGATGTGGCGCCCGTCGAAGGCGGCCAGTTTGTCGAGCACCCCGTCCACCTTGTGGAAGACGCCGGGGAAGTTCATGAACTCCGCCAGCCCAAGCACGCGGGGATGGTCCATGTGGCGGATCAGGTCCGGCGCCTCCAGCCGGGCGCCCGACGTTTCCAGCTCCGTCGCCGGCACGCAGGAGGACAGTTGCACGAACAGGTCGAGCGCAGTGCCGCCTGCACTGTCGAGGAAATAGCGCAGCCCCTGCTCACCCAACACATTGCAGATCTCGTGCGGGTCGCAGATGGCGGTGGTGGTGCCGCGCGGCAGGACGCAGCGGTCGAACTCCTGCGGGGTGACGCAGGTGGACTCGCAATGGACATGGGTGTCGATGAAGCCGGGAACCACGGTCAGCCCACGCCCGTCGATCTCCTCCACCCCATCATAGGACTCGTAGGTGCCGACGATGACCTCGCCACAGACGGCGATGTCGCCCTCCGCGATCTCGCCGGTCACGACATTGAGAAAGCGCGTGTTCTTGATGACCAGATCGGCCTTCGCCTCGCCCAGCGCCTGCCCGATGCGCGTCTTAAGATCGTCGCGGCTTACCGTCATGTCCCACCCCGCCAGTCTTCCATTCAAAGAGGCAAGGTGGCCCGCCTCACCATGCCGTGCAAGCGTCTATCGGCCATCCCGCTGCCGGTAAGGGGAGTGGGCCTTCGCCTCCGCGAATTTGGCGAGAGCCTTTGCGTTGTACAGCTCCAGCCCTTCCGCGACCGCGCCGCGCATGTTGGTGTGCAGGAACCAGTGGCAGGCATGAGTCAGAACCGGCAGGAAACCGCGTTCAAGTTTGTGCGGACCGCCGCGCCCGCCATTCACCCGGCTGAGACCATGGGCAATCGCCTGTTCGATGCTGCGGTAATAGCAGGTTTCGAAATGAACGAAGCGCGCTTCCTCTCTCGCCCCCCAGGTCCGGACATAGAGGCAGTCGTCCCCTTCCACCGACATCAAGCCACCGATCGCAACGCCGCCTGATTCGGCAAAGGTCAGCGTCACGGCGTCGCCCAGGGCCGCGCAGAGCCGCAGAAGGAAATCCATGGTCAGTGCCTGACGTTTCCCCCGGCGGAGATGAAGGTCGCTCAGCAAGTCCAGAAAAATCGCGACATCGGCCTCTGCGATCCGGCTGCCCGGCACCTCGCGGAACCGCACCCCGCTCGCCACGATTTTGCGGCGCTCCCACATCATCACTCTGCGCCGGCGGCTCGACAGGGCGGCGGCGAAATCGGCGAAGTCACGATATCCCTCGTTCCGCCACTCGTAATCGACGGCATGGCGGGTCAACCATCCCGCCGCCTCGAAACAGGCCCGGTCCTTTTCGTCGGGAAAACCGACATGGATGGACGACAGTCCATGCATGTGGGCCAGCGACCGCAGGGCGTCGATCAGCGCATCAACTGTGCCGGACGGTGCCCCCTTCCGCAGGAGGATGCGCGGCCCAGTCACCGGCGTGTAGGGAATCTCCATGACTAGCTTCGGGAAATAGCGCCCACCCGAAGCCTGATAGCCGTCGACCCAAGCCCGATCCGGCCAGAATTCGTCCGTGGAACGGTCGCGCAGATAGAGGGGAGCCACGCAAACCAGCCGGCCAGATGCCTCCCGCACAATCATATGCGCTGGACGCCAGCCAATGTCCGGGCCAGCCAGGCCGCTTTCTTCCAGCACACTCAGATAGGCATGGCTCACGAACGGTCCCTTGCCGGCGGCGCAGGCATCCCACTCCAGCGGATCGACCCCGGAAATTCCGAACACAACCGCGACCGACAACGGAACATCGTTCCGGTCGCCGTCCTGCGCCGCCGGTCCCTGTATCACAGACATGTCATTCCCTGATTGTTCCGGGCTCTGGCTATTCCCCGTCGTACGGCAACGCCGTCGGCAGGCGCACGCTGACCGTCGTGCCTTCCCCTTCGCGGCTGCGGATGTCCAGCGTGCCGTTCAGCAGATCGACGAAGGATCGCACGAGCGGCAGGCCCAGCCCGGTGCCGCCGGACCGCCGGGACAGCTGGCTGTCGACCTGACCGAAGGGTTGCAGGGCGATGGCGATGCCCTCCGCGCTCATGCCGATCCCGCTGTCCGCAACCTCGATCAGGATGCGGTCGCCTTCCGGACGGACCCGCAGGGCGACGCTGCCGCCGGCGGGGGTGAACTTCACCGCATTGCTCAACAGGTTCAGCAGGATCTGCTTCACCCGCACCGGGTCGCCCAGCAGGTGGGGCGTGTCGGAAGCAATGTCCTGGGACAGGGCCAGCCCCCCCTCCTCCGCCCGCTCGGCGATCAGCAGGAGCGAGCTTTCCACCGCATCGCGGACATCCATCGGCTGTGGATGCATTTCCAGCTTGCCGGCTTCGATCTTGGCGACGTCCAGGATGTCGCTGATGACCGCCAGCAGATGCTGGCTCGACTTGCCGATCACCTTGGCATAGTCGAGATATTTGGGATGGCCGAGCGGCCCGACGATCTCGCTTTCCATCATCGAGGAAAAGCCGATGATGGCGTTCAGCGGCGTGCGCAGCTCATGGCTCATGTTGGCAAGGAACTCGCTTTTGGCACGGTTGGCCAGTTCGGCCTGCTCCTTGGCCTGGATCAGCGCCTGCTCGGCGCGGCGGCGTTCCTGAACCTCTTGCATCAGCGCGCGGGTGCGCTCGGCCACCCGCATCTCCAGCTCGTCACGGGCCTGCCGCAGGGCCAGTTCGGCCCGCTTGCGCCGGGTGATGTCCTGGCCGACACACAGGATGCCGGCGGAAGCGCCATCGCCTTTCGGCAGGCGGTTCAGGTTCCACAGCAGCACCCGCTCGCTCATGCAGTCCTGCTCGCGCAGCACCTGCTCGAAGTTGCGGACTTCCGTGCCCATCGCGGCGACGGCAAGCTGGGCGGCGAAGGGGCCGGTCGGCTGCTCCCTCATCGCCTCGGCCCAGAGACGGCCGATGGCGCTGCCGGCTTCCAGCCCGAAGGCGCGCTCGGCGTCGCGGTTGGCCTCCACGATGCGGCCGTCGTCGCCCAGAACCAGGATGATGCTGGCCGCTGTCCGCAACAAGGACCGGAATCGTGCTTCGCCGGCCCGCGCCTCGCTCTGGCGCAGGGCGGCTTCCAGTTCGGCGATGCGGGATTCCAGCCGGCGGACGGTGTCGGCCGGACCACCGCCTGCCGGCTGGGCCGGACCGGAGAAAAAGGTCGGGTCGGTCACGCCGCCGCGTTTTCCGGCTGCATCATGTCGCCCAGCTTCGCCAGCAGGAACTCCAGATCCTCCGGCGCCAGATCCTCATACTGCGTCAGGATGCGCTCGATGACACGGCGGCGGTGGCGCTCGCGGTCGCCCGGCTCGCCGTCATAGGGGGTCTCCTTCAGCACGTCGATGGCGATGCGGCAGGCCGGCAGCAAAGCGGCCGGCAGCTTGGCCTTGTCGTACAGAGACTTCAGCCCCAAACGGCCGGCATCGTGGATCAGCAGCCGGGCATTGGTCATCGGCACATTCGCCATGCGCGACATCGCCGTCTCGAAGAAGGCGATGTCGCCGGTGCACAGCGAACGGACCAGCAACGACGGCGTCAGGCGGCCGGTGCGGGCAAGCTGCGTCACCAGACGGTCGAGCGCCCCTTCGTCGCTTTCGCCGGTGAACAGGGCGACGGTCGCCCGCTCGCGGCTCTGCAGGATCAGCTCCGACGCGACCTTCGACGGCAGTTCATGGTGAGAGACCAGATGCTGGCGCAGCCGTTCCGACACCACCGCCACCAGCCGTTCGGCGATGGTGATCGGCAGCCTGGAGCGGTGGACCAGCGGGTCCTGCACCGCCTCGCTCGCGCCGAAGCGGTCGATGACGCGTCCCAGGCTCTGCTCGCCCAGTTCCGCCCCCTCGTTGGCGACCAATGCTGCGACCGCGCGTTCGGACCCGCTTTCGATCAGCGCGTCGGCGACGGCGGCCGGCACGGTCGGGCGCTGGGCGATGGCGGTGCTCTTGGCGTCGGCGTCGGAGCGCACGATCTCGACAAGATCGGCCGGAGTCAGCACGGTGGAGACGCTCAGCACCGGAATCGCCACCGCCTCCACGTCGCGGGCCAGGGTCAGGGCGACGTCCCGCGGCAGGGAGGGGCTGGATTTCAGGTTCTCCGCCAGGGTCTGGCGGACGCGCAGGACCGTGTCCTTGACCATGACGCGGATGATGTCCTCCGCCAGCTTGCGCTCCGCCTGCGACAGCTCGGGACTGTCGAACTGCTGGGACAGCTTGGCGGCCAGATCGGTCCGGCTGTTCGGCGACGGGTCGGCCAGAAGCCGCGCCACGTCCTGCTGGGTCAGATGACCCGACTTGAAATCGTCACTCATGGGTCCCGGACCCTTCCTGCCCTGGTCCGTCTCCATATTGGACGCGGAACGCAAAACCCGCGCGGGTGTGGGCGGAGACTTGTCCACCCGTTCAGGATCTTCCGAAACGGTTGAACCTTCCTTAACGCCCTGCGGTCATAAGCCCAACGGCCGGGACGCCGATCATGGGATTTCGACGAAGCTCGGCGGTTCCGGCAGGATGGAGCCGCGGCGGCGTGTCCCGCGCAGGTGCAGGGCCACCTCGGCGATCTGCTGCTCCACCGAGATGTGGCGTTGAGAGGCGACCTCCAGCCCGCGGTCCTCATAGACATAGGCATCGGGATGGCCCTCGGCCCAGTCCCGGATGGCGGCATCGCGGTCGCGCAGCAGGGCGACGACGGTCGGGCGGAACAGCCGCATCATCGCCGTGATCCAACGGTTGGCCGGCCAGGACGGCCGGGCGTGATCGATCTCGAAGGCATCGAGCATGGCGATCACGTCGTCCGCCTTGTACCAGGTCTCCCCCGTCACCCAGCGGTTGGTGGTGAACAGCCGCACCGGCTGGCCGGCGACGTCCATGGCGATGCCGATCAGGTGGGACAGCGCGTCGTTGTCGTTGTTCGGAGCCACGAAATCGGCCAGCGGCGCCGGCCGCAGGCCCGGCGGCATGCCGTGCGGGCGCAGGAATGTGTGGAAATGGCCATGCTCGCCTTGCGGCCGCTCGCCTTCGGGATGGCAGTGGTAATAATACTGGGCATGGAACTCGGCGTCGTAGACGTCGCCCGGGGGATAATGCTTCCACTCGTACAGCGTGCCGTGGCCGCGCAGAAGCTCGCCCACCACCGTGTCGCCGGTCTTGGCGAGAACACGCTGGCACAGGCGTACTTCGCGTCCCGCCTCGGCCATCGCCTCCAACTCTTCCCGGGACACGTCCGACAAATCCGTCATCGCCCGATCCTGCGCTGCGCGAACATCCCCATTACGTACGCGGCTATGCGGGCGTGGCAAGGTCTTTTCGGACGTCGCACCTGCGGTTGCAGCCCCGCCTGCGCTTCCCGCCCGTCAGCTGCCGGATGGACGGACGCGCTGCGACAGCGACCAGCCGACCAGTTCGCCGGTGACCTGCCCCAGCGCCTGGTCGAAGGCGGCGATCACGTCGGTAAAGGAGCGGCCGCGCACCGGCGCCGACGCCTCGAAGGTCTCGCCGGCCTCGATGGTCCGGCGCGGCATGGCGACCAGCTTGGCCGACAGCCGAACATGCACCCGGTCCGGCATGGCGGCGCCCGGCGTGGCGTATTCCGCCTGGAAATCGCGCAGTTCCGATTTCAGCACATAGTCGGAACGCAACCCCACCGTGTCGCGCCCGACCGAGACGATGCGGCCGCTGTCCTCGAAGGTCTGGACGATCAGCCCCTGCACCATGTTCGGCGCCCGGTCGGCCCAGGACACGTCGGCGAAATAGTCGAGCGAGGTCGGCGAGCGGGCCAGCGCGATGCGCGGCGTGTCGATCCCGGCCGCCGCCGCCGGCGTCTCCACCAGCAGCTGCCAGTCGGCCTTCGGGCCGGCGGCGACGCTGGCCCGCGGGGTCAGGGTGTAGAGATGCGGCGCCGTCGGGTTCAGCGTCGAACAGGCAGCCAGCCCCAGCAGCAGCGCCGCCCCGCACATCCCGCGCACGGCGGCCCTTGCAAACCCGCTCCGCACCGTCGTCACCCGCCTCATTTCCCACGCACCTCCACGCCCTGCCGCGTCCCGCCGAAGAGGAAGTTCGACGGGTCGTTCTCGATCCGGGTGACCACCCGCGACAGCTGCCCGGACAGATCGCGCAGCTGGGTGATCAGCAACGTCAATTCATACAGCCCCGTGGCGGTAAAGTCGCGCACCGGTTCGCGATTCTCGGCCAGCATGCCGTTCAGGGTGTCGGAACTGCGTTTCAGCGACCGCATCAGCTCGCGCGTCTCGCCGGTCACGCTCTTGGCGGCGGTGTCGACGCTCGTCAGCGTGTCGCGCGCCTGCTCCATCGTGCGGTCGAACTGCGGGCCGGACGCCTCGAAGCCGCTCAGCGTCCGCCTCGCCTGCGCCATCGTCTCCTCCAGCCCGGCGCTGGTCCGGGCGAGTTCGGCGCTGGCGGTGCGGGCGTTGGCGAGGATGTCGCCGATGGCCTTCTGGTTGTCGCCGTTCAACAGATCGCCCAGCCGGGTGATGACCTCCAGCGACCGGCTGACCAGCTGCGGCGCGCTGTCGACCACCGCGGTCAGCGAGCTGGGCCGCGACGGGATGGTCAGCACGCCGTCGGCATCGGTGGCGGTCAGATGCTTGCCCCCCGCATTGCCGCCGGAGATCTGGACATAGGCGCCGCCGGTGATCCCCTGCAGTTCCAGCGAAGCGATGGAATTGGACATGATCGGCGTGCCGTTCTGCACCATGATCGTCACCCGCACCCGCGTCACGTTGTCAGGGTCGAGCCGGATGTCCGACACCGTTCCCACCGGCACGCCGCGGTAGCGCACCGGGCTGCCCTGCTGCAACCCGGTGACGGAGCCGGTGAAATAGATGCGGTAGGTTTCGCGCGTTTCATCGAGCTGGACCTTGGCGATCCAGGCGGTGAAGACCAGCAGGCCGGCGACCAGAGCCAGCACGAAGCTGCCGACCAGAATGTAGCTGGCGCGGGTTTCCATGACGTGCCCCTACCCTTTCGCAAGACGCTTGGCGTCTTCTTCTTCGTAGCGTCGTGCCTGATTGCGCTCTTTGGCGTCGAGGGCCGCGCGGCCGCGCGGTCCGTGGAAATAATCGTGGATCCAGGGATGGGGATCGGCCAGATGCTGGGCCAGGGTGCCCACCCGGATCTTCTTGTCGACCAGAACGGCGATGCGGTCGCAGATTGAGGTCAGGCTGTCCAGATCGTGGGTGACCATGAAGACGGTCAGCCCCAGGCTGCGCTGCAAGCCCTGGATCAGCGTGTCGAAGGCGGCAGCACCGATTGGGTCGAGGCCGG
This sequence comes from Azospirillum sp. UENF 111221, assembly GCF_058780625.1. Classification (NCBI taxonomy): domain Bacteria; kingdom Pseudomonadati; phylum Pseudomonadota; class Alphaproteobacteria; order Rhodospirillales; family Azospirillaceae; genus Azospirillum; species Azospirillum sp. UENF 111221. The sequence continues at coordinate 298,277 of NZ_JBSNCH010000004.1, forward strand.
CCGTCGGCTCGTCCAGGAACAGGATGTCGGGGTCGAGTGCCAGGGCGCGGGCAAGGCCGGCGCGCTTGATCATGCCGCCCGACAACTGGGCCGGATGCTTGGTGCCGGCGTCGGGCGGCAGGCCGGCCATGGCGATCTTCACCCGTGCCACCTCGGCGATCAGCGCCGGGGCCAGGCCGGTGTGCTCCTTCAGCGGCAGCATCACATTCTCCGCCACCGTCATCGAACTGAACAGGGCGCCGTTCTGGAACAGCACGCCGGTGCGGGCCTGCAACGCGGTGCGCTCCGCCCGGTCCAGGTCGGCGGTGTCGTGGCCCAACAGCTCGATCCGGCCGGCGGCAGGGTCGATCAGGCCGAGGATTTCCTTCAGCAGCACCGACTTGCCGGTGCCGGAACCGCCGACGACGCCCAGCACCTCCCCCCGCTCGACGTCGAGGTCGAGGCCGTCATGGACGGTCTGCGGGCCGAAGCGGGTGACCAGTCCGCGCACGCGGATGACGGGAGCGGCGGTCATCACACCCCCAGCATGGAGAAGAGGACGGAGAACACCGCGTCGATGACGATAACCAGGAAGATGCCCTCCACCACCGCCTTGGTTGTCATGATGCCGACACTCTCGGCACTGCCGGAGACCTTCAACCCTTCGTAGCAGCCGACCATGGCGATCACCAGGGCGAAGACCGGCGCCTTGATCAGGCCGGCGATCACCGTGTTGATGCCGACGGCGCTGTGAAGCTGGCGGATGAACTGCCCGAAGGTGATGTCCAGCGTGGCATAGGCCATCACCGCCCCGCCGAACAGCCCCATCACATCGGCGTAGAAGGCCAGCAGCGGCAGGGTGATCATCAGCGCCAGCGCCCGCGGCACCACCAGCAGCTCCACCGGGTCGAGGCCCATGGTGCCGATGGCGTCGACCTCCTGGTTCACCTTCATGGTGCCGATCTGCGCGGTGAAGGCGGAGCCGGAGCGGCCGGCGACGATGATCGCCGTCATCAGGATGCCGATCTCGCGCAGGACGGAGATGCCCAGCAGGTTCACCACATACAGTTCCGCCCCGAAGCGCTTCAGCTGGTCCGCCCCCTGGAAGGCCAGCACCACGCCAATCAGGAAGGACAGCAGCCCCAGGATCGGCAGGGCATTCAGCCCGGTCTGCTCGATGTGAAACAGGACGGAGGTCAGGCGCAAGCGCGACGGGCGCAGGATCAGCCGGGCGAAGGTGACGGTGACGAGGCCAAGGAAGCCGACGAGGTCGAGGATCTCCTTGGCGGCGCTCACCGTCGTCTGGCCGGTGCGCACCACCATGTCGAGAACCGGGTGGTGTTCGCGTTCGATCGGGTGGGGCGGCGCCTTGCCGGCGTCACGCACGGCGTCGAACAGGGCGGAATGCTCCGGCCGGAGGCCGACCACCGAAACGGCATGCCCCTCGGCCCCCAGCCGTTCGGCCGAGCGGTTCAGCAGATAGGCGCCGACGGTGTCGAGCGCCTCAACCCGCGCCAGATCGAGCCGCACCGCGGTGCCGCCCGGCGGCTTGGGCGCATGGTCCAGCGCATCCGACGCAGCTGTGGCCCATTCCAGGGTCCAGCGCCCGGCGGCGGCGATCCGCCACCCGCCATCGGCCAAGCCCGGATCGTTCCCGGCTTCGATCCGGGCCCCATCCTTCGCCGCTCCGTCTTTCGCCAAAGTCGCTGCCACAGGCTCCGCCGCACGCATCCGCACATCGAACCGGTACGTTTGGCCGGCACGCCTGGAACGTGGCGGAGCATCGCCGGATGGTCAACCCCATCCGGCAAATCCGTCTCATCCGCAAGCAGGGCGACAGCTTGGTCTGCGTCCAATCGCGGCTTTGCGCCGGGGTGGCCAGCGGCTAGAGTGCCGGGAGGCGGACCGGGCCATGCATGCCGGCTTGCGATTCTTTACGGACAAGATCTCCGATGAACTTCCCGATGAACTTCAAAGACCATATCCGCGACATCCCGGATTTCCCGAAGCCCGGCATCCTGTTCTACGACGTCTCGCCGCTGCTGGCGAACGGCGCCGCCTGGAAGGCCGCCATCGACGCGCTGGCCGAGGCGGTGCGCCCGCACAAGCCGGAGCTGCTGGTCGGAATCGAATCGCGCGGCTTCCTGGTCGCCGCCCCGCTGGCGCTGACGCTGGGCATCGGGTTCATCATGGTGCGCAAGCACGGCAAGCTGCCGGGCGACAAGATCGCCCATTCCTACGACCTCGAATACGGCACCGATACCATCGAGGTGCAGGCCGACGCGGTGAAGCCCGGCCAGCGCGTGGTGGTGCTGGACGATTTGCTGGCGACCGGCGGCACCATGGCCGCCGCCATCAGCCTGCTGCGCCAGGTCGGCGCCGACGTCCGCGCCGCCGCCTTCCTGGTGGAACTGACCTTCCTCAATGGCCGCGGCCGGATCGACGTGCCCAGCGTCTCGCTGATGGCGTACGATTCCTGAGGTCAGCGCCGGCTGAGCCAGCCGTCGACGCTGAAGCGCCCGCCGCCCGAGGCGACCAGCGAGAGGAAGCCGCCGATGATGGCGAGGTTCTTCATGAACTGGATCTGCTGCATCTTCATGGCGTCGGGCGCAGCCTCCCAATAGCGGTGGGCGATCAGCGTCGCGGCGACGGTGAAGACCGCGACCAGCAGAGCCGCCAGCCGGGTCCAGGCGCCCAGCACGATGGCCAACCCGCCGAACGCCTCAACCAGCGCGCCGATGGGGGCGACGATGGTGGCCATCGGCACGCCCTGGCTCTCCATCCCGGCGATGAAGCCGCTGAGCGCCATCAGCTTGCCGAAACCGCTCTGCACGAAGATGGCGCCCAGCAGCACGCGGGCCGCCAGCAGCAGCGCGTCCTGCCCGGTGGTGGCGGTGCCGTATCCCGCCGGTGTGGTCGCATAGTTCGTCATCCCGGATATCCCTTTCATTCTATTGGAAGAGGAGACGACGGAAGACGCACGGTTATTCCCCAAAAAAGCTCAGGCCGTCTTCCACAGGCTGATGATCATGACGCCGGCGACGGTCAGGGCGGCACCGGCCAGCTGCAGCCAGCCCATCGGCTCCGCCAGCACCAGAGAACCGAACACCGCGGCGGAGACCGGGCCGATGGCGCCGCTCAGCGCCACCAGATTGGGGCCGACCCGCCGCAGCGCCTCCGCCGTCATCAGCACCGGCAGCACGGTGCAGACCACCGCCATCACCGCCGACAGCCCATAGACCGGCAGCGGCAGGTCCAGCGCCGACAGGGGGCGCAGCACCAGGAATTGCAGGATGCAGCACAGGCAGGCCGCCGTCATCGCATAGGCGGTGAAGCGCATGGAGCCGATCCGCTGGACCACGCGGCTGCTGCCGACCAGATAGATCGAGTAGAGGAAGGCCCCCATGAAGACCAGCGCCGCTCCGGTCATGAAGTCGGGATGGCCGGTCCCGATCTCCGACCAGACCACCAATGCCACGCCGGCATAGGAGACCACCAGCGCCACCACCTCGCGCAGGCCGATCCGCTTGCCGAGGAACAGGGCCGACAGGACAACGACGATGGTCGGGTAGAGGAACAGCAGCAGCCGCCCCATCCCGGCCGTGACATAGCGCAAGCCCAGGAAATCGCAGAAGCTGGCGGCGTAATAGCCGGTGACGCCCAGCGCCACCGTCAAAGCGAGGTCGCGGCCGGCGATCGGGGCGCGCTCTCCCTTCCTGGCTCCTGCCCACAGCGCCATGCCCAGGAAGAAGGGCAGCGCGAAGACCATGCGCAGCATGATCAGGGTGACCGGATCGACATTGTAGCGGTAGGCCAGCTTGATGATGACCGGCCGCAGCGAGAAGGCGACCACCCCGGCCACCGCAAGCCCCAGACCGGCCAGCATCTGGACCGGCGGCAGCAGGCGCTTCCCGGCATCGGGCAGGACTGCTTCGGAAGACAGGCTGGGCTGGGACAAGGGGAAAATCCGGGGACTGGAGGGGGGAGGCCATTCAAGCATCCCCGCCGCCATTTGGCTTCCGTCAAGGCCGTGTCGGGCCATGACCGCCGTCATACCCTGGATTGCGTCAGGCGATTGTCCCAGCGGCGACGGCGGTGCCGGACATCGGCTCCAGGCCGGTGAAGGCGATGCGCGCCTGCTGGCCGATGGCGATGGCATGCACGCCGGTCAAAGCACCGGTCGAGATCCACTGCCCGGCCTTCAGCGGACGGCCCAGCCGGACCGCGATGCTCAGCGCCACTGCGACCGCGGCGGCGATGCCGCCCGGCAGCTTGGCGGCACTGCCGACGCCGACGCTCTGCCCGTCGATCAGCACCTCGGCCCTGAGTGCATCGCTGCCCTCGACGCCACCGACGATCTCCTCGCCGACGATCAGGCCGTTGTTGTTGCCGAAGACGGCGGTGGAGGCGGTGGGGCCCAGCGTGTTGACCGGGGCCAGCGGACCGCCCGCCACCTCGATGGCGGCATGGACGGCGGCGATGAAGGCCGCGGCCTCCGCCGGGCTGTAATCCAGCTTGTCGGCGGGGGCGTCGGCGGCGATGCGCACCGCGAACTCCGCCTCCACCGCGCCGAAGCCGCCGGGGATGACCGGGAAGGTCAGGGAGCCGCCGGCGCCCGTCACCACGGTGCCTGCGAAGATCGGGCCGATGTAGCGCATGGCGCCCAGCGTCTCCTCCAGGGCCGGCGGCACCCGCGCCACCTTCCAGCCGGCGACCTCGTCGGGCCAGGCGGCGGTCGCCGTCGCCTGGATGGCGTAGGCGGTGGCGAGGTCGGCCGGCAGCGGGCCGGGGAAATCGGCAAGGCCGGTCGCGCTGCGGCGGGCGTCGACGAAGCGGGCCGCTGCCTCGGCGATCACCGGGTCGGCCAGGGTCGGGGCGCTCAGCCCGATGGGATGCGTGACGGTCATAGAGGATCTCCACTGAGAGGCGCCGCGACTGTAGCGGTCCCGGACGGTCCGGGAAAGTGCGCTGCACCAGACCGCCGACAGGACCGTCCACAGGGCCGCTTCCCGAAAGGCGGGGTGGACGGACCATCGGGATGCGGCGACACTGACCGCGTCCTTGCCGCGGGAGAGGCCATGCGTTCCGACACCGACGCCGCAACCACCCAGCTGTTTCGCCGGCTTTTCGGCCGGATCGAGTTGCGGCGCGACGAGCTGGTCGCGCTGACCCAAGCGCTGATCCGCATCCCCACCGTCAACCCGCCGGGCGACGTCTACACCGACTGTGCCGAGCTGATCGGCCGGCGGCTGGCAGCGCGCGGATTCGGGGTGGAGTATGTGCGGGCGGAGGGGGCGGCGGGAGACAGCGACCGCTATCCGCGCACCAATGTCGTCGCCCGCATCGAGGCGCCGCGTCCGGGGCCTTGCGTCCATTTCAACGGCCACATCGACGTGGTGCCGGCCGGCCAGGGCTGGACCGTCGATCCCTTCGGCGGGGTGGTGAAGGACGGCAGGGTCTATGGCCGCGGCGCCTGCGACATGAAGGGCGGCATCGCCGCCTCGATCATCGCGGTGGAGTCGCTGCTGGAGGAGGGTCTGCTGACGGCCGGCGCCCTGGAGATCTCCGGCACGGTGGACGAGGAATTGGGCGGCTATGGCGGGGTCGGGCATCTGGCGACGCTCGGCTATTTCTCCCGGCCCAGGGTCGACCACGTCATCATCCCGGAGCCGCTGAACGTCGACCGGGTCTGCATCGGCCATCGCGGCGTCTGGTGGGCGGAGATCGAGACCAGGGGCCGCGTCGCCCACGGCTCGATGCCCTTCCTCGGCAACTGCGCGGTGCGCCACATGGGCGCCGTGCTGCACCGGATCGAGACCGAGCTGATCCCGCGCCTCGCCGCCAAGCGCACCGACATGCCGGTGGTGCCGGAGGGGGCGCGCCAGTCGACCATCAACATCAACGCCATCCATGGCGGCCAGCGCGAGGATCATGACGGGCTGCCCAGCCCGATGGTGCCCGACCGCTGCCGCATGGTGATCGACCGCCGTTACCTGATCGAGGAGGACCCGGACGCGGTGCGCGGCGAGGTCGTCGCCATCCTGGAGGATCTGCGGCGCAGCCGCCCCGGCTTCGACTATGAGCTGCGCGAGGTGCTGGCCTTCCTGCCGACGATGACCGACGCCGACGCCCCCGTGGTGCGGGCGGTGGCCGCCGCCATCGAGACGGTGCTGGGCCGCCCGGCGCAGCAGGTGGTGTCCCCCGGCACCTACGACCAGAAGCATGTGGTCCGCGTCGGCCAGCTGAAGGACTGCATCGCCTACGGCCCCGGCATCCTCGACCTCGCCCACCAGCCCGACGAATGGGTCGGCATCGACGACATGGTGCAATCGGCTCAGGTGATGGCGCTGGCGACGCTGGAATTGCTCGGCGGTGGTGCTGCGGAAGCCGGCGGCGGGCTGCGCTTCTGACGGCTCCGGCTCTGCGGTTGGGACAGCGGATGGAACGGCGTGGAACGCTTTCCGGCCGATGTTCCATCTACCGCCGGCCGGCGAAGGCACCGGCGGCACGGCGGCTGACCGGGCCGGGGTTGAGGTTGGGGTACTCCTCATACTGGTTGAGCGTATAGGGGAAGACGCCCTTCGGCCCGGCGGCCTCCGGCTGGGCCAGGACGGCGGCGACCATCGCCGGGTTGGGCGGGCAGCGTTCGCGGATGGCGCCGGGGATGGCGTCGTCGTCCAGTTCGGGGACGATGACGGCGGGCGGGTCTTCCGGTTTCGGGGCCGGCTTCGGGGCAGGTTTCGGGGCGGACGGCTGATCGGGTTGGGCATCAGGCTGGGTGGCCTGCCGCTTGGCTGCGGGAAGGTCGAGGCCGGCGAACAGGCCGAGCCGCTCGGCCAGCCAGCGGACGGTGGCGGGATCGCCGGAGGAAACCAGCCGCTCGATCTGTTCGGCCACCAGTACCCGCAGCGAGGACAGGCGCAGTTCCGCCTCGCGGTTCAGCGCCTGCCGTTCCCACCAGACCCTGTGACGAAAATCCTTGGCGCCGTAATAGGCGCGCCACAGCGTCGTCCGGCTGCACCCCATGGCGCGCGAGACCTGGAAGAAGCTGTTGCCGCGGGCCAGCATGCCGGCGGCCATGATCCATTGTTCCTCGTGGAACTGCGAACCGGGAACCAGCGAGCCTTCCGACGGGGTCGGCGGCTCCTCGGCCCAGCGGGGAAAATTGTCGGTGGTGAAGCTGCGGGGATCGAGGGGCATGGCGGGACTCCACAAGCGAGGGGGCTTGCGGAGAGGTTACAGGAAAATTTTCCTTTACAGTGGCGTTCTTTGAAAATCGAGATGGGGGTTGCTTCATCGGCACAGAGGAAGTCCTGCCCTCTCGCTCTTGCGATCTGGATGCTCCGCTGCAAATATCCTCGCCATGAAGGCCGCACCAAGTACCACCTGCATCGCGCTCTCGCGCGCCTGACGCGAAGAGCGTTACCGTGAGCCCCCTGATGGGCGGCTCGCGTCGACTGTCTGCGCGCCCATGCAGACAGGAAACCGCCTGTTTGGCGGCTCGGATGCAGAGAGTGATTCGATGAAGAACTTTTTTGAAAGCCCCTTCAAGGGCGTCCTTCTGGAAAAGCAGGTCACCAACCCGAACATCGTCTTTGGCCGATACAGCTATTATTCCGGCTATTATCATGGCCACAGCTTCGATGACTGCGCCCGGTTTCTTCTTCCGGACGAAGGGGCCGACAAGCTGGTGATCGGCAGCTTCTGCTCCATCGGATCCGGTGCAGCCTTCATCATGGCGGGCAACCAAGGCCACCGGAGCGACTGGATCAGCACCTTTCCCTTTTTCTGGATGCCCGACGTGCCGGCCTTCGCCGGCGCGCAAAACGGCTACCAGCCCGCAGGCGACACGGTGATCGGCAATGACGTCTGGATCGGGTCGGAAGCCATCGTCATGCCCGGCATCACAGTCGGCGACGGTGCTGTGATCGGCACAAGGTCGCTGGTGACGCGGGACGTCGAGCCCTATGCGATTGTGGGCGGTAACCCCGCCAGACCGATCCGGAAGCGCTTCGATGACCATCTTGTGGCGTTGCTGCTTGAGATGGCGTGGTGGAATTGGTCCGACGACCAGTTGCGGAGCGCCATGCCGATCCTGACCAGCGGCGACGTCGCAGCACTTCATCGTCACTGGGAAAGCATGATCAAGCACAGCTGACAACGACCATGCCGGCTTCGCCTGTCCCGGGAGCGGGATGGGCAAAGCCGGCACTTGCCGGGCCCATGGTCAGAACCGCAATGGCTGAGCCCCCTGGCGCTCTCGCGAAAGCGACCGTGTTTTGCATAGCGTAAACCACACCGTCAGGGCTGCAATTCCTGTCCAGCTCGTGCGTGTCTTCAGTGTCGATCTGGAGGGCAACCGCCAGATTCTCTCGGTCGTGGCCAGCCCCCGGTCAGCCACTCCCGAATGTTGATTCAGCGCCAGAAGCGGACTTGATCGTGTGTGCTGAAAGAGCAGACCTGAAGTTTTTACACTCGAACCTAATCCCCAACCAGAGCGGCAAGAAGTATATCAATATCGCATATAAGCTGACCGCAGGATTCAGTGTTATACTCATAGGCGCATTAACAGCTTAACACAAACAAGTTACCGACTTGAGCGCAGTTTATACGGATGTTACGCGACCAGATGCAAGTTCAATCCCTCCGCCCGTGAGACCATCACACAAATAAAGTTAATTGAAAAATATCGCAGACTATTATTATAAAAATTTACTTTTCTTTATTTTCTTTATTTTCTTTTGCTGCATCCTTTGCTTCTTTTTCCTCTTGTGTTAAGCTGTCTCCGAGTAGTTCTCGAATGGGATCCAGCATTTTCCGATCGAGCTGGTCGAGTCGAGAAGCCACCTCGCAGAAGCACATGGCAAAGGCTGCTTGCGCACGGTGAATTTCCGTCTCGTGCCCGCCATCACCTGTATGTACGATTTCGCTGCGAGCATGGTAAATAGTCAAGACACTGGATTTGTAAACTTCTACATTTGGGTGGCTGCTGAGACAAATCCCAACACGGCGCTGGATACGTGCGGCGCTTCCGGGTGCGTAATAATCAGTAAGCAGTGTTTCGAATGCAACGGCCAGTGCAACGATGCATTCAGCTTCCTTCAACCGTGACCCAAACGACTGCCTATACCAATCGATCGACGTTACCAATCGACGATAGACTCTGATATGAATTTTTTCTTCTGAGCTCAGGTTCACATATCGTAGATATCCAACCTCTACAGATCGCAAGATTGGAGTTAGCTTTTCCTTCCACTTTTGGACCTCCGACCGTGCCAACGTGCGCGTACTTACTGTGACAGCTAGATCTGAAAGCCTTGCTAATTCTAGAGCTGCGACATTCATAGGTACACGGCGAAGGTTAATCGGTTTTTCGGGGTGAGTCGCCTCGCCTACCAAGTAGTGGCGAATGTCCAAAGTTTCCCAATTGTTCACATTTGCCGATGACTGAAATTTTTCGACCAATATGCCAGCATCAATACTTAGGGCATGCAACATTACCACCTGCGCCGCTGCGATCCGAATCTTGAGGGTGTAGATGAATTGGTTCTCGTAGTAATCGCCGGTATGAGAGGAAAGGCGCACCAGCATAAGAGGGTTGCGGGTTAGCCACTTCATGTTGCTGCCGCGAGCATAATGCTCGATGTCGGACCGATGAATTTCAGCAGTGATGCCAAGTGCCGTTGCCATCCTCCTGAGGTTGGCGAGAGCTTCGTCGAAGCCGTTGGCCTGGGCCGTCACAGCGAAATTGGCGTCCAGAAAGACAGCCATGGATTCAAGCTCTGAGGATGCTGTCATCAGCGGCGGAATCTCCATCCCGAACTCGGTCAGCGGATAAAGAACGAAGCCCGGCCGCTCGACTCCGGCACTTCGAAGATCCTGGATTACGCGACCACATATGTCGGCATGTCCGTTCTGTGCTGCACTGAGCACGAACTCGTCGAGCACTGAGACCCCGACAAAAATGCCCGATTTCCATAATGCTTTCGCCAGAATTGAGCGCACCGTAAGTAGGTTATGGAGAATTCCTTCTCTGTCTTTCTCGCTAAGAATGCTTTCATCCGTAGCCAAATCTTCCACGCTGCCGAACTGCTTCAGCTGATTGTGCTTTGAAATCAGGTAGCGCTCAGATTTCTCTAGTTTTTTAGTAGAATTTATAGTCAAATTAGGGAAAGCTTGCTCTTCCATTGGCTCGGCAGACATAATTAAGTTGAACAGGGCACTCTGCCTACGTCTTTTTTTTATTCATGTCTACACCGTTTTCGCCGCGCTATAGCGCTTGCGCAGGTTCCGCATTGCGAGAAGCTGTTGATTGATAAGCCAGTTCCAACGGCTTGTAATATATTAGATGAATTGACATTCTAAAATAATAATAGGTATACAAATACAGGAAATACTGTCCTAATTATAAAAAATCGCTTTAATGATCGACCAGCATTTTTAGGATGCAGATTGCCTGTTCAGCATATGCACCATAAGGCGGAATATTGGTGGATTCGCTTACTGTAGCATCCAAAGTTATTTTCGCAATGAAGCGCGGGCGCGACCGGCATTTATTCCTGTCGCAAAATAGTCTTGGGTAAAAGTCTGCTCCGGGTCAGAAGCAGACGCATCTGCATTGCTCACAACCACACCGCAGGCAGAGCCTTCCGCCGGCTGCCGCTATGGGACCGCGTGCTCTTCGATGCAATCGACGCGCTCCGGATAAAATGCCAAATGGTCGCGGATGGCGGCCACGGCGGGATAGGGAATCTCGTAGGTCCAGACAGCGTTGACCGCGACGCGGTCACCCACGCGCAGGCTGTAGTACGACGCATCGCCCTTGTAAGGGCAATGCGTCGTGTGTGCCGTGCGCTCGAAGGCCGTCATGTCGGCATCCTCGCGGGGAATATAGTGGACCGCGGGCAACGTCGCCTCGGTCAGCGTCAGGGCACGGGCCGTTTCGGCGACGACCCGGCCGGCGAAGACGACACGGATCCGAGTCGGGTTGGGGATGATCGTGATGGGATGCTCGGGGCCGGGAATCTTCACAGCGATACTCCTTGCTCGCCAGTGGTCGCGCCGGTCGGTCGCGCCGGTCCTGGCGCGGCCATCATGCTTCATACCAGTGACTCTTGATCGCGACCCGTCAGGATCAAGAGCTTCGGCGGCATGGTTCGGCGGCGGGAGCCGGCCGCTTGTGAGCGTGGTGTCGCAGATCGGCGGCCGGCGCTTTCGCCATGCTACTTTGGGCGGCGTGACGGAGCGTCGTCCCTGTTTCACATCCGTGCCGCAGGGGGCTCCAGCGATGAAAGATTGGATCTCAATGAGCATGCACCCATGGGAAGGACGTGACCGGCTGGTCGCAATCGACATCGAGACGACCGGACGGCGCCTGCCGAGCCTCCAGGACATCCGCAAGGCGCCCAAGGGCCTGCGTCAGCCCGGCATCATCATCGAAATCGGGTGTCTTGAGCTTCTCCGCGAGGGGGATGGCTGGCGGAAAGCGCGCAGCTGGGAGACGCGGGTCAACCCCGACGCCCCTCTCCATCCCGACGCCATCAAGGTGCACGGCATCAAGCCCGCCGACCTGAAGGCGGCGCCCCGCTTTCCCGAGGTGGCCGACGCGCTTCTCGCCTTCCTGGGCGAGGATCTTCTGGTGGCGCATGCCTATGAGAACGAGATGGACTTCCTGAACCACGAGTTCGCGCGCTGCGGACGCGCCGCATGGGGGGCCGAAACCTTCCCGGCGGACCGGTTCATCTGCACCAAGGAGATGTCGCACGCGGCCTTCCCCGGCGCTTCCGGCTCGCTCGATGCGCTGTGCGACCGGCTGTGGCTCGACCGGAGCGACCGCTTCGCCCACCATGGCGCGCTGCTCGACGCGGACCTGACGGCCGACGCTTTCGTCAAGATGGCGTTGGGCGATACCGGCCCGCGCGACGCCGTGTATGAGTGAGACGCGGCGCCCTATTCCGCCGACACCGGATGCGCGGGGGGCTGCACGGGCGGCTGCATGGGGGGCTGCACCGCCGTCCGCGTCTCCAGCAGCCGCTCCACCTCCTCGGCCGGGATGGGGCGGCTGAACAGGAAGCCCTGGTAGCTTTCGCAGGCCAGATCGCGCAGAAGCTGCAACTGCTCCTGGGTCTCCACCCCCTCGGCGATCACCGACAGGCCCAGGCTGCGGCCGAGACCGACGATGGCGCGCGGGACCGACGCGTCGCTGGCGCCGGTCGACAGGTCGTGGATGAAGGAACGGTCGATCTTCAGCTTGTCGATGGGCAGGCGATGCAGGTAGCTGAGGCTGGAATAGCCGGTGCCGAAATCGTCCAGCGCGATCAGCACGCCGCGCTGCTTCAAGGCCGCCAGGGTGGCCGCTGCCGATTCGATGTCGTCGATCAGCGTGCTTTCCGTCACCTCGATCTCCAGCTCGGAGCCGCTGAGGCCGTTGGCGTCGAGCGCGCGGGCGACCGTGACCGGAAGCTGGCCGTCGCGGAACTGGGCGCCGGACACGTTGACCGCCACCGGGATCGACAGGCCGAACCGCGCGCGCCAGCGCCGGATCTGGGCGCAGGCCTCGGACAGCACCCAGTCGCCCATCGCCAGAACCAGCCCGGTCTCCTCCGCCACCGGCAGGAAACGGCCGGGCAGGATCAGCCCCTCCTCGGGATGGCGCCAGCGGACCAGCGCCTCCAGCCCGACGATGCGGCCGGTCAGGGTGTCGACCTGGGGCTGGTAGACCAGGAAAAGCTCGCCCTCGCGGATCGCCTGGCGCAGCGCGCTCTCCAGATCCAGGCGCTCGCGCGACTTGGCGCCCATCTCCCTGGTGACGAAGCGGAAGCCGTTCCGCCCCTGCTCCTTGGCATGGTACATGGCGATGTCGGCGCAGCGGATCAGCCCTTCGGGATCGTCGGCGTCGTCGGGGTACAGGCTGATGCCGATGCTGGGCGTCACCACGAAATTCTGGCCGCCGACGGCAAAGGGGCTGGCCAGATGCGCCACCACCTTCTCCGCCACGCGGGCGGCGTCCTTCGGCTCCGTCACCCGGCGGACGACGATCAGGAACTCGTCGCCGCCCAGCCGGCCGACCGTGTCGGATTCGCGCAACCCCGCCTGGAGCCGGCGCGCCACCGAGCGCAGCACCTCGTCGCCGAAGCTGTGGCCCAGGCTGTCGTTGATCACCTTGAAGCGGTCGAGGTCGATGAACAGCACCGCCACCTTGGTGCCGTCGCGCCGCCCCTCGCGCAGCGCCTGGGCGATGCGGTCGTAGAGCAGGACGCGGTTGGGCAGGCCGGTCAGCGCGTCGAAATGGGCGAGATACTGGATGTGCTGCTCGGCCCGGCGCTTCTCGCCGATGTCCTCGGCGAAGGCCAGGACGAATTTCAGCGCCCCCCCGGCGGTGACCGGCTGAAAATGCAGGCTGAAATGGCTGCGCCGGCCGCCCATCAGCAGCGGCTGGTCGGATTCGAGCTTGCCGCTCTCGCCATGCAGCGCCGCCTCCAGCGCGACGACCGACGCCTGGTCGCCGAAGCGCAGCCGGGCGTCGGTGCCGACCAGCCCCTGCCGCGGCAGGCCGGCGGCGGCGGCGAAGGCCGGGTTGCAGTCCAGCACCAGCCCGTCGGTGCCGAGCAGTGCGATGCCCAGCGGCGCCTGGGTGAACAGCTGCTGCCGCTCCGCCTCCTGCAGGCGCAGCGAGGCGGTCATCTCGCCGGCCAGCTCGACCGCGCGGGAATGGGTCACCAGCGCCATGCGCAGGACCAGCGACAGCGCGATGCTGAGCGCGAGGCCGACCGCCAGCAGGGCGCCGGGCACCCAGTCATGGGCGGTGAACAGTCCGTCGGGAAGCCGGTCGTAACGGACGGTCCAGATGCGCCCGCCGACCGGCAGCTCGCGGTTCAGGGTGATCGTGGGCGCGGCTTCCAGCGGGCGGTGGCTGCGGTAGAGCGGAAACTCGGCCTCCGCCGGCGGCACGTCGTAAATCTCGAGACCGGTGTCGGGACTTTGGCCGTCGATCAGCCCGTCCACCAGCGGGCCGATCCGGACCGGGGTCAGCACCACCCCGGTGAAGGAGGCGCGGCGCGCTTCCAGCGACGGCGGCAGGGGATCGCCGCGGTAGGTCGCTTGATAGAGGATGAAGGCGGGCCTGGCCCCCGCCGCCTCGTCGATCTTCAGGGTGATCGCGCGGGTGGCGGCCGGTTCGCCGCTGTCGCGCGCCCGTTCGATGGCCGAGCGCCGCACCGCCTCCGACATCATGTCGAAGCCGATGGCCCGCACATTCGCCTCGTTGACCGGGGCGGTGAAGATGTTGACCACCCGGTCCGCCCCGGCATGCGCCGGCCAGATGCGGAAGGCCGTCAGGCCGGACGCCCGCATCGACGCCACCAGTTCGCCCGACCGCTCGGCCGCGACGGCGCGGGCATAGGCGATGGAGATGATGCCGGGATAGCGCTGCGGCATGTCCAGCGCCTCGACGAAGCGGCTCCACTGCGTCCAATGCAGGTCGGGGAAGGTCATCGCCAGCGAGGCGGCGCTGCGTGCCACCTGCTCGTACACCTTGATGCGGTCGGCCAGCTGGCCGTGGATTTCCTCGACCCGCGCGGAAAAGCGGTGCGCCTCCTCGCGCGCCAGCAGATGCTCGGACTGGAGCATCGCCAGCAGGGACAGGCCGGCGCCGACAATCAGGGCCAGCAGGGGGACAGCCACCGGCATGTGAGGATTGCGCAGGACGCGACGGGCTGTCGGGTTCGGACCGGAGGCCGACGGGCTGTCCGCAATCGGATCTGCCTTGGGATCGGCTGCCGGTTCCGGCATCAGAACTCCTCTAGGATCTTCGGGCTGGTCAACAGAAGCTTTTCGATCATGCCGAGGATCTGTTCGATCTTGCTGCGGGTGGCGTCCAGCTCGTCGGCCATCTTGTCGTCGATGCCGGCTTCCATCAGCATGGTGTCGAAGGTGTGCAGCGTTTCGTTGAAGGCCTTCTGTTCCGCCACCAGCACGTCGAAGGCGCCCAGCGAGGCGGTCAGCGCCAGCGGCGGGTCGCTGACGAAGGAATGGCTGATGTCGGTGAAGATGGCGATGGCGCTCAGCTTCTGCCGCAGCACCCATTGCGGGAAATTCGACGGCAGCTCCTTGCCGGCGACCTCCAGCCTTTCCTGGATCGAGAAGATCAGGCCCTGGATGTCGAGATAGGCCGCCCGGATTTCGCGGAAGCGCGGAAAGGTCTTCGGCTTGCCGGCGGCCCGCAGGCGGGCCAGCGCCGCGATGTCCTCGGTCAATTTGCGGGCCATCCGAAGAACGACGTCCGTCACCTTCGACATCACACGCCTCCGCTCAACGGACTGCCCCCGCGCATCGCCAGATCCGGACCGCCGCACTCACCGGTCCGGAGGCCAGATTACACCAGATCCTACCACGAACGTTAGTGTTACCGAGCGGCGGCCGGCGGACAGCGTCGCGCTTGCTGTGTTTTCCACGCTCCACCCGGCCGCATCGGCGGGAAAATCGACCGGCGAAGACAGGCAACAACTCAAGTCAAGCCGAAATCCTTTCCCTATTCGGGTTAGGCACTCAGAGGGAGTGCGTCCAAGTTGAATCGATGGAAACGATACTTTAAATTTGCGCAACCATCCTGTTACTGAGCACGTATTACGGCCTACTCGGCTTTGCCCACGGATTATTTCGTCCGGCGCAGGTCATTCCAATCTTGTCTCAATCCGATGAAAGATCCGACATGCGACGTGTATCCGTTGTCCTGGTTTGCCTCGCACTTCAAGGATGTGCCGGCTCGCCCTTGTCAAATCTGGTTTCGGGCCAGCGCTACCAGACCACGTCCGACGTCACGGCGTCCTGGGTGGGAGCGTCCGAAGACGATCTGGTCCTGTCATGGGGCCCGCCGCAGAACAGCCATGTGCTGAACAACGGATCGAAGATGATCGGGTATCAGTATTCATGGCTGACGAACGGCCGGCACTCGGAAGAGTGGGGCTATGTTCCCGATTACGCCAGTTGCGAACAGCGCTTCCTGGTCGAACAGGGCGTCATCACCCGCTGGTACTCGTCCGGCGACTGCCCCAAGCGGCCCAAGGGAGCCAAGCTGATCCCGGCCGGCACGCCGGTCCCCCGGCCGACCCTGTAAGATCGCAGGGGATCCGAAGCGCGGCCGGCCGCCGCGGGGACGGCCTATTGGGGTCCGAACGACGCGATCGCATCGGCCAGAAGGCCGCTGAGCGACAGGGCGTTGGAGGGGTGTGGCACGCCGTCGCAGGACAGCGGGCGGCCCAGCCCCTCCGCGGTGAAGCGTTCGGCGACGATGTCGCTGAACAGGGCATGGACGCCATAAACCTGTACCCGGCTCGCCCCCAGCACCCGCGCGGCGCGGGCACAGGAGAAGATCGTCTCGCCGGAGCTGATGACGTCGTCGACGATCACCACCGGCCGGCCATGGATCGGCGCGTCGGGGGGCAGCGCCACCGTCACGTCGCGGTCGCCGCGCCGTTCCTTGCGGCCGACGATGCCGGTCAGGCCGAGCGGGCCGGCCACCGCCTCCACCAGCGGGGCGGACTCCTCGTCCGGGCCGACGATGACGGTGCCCGACGCCACGCCGTTCGCCCGCAGATGCTCGGCGATGGGGGCAGCACCGCTGAGTGCTGCGGACGGGCGGCCGACGAAGACCTCGTCCAGCGTGTGGGTGCGGTGCAGATGCGGCTCGACGCAGACGAAGCGGTCGAAACAGCGGCCGAGCCAGTCGCCGACCACCGTCTGGCTGACCGGCTCTCCCGGCCTGAAGATGGCGTCCTGGCGCATGTAGGCCATGTAGGGCGCCACCAGGCAGAGCTCGGTCGCCCCCTGGCGCCGCAGCACCGAGGCGGCGAGCGTCAGCTCGACCAGCTTGTCGTTCGGGCGGTCGAGCGAGCGGTAGACGATGGCGCGTTCCACCGGCTCCGGCAGCCGGACCAGGCTTTCGCCGTCGGGGAAGCGGTGCAGCTCGGCGATGTGGCAGGGGATCTCCAGCGCCTGGGCCAGACGGCGCGCGGCGTCCGCCGATTCCGGAAAGCCATAGACGGCCGTGTAATTGCCCGTATTGCGGGCCATGCCTCTTCTCCCTCTACCACCTTGGACGGCAGCAAGCTTGGCGCAGGCGGCAGGGGCGGGTCAATCACGGCAAAAGGCGGCACGGCAAAAGGCCGACATGGTCGGCCTAATCGCCACCGGCCTCCACCGCCGGCCGCTTGTCCTCATCGGCCTCGTCCGCTTCCGACGCGGCGGGATCGACATGGATGCTCTCCGCCTTGCGCGCCAGCAGCTGGAAGGCGCCCAGCCCGACGACCAGCAGCGTGACCACGCCCAGCAGCATCACCGGATAGACGATGGCGGAAATCTCGCTGGTGCGCGCCTCGAACACCAGGACCAGCCCCTCCAGGCTGGCGGCGATGATGATCGTGGTCAGGAACTTGGTCAGGGTGCGGCGGGCCTCGTCGGCGCGGCGCAGCTCGCGTTCGCGGACGATCTCCTCCTCATAGAGGTATTTGGCGATCTCGAACACCGCGATGGCCAGCACGATCATCCCCACCCCGTCCAGCATGGCCGAGGTCAGGACGGCGCTGTCCAGCGCCACCACCCCCTCCACCACCGTCAGGGCCGACAGGGCGATGAACATCATGGCGAAAAGGCCGAGCGTCGCCGCCGCCAGGAAATACATCACGCGTGACGCCGATTCGAACATCGCCCTCGCCTTCCTGCAAGCTGGTCCTTGGCAATGAGAACGCGCGAGGCGGCCGGTCCGCCCGGAGGAGGGAAGCGAATTCGTCGACGCTGCCGGGGAACCTCTTTAGAGTGGCGGCGACCTGCCGCCCCTCTTCCGGTTTTCCACTCCATGACGCAGTTGCCTCCCCCCTCCCCTTCCCCTTCCTCCGGCCATCCCCGTGACGGCGTGGTCGCCAGCGCCGCCTATTGCGACGGCCGGCGCATCGCCGAGGTGCCCATCGACGAGGCCGGCGCCTGGGCGGCCAAGGAGAACCACTTCGTCTGGATCGGCCTGTGGGAGCCGGACGAGGCCCTGCTGATGGAGGTGAAGCGGCAGTTCGGCCTGCATGAGCTGGCGGTGGAGGACGCCCTGCACGCCCACCAGCGGCCGAAGCTGGACGTCTATGGCGACAGCCTGTTCATGGTCCTGCGCACCGCCCGGCTGGAAAACGGCGAGCTGGTGCTGGGCGAGACCCATGTCTTCGCCGGCCGCGGCTATGTCGTCACCGTCCGGCATGGGGCGTCGACAAGCTATTCGCCGGTGCGGGCGCGGGCGGAAAGCGCGCCGCAGCTTCTGAAGCATGGCGAGGACTTCATCGTCTACACCATCATGGATTATGTGGTGGACTGCTATTTCCCGGTGCTCGACCAGATGGGAACCACGGTGGACGAGCTGGACGCCATGCTGATCGCCCGCCCGCCCAGCACGGGGGAGATCGAGCGCATCCACCAGCTGCGCCGCGACCTGGAGCGGCTGCGCCGCAACGCCTCGCCGCTGCTGGAGGTCTGCTCGCGGCTGGAGCGCTTCGACCTGCCGATGATCGACCAGGCGATCCGGCCCTATTACCGCGACGTGCAGGACCATGTGATCCGCGTCAACGAGCAGATCGGCTCGCTGCGCGAGGTGCTGTCCTTCGCCTTCGAAACCAGTATGATCCTGGCGACCGCGCGGCAGAACGACGTGACGCGCAAGCTGGCCGCCTGGGCCGCCATCCTCGCCGTGCCGACCGCCGTCGCCGGCCTGTACGGCATGAACTTCGAGCATATGCCGGAGCTTCACTGGCGCTACGGCTACCCGGCGGTGCTGGCGGTGATCGCCGTGGTCTGCACCGCGCTGTATGTCCGCTTCCGGCGGACGGGATGGCTGTGACGGCGGTCCGGCGGAGCGGCGACGGATCGGGGTGGCCCGGTTCCGGCCGGCTCGTTTGACATGGTTGGTTTTGGAGTTTGGTGAGGGACATGACCGACGCGACGAACAGGCTGCACGCCCTGCTGGACGCCTATCTGCGCTGTCCGGTGGAGGCCGCGCGCACGGAACTGGAACAGGCGCTGCGCGGCTACCAGACCGACTGGATCCGCACCCGCGCCGGGGCCGACGCCCCGCCGCTGCCGGTGGCCGCACCGGCGCCGACCGCCAAGCCGGCGGTGGCGAAGCCGCGCTTCCCCATCGCGGCGGCCGACCTCGACGTTCTGAAGCGTCTGGCCGACGGCTGGACCGGCACCACCGCCGAGGTGGCGCGCTGGGCTTGGTTCGAGAACCGCGAACTGGTCAGCCTGGAGCCGAACCCGGCCGGCGAGGGCCCGGAGCTGCTGCGCCTCACCCCGCTCGGCTGGGCCGCCATCGGGCGGACGCCGGCGGGCTGACGGACCCGGCCGCGCCCCCTCAGTTCACCTGCGGCAGGGTGAAGATCTGGCCGGGATAGATCATGTCCGGGTCGCGGATCTGCTCGCGGTTGGCGGTGTAGATGGTGGTGTAGAGCATGCCGTCGCCATAGGTGCGGCGTGCCAGCCGCCACAGGCTGTTGCCGGGCTGGACGACGATGTTGCGCCCGTCGGTGGCGGATGCCGGCATGGCGGAGACCTGGACCGGCAGTTCCGCCCGCGACACCACCTTGCCGGACAGGGTGACCTGATCGGCGCGGAGCGTGTAGAGGCCGGGGTCGATCAGCTTTTCCGGGGTCAAACGCCAGTTGCCCTTGGGGTCGCTGTGGGCGCTGCCGACGAGGATGTTGTCGAGGTAGAGCTGCACCGCGCTGTTCGGCGCCGCCCGCCCGCCCAGCGCCACCCGGCCGGCGGGATCGTAGTCCATCGTCTCCACCGACACGCCGCCCGGCGGCGGCGGCGCGCCATTGTCGGGAATCGGCGGGGCCTGCAGAAGCGAACTGCCGCCCATGGCCGGCGCCGCACCGGCCAGCCCGTCGCGCGGCACCGCCACCGCGACCGGTGCCGCCGGCAGGGGCGACTCGGGTCCGGGCTTCGCCGCGGGTTCCGGCACCATCACCACCATCACCTTGTCGGCGGGAAGCGGGGCATCGGCGCCGGGGCGGGTTTCGGTCAGGTTCAACTCGCGGGTGCCGGGCGACAGCGGCTTGTCAGGCAGCATCACCCATTCGCCGCGCTGGTCGGCCTTGGCCGAGGCGACGCGGGTGCCGGCGTCGGTGACGGTGACCTCCGATCCGGGAGCGGCGCGGCCCGCCATCACCGTCGCCCCGTCCGGCGCCACCCGCACCACGTCGAAGCTGGGTGCGGCGGGTTTCGCCTGTTCCCTGGCCGGTTCCGGTGTTGCCGCCGCCGGGGTCGCCGGTGCGGCCTTCTGCGTCTCGGTCCGCGCCGCCGTCTGTGCCGGAGCTGTCGTGGCAGCGGGGGCCACAGTCGCCGGTTTCCCGGCGGGCCAAAGGGCAATCGCCGCCGCCCCACCCATCAGAGCCACGCCCAAAGCTGCGAACAACGCGTTTCGTTTCACCTGAGCACCCATCCGGCGGCCCGCCACCCTGGCAGGATGGCTGACTATAGCAGAAGGACAGGTCGCAAAAGAATGGCGCCGTTGGAGCGGACCCCTCCGCCAAACGGGCTCGATTGCCCGAACGGATCATGAGTCCGCACCAAATCGGCGCCTGTTGCCGCGAAGACTCACTCCTTCGCCGGCACCGTCCGCAGATAGGCGACGATGGCGGCGCGGTCGTCCGCCGTCAGCTTGGAGGTGGTGTTGCGCACGACCTCGCCCATGGCGCCGCCGGCGACGTCGCCGTCGGGGGTCAGGCCGGCTTCCAGGAACAGCGACAGGTCGCCGTCGGACCAGTCGCCGATCCCCTTGCCCTTGGCCTTGGATCCGGTGATGCCCGGCACCTTGTCGTTGTCCGGCCCCTGCGGGTTGCCGGCGAGATAGCGGTCGGAGTCGAGCCCGCCGAGCTGGGTGCGCGGGCTGTGGCATTCGGCGCAATGGCCAAGCGCATCGACCAGATAGCGCCCGCGGTTCCAGGCCGGCGGCCTGGACGGGTCGTCGGCGACCGGGCCGGGGGTCAAATACATCCACTGCCAGACCGGGACGAGGAAGCGCCAGGAGAAGGGCGGCGACAGGTCGTGCGGCTTGTTGGCGGTGGACGCCGCCGGCAGGCTGAGCAGGTAGGCCTTCAAATCCAGCAGGTCGCGGTCGGTCATCCGCGTGTAGCTGGCATAGGGAAAGGCCGGGAACAGCGCGGCGCCGTCCGGGCGCACGCCCTCGCGCACCGCGCGGATGAAGTCGGCGTCGCTCCAGCGGCCGATGCCGTTCACCGGGTCAGCCGTGATGTTCGGGGTGTAGAAGGTGCCGAAGGGGGTCGCCAGCGCCCGGCCGCCGGCCAGCGGCTGGCCGCCGCCCTTCTCGTCCGTATGGCAGCCGAGGCAGCCGGCGGCGTTGAAGATGTAGGCGCCCCGGCTGACGAAATCGTTGGCGGGACCCTCACCCGTTTGAAGGGGGCCGGCGGCACGCGCACTGCCGCCCGCGAAGGCGAGCGGCAGCAGCAGGGCGGCGGCGGTCAGGAGGCGCCGCACCGGTCAGTTCTTCTTGACGCGGAAGTCCTCGTGGCAGCTTCCGCAGGTCTTGGAGGTGGCGCCGAGCGCCTGGGCGATCTGCGCGCGGTCGCCGGTCTTGATGGCGGCGTCGAGCTTCTCGGCGGCGGGCTGGACGGCGCTCCAGTATTTCTGGGTCTCGGCCCAGCTCTTCCACAGCTCCGGCTTGGCGGCGCTGTCGGCCACGCCGACGGCGGTGCCTTCGGGGAAGATCTTCTTCACGTCCATCTTCGACACCGCCAGCACGGCTTCCGCCCCCTTGGCCGCGTCCTCGGCGGTGGCTCCCTCGTTCTTCACGAACTTGGCGACGGCGCCCATGCCGCCGCCCAGCTTCTTCATGGTCTGCTGCCGGTCCTTGACCTGCTCGGCCGGATCGGCCGCGCCGGCGGCGCCGGCCGACATGCCGAACAGCGTGAACATCAGACCGGCGACGGATGCCGCCGCAAGAACATTGACGACCCGGTTGCTCATGTGGTCCCTCCCGATGATGCCGTGGCTTAAACGGTGCCTGTGCCGCTGTTGACGCGCCGCCCCCACCCGATATTCCATGGCATTCGCCAGATTTTTTTGCGGCCCCGCCTCCTTTGGAGGACGGTGGCGAGAAAGGTTGACCCGCGATGAAGAGCCTGTCGTCCGTCTGCGTCTATTGCGGTGCATCGTCCCGTGTCGCCGATGTCCACAAGGAGGCCGCCCACGCGCTGGGCGACGGGCTGGCGCGGCGCGGCATCCGCATGGTCTATGGCGGCGGCCGGGTCGGGCTGATGGGCATCGCCGCCGACGCCGCGATTGCCGCCGGCGGCGAGGTGGTCGGCATCATCCCGGAACACATCCAGTCGGCCGAAGTCGAGCACACCGGCCTGACCGAGCTGCATGTCGTCGACAGCATGCACACCCGCAAGCGCATGATGGTGGAGCGGTCGGACGCCTTCGTCATCCTGCCGGGCGGCCTGGGCACGCTGGACGAGGCCTTCGAGATCCTGACCTGGAAGCAGCTTCAGCTGCACGACAAGCCCATCGTCATCGCCGACATCGACGGCTACTGGCGCCCGCTTCTGGGGCTGATCGACCATATGGTCGCCCAGGGCTTCGCCCGCATCGACCGCTCCGCCCTCTACCGCGTCGCCGACCATGTCGACGGCGTGTTCGAGGCGCTGGGGGCGATGCCCGACCAGGCCCATCCGGCCCAGCCCGGGAAGATGTGAGGCTTAGGCGTCGAAGCCCTTCCCGCGGTTATCCCCAGACTTCCCAACCTGTGGATAACTTCTGTGCACAGCTTTTGTGGATGGCTCCCCGCCCTTCACCGAGCGTTCGCGTTCTGTTTCTGATACTGTGTCCTCCATGAGCAACCAGAACCTCATCGCTGTTCGATCCCCGCCCCTCCTCCGCGGTCAAGCCGACGGCGGAATACCGAACGCCTCCCAACAACGAGGAGGCGGAGCAGGCGCTGCTGGGCGCGATCCTGGTCAACAACAAGGCCTATGAGAAGGTCGGCGAGTTCCTGCGGCCGGAGCATTTCTACGACCCGGCCCACCAGCGCATCTTCGCCGCCATCACCAAGATGGTCGACCGCGGCCAGATCGCGAACCCGGTCACGCTGAAGGCCCTGTTCGACAACGATCCCGAACTGGCGGTCGAAGGCGGCAGCGCCTATCTGGCGGAACTGGCCGCCAACGTGGTGACGGTGGTCAATGCCGGCGATTACGGCAAGACCATCCACGACCTGTTCATCCGCCGGCAGCTGATCGAGGTCGGCACCGACATGGTGAACGAGGCGTACCGCCACGACCTCGACATCACCGCGCTCGACCAGATCGGCGAGGCGGAAAAGCAGCTGTTCGACCTCGCCTCCACCGGCGACGTGCAGGGCGGCTTCGTGGCCTTCGGCGAGTCGGTCAAGCACGCCATCACGACGGCGGAGGCAGCCTTCCGCCGGTCCAGCCACGTCACCGGCGTCACCACCGGCCTGATCGACATCGACCGCAAGCTGGGCGGCCTGCACCCGTCGGATCTGATCATCCTCGCCGGCCGCCCCTCGATGGGCAAGACGGCGCTGGCCACCAACATCGCCTTCAACGCCGCCAAGGCGCACATGCGCTCCAGCGGCCAGGAGGGCGGCGTCGTCGGCTTCTTCTCGCTGGAAATGTCGGCGGAACAGCTCGCCACCCGTATCCTCGCCGACGAGGTGCAGGTGCCCGGCGACAAGATCCGCCGCGGCGAGATCCGCGACACCGACTTCCCGAAATTCGTCCAGGCCAGCCAGGATCTGGCGCGCTGCCCCTTCTATGTCGACGACACGCCGGCCCTGTCGGTCGCCGCGGTGCGCACGCGCTGCCGCCGGCTGAAGCGGACCTCGGGGCTCAGCATGGTGGTGGTCGACTACCTCCAGCTGCTGCGCGGCTCGTCGTCGCGCGGGGCGGAGAACCGGGTGCAGGAAATCTCGGAGATCACCCGCGGCCTGAAGGCCATCGCCAAGGAGCTGGACGTGCCGGTGGTGGCGCTGTCGCAGCTGAGCCGCGCGGTCGAGCTGCGCGAGGACAAGCGCCCGCAGCTGGCCGACCTTCGCGAATCGGGCTCGATCGAGCAGGACGCCGACGTCGTGATGTTCGTTTTCCGCGAACAGTATTATCTTGAGCGCGCCGAGCCCTCGCGCCGGCCCGACGAGAGCGACGACAAGTTCAACGACCGTTATCAGCGCTGGCAGCAGCGCCTGGGCGAGGTGCACAACACCGCCGAGGTGATCATCGCCAAGCAGCGTCACGGTCCGATCGGCACCGTCCGTCTCTACTTCGACGGCCAGTTCACCAAGTTCGGCGATCTCGACCAGCACCACCAGACCGACGAGTGACCAGAGTGACTAGCGACCTGAGCCCGCGCGCCTGCGCAATCCTCACCGTGGATCTCGGCGCCGTCGTCGCCAACTGGACGCAGCTGCGCGACCGGGTGGCTCCGGCGGACTGTTCCGCCGTGGTCAAGGCCGACGCCTATGGGCTGGGGGTGGCGCAGGTGGTGCCGGCGCTGGCCGCCGCCGGTTGCCGGACCTTCGTCGTCGCCCAGCTGGAGGAGGCTCTGGCCGTCCGCCGGGCGTTGGAGCCGGTCGCGCCGCAAGCGCAGGTCTTCTCGCTGGGCGGCCTGCCGCCCGGATACGAGGGGGAGTTCATCGCCGGGCGCATCCTGCCGGTGCTGAATCACCTGGGCGACATCGCAGCGTGGCGGGCCTTCGCCGCCTCGCGCGGCGAGGTGCTGCCGGCGGTGATCCACATCGACACCGGCATGAACCGGCTGGGGCTCGGCCCCGACGAGCTGGACGATCTCGCCGCCCATCCTGAGTGGCTGGAGGGCATCGACGTCCGCTATTGGATGACCCACCTCGCCTGCGCCGACGAGTTCGACAGCCCGATGACCGGGGAGCAGCTGGAGCGGTTCCGCGGCGCGCTGGCCCGGCTGCCCAAGGCGAAGGCCAGCTTCGCCAACTCGTCCGGCATCTTCCATGGGCCGGACCATCATTTCGACCTCGCCCGGCCGGGCTGCGCGCTCTATGGCGTGAACCCGACGCCGCATCTGCCCAACCCGATGCGCGGCACGGTGCGGCTGGACGCGCGGCTCTTGCAGGTGCGCAACTGCACGGCGCCGATGACGGTCGGCTATGGCGCCGCCCACAGGGTGACCGGCCCGGCGCGGATCGCCACCATCGGCGTCGGCTATGCCGACGGCTACCTGCGCTCGCTGAGCGGCAAGGGGCACGTCTTCGTCGACGGCGTCGCCGCCCCCATCGTCGGCCGCATCTCGATGGACCTGATCACCATCGACGTGACCGGCCTGCCGGAAAGCGTGGAGGCCGGCCGCATGGTCGAGCTGATCGGGCCCAGCCGCCCGGTCGACACGGTAGCGGATGAGGCCGGCACCATCGGCTACGAAGTGCTGACCTCGCTCGGCCGGCGTTATCACCGGGTTTATGCATCGTGAGCCGATGGCCGGACGACGCTATCGGCCGGCCTTTTCATGCCGGGATCCCGGACGCATGAATTCTCCGCCGACGACGCGATTGCGCCCCTTGTTCTTGGCCTTGTAAAGGTAGGCGTCGGCGGCGGCCAGGATCTCGGGGCGTGGCGCGTTGTCCAAGCAACGAATCGTCAGCACGCCCAAACTCGCAGTCACCACTTCGGCGGCAGGCGACCCTGCATGCGGGATCGCCAGCGCCATGATCCCGGTTCGGATCCCTTCGGCAACCCGCATCGCACCCTCCAGCTCAGTGGCCGGCAGGATGCACGCGAACTCCTCGCCACCGAACCGTGCCGCCAGATCGCCCGACCGTTGAACGGCTCTGGACAGCACCCCGGCGATCTGCCGAAGACAATCGTCACCGGCCACATGACCGTAACGATCGTTGAAGGCCTTGAAAGCATCGACATCGCAGAGGATGAGGGAGAGCGGTGCACGGGAGCGCAAGTGGCTTTTCAACTCGGCATCGAATGCCGTGTCGAATCGGCGACGGTTTCCAATTCCAGTCAACGCGTCCGTAAGGCTGAGCTGAAGCGCTTTCTCATTCAAAAACCGCCATTCCGCCTCCATTCTTCTGCGCTCGGTGATATCCCTGACTATGCTGCAATTGTAGAATTTGCCTTTGTATTCGACAAGATTTGCCGTCACTTCGATAGGAATCTCAACGCCATCTCTTGTTTTGTTTATCGTTTCGATCCTGACCACGCCCTGGTCGACGAGATCCTGCCAATGCTCACGCCATATTTCTTCATTGAACAACGGATCGACGTCCCAAACTCTTTTCCGGCCGAACTCCGCTGCCGAATAGCCGAACATCCGCGTCGCCGCCCGATTGACGAAGACATACCGCCCATCCGCATCGAGCCAGATGATCATATCCGAAACTTTATCAACCGAAACTTGGGTGAGCATGGCACGATGCCCGCACTCCGCCATTTCAGCGAACCCGTTGATGGCAATCGAAAACACCCCCGGCGCGTCCGTCCGGCACCGCACCGTGAGTTCCACACGGCATGTCGAGCCGTCTCCGCAAGCTAAGGTTGCATCAACGATGGCGCCATGGATGTGGCCGGGCGCCTGCATGAACTCCCTGATAGCAGCCCCGCTTGCGCTGTCGAGGATGGTGTCAATCGGTCGCCCAAGGAGATCGGCCCGGCAATACCCTGTCCTCGACAGGCACCCGTCCGTGACGTCGAGGACCACTCCCTCCGGAGTGACGGCTACATCGCTGACGGAGCGGCCCGAACTCATGCGCTTCCGCAGACCGGCACGTCTCGCCGGTGAACGCCGGAATGGGGTTGCCCGGTCCCATTTCCTCGTCTCCACGGGTGTCGTCGGGTCGGCCATCCAGCAGCAGCTTGAATCGATCAGAACTCCATGGCGTAGCCCACGATGCTCTTGTGTAGAAGTGACGGAAAATGGCCGGCTGCAGCTTAGTCCTTTATACTGGAGTATGATGCTTTCCGTACAAATAAGAATCGACTATGAAAATAGATGTGATTATTACGAGGCTGTGCGGGCGGCCCTTCCCGCCCCTTGACCGGAGATCCCGGACTGCCAGCCGCTGCGGCCGCGACCGCCGACCGGACCAGCCCAGATGGTGCCGCAACGTCCCTCCCCTGCAAAGTCCAAGGATGACCTAGCCCTTCATCGGTGCTATGACCGCATCGCCCAAACAAGTCTCTAACCAAGGATGCGGGCCGACTGATGGGTTTCCTCGCCGCTACCGGCCGGGCCTTCCTGATCTTCCTGGAAGCGACCGGACGCCTTGCCCTGTTCACCGGGTCCGCCCTGTCGCACTGCGTGCGCCCGCCGCTCTATCCGCGCCAGATCCTGCGGCAGATGATCGACATCGGCTATTATTCGCTGCCGGTGGTCGGGCTGACCGCGCTGTTCACCGGCATGGTGCTGGCGTTGCAGAGCTACAGCGGCTTCTCCCGCTTCCAGGCGGAGGGCGCCATCGCCACCGTCGTCGTGCTGTCGATCACCCGCGAACTGGGGCCGGTGCTGGCCGGCCTGATGGTCGCGGGGCGCATCGGCGCCGCCATGGCGGCGGAGATCGGCACCATGCGGGTGACCGAGCAGATCGACGCGCTGTCCACCCTGTCGACCAACCCCTACAAGTATCTGGTGGCGCCGCGGCTGATCGCCGGGCTGACCATGGTGCCGCTGCTGGTGGTGGTCGCCGACATCATCGGCGTGTTCGGCGGCTTCCTGGTCGGCGTCTACCGGCTGGACTTCAACGCCGCCAGCTACATCAACCGCACCTGGGAATTCCTCCAGCCGGTCGACGTCATCTCCGGCCTGGTCAAGGCGGCGATCTTCGGCTTCCTGATCGCGCTGATGGGCTGCTACCACGGCTACCACTCCAAGGGCGGCGCCCAGGGCGTCGGGGCGGCGACCACCAATGCGGTGGTGTCGGCCTCGATCATGATCCTGGTGTGGAACTACCTGATCACCGGCCTCTTCTTCTCGACCAAGTGAGCGCCACCGCATGACCGTTCCCAAGATCGCGCTCAAGAACGTCACCAAGCATTTCGGCCCGAAGAAGGTGCTGAACGGCATCGACCTGGAGGTGGCGAAGGGCGAGTCGCTGGTCGTCATCGGCGGGTCGGGCACCGGCAAGTCGGTGATGCTGAAGAGCATCCTCGGGCTGCTGACGCCGGATTCCGGCTCGATCCAGGTTGATGGGCAGGAGACGACCCGGCTGCGCTCGCGCGAGCGCGAGAAGCTGCTGCACAAGTTCGGCATGCTGTTCCAGGGCGCCGCCCTGTTCGACAGCCTGAAGGTGTGGGAGAACGTCGCCTTCGGCCTGATCCAGGGCGCCCATATGCCGCGTGCCCAGGCCAAGGAGATCGCCGTCGCCAAGCTCGGCGCCGTCGGCCTCACCCCCGACGTGGCGGAGCTGTCGCCCTCGGAGCTGTCGGGCGGCATGCAGAAGCGCGTCGGCCTCGCCCGCGCCATCGCCGACGAGCCGGAGATCATCTTCTTCGACGAGCCGACGACCGGCCTCGACCCGATCATGGCCGACGTCATCAACGAGCTGATCGTGCAGTGCGTGAAGGATCTCGGCGCCACCGCGGTCACCATCACCCACGACATGGCGTCCGCCCGCAAGATCGCCGACCGCATCGCTATGATCTACCAGGGCCGGATCATCTGGACCGGCCACGCCCGCGACATCGACAATTCGGGCAACGCCTATGTCGACCAGTTCGTCCATGGCCGGGCGGACGGGCCGATCAAGATGCAGATCAAGGCGCTGTAAGCGGAACATTAGCGGGGACTGGCCGGTTACCGGACGGGCGCTTGTTGCCGCCCGTTCCCCGACGGTGGCCTCCCGTGAGCATACAGCCCGCGACATCCCAGCACTTCGACATCGACGAGGTCTTCCGCCGCCTGCGGGTCGCGGTCGCCCCCTACCCCAAGGCGGCGATGTTCGAGCTGCGCGACCGCGGCTATGCCTCCCCGTTCCAGCAACTGGTCGCCAGCCTGATTTCCGCCCGCACGCGGGACGAGACGAGCCTGGAGGTGGCAGAGCGGCTGTTCGCCGTCGCCGACACGCCGGCCGCCATGGCCGCCCTGCCGGAGGAGCGGCTTGTGGAGCTGCTGCACGGCGCCACCTTCCCCGAACCGAAGGCGCGCGACATCCGCGCGCTGTCCCGCCGCATCGTCGAGGAGCTGGGCGGCGAGGTGCCCGACACGCCGGACGGGCTGATGCGCTTCCATGGGGTGGGGCCGAAGATCGCGGCGCTGACGCTGGCGGTCGGCTTCGGCATCCCGGCGCTGGCGGTCGACATCCATGTCCACCGCATCGCCAACCGCTGGGGCTACGTGCAGGCACGCAACCCCGAGAAGACGATGGCGGCGCTGCTGGCGGTGCTGCCGAAACGCTACTGGGTCGAGATCAACGAGCGGCTGGTGCCCTTCGGCAAATGGGTGTGTACCGGCGAACGGCCGCGCTGCTCCACCTGCCCGCTCTTGTCGATGTGCGCGCGGGTGGGAGTGACCGAGTCACGGTGACGCTTGCGATTGATGCAGATCCTGGCGGGACGCCGGAGGGCTGACTAGAAGAGCGGCCGAAATTCCGCTTTTCGAGGCTCCCGCGATGATCGTTTACGCCCTGCACTGCGCCTGCGGCCATGATTTCGACCAGTGGTTCGACAATATGGCCGATTACGACGCCAAGAAGGCCGTCGGCATTCCCTGCCCGTCCTGCAGCGGCACCGAGGTCGCCAAGGCCATCATGGCGCCGCGCGTCGGAAAGTCCCAGCCCGCCCCCGCCTGCGGCCCTGGCGGCTGCGGCGGAGGCGGCTGCCCGATGATGATGTGACCGGACCCGGGCGCGGCGCCGTTCAGCGCCGCCGTGCCTCCGCCGTCAGGCGCGGGCCGGTGGTCAGCTCCTCGCGGCGGCGGGGGGTGCCGAAGCTCGGTTCGACGCGGTTTTCACGCGGCCGGTCGTCGCCGGCGGGCTTCCGGCTGAGCGGATCGACGCCGCGGCCGCTGCGCCACCAGGCGAAGCCGATGCCGCCCAGCGTCGCGGCGATCAGCCCGGCGACCCCGGCCCGCGCCGCATTGGACTGCCAGATCGACGGACCGCCGCCGACCGCCGCCGCTTCCTCGACCGGGGCCGGCTTGCCGTCGGGCGTGGTCGCCGCCACCGCCCCGCGCGGTGCCGCCTGCGGAGTCGGGCCTTCGGAGGCGTTGGACGCCGCGCTGGCCGATGGGGAGACCGATGGGCGCGGCGCGCTCTGGGGCGTGGCGCTGGATGTTGCGGCGGCAGCCGGCGCCGACGGACGGGCCGCCGGAGCCGCGGCGGGCGCGCTGTGGCTGGCCGAGGAGGACGCGGAGGAAGACGACGAGGAAGAAGACGACACCGGGGCGCCGCCGAACTGGGCCATGCCGCCGACGCTCTCGTTGCCGGATTCGACCCGGCCGGTCGGGGCGGCGCGCGGCGCCACCTCCTTGTCGTGGCGGGTCTGGCCGACCTGGCTCTTGGACAGGCTGCCCATGGTCGGCGCGGCCTTGCTCTCGCGCTCGCCCATCATCTTGGCGATGGTGGCCTGGTCGAGGTTGCCGGTGGCGGGAAGGCCCGCCGACTTCTGATAGGCGCTGAGCGCGGACCGGGTTTCCGGCGTCATCTGGCCCTTGGCCCGGCCGCCGATGTTGTAGCCCTTGTCCTTCAGGATGGTCTGCGCCCACTGGATGTCGGCGACCGACGCCTCGGCCCTTGCCGAACCGGGCGCTCCCACGGTCAGGGCCGAAACCACCAGTGCCACTGCCGCCACCGCGGCGCCACCATGCACCCGCCGCGAAATCCCAGACATTGCCTCTCCCTCCGTCCGTGACATCAGACCGACTTCAGAGCCACGACACTCCCCCGAATCGGGGACTAAGATCGTGTTACCAGATTGCGTCGCATTTCCGGCGGCGATTTTTCGGCGTCTGCTTTGTCAGCCGCGCAGCGTTGCCGAAAAGGCGCGTTCCCGGAAATGGTGCGCGAAAATGGATCGGAAAGGGCCGGACGTGGTAGCGTCAAATCGGGGGCGAAAAAGGAACAGGACGCACGCCATGACCGGGACCATGACCGGCGCCAAGACCGGAACCGACACCGCACGCCCGCGACTCCTGGCAGCCTTGCCGGGGCTGGCCTGCCTGTCCGCGGCCCTGTCCGCGCTGGCCCTGCTGTCCGGATGCAGCAGCCCGCCCGCCTACCGCGAATGGACCGCCAGCCCGGACGTGCCGACCGTCGCCTATGACGAATGCACCGAGCAGGTGGACACCACCATGCGCCTGCGCGGCTATCCGCTGCGCCCGCTGCCGGAAACGCCGCAGTTCGGCTACCGCAAGGAAATCTTCGCCCAGTGCATGCGCCGCAAGGGCTACACGACGGAGTGAGGGCTTATCTTCCGGCGAAGTGCAGATAGGCGAGGACGCCCGCCAGCGTGCCGATCAGGATCACCGCCAGATAGATGCGCAGCGGCAACGCGACGGCTTCCCCGGCCCTGCGCCTGTCCGTCGGTTTGCGCGGGGCCGTCGGACCAGGCTTGGGCGGGACGGGCTTGGGCAGGACGGGCTTGGGCGAAACCGGCTTGGCCGCCGGCCTGACCCGGCCGCCTTGGGTCGGGTCGTACAGCTCGATCAGCGTCCAGTTGAACTCCATGCCCTCATAGCCGGAGTCGGCGTTGTAATCGAGCTGGATCAGCCGGAAATAGGCCCGCGGGTTGACGCCGACCATCCGGTCGAAGCGCGCCTTGGCATGGGCCAGCTCCTCCCCGACCTCCAGCGTCTTCCAGCCCTTGCCGCGCGCCTTCTGGATGGCGAAACGGGTCGGCTGTTGCGGGCGGGGCGTCGGCATGGCCGGCAGTTTAACGCCGCCCTCAGACCAGCGGAACCGCGTTGTTGCGGATGACCGAGGCGTACCAGTCGTAGCTGGCCTTCGGCGTGCGGGCCAGCGTCTTGCGGTCGACCTGGACAAGGCCGAAATGGCGGCGGTAGCCCTCCGACCATTCGAAATTGTCCAGCAGGGTCCAGGCCATGTAGCCCTTGAGGTTGCAGCCCTCGTCGATCGACTTGGCGGCGGCCAGCAGATGGTCACGCAGGTAGGCGATGCGGTCGCGGTCCTCGACCCGGCCGTTCGGGCCGACGCTGTCGGGGTAATCGGCGCCGTTCTCCGTCACATAGACCGGCGGGTTGCCGTATTTCTCCTGCAGCTCAGCCAGGATCTCGCTGAGCCCGTCCGGCTCGACCGGCCATTCCATGCCGGTCTTGCGCGTGCCCTCGGGGGCCGAGCCGTAGCCGGTGCCGAACAGCCCCTGCGGGTCGGGCTGCTGGTGCATGCGGCTGTAGTAATTGACGCCGAGGAAATCGACCGGCTGCTTGATGCGGGCCAGATCGTCGGGCTTGGCGATGCGGGTGAATTCGGCCTCCAGCTGCTCGGGGAAACGGCCCTTGAACAGCGGATCCAGGCAGGAGCGGTTCCACAGCGCGTCCCACATCAGCGAGGCGGGATAGTTCGAGTCGAGCCCGCCGACCGGCCAGGAGGGCTGGAGCGACAGCACGGTGCCGAGCCGCCAGTTCTTGCCGCCGGCCTGGCGCAGCGCCGCGATCGCCGTGCCCTGGGCCAGGTTCTGGTGGTGGATCGCCTTCAGGCAGTTCTGCCGGCCGGTCAGGCCCGGCGCATGCCCGCCGGTGCCGTGGCCGAAGATGGCGACCACCGACGGCTCGTTCAGCATCGCCCAGTTGCGGGCGCGGTCGCCCAGCCGGGCGGTCACCGCCAGCGCGTAGTCGGTGAACCAGCCGGCGATGTCGCGGTTGGTCCAGCCGCCCTTGTCCTGCAACGCCTGCGGCAGGTCCCAATGGAACAGGCAGGGCCAGGGCTGGATGCCCTTGGCCAGCAGCGTGTCGGTCAGCCGGTCGTAGAAGTCCAGCCCCTTGGCGTTCACCGCCCCGGTGCCCTGCGGCATCACCCGCGGCCAGGCGATGGAGAAGCGGTAGGCCTTCATCCCGGCCTTCGCCATCAGATCCACATCCTCGGCATAGCGGTGGTAATGGTCGCAGGCGACGTCGCCGGTGTCGCCGTTGGCGATCCGCCCGAAGGAATGGCTGTAGGTGTCCCAGACGCTGGGCCCCCGCCCATCCTCGGCGACGGCGCCCTCGATCTGGTAGCTGGAGGTGGAGACGCCCCACAGGAAGTCCATCGGGAAGGACACCGACGGGACAACGGCACCGGCAGCACCCGGAGCGGCCTGGACGGTCTCGCGGCCCAGCACCGCCAGGGCGCCGGCGCCGGCCGCGGTGGCCGCGGTCGCCTTCAGGGCCGTCTTCAGGAAAGTCCGCCGCTGCATCGCCTGCTTCTCCAAAGTCATTTCAGTTCCGCCAGTCCGTTCCGCTGGCTTCCCCGGTCCCGACGCCGCGCACTGTATGCAGTCCAACGGCTTTGGCAACCGGGTGATTACCCCAAGTCCCAATTCCGTCGCCATAGGCGCGGGCCGGATGCTGGGATATAGTGAGCCCCATGCAGAACTCTCTTCCCCATCCTGATGGTCATGGCGATGCTGGCGGTGGTCGGCTCGCTGTTCGTCGGCCTCTTCTTCATGGCCCGCGGCGGACGGGGCGACCCGCGCCGCTCCAACAGGGCGATGCGGCTGCGCGTGATGCTCCAGGGTGCGGCCCTGCTGCTGTTCGTCCTCGCCATCCTGACCCAAGGCTGACGCTTCCCCATGGTTAAGCTGACCAAGATCTACACGCGCGGCGGCGACGCCGGCGAAACCTCGCTCGGCGACGGCAGCCGGGTGCCGAAGGACGACCGCCGCGTCGCCGCCTACGGCACGGTGGACGAGGCGAACGCCGTCATCGGCATGGCACGCCTGCACATGCGGGACTGGCCGGATGCCGACGCCATGCTCGGCCGCATCCAGAACGACCTGTTCGATCTGGGCGCCGACCTCTGCACGCCGGAGGAGGAGGCGCCGAAATACCCGCCGCTGCGCATCGTGCAGGCCCAGGTCGACCGGCTGGAGGCGGAGATCGATGCGATGAACGCCGGTCTGGCGCCGCTGACCTCCTTCATCCTGCCCGGCGGCTCGCCGGCCGCGGCCCATCTGCATCTGGCCCGCACCGTGGTGCGCCGGGCGGAACGGCTGATGACCGATCTGGCACGGCACGAGCCGGTGACAGCGGCGGCGCTGAAATACGTCAACCGGCTGTCGGACCATCTGTTCGTGCTGAGCCGGGTGGTGAACCGCAACGGGGCGGACGACGTGCTGTGGGTGCCCGGCGCCAACCGCTGAGCGTGCGCATTCCGATTGACGCCGTGCGGTCTCCCCTGCCGCGACAACCGGGGCGGCACACGAGGCCGCCCGCGCGTCCGGCGCGTCATTGACAGTGGTATTTCCAGATCCTATGGTCCGTTCGCAACCACAGCAATTTTCGCGGTGTTCGCCGTAACAGGCGCGCGCTCAGCAGCCAGGGTGAGTTATGAAAGTCCTCGTCCCCGTTAAGCGAGTGGTCGACTACAACGTGAAGATCCGCGTCAAGGCGGATGGCAGCGGCGTCGAGACCGCCAACGTGAAGATGAGCATGAACCCCTTCGACGAGATCGCCGTCGAAGAAGCCGTGCGCCTCAAGGAAGCTGGCAAGGCGACCGAGATCGTCGTGGTGTCCGTCGGCCCGACCCAGGCCCAGGAGACGCTGCGAACGGCGCTGGCCATGGGTGCCGACCGCGCCATCCTGGTGCAGACCGACGTGACGACCGAACCGCTGGCCGTCGCCAAGGTCCTCAAGGCGCTGGTCGAGAAGGAGGCCCCCGGCCTCGTCATCCTCGGCAAGCAGGCCATCGACGACGACTGCAACCAGACCGGCCAGATGCTGGCCGCCCTGCTCGGCTGGGGCCAGGGCACCTTCGCCTCCAAGATCGCCGCCGGTGACGGCACGGTCGCCGTGACCCGTGAGATCGACGGCGGGCTGGAGACGGTGGAGCTCAAGCTGCCGGCGGTGGTCACCGCCGATTTGCGCCTGAACGAGCCGCGCTATGCCTCGCTGCCGAACATCATGAAGGCGAAGAAGAAGCCGCTGGAGACCGTCACGCCGGACAGCCTGGGCGTCGACGTCACGCCGCGCCTGAAGACGGTGAAGGTGACGGAGCCGCCGAAGCGCCAGGCCGGCATCAAGGTGCCGGACGTCGCCACGCTGGTCGACAAGCTCAAGACCGAAGCCCGCGTGATCTGAGGGGAATGAACTGACCATGGCCAACATTCTCGTCATCGCCGACCACGACGGCGCCTCGCTGAAGCCCGCCACGCTGAACGCCGTCACCGCTGCGTCCAAGATTGGCGGCGATGTCCATATCCTGGTCGCCGGCAAGGGCGCGCAGGCCGCCGCCGATGCCGCATCGAAGGTGGCCGGCGTCGCCAAGGTGCTGCTGGCCGACGATGCCGCCTACGAGCATCAGTTGCCGGAGGATGTCGCCCCGCTGGTGGTGTCGGTTACCAAGACTGGCTACGGCCATGTGCTGGCCGGCGCCACCTCGGTCGGCAAGAACCTCCTGCCGCGCGTCGCCGCACTGCTGGACGTCGCCGCCATCTCCGACATCACCGCCGTGGTCTCCGCCGACACGTTCGAGCGGCCGATCTACGCCGGCAACGCGATCGCCACCGTGCAGTCGGCCGATGCGGTCAAGGTGATCACCGTCCGCACCACCGCCTTCGAGACCGCAGCATCCGAAGGCGGTTCGGCCGCCGTCGAGCAGGTCGCGGGCGCCGGTGCCGCCGGGCTGTCGAGCTTCGTCTCGGCCGAGCTGACCAAGTCGGAGCGTCCGGAACTCACATCCGCCCGCGTGGTGGTGTCGGGCGGGCGCGGCATGCAGTCGGGCGAGAACTTCCCGCTGCTGGAGGCTCTGGCCGACAAGCTGGGCGCCGCCGTGGGTGCGTCGCGCGCCGCCGTGGACGCGGGTTTCGTGCCGAACGACTATCAGGTCGGGCAAACCGGCAAGATCGTGGCGCCGGAGCTGTACATCGCCGTCGGCATCTCGGGTGCGATCCAGCATCTGGCCGGCATGAAGGACAGCAAGGTCATCGTCGCGATCAACAAGGATGAGGAAGCGCCCATCTTCCAGGTCGCCGATTACGGCCTCGTCGCGGACCTCTTCAAGGCCGTGCCGGAGCTGACGGAAAAGCTTGGATAAGGCGCGCTGATCCAGGCCGCCGCGGCGGTCGCCGGACGGAACCGGCGACCGCCATGGCGGACCAACCACCCACATCCTTCGCGGGACAGCCTCCATGACCACGATCAAGAAGATTGGCATCATCGGTGCCGGCCAGATGGGCAGCGGCATCACCCAGGTCTGTGCCCAGGCCGGCTACGACGTCTTCCTGTCCGACATCAGCGAAGCGGCGCTGGAAAAGTCGCTCGCCGGCATCTCCCGGAACTTCGACCGGCAGATCCAGAAGGGCAAGCTGAGCGAGGCGGACAAGACGGCGGCGCTGGCCCGCATCGTCACCGGCACCGACCTGTCGATCTTCGGCGACTGCGATCTGGTGGTCGAGGCCGCGACCGAGAACGAGGCGCTGAAGCGCGACCTCCTGAAGAAGCTGGTCCCGCACCTGAAGCCGGAGGCGCTGATCGCGACGAACACCTCGTCGATCTCGATCACCCGTCTGGCGGCGGCGACCGACCGTCCGGCCAAGTTCATGGGCATGCACTTCATGAACCCGGTGCCGGTGATGCAGCTGGTCGAGCTGATCCGCGGCATCGCGACCGACGAGCCGACCTTCAACGCCATCAAGGAACTGACGCTCGCCATCGGCAAGACCGCCGCGGTGGCCGAGGATTTCCCGGCCTTCATCGTCAACCGCATCCTGCTGCCGATGATCAACGAGGCCGTCTACACGCTGTATGAGGGCGTCGGCGGCGTCGACGCCATCGACACCGCGCTGAAGCTGGGCGCCAACCACCCGATGGGCCCGCTGGAGCTGGCCGACTTCATCGGGCTGGACACCTGTCTGGCGGTGATGCAGGTGCTGTACGAGGGCCTTGCCGACAGCAAGTACCGCCCCTGCCCGCTGCTGGTGAAGTATGTCGAAGCCGGCTGGATCGGCAAGAAATACGGCCGCGGCTTCTACGACTACTCGCAGACTCCGCCGGTGCCGACGCGCTGAGGATTGCCGGTTTTATTTGAAAAAGGCCCGCCCCGGAAGACCGGAGCGGGCCTTTTCATTGGCCCTCACTTGAAGTAGGCACCGCCTTTGGCAAGGGCGCGCTGCCATGCCGGACGGGCGTGCATGGCGTCGACGAAGGCGGCCAGCTTCGGCCAGCGGCTGCGGTTGCCCTTCATCATCGCAATCTCGACCGGGAAGCTGAGCATGATGTCGGCACCGGTCAGGCTGTCGCCGACGAAATGGCCGGACGGGCGAAGCTCGGACTCCAGATAGTCGAAATGGCTGGCCAGCTGCTCCTGGATGCGGGGATGCAGCGGCGCGCCCGCCTCGCCCAGCCGCCCGACATAGAGGTCGAGCAGCACCGGGGTCATCACCGAGCCTTCGGCGAAATGCATCAGCTGGAGATGGCGCAGCGCGTCGTCCGAGCCGGCCGGCGGCAGGAAGCGGCCGGCACCCTCGCACAGATGCTGGACGATGGCGCCGGACTCCATGACGATCCGTCCGTCGATCTCCAGCAGCGGCGATTTCCCCAGCGGGTGCACCGCCTTCAATTCCGGCGGCGCCAGATTGGTCGTCTTGTCACGCTGGTAGAAGCGGAGTTCATAGGGAAGCTCCAGCTCCTCCAGCAGCCACAGGATCCGCTGCGACCGGCTGTTGTTGAGATGATGGACGACGATGGTCAAAGGATGCCCTCCGGGAATGGATTGAGGTGCGGGAAGCGGCAGTCGGGGGAGGGTCATTTCGGCAGCGCGTAGGCGATCACCGAATCGCCGCCCTTGGTCCCGAGCGAGCCATGCCCGCCGGCCACCACCAGCACATATTGCCGGCCGTCCTCGCCCTGGTAGGTCATCGGCGTCGCCTGGCCTCCCGCCGGCAGGCGGCTCTCCCACAGCTGCCTGCCGGTGGAGACGTCGTAGGCCCGGACATAATAGTCAATGGTGCCCGACAGGAAGGCGACGCCGCCCGCGGTCATGACCGGGCCGCCCAGGTTGGGAACGCCCATGCGGAACGGCAGCGGGACCGGCGAGGCATCGCGGGTGGTGCCGTTCTTGTGCTTCCAGACCACCTTTCCTGTCGTCAGGTCGGCGGCGGCGACATAGCCCCAGGGCGGCGCCTGACAGGGCAGGCCGAGCACCGAGACGAAGGGGCCGAGCTTGATCGCATAGGGCGCGCCGGAAATTCTCGTTCAACGCCGGCAGGCTGAATTTGGGCCGCTCGCCGCCCTGGACATAGAGGTCGGTGTCGTTCTTGCGCGGCACCAGCTGCGAGACGAAGGCGAGATATGTCGGGGTGGTGAAGGCGACCTGCCGCTGGGGATCGACGGCGACGCTGCCCCAGTTGAAGACGCCGAAATTGCCGGGATAGATCAGAGACCCCTGCAAGGACGGCGGAGTGAAACGGCCGTCGTAGCGCAGGCGCTTCAGCGCGATGCGGCAGGCGAGCTGGTCGAACATCGTCGCCCCCCACATGTCGGCCCCGCTCAGCGGCGGCGGGTCGTAGGAGAGGGCCGAGACCGGCTGGGTCGGGGCGGCATGGTCGCCGTCGGCGGCGCCCTGCGGCGCCGGCGTCTCGGTCACCGGCAGCACCGGCTGCCCGGTGCGGCGGTCGAGCACGAACAGCTCGCCCTGCTTGGTCGGCTGGACCAGCGCCGGGACGGTCTGGCCATTGACGGTCAGGTCGATCAGGCTGGGCTGCGCCGGCACGTCATAGTCCCACAGGTCGTGATGCACGGTCTGGAAGACCCAGCGCACCTGCCCCGTCGCCAGATCGAGCGCCACGACGGAGGAGGAGAAGCGCTCCACCTCCGGGCTGCGGTTGGCGCCGAACTGATCGGGCGGCTGGTTGCCCAGCGGCAGATAGACCATGCCCAGCGCCTCGTCGACGCTGGCGATCGACCAGCTGTTGGGCGAGTTGACGGTGTAGGTCTGGCCGTCGGCGATCGGCGCGGTCTGGTCGGGCTTGGCCGAATCCCAGTTC
The DNA here is from genome assembly GCF_058780625.1 of Azospirillum sp. UENF 111221. Taxonomy (NCBI): domain Bacteria; kingdom Pseudomonadati; phylum Pseudomonadota; class Alphaproteobacteria; order Rhodospirillales; family Azospirillaceae; genus Azospirillum; species Azospirillum sp. UENF 111221. The sequence continues at coordinate 337,438 of NZ_JBSNCH010000004.1, forward strand.
CACACCAGCCGGCCGCTGTCGGCGTCGAAGGCGCGGACGACGCCCGACTGCTCCTTGGTCGAGACATTGTCGAGCACCGTGCCGCCGACGACGATCAGCTTGGCGGTCACCACCGGCGGCGAGGTCGAATAATAGGCGCCGGGCCGGACATTCGGCATGTTGGCCCACAGGTTGACCTGCCCGTTCTCGCCGAAGCCGGTGCAGATCGAGCCGTCCTCCGGGTTCAGCGCCACCAAGCGGCCGTCCGCCGTGGGCATGAACAGCCGGGCGGCGCAGGCACCGCCGGCCGCAGGGGTGGATGCCGCGGCCTGCGGGGCCAGGCGGTAGGACAGGCCGCGGCAGGTCAGGTGCTGCAGGGCCAGCTGCTTCGGGTCGATCTGCAGGTCGCGGCGCCAGACCTCCTTGCCGGTGGTGGCGTCGAGCGCGATGACATGCTGGTGCGGCGAACACAGGTACAGCCGGTTGCCGATCTTCAGCGGCGTCACCTCGAAGGTGGTTTCCTTCGGGTCGCCGGGCTGGCCGCGCAGGTCGCCGGTCTCATAGCTCCAGGCGACCTGGAGCTTGTCGGCATTCTCCGGCGTGATGCCGGTCAGCGGCGAATAGCGCTGGCCGAAGCCGGTGCGGCCATAGGCCTGCCACTCGCCGTCCGGGACCGCTGGACCGCTGCCGCCGGCGGGGGACGCGGCGGAGGCGGTCTGCTGGCGCGCCGGAACCGTGCCGTCGATGCGGTGCGGGTCGGTGAACCAGGAGGCGACGGCGACCAGCAGCACGATGGCCAGCGCGGCGGTCAGCGGGATGCCGGTGCCGCGGAAGGCGCCGACGGGATAGGCCCCCGGCGCCGGTTCGCCGGCCATCGGCTGGCGCTCGCCCAGGCGGCGGGTGACCCAGGGCAGCAGCAGCAGGAAGCCCACCACCGCGATCACGTCGCCGCGCGCCGACAGCGGCCACCAGTCCAGCCCGGCCTCCCACAAGGCCCAGATCAGCGTGCCGATCACCAGCAGCGCATAGACCGACAAGGCCGTGGGCGACCGCTTCGCCAGCAAGGCGGCGGTGGCGAGGAACAGCAGCCCGGCGACGGCGTAGTACCAGGAGCCGCCCAGCAGGATCAGCCAGAGGCCGCCGCCCAGCGCCCCCAGCCCCAAGACCGCCAGCAGGATGACCATCGCCCAGAGGGCGAAACCGCCCCGCGCCCGGAGGGCGACGCTTCGTTCGGACTGTTTCATGGCACTCAACCTCGACCGAAAGCTTTTCGGACCGAACAGCCGGGCGCGGCCAAGGTTGCGGCGGAATTCGCTCCCCATCCCCTTTCACCCCGCAGGGCTGACCTTCCGGGTGCGCCGGGCTCGAGCACCGGAACGCCGCGGGCGCAACTTTTGTTGAAGGGCAAAGGAGTCTGACATCAACAAGACGGAGGCCGCCATGCACCGCCATCCCTGGAGCGAAGAGTTCGTCAAGATGAGCCCGCAGGCCCGCTATCGCGGCGTCGGCCCACGCAACTACCGCCGCTCCGACGACCGCATCCTGGAGGACATCAACGAGCGCCTGACCGACGACCACCACATCGACGCCTCCGACATCGGCGTTCGGGTGGAGGGCGGCGAGGTGACGCTGTCCGGCACTGTCGGCGACCGCGCCGCGCGCCGCCGGGCGGAGGACATCGCCGAGAGCGTGTCGGGCGTCGGCCATGTGCAGAACGACCTGCGCGTCGCCAGCCACAATGCGCCGAGCCAGACGAATTCGGTCGGCATGGGCGAGCGGGTGGAGCCGGCAGCGCCGCAGGGCGAGGGCAGCGTGACCGGCCCCGGCGCCCCGGCGCGGGACGCGATGGTGGCGGCGCTCGACAACAGCTCCATGGTGCTGGGCAAGCGGCCGCTGCCGGAAGACGACACCCTGCGGCATGGGGACGCCATGGTGGGCAGCGGCGGGCACGACCGCCGCTGACTCAATGGGTTGCCGGGGGGCCATTCGCCCCCCTGCACCGCATGCGCTGCTGCCCTGCGCCAGGGGCGGAGAGCCGGAGAGGCTGCTTAACCGTTGGTTAACCGCCGGGGACCATTGTCCCGCGGCCAATCGAGTATCCCCTCTCAAGCCTTCTGGAACAGAGCAGCTGCCATCATGGGCACCAAGACCATCAAGCTTTCCGACAAGACCGGCTACCGCGACGTCGAACTGGACCAGCTGCCGCGCAATGTGCGCGCCGCGGTCACCGACCTGTCGACCAAGAACCCGGTCGCCGATATCATCGTCGACCAGTCCGGCATGCTGTACCGCATCCACCTGTCGGCGCCCGCCAACATGTATGTGGATGTCCTGTCCGTCGCCTGACGCGACGCCACGGCGCACCGGTTTCGCGAAGGGCGGTTTGCAGCTATTGCAGCCGCCCTTCGTCGTTCCTGCCCTCCAGCCGGGCCAGCGCCCGGTTCAGCAGCCGGGGCGGCAGCATCGCCACGGCACCCTCGCGCACGGCGCGCACATCCTCGATGTCCAACCCGGTGGCGACGGCCAGCTGGCGGTCGTCCAGATCGCGGTCCTCCGCCAGCAGCGTGATCCACCCCGCCAGCGTGCGGGCCTGGACCAGCTCGGTCCGGTTGTTGAACCACAGGCCGGCACCGGGCCGGCCAATCGGCGTTGCGTTCTCGAAAGGCATGTCGGGATCGAACGACGTCATGGACGCACCTCCCCTCAGCTGTTTCTTTCGCGGTTGCAGCAAATACGCGCCGTCATCCAGTGCTTTTGTTCATCCTCATCTATGAAGTCTGCCCGAGGCTTCCAGAGGGTGGTAGACATTATTCGGCACCACCAACGAATTCCCGCCTGTCTTTTTGCGCTGCGGCACGAGCGGACGGTGCCGGGGCTGCGCCTTTCCGGGATTCTTTGAAACTGTCTTCGCCGGCCGGGGGCTAGGGTGGACGTGCCGCTTCGGCGTATAACCGGCTCCATAGTCCTGATTCCATCGTCCCGCTTCCTCAGCGCATTCCGGAACCGCCGATGCCCGATTCCCTGCCGCCCGACACTCCGCAGCCCGAGTCTCTGTTGTCGGGAGCGGCCCTTCTCGACCGCATCGACGCGCTTGCGGCGATCAGCGCGGAGGAGGGGCGGCTGTCGCGCCTCTACCTGACGCCGGAACACCGCCGCGCCAACGACCTCGTCGCCGGCTGGATGCGCGAGGCCGGGATGGGCGTGCGCGAGGATGCCGTCGGCAACATCATCGGCCGTTACGAAGGCGAGCGGCCGGGGCTGCCGGCCCTGCTGATCGGTTCGCACCTCGACACCGTGCGGGATGCCGGGCGCTATGACGGCATGCTGGGGGTGCTGAGCGGCATCGCCGTGGTGGCCGAGCTGAACGCCCGCGGCCGGCGCCTGCCCTTCGCCGTCGAGGTGATCGGCTTCGGCGACGAGGAGGGCACGCGCTTCCAATCGACCCTGATCGGCAGCCGCGCCATCGCCGGCACCTTCGACCCGGCGGTGCTGGAGACGCGCGACGCCGCCGGCATCCGGCTGGCCGACGCGATGACCGCCTTCGGGCTGGACCCCGCCGCCTGGGCCAACGCCGCCTACAAGGCCGACGACGTGCTGGCCTATGCCGAGCTGCACATCGAACAGGGGCCGGTGCTGGAGGCGCTGGGCCGCCCGGTCGGCGTGGTCACCGCCATCGCCGGCGCCACCCGGCTGGCGGTGACGGTGGAGGGGATGGCCGGCCATGCCGGCACCGTGCCGATGACCCTGCGCCGCGACGCGCTGGCGGCCTCGGCCGAGATGATCCTGGCGGTGGAGCAGCTCTGCTCCGGGCAGGAGCGGCTGGTCGGCACCGTCGGCCGGATCGAGGCGTCGCCCGGCGCCACCAACGTCATCGCCGGCAAGGTCCGCTTCACCATCGACCTGCGCGCCGACCGCGATCCCCTGCGGCTGGAACGGGTCGGCGCGGTGCGCGCCCGGCTGGAGGCCATCGCCGACGCCCGTGGTGTGGCCATCGGCTTCGAGACGCTGCATGAAAGCCCGGCGGTGGCCTGCCACCCGGCGCTGATGGCGCAGGTCGCCGCCGCCGCATCCGCCGAGGGGCTGGACGCGCCGGAGCTGCCGAGCGGCGCCGGCCATGACGCGATGGCGGTGGCGGCGCTGACCGACATCGCCATGCTGTTCGTGCGCTGCGAACGCGGCATCTCGCACAACCCGGCCGAACGCATCACCGCCGCCGACGCCGAGGCCGGTGCACGGGTGCTCGCCCGCTTCGTCGAGAATTTCCAGCCCGCAAACTCCTGACGGACCGCCTGCCATGACCGACCTGTCCCCCTCCCTCGCCGCCACCCTGGATGAGGCGGTGAACGCCCGCTTCGACGAGGAGGTCCGTTTCCTGGCGGAGCTGGTGAAGGTGCCGTCCGACAATCCGGCGGGCGACTGCGCGCCCCACGCCGTCCGCGCCGCCGAGCTGCTGGAGGCGATGGGCTTCACGGTGGAGCGCCATCCGGTGCCGGCCGAGCTGGTGCGGGCCAACGGCATGATCAGCGCCACCAATCTGGTGATCCGCCACCGTTTCGGGGATGGCCCAACCGTGGCGCTGAACGCCCATGGCGACGTGGTGCCGCCCGGCGAGGGCTGGTCGAGCGATCCCTATGGCGCCGAGATCCGCGACGGCGTGATGTATGGCCGCGGAGTGGCGGTGTCGAAGTCGGATTTCGCCAGCTACGCCTTCGCGCTTCGGGCGCTGATGGAATCAAAGGCTCCGCTGAAGGGCACGGTGGAACTGCACCTGACCTATGACGAGGAGGCCGGCGGCGAGATCGGGCCGAAATGGCTGCTCGACCAGGGGATTCCCAAGCCGGATTATGCGGTGTCGGCCAGCTTCGCCTATTCGGTGGTGACCGGGCACAATGGCTGCCTGCATCTGGAGGTGCAGGTCGACGGCAAGTCCGCCCACGCCGCCCGCCCCGACACCGGCCACGACGCGCTGGAGGCGGCGACCGGCATCCTGGCCGCGCTCTACGCCCACCGGCCGGAGCTGGCGGCGCGCCGGTCGGGCGTCGCCGGCATCACCCACCCGTCGCTGACCATCGGGCTGATCCAGGGCGGCATCAACACCAACGTGGTTCCCGACCGCGTCACCTTCCGCCTCGACCGCCGCATGATCCCGGAAGAGAACCCGGCCGAGGTCGAGGCCGAGCTGCGCGGCCTGATCGAAGGCGCCGCTGCGGGACGGGACGGCATCCGCGTGTCGATCCGCCGCATCCTGCTGGCCCGTCCCTTCCGCTCGGTCGGCGACGCGCCACGGCTGGCGGCGCTGTTCGCGGCGCAGGCGCAGGAGGTGCTGGGCGTTCCGGTCGGCCAGACCGGCATCCCGCTCTACACCGACGCCCGCCATTATTCGGAGGCCGGCATCCCGACCATCCTCTACGGCGCCGGCCCACGCGACCTGCTGGAAGCCAACGGCCACCGCGCCGACGAGAAGCTGGTGCTGGAAGACCTGCGCAAGGCAACCCAGGTGGTGGCGCGGTCGCTGGCGGAGCTGCTGGGGTAAGGAGGGGGCAACGAGGTCAGGTCAAGGCGACTGCCTATAAGCCCTCTCCCCTCCGGGGAGAGGGTTGGGTGAGGGGGCAGCGCGGGCGGAACGCCTGCGCCAGGGGATTGCCAAGGGGCAGTATGCCCCTTGGCGACGCGCTTTGCGCGCCGGCCCCCTCACCCTCCCCACGCCTCCAGCGCGGGTCCCCTCCCTCTCCCCGGGGGAGAGAGGGCATTCTTCGCCCCCCTTTGCCCTACCCCACCCGCTCGCCGGATGGCAGCCCTCCCGATGACAGATCGAGGCCCCAGCCGGTCAGGTCCGAGGCGGCGGGGTCCGCCTGCGCCGCGCTGTCCAGACCGGCCAGATGGCGGTCGATCATGCGGTCCAGCCGGTCGCGCGCCTCCCAAACCGTCAGGCTGTGGTCGGAGCGGTCGAGATAGGCCACTTCGATGCCGGACAGGCCGTCCAGCGCCCGGCCTCCCTCGCCCAGATGCAGGTAGAACTCGGCCAGCGTCATGTCGCCGCTGCTGTAGACCACCAGCACCCGCCGGCCTTCCACCGACAGGCGGCGGAACATGCGCAGCGCGTGGCGCGTCAGGCCGGTGCGGAGAAGCACCTTGCGGAAGAAGCGCCCGGCCAGCCTCCTGGCCAGCCCGGTCAGGCGGGCGGGCTTGCGGAAGCTGGCGCGCAGCCGGGCCGGCTTCAGCGCCTCGATCAGATATTCCTTGGTGGAGCGGAAGGCGACCGTCCGCATCAGCTCCGACACGGCGATGCCGCCGCCCATCTCGAACCGGCCGGGATTCAGCACGATCTGCCCGACGACGCGGTCGTCGCCCAGCCCGGCATGCAGGGCGGGCGTGCCGCCGGCGCACAGGCCGATGACGACGACGCGCTCGTGCCCCTGCTCCTCCAGCCAGTTCAGCGCGGCGCGGACGTCGCCCATCACCTCCTTGTTGTAGAGGAGATTGTCGGGGAAGCCCGGACGGTCGGGGCTGTCGCCGATGCCGGCGGCGTCGATGCGGAGCGAGGCGTAGCCGCGCGCCGCCAGCCGGCGCGCCTGCACCACCGTGGCGCGGCCGGAGCCGACATGGTGGGTGGCGCCGCTGTTCAGGAACAGGATGGCCGGCCGGTTGCCGGCCGGATCGGCCAGGACCGGCGTGCAATAGACGCCGAACAGCTCCGGCGCGGTGCCGAAGAAGATCGGGCGTTCGACCGCGGTCGGCATCATCAGCCCGGCCGGGCGATCCGGCGGCGGGGTGGCGCCGGCGGCGACCGGAGCGGCGGCGACGATCCAGCGCAGGACCGGCTCGAACGCGGCGGCGGCCTGGGCGCGCTGCGGCTGCTGGGTCAGCTCCATCATGCCGCTGACGCCCATCGGCTCCGCCATCGCACCCAGCGTGCGCCAGCGGGCGGCCAGCTTGACCGGGGTCTTCCCCTCCGGCCGGTCGGCGATCAGGATGCGCGGCGCCGGCAGGGCCGGCGCGTCGCAGGGGTTGAGGCCGCCCAGCGTCAGTGCGGTTTCCGGCGTCAGCGGCATGCCGATGACGTTCAGCCAGGAGGAGCGCTCCGGCGGTTCCGGGTTGCAGACCGGACGCAGCACGATGGAGGACAGGGTCTGCATTTCACGGACCGCCTTGCGGCCCGAGGTGATCGGCGACATCAACACCAGCCTGTCGATGCCCTGCCCGTCTTCCGCCATCTCCAGCGCGGCGGCGGTGGCGAGCAGTGCTCCCATGCGGAAGCCGACCAGGGTCACGTCGGTGACGCCGGTGTCCTCGCGCAGGCGGCGGACCGCCGCCTTGACGCCGTCCAGCCAAGCGCGCACCCGGTCCGGCTCGCCGTCGTCGCCGGCCGAATCGCCGGAGCCGGGATAGTCGAACCGCAGCGTCGGCAGCCCGGCGGACGCCAGGCTTTCGGCGAAGCTCTTCCAGGCGCGGTGGGCGCACAGCTCCTCATACCCGTAGGGACCGCAGAGGACCACCCCGCGCAGCCCCTCGGCCGGGTGCAGCCATCCGAAACAACCCTCGAACACCACCGGTGTCGGCTTCATGCGTTCCCCCTGTAGCGGACGGGCGCCAGCGCGTTCAGCGCATGGACCTCGCCGTCTGGCACCATCCGTCCGGCCGATGCCGTCCCGTCCGTAACCCCAACCCCATTCCCACTTTGCGAACCTGCACGCGGCCGCAAGGTGACAACCCGCTCGACGCCGGGGGCGAGATGGAACCAGCCGTCATCCGCCTGGAACCGCTCATCCTCGACATGCACCGAACAGGCGAACCGCCCTGCCGCCAGCCGCAGCGCCCACGCGTCGCCGTCTCCGCTCCCCTGGCGCTCGACCACCGCCGTCAACCCCAGGTCGGCGCGCGGCAGCGAGCGTCCCTTTGGAAAATAATGAGACTCGTCAATTGGTTCCGCGTCCCTTTCGGCCAGCAGCACCTGCGCCGTGACCACATCGTGCGAGATAGGCCCAAACCTGTAGGCGTAGGTCGTGTCAAAAAAGCGGTCGGTCAGTTCGGCAGCGGCCAGCGCCACCGCACCCCTCGCCGGAACCGTCACCGGACGCTCCGCCTTCAGCACCGGGACCGAGCCGTCACGCCCCCCCTCCCGCCATGCGGTCAGCCGCAGCAGTGCCTCCACCGGCCGGGCGGTGTCGTTGACCAGATGCACGGCCAGCCCGTTGACACCCTCGTCGGTCAGGATGACCCGCAGCGGGCGGAAGGCGCGCTTCAGCGCGTAATAAGCCGGCTTCGGCGTGCCGTCGGCGGCGACCACGCCCCAGCCGGCGCCCGGAGCGATGTCGCGCCACTGCCAGACCAGACCGCCGGCACAACTGGAGCCGGCGCGCCGCCATTCGTCGAACACCGCCTGCATCACCTCGCCGGTCACCGCGCGCGACAGGCGGCGGTAGCGGTCGGGATCCTCGTAGCGCAGGCGGCGCGGATCGACGGCGTAGAGGCTTTCCAGATAATGCTCGCGCACATCCTCGAAATCCCAGGAGGCGCCGGGATCGCGCGGCACCCGCGCCTTCCAGCGCGGATGGTGGAGCGCCGGAACGCCGAGCGGATCCTCCTCGGGGAGGTTGGCGAAGGCGAGGCATTCGCTGGCGAAGCACACCCCCGCCCGCCGGGCATCGTCGAGCGGCTTCATGTAGGCGCCGACGCCGTAATAATGGGTCACCCCGGCATTGGCGATGAAGGGCAGCGGCCCGCCGCTGGGGGAGTTCGGCACCTGGATCAGGTCGGGCCGCCGGGCCGTCGTCTCCTCCGCAATCACCGCCGTCAGGGCCGCTTGCGCCCAGGAGGCGCGGGGCAGGCCCAGCATGGCCGCCTGCTGCTCCATCTCGCTGCCGCCGCAGAGCACGGCCAGCGACGGCGACGCCTGGGTGCGGTCTAGCAGCTGGGCGATCTCCGCCCGCACGCTGCCGAGGAAGGCGGCGTCGGTCGGATAGTCGAAATTGGCGAACATGGCGTCCTGCCAGACCAGCAGGCCCAGCTCGTCGCACAGCTCGAAGAAGGCGTCGCCCTCATAGAGCATGGTGCCGCCGACGCGGACCATGTTGGCCCCGGCCTCGCGCAGCCGGCGCAGCTCCGGCTCGTAGGCGGCGCGGTCGGACGACAGCCCGACAAGATCGACCGGCACCCAGCAGCCGCCGCGGCAGAACACCCGCTCGCCGTTCACCAGCAGGGCGAAGCCGGTGCCGTCCGCGCCGCGGTCGACCACCAGCGAGCGGAAGCCGACACGGCCAAGGTCGACTTCGACCGATCCAATGCGGGCGGCGACGCCGTGCAGGACCGGCTCGCCATGGGTGTGCGGCCACCAGGGCTCGACACCGGGCAGGGTCAGATCGGCGGTGAAGCCGTCCACCCCGTCGAAGACGAGCGGCGCCGTGTGGCCGGCGACCTCGACCGAACCGGTCGCCCCAGCCGACGCGCCTTCCACCGTCAGGCGCACTGAAAGGTGGCCGTCCCGTCCGTCATAAGCGGTGCGCAGGTCGGCGGCGAGGACACGGCAGGGGCCGGTGTCCTCCACCAGCTCCACCGGGCGGAACGGGCCGACGGCATGGATCGGCGGGCACCAGCCCGGCATATGGCCCAGCAGGGTGGTGCGGACGAAGCGCAGCCCAGCCGGCTCGGCCAGCTTGGGACGCCAGCGGGCGCGGCCCTTCTTCGCCGCCAGCACCGGGTGCAGGGCGTGGAAGCGGATGGACAGTTCGGCCTCGCCGGTCAGCGTCACCGGCACCTCATGGGCCAGATACATGCTGTCGGAGGTCAGGATGCGCTCGCCGTCCAGCCGCACCTCCGCGATGGTGGCGAGGCCGTGGAAGCGCAGGACATGGGGGCCATGGCCGCTGAGGCGGGTGCGGTAGACGAAATCCCTGTCATGCAGCGGCGCCGGATCCTCCGCCGACCACAGGCCGGCGGCCTGGAGGGCCTCGGCGGCGGTGCCGGGAACCGGGGCGGGGATGCCCTCCCCGCTGTCCGGTCCGCCGGGCGCCGAGACGGTCAGCGTCCATCCCCGATCCAGAAGGGTCCGCCGCTGTCCCGTGACCGCTCGGATTAGGGCCATCGCTGCTCACCCGTACCGGCGGGCCAGACTGCCCATGACGGTGTCGTAGCCGCGCTCCAGCCGGTCGAAGCTGTCGGTCAGGTCGGGCGCCTTGCGCCGCGCCACCGTACGGGCAAGCTGGAACTGCATCGCCTTGGCGCCCTCGGCGATGGATTGGCAGGCCTCCACCGCTTCCCCAGGGCCGTCGAGCCAGCGGAGATGGGCGCCAAGCAGTTCGAAATTGGCGCCGAGCTGGCGCAGCAGGTTGAAGGCGTAGAGGTGGAAATATTCCATCGGCCGGGCGAGCAGCCGGTCGAGATGCTCCGGGAAGGCGGCGCGGTAGGCCGTCACCGGGTTGCCGGCGGGACGGCGGGCGAGATGGCGGCGCAGCAGGTCGAGCGAGGCGGCGACCAGCGCCCCGCCCTCCAGCGCCGTCCCGCCGGGCTTGACGAACTCGACATAGGGGAAGAGCGGCCCGGCCGCCGCGGCGGCGACGCCCTGGTAGTCGGCACCGTCGAGCCGGTAGAAGCCGGCATTGTGGAAATAGTCCATCGTCCCGGCGGCCGGATCGATGCGGACGATGCCGACCGTGGTCTTCACATGGGTGGTGCCATAGGAGGTGCCGCGGGTATCCGGCAAATGGAAGCCGTCGACCTCCACCAGCACCAGACCGCCATCGGGACTCCTCCGCAGCTGCTCGGCCACATGGGCCTCGACGCTGTCGTAGATCGCCAGCTCCTGCACGCGCAGGCCGTACAGCGTCTCCAGATCCTCCAGCGGCACCTTGAAGAAGGTGAACTGGTCGCCTTCAAAATCCTGGGTGACGGTGAAGCCCAGCATCGCCCGCGGTTCCAGTCCGCGGGCGTGCAGCGCCTCGATCCACAGATCGACGTAGCAATTGGTCTCCGGCCAGATACGCTCGCCCTGGTGCAGGGGATGGCGGTCGTAGCCGTCGGGGTGGCGCGGCGTCCACATGGCCCCGGTCACCCCCACAGGACCTTGCGCACCGACGCCGGCCACTGCGCCGTGTCGAAGCCATGGTGGCGGAACAGCGCCAGCGCCACGCGCTCCATGCCGAAGCCGACGCAGGCGGTGTGGGCAACGCCGTCATCGGCGGTGTGGATGTCCCACAGATGGCCGAAATGGTCCTGGTGGTAGTTGAAGCTGAGGCAGGCGGTCGGCTTCTCGGTGCTGGTGATCGGGATCAGCAGCTCGAACTTCAGCTTCTGCTCGCGCTGGCTGTTCGACAGCATGGTGCCGGCCCGGCCGAAGAAGGGGTCGTTGGCGACATCGACGTCGAGCGGCACCTCCAGCGAGCCCATCATCGCGCGCCCGCGCTCCAGCCACAGCTCGCGGAACTCCACGACCTGATCGGGGGTGCCGATGCGGATGTATTCGCGCATGCGGAACAGCTGCATGCGGGCGGGGTCGATCGACGGCTCATGCCGGAAGCAGTAGGAGAAGACGTCGATCAGCTTGCCCTCGCCGGGCAGCGGGCCGCGCCGCGCGATGGTCGGATAGACCGGGTAGCAGGCGGCCGGCGTCATCACCACGTCGGTCGCGACCTGATCCTCGGTCCAGTCCTGGCCCTCCTCCAGCCGGCGCAGCAGGGTGCGGTGCGCCTTCTCGTCGCCGCCGAAGCTGTGGATGGTGCCGGCCAGATGGGGGAAGCTCTTCAGATACTCGCTTTCCTCGAAATACTGGCGGTTCAGCGCCGGCGGGAAGCGCATGACCTCCGCCCCGTCCTGGCCGCCCCAGCGGGTGACCAGCGCGTCGAAGCGCTCCACCACATCCTCGAAGACGCCGCTGCGGCCATAGAGGCCGTCCACGCCCGTCGGGATCAGCAGGCCCGCCTCCACCAGCGCGTCGCGATAGGCGGCCTGGGCGGCCGTGATGTCGACCATGTTCATTCGAAGGCCCCCGACCCGTCGCGCTGGACGAGCAGCTGTGTGGAGATGTGCGACATGATGCGGTCGTTGCCGATCATGAGGGCGGCGGAATGGGCATCGCGCAGGTGGCGGCCCAGGCTGTAGGGGGTGTCGTTGCGGTAGCCGGCGAGACCGCAGGTGCGGATCGACGCTTCCACGATCTCGCGCACCAGCTCCGACGTGGTCACCTTCAGCGTGCCCATGGCGGTGGCGAAGGACAGGCTGGTCAGCCGCTCGGGCGAGCCGCAGGCCAGCTCGTACTGGCGGATGGCGGCCAGGATGACCGCCTTCATCTGCTGGAGCTTGGCGGTCGCCTCGGCCAGCCGCACGGCGGACGCCGGGGTGGTGCCGGGCTTGCGCTTGGCCTCCGAGCGGACGAAGGCGCGGGCGCGGCTGACCGCGTCGGCGGCGATGCCGAGCCAGGTGCTGCTCCACAGGATGTGGGTGACCGGCAGCATGGTCTGGGCCGACAGGTCGGCGTAGGACAGCGGCAGGATCTGGTCGAGGACGCCCGCCGCCTCCAGCCGGTAGCCGTCGGAGCAGGTGCCGCGCATGCCCATCGCGTCCCAGAGGCTGGTCTTCTCCAGCCGGTAATCGTCCTTGGTCACCACCACCAGCACCTGGTCCGACGACGGGGCGTCGGGGTTGCGCCGGGCGGTGACCAGGATCACGTCGGACTGGTCGCCGTAGGAGATGACCGACGCGTTCTTCGCCAGGGTGAAGCGGTCGCCGCCAGCCTCCTGATCCGCCTGCACGGCGCAGACGCTGTTGCGGATGTCGCCGCCGGTCTCCTTCTCCGTCGTGGCGGAGCCGAGCAGGAGCTGGCCGGCGGCGATGCGCTGCATCAACTCGCGGTGCCAGCCGTTGCCGCCATGGTTGACCAGACAGGCGATCTGGATCTGGTGCATGGCATAGATCATGCCGGTGGCGGCGCAGCCGCGGGCCAAGGCATGGCAGGCCGCGGCCACATCGAACAGCGACGCACCGCCGCCGCCGAGTTCCGCCGGGATCATGACGCCCAGCAGCTTCTCCGCACGCAGGGCGTCGAAGGCCTCGATGGGGAAGCGGCCGTCGCGGTCGACGTCAGGGGCGTGGCGCGCGGCGATCTCGGCGCCGATGGCGCGCGCGCGGGCCACGATATTGGCTGGGGCCTGGACCGATGCTGGAGTCAGCTCGGCCAGGCCGGCCAGGGCCGCGTTCACGCCTCGCCCCCGTCGACCAGGCCGCGCACCGCCTCGCGGATGGCGGCGATGCTCTCGAAGGTGCGGCGGTTCAGCAGCTTTTCCGGAAACTCGACGTCGAACTGCTCCTCCAGCCCCAGCATCAGGCCGACGCAGCCGTGCGAGGTGAGGCCGGCGGCATAGAGGTCGTCGTCGATGGCGAGCGTTCCGGCATCGACCGCCAGCCCGCCGCATTCCGCCAGGACGGAGCGGATGCCGGCGACCGTCTCGTCGTCGGCGCCGCCGACGGGCGGACGTCCGAGACCCCCGGCGGCCCCGGCGGCCTGGAAGCCCTCATGGGAAGAATTGGCGTAAGGCGGGCTGGCATCCTGCGGCATTCTCGAATTCCCTCGGGCAAACTTGCTGGTCTGAAGCTAGCCACGCCATCCCGGTGCTTCCACTCGGCATCGGTATGGCCGCACCGCTATCCAAGTGATCGCTTTTTCACCGGTGGGGGTAAGCAGAGGGATAGGGTCGGTCGATAGCCCGGATAGCTTTGGTGCTGCCCGCTATGGCCATGATCCTTGCGCATAGGCTCAAGCCGGGGCTTGGGCTTGGCCGCTGGAAGACAGGCGGCTCCTGCCCCCGCGGCACATGAGGGCGGACCCCACCGGCGGTGGGCAACGGAGTTTCCTGCGAGCGAAATTTTCCCATCCATTTTACCTACCTCTTCCGTATAGCGGAAGGACGGCGACTATCTTTTCTCGGTCACGGAAAAAGAAGTTGACGGCTGCTCGCGCTGTCGAAAAGCATGCAAGGGCCGGTGTGGCCGATGGTCGCAAGCACTTCGCGGCGCTTGCATTGCCGTGATTGCGCACAATGCGGACGCGCAGCCCCCCTCCCCCCAGGCGAGGCTGCAGGCGCCCGGCCAGAGTTCGTGCCGGCCTCGTTTCGTGCAGGCCTCGTTTCGTGCAGATCGACCAGCGACCACACCCGCCTTCAAGGGACACCGACGCCATGACCATCGCCGAAACCACCGCCCCGCAAACCGGTCCCGACCTGTCCGGTACAGGCGGCGGACGCCGCCCCGGCCTGCGGTTGGGCGTGCGGGCGAAGCTGATGCTGGCCTTCGCCGGCATGGCGGCGATGACGGTGGCGGCCAGCGGCGTCGGGCTGGTGTCCTTCTCGGCGGTCGAGCGGCCGATGGCGCAGATCGCCGACACCAGCCTGCCGGAGATGGAGCTGGCGACCCGGCTGGCCGGCGAAAGCGGCGCCATCGCCTCGGCCGCCCCGATGCTGGATGGCGCCGCCAGCCAGGAGGAGCGGGAACGGCTTCGGACGGAGGCGCAGGAGCGCGCCCGCGGCTTCCTCTCCCTGGTGGACGATCTGGCCGCACGCCGGCCGCAGGACCCGCTTTTGTCGGAGGTGCGCGAGACCGGCAACGCCCTGATCGGCACGCTGGACCGCCTCAACGACGGGGTGGCCCGGCGCCTGTCGCTGCATGACCGGCGCGAGGCGGCCTCGACCCGGCTGGCCCAGACCTATGACGGCTTCCTGAAGACGCTGGCGCCGCTGGTCGACGGGTCGAGCCAGGCCTTGCAGGAAAAAGGCATGGCGCTCGACGGCGGCACCGACCGCGAGATGGGGGCCCTGTCGGACGCCGTGCGGTCGATGATCGCGCTCTACGACCTGCGCGGCGGGATCGCCGGTGCGCTCGACGCCATGAACCGCTCCGGCGCGGCACAGGACGCCAAGACCGTCGGCGACCAGCAGCAGTCCTTTCTGGAGGCCTCCTCCCAGGTGACGGCCACGCTCGGCACGCTGGGCGACCGGCTGCCGGCCGACGCCGCCGGCAAGATCGACGCGCTGTTCCTGTTCGGCTACGGCAAGGACAATGTCTTCGACCTGCGGCGCGCGGCGCTGGAAGGGAGCGGCGGCGGCGCTGCGGACCGCCAGCTTGCCGAACGGCTGAACTCCGCCCGGACGCAGGCCGCACAGCTGCTGACCCTGCTGAACGCGCCGCTGCGCAAGGTGCAGAGCGACATCAAGCGCGCCAACTTCGACATCCGGTCCCAGGTGCAGGAGGCGGTGCAGGATCTGCTCGGCCGCGGGCTGGAGCAGTTCCGCACGAACCTGGAGCTGTCGACCTACGGCACCGCCCTGACCGGCGCGCTGAACGAAGCGTCGCAGGCCCCCGACGCCGCCCGGCTCGACCTGTTGGAAAAGCGCTTCTCCACCGCCTCCTCCTCGCTGTTCGAGCGGATCGGCACGCTGCGCGCCCAGGCCGGCGACAATGCCGCCGGCACCGAGGTGCTGGCCGCCCTGGTGAAGGCGCTGATCGGCTTCGGCCGCGGCGAGGAGGGGGTGATCGCGCTGCGCCGCGGCGAACTGGCGGCGATGGCCGACACCGAGCGGATGCTCGCCGAGAACCGGCAGCTGGCCCAGCGCTTCGCCGCCACGGTGGACCGCAAGATCGCCGCGATGCGCGAGGAGGCCAAGGCCGCAGTCGCCGGCACCGACGACACCATCGCCGCCGGCCGCAAGATGCTGGTCCTGTTCGCGGTCGGCAGCCTGATCGTCGCCGCCGCCCTGGCCTGGCTGGTGGTCGGCCGCCACATCGTGGCACGGCTCAGCGGGCTGTCGGACGCCATGCGGGCGATTGCCGCCGGAAACCTGAACGCGGCGATCCCCGCCGCCGGTGCGGATGAGATCGGCGACATGACCCGCGCCCTGATGGTCTTCCGCGACACCGCCAACGAGGCGAAGGCCGCCAATGCACGGGCCGAGGCCGAACGCGGCCGCGCCGCCGGCGAACGCCGCCGCGCCATGGTCGAGATGGCCGAGAATTTCGAAAGCAGCGTGCGCGGCGTGCTGGACCGCGTCTCGCAGGCGGCCGGCGAGATGCAGAGCATGGCCGAGCGCATGAGCCGCAGCGCCGACCTGACCGCCGGCGAGGCGACGACCGCCGCCGGCAGCTCCCAGCAGGCCGAGGGCAACGTGAAGGCGGTGGCGGCGGCGACGGAGGAGCTGTCCGCCTCGATCCAGGAGATCGGCACCCAGGTCCACGCCTCCAGCCAGATCGCCCGCAAGGCCGCCGACGAGGCGGAGCGCACCGACCGGACGGTGGAGGGGCTGGCCCAGACCGCCGGCCGCATCGGCGAGGTGGTCGGGCTGATCCAGAGCATCGCCGGCCAGAACCAACCTGCTGGCGCTGAACGCCACCATCGAGGCGGCGCGGGCCGGCGAGGCCGGCAAGGGCTTCGCGGTGGTGGCGTCGGAGGTGAAGGGCCTCGCCACCCAGACGGCGAAGGCGACCGAGGACATCTCCGCCCAGATCGCCGCCATGCAGTCGGTGACGCAGGAGGCGGTGGACGCCATCCGCTCCATCGCCGGCACCATCCGCGAGGTGAACGAGATCGCCGCCACCATCGCCGCCGCGGTGGAGCAGCAGAGTGCCGCCACCCGCGAGATCGCCCGCAATGTCGGCGAGGCGGCGGACAGCACCCAGCATGTCCGCGGCAACATCGACAGCGTCGCCGATGCGGCGCGGGAGTCGGGGAATCGGCCAACCGCGTGCTGTCGGCCTCCTCCACCGTGCAGGAGCAGCTGCGGACGCTGGCCGGTCAGGTCGACGGGCTGGTCGGGGAAATGCGGGCGGCTTAAGGCCGGTACGTTGCCGGGGACGGGCTAAGGCCCGTCCGCCAGCTCGCGCAGGGCGGTCACGTCGCAGCGGAAGCGGTTGGGCCGCAGTTCCTCCAGCAGGCCCTGCCGCTTCAGTTCCGCCACCACGCGGCTGGCGGTCTCGGTGGTGATGCCCAGCACGGCGCCGACATCCTCCCGGCCGAAGAAGTCGCACTCGCCGCGGTCGTCCACCAGGGTCAGGAACAGCCGGGCGACCCGCGCCCTGGCGCTGCCGGTGCCGAGTTCGACCAGAAAGGCGTCGGCCCGCTCCACCGCCTGGTGCCAGCGGCGCATCAGTTGCTGGTGCAGGTGCTGCGTCTCCTCCGACAGGCGCTGGATCACCGCGCGCGGGATGCGGCAGGTCAGGACCGGATGGATGGCGATGGCGGTGTGGCGGTAGGGCTCGCCCAGCGCCGCCTCCAGCCCGGCGGTGTCGCCGGTGCGCAGCAGCCGGACGATGCGCTGGCCGCCGTTCGGCAGATACTGCACCAGCTTCACCAGCCCGCCGCGCACGGTGTAGAGCGCCGCCGGCTCGTCGCCGACATGGTAGAGTGCGGCCCCCGGCGCCACCGTCATCTCGTCGATGGGCAGATGGATCAGGTTGAAATCCGGTTCCGTCAGGTCGGCGAAGAGTGCCGAGTCCCGGATGCCGCACCCCCGGCAGTTCGCCAGCCCCCGCCATGCCGCGTTGATGCTGGTCTTCTTCACGCTCATGTCCATGGTGGTGCGGGGCGGCTGCTTCTGTTGGTGCCAACGATGACCGCCGCGCAGTGTGGCAGCTTTTCGGACCGGTTCCAAGGATGCGGGAGGCGGCCGGTCAGGCCGCGCTCTCCTCCACCGGCCGGATCGGCCGCGCCTCCTCGCGCAGGGTGACGGCGCCGTTGGTGCGCTCCAGCACCAGCTTGCGGCCATGGTGGGCGGCCAGTGCCGCATGATGGCCGATGGTCAGCAGGGTGGCATGCGGCAGTTCGCGCTCCATCAGCGACAGAAGCTCCTCCTCCGCCGGGGGATCGAGGCTGTCGGTGGCGTCCTCCAGGAAGATCCAGTCGGGGCGGCGGATCAGCAGCCGGGCGAAGCCCAGCCGCTGGCGCTCGGGCACCGACAGCACCTCGTCCCAATGGTCGAGGCTGTCCAGCCGGCCGACGAGGTCGGGCAGCCCGACGCTGACCAGCGCGCCGGCCGCCTTGTCGTCGCCGACCGACGCCGCCGTGCCGGGATAGGCCAGCACCGCGCGCAGGCTGGCATGGGGCAAATAGGGGCGTTCCGGCATGAAGAAGACGCGGGTGTGGGCCGGCAGGGTGATCAGCCCGCGCCCCCAGGGCCAGACGCCGGCCACGGCGCGGAACAGCCGGATGGTCGCCGTCGCGTCGCCGCCGATCAGCACGCGGTCGCCCGGCCGCACCTCCAGGTCGAAGGGATGGACGACCGCCGTGCCGTTCGGCTCGTCGATGGCGACGCCGCGGAAGGTCAGCCTGTCGTGCTCGTCGGAACGCACCAGCTGGATGTGGGCGTCCGGCACCTCGCAGACATTGCGGTCCAGCCGCACCAGCGCGTCGTGCAGGTTCAGCACGCGCTCCACCGACGCCCGCCATTCGGCGACGCGCGGCAGATTGTCGATGGGCCAGGACAGGGCGCCGACCGTCTGCTGGAAGGCCTGCGCCGTCTGCATCAGCACGCCGAGCGTGATGGTGCCGGCGATGTAGCGCGGGGCGGCGACCAGAACCGGAAAGGCGGTGGACAGCACCGAATAGCTGGCGCTGAACACCATCATGTGGCTGAGCGCCCGGGTCTGGCCGTTCCAGCCCCGCACCACCCCGCCGAACAGGCCGGAGAGGTGGCCGCGCTCCGCCGATTCGCCATGCAGCAGGGCGATGGTCTGGCCGTTCTCGCGGATGCGGGCCAGCGCGAAGCGGAAATCGGCCTCGTAGCCCTGGCGCCGGTTGACCGAATTGACCAGCGGCTGGCCGATCAGCATGGCGATGGTGGTGCCGACCGCGGCATAGAGAAGCGCCACGAACAGCAGGTGGCCCGGCACCGCCAGCTCGGCTCCGAACAGCGTGACCGACAGGGTGCCGGACAGCATCCACAGGATGTTGGTGAAGCTGACCAGCAGCAGCGCGCAATAGGTCAGCGAATGGCCGAGATCGATGGCCATCTCCGCGGTGATGCGGATGTCTTCGGCGATGCGGCCGTCGGGGTTGTCGTGCTCGCCCGGCATGTAGGCGATCTGGTGGTGCCGGCCGCGGCGCAACCAGTCCTCCAGCAGCTTGCGGGTCAGCCAGTCGCGCCAGCCCATCTGCAACCGGCGCTTCACCCGCAGATGCAGGACGACGATGACGATGTTGTAGAGGATGATCAGCCCGACCAGACCGATCATGGTCAGGAAACGGTCCATGGAGCGCTGTTCGAGCGCGTCGAACAGCCGCTCGCTCCACAGGTTGATCAGGACGGGGACCGA
This sequence comes from Azospirillum sp. UENF 111221, assembly GCF_058780625.1. Taxonomy (NCBI): domain Bacteria; kingdom Pseudomonadati; phylum Pseudomonadota; class Alphaproteobacteria; order Rhodospirillales; family Azospirillaceae; genus Azospirillum; species Azospirillum sp. UENF 111221. The sequence goes on from NZ_JBSNCH010000004.1 coordinate 356,704, forward strand.
AACCTGCCCCACCGTCAGCACGACCAGCGCCACGGTCAGCGCCCACACGGTCACCCGCGTGCGCCCATGCCAATAGCCGCCCGCCAGGCTCAGAAAGCGACGGGCAAAGCCGGGAGCCTTGCCGCCGGCATCATCGCCGCCCTTGCCAGTTCCGGAGCCTTTGCCGGCGCCCGTGTCGCCGCCTGTGTCCTCGGTCATCCCGCCCATTCCGGGCCTCCGCACAATCCCTCAACATCCGTATAACCAACGAATAGGACGCGGCAGGCCGAAAGTACAGGGGCTGCGACGAAAGAAAGATTAAAGCCGTCCAGTTCTCACAACCTCCGCGAGGAAGCGGTAGCTGTCCTTCGGCGTGCGCTCCAGCGTGTCGTAATCGACCCTCACAATGCCGAAGCGCTTTGACAGGCCGTAGGCCCATTCAAAATTGTCCAGCAGGCTCCAGCACAGATAGCCCGTGACGTTGCAGCCGTCGGCCAGCGCCTGCGCCACCGATTCCAGATGCTCGCGGTAATAGAGAACCCGCTCGGCATCGTGGATCTGGCCGTCCGGCGTCACCACGTCGTCATAGGCGCAGCCATTCTCGGCGATGAAGACGGCGGGGTTGCCGTAGTCGGTGCGGAGTTCGCTCAGCAGGTCGTAGAGCCCCTCCGGCTGCACCGGCCAGGCCATGCCGGTCCAGCGCCGGCACCGGGCCTCGCCCCAGCCGACGGCGAAGGGCCGCCCCTCCTCATGCTTCATCGTCATGCGAGAGTAGTAGTTGATGCCCAGCAGATCGATGGGGTAACGGATCGCCTCCTCGTCGCCCGGCAGCACGAACTCCGCCATTTTGTCGGCCAGCAGCGCCGGGATTTGCCCGCGCATCAGCCCGTCCAGCGCCACCCGGTTCCACACCGCATCCCAGCGGGCGGCGGCGGCGACATCCTCCGGCCGGTCGCTGTCGGGAACGCTCGGCTGAAGGTTCAGCACGGTGCCCAGCGTCAGGCCGGACCGCTCCGCCGCGATGGCGCGCAGGGCGGCACCCTGGGCCAGATTCTGGTGGTGCAGGGCGCGCAGGATGCCCTGTTCGCCCAGCCGGTGGCCGGGGGCATGCTCGCCGACGCCATAGCCGAAGATGGCGACGACGTTCGGCTCGTTCAGCATCATCCAGCTCTTGACCCGGTCGGCCAGCCGGGCGGTGACGATGCGGGCATAGTCGGCGAAGGGGCCGACGATCTCCCGCCCCTGCCAGCCGCCGGCATCCTCCAGCGGCTGCGGCAGATCCCAATGGTAGAGGCAGGCCATCGGCGTGATGCCGGCCTCCAGCAGGCTGTCGACCAGCCGGTCGTAGAAGTCGAGGCCGCGCGTCTCCACCGCCCCGGTTCCCGTCGGCAGGATGCGCGGCCAGGCGATGGAGAAGCGGTAGCTGTCGAAGCCCGCCGCCTTCATCAGCGCGATGTCTTCCGGGTAGCGGTGATAATGGTCGCAGGCGACGGCGGCGCTGCTGCCGTCCATGATGCGGCCTTCAGCGGTGAAGCTGTCCCACACGCAGGGCCCGCGCCCGTCGATATTCACCGCGCCTTCGATCTGGTAGGCGGCGGTCGAGGCCCCCCAGTGGAAATCCGGCGGGAAACTCAGCGGCTTGGCATCGGCGGCCTGGGATACGGGCTGGCTGAAGCTGTCCATTCATTTCCTCCCGAGGGGCATGGTTCGTTTTCCCCAGCATGCCGCAGCGGGAGCCCGTGCGCCATGGGACAAGCATGCGAACGGTCCGGGCGCGACGCGGTGGCGCAGCCGCAGAGGGTTGCACACAGGCACTGTGCGGACCTGCCCGAACGGCGTAGCCTGATCCCACAAGACGGCGGCCAGCCGCTCCGTTTACGGAGGAAACGCAAGATGCCCAACACAACGAAGATCGTCTTCATCGGCGCCGGCAGCGCCGCATTCGGGCTCAGCCTGTTCCAGGATCTGTTCTCCACCACCGAACTGGCCGGCAGCACCCTGACGCTGGTCGATACCAACCAAGAGGCGCTCGACCGCATGGCGGCGCTGGCCGGGGTGCTGAACCGCCGGGGGAATGCCGGCCTCACCATCGAGACGACCACCGACCGCAAGGCGGCGCTCCAGGGTGCCGGCTTCGTGCTGTGCGCCATCGCCATCGACCGCAACCGGCTTTGGAAGCTGGACTTCGAGGTGCCGAGGAAGCATGGCATCCGTCACACGCTGGGCGAAAATGGCGGTCCCGGCGGGCTGTTCTTCACGCTGCGCACCCTGCCGCTGATCGTCGACATCGCCCGCGACGTGGAGGCGATCTGCCCCGACGCGCTGTTCATCAACCTGTCCAACCCGGAAAGCCGTATCGTGCTGGGGCTGTCGCGCTGCACGGGCGTGCGGACGCTGGGGCTCTGCCACGGCATCTTCCTGGCGCGCTGGTTCATCTGCCAGATCCTGGGCATGGCCGAGAAAGACGTCGATGTCTGGGGCGCCGGGCTGAACCATTTCCAATGGCTGACCGCCATCCGCGAGAAGGCGACGGGCCGCGACCTCTACCCGCTGCTGCGCGAACGGGAAGCGACGCACGACCCGTCTTTCACCCCGCTGGCGCGCCGCCTGTTCCACGCCTTCGGCCTGTGGGTCACCCCCAGCGACGACCACACCGGCGAATTCCTGCCCTATGGCTGGGAGGCCGGGGAGCATGGCTTCGACTTCAAACACGATGAGGAAGGCCGCGTCATCCTGCGCGACCTGATGGACGGGGTCATCGCCGGCAGCCGGCCGATCCCCGACGACTGGACCAAGCCGTCCTGGGGCGAGCGGGCGGTGGCGGTGATCGCCGGCCAGCTGCACAACCAGAAGCGCTTCATCGAAAGCGGCATCGTCATCAACCGCGGCGTCATTCCCGGCCTGCCCGACGAGCTGGCGGTCGAGGTGCCGCTGGTGGCCGATGCCGCCGGCGTCCATCCGGTGTCGCTCGGCCGCTTGCCCGACGGCATCCTGAAGCTGCTGTCGGTCCAGGCCAACGTGCAGCAACTGTCGGTGGAGGCGGCGCTGCACGGGTCGAAGGAGCTGGCGCTTCAGGCCCTGCTGATCGACCCCGTCGTCAATTCCAGCACGGCGGCAGCCGCCATCCTCGACGAGCTGTGGGAGGCGAACCGGCCCTATATCCGGGCGTGTTTGTGAGGAGCCTGGCGCTCCATCCGATGCGGAAACAGCCGGGAGCGCTGTCACTCACCGGCCGCTGGGCGGGGAAGACAGGGAAAACGGTCAAGGCTACGGCTTGCGGTCGGCACGGAGAGCGCGGGCGCGAAGGAATGCCTCACGGCAGGACTTGTTCACCGCCGTGGCGAGCGGTTCGGGCAAACGGCCACCGTTGGCATCCAGATGAGCCATCAGATTTTTGCCGTCCGCGCCGATGCCGCCCTTCTGCGGATCGCGTTTCGCAATGGTCATGGTCGCCTCCTTCCGCATTTTTCGGATCGGCCCGTAACGATCAGTAGGAATGTGACATGCATGACTGCGAAATTCCATAGCCGGTCATTCAGGTCGGTGCTCCCAATTCCAGCGGCGATCGACGTCCTGCAGGATCGCGCCCGCCCTGTAGCCAAGGCTTGTCAGGAAATCGACGGTCTTCCGGAAGCGCGGGGGAAATTCGCCAAGCGGGAGCTGCTCTTCGGTACGGCAAACGACCGCAGCAGGACGATAATGGTCGATCAGTATCCGCGTGCCATCGTGAAAAAGATCGAGCACATAATGCTTTACCTGAGGGTGATAGACCTTCCTCGCCTCTTCGCGCCTGTAATGCATCCATCCCCTGTCGAGCACCGCGTCATAAACGTGGATGCCATGCAGAAGCTCATACCTGCCGCCACCCAGATGCTTCAAAGCGGCAGCCGCCGAGATGATCTGCTCCTGCTCGAAGTCCATCGTGATGTCGGTCATGCAGATGGCATATGGCGGCTCTTCAAGCAGGCGGAACTCGTAAGGCGGCAGGCAGGCTTCTAACACGGGCGTTGTTCCCGGTTGTGGACTGCCACACTGTAATCGCGTCTCCCGAGCAGGGGAAGAGTATGACGCGGCTCCCCCTCCTCAAGCCGGCCTTCGCCGGATCAGCCGGGCCGAGGCGAAGCCCAGCCCGGCGGTCAGCGCGCCGACGCCAAGGAACAGCGGCGCAAAGCCGGTGTGGGAGGAAATATAGCCGTACAGCACCGGGCCGATGCCCTGGCCGATGAAGAAGCTCGACGCGAACAGGGCCAGCGCCGACCCGCGGGCGGTGGGGGCCAGCTCGGTCGCCTGGGTCTGCATGGTGTTGTGCAGCATGTAGAAACCGAAGCCGGCGACCAGGAAGGCGAGGCTGACCACCGGCCAGGGCACCGGGAAGGCGATGACCAGATAGGCCAGACCGGCCGCCAGCCCGCCGGCCTTCATCATGCCCCATTGGCCGAGCGAGGCGATCAGCCGCCGCACCACGGCGCTGTAGAAGACGCCACCGATGGCGAAGGCGGCGATGGTCAATCCGGCCTGGAAGGCGCCGGCCGCACCATGTTCGATCAGCACCGGTGCCACGAAGGGGAAGACGCCGAAGATCAGCAGCCCTTCCGCCGCCACCGTGGCGAAGACGAACAGCGAGGCCGGGTTGGTCAGCACGGTGGCATAGCGCCGTTGCGCGTCGGCCACCGACAGGGGCGAGCGCGTCTCGACCTCGCGCGCCAGCCCGATGAGGGCTGCTGCACAGATCAGCGCGGTCAGGCCGGCGGACAGGCCGAACACCGCGCGCCAGCCGAAGGCCTCGGCCAGCGCGCCCGACACGGCGGAACCCGACATCTGTCCCAGGATGACCGCCAACAGGAAGCGGCTGATGGCGATCTGCCGCTCCTCATAGGGAACCCTGTCGCCGATCAGCGCCATGGAGGCCGGGATGATGCCGCCGGCAAAGGCACCGGCCAGGATGCGCCCGGCCATCACCGTGCCATAGCTCGGCGCGATGGTGGACAGCACCAGACCGACCGTCAGCACCGACAGGGCCAGCCGGACCAGCCGCGACTTGCCGATGGAATCGCCCACCGGTCCCAGCACGATCTGCATCAGCGCATAGGGCAGCGTGTAGGCCGAGGCCAGCAGCGCCGCCTGCCGCACCGTCACGTCGAGATCGTCGGCGATCAGCGTCAGCATCGGATCGGTGGTGCGGAGCGAGAAGGCGCTGGCGAAGCCGGCAAGGCCGAGCAGGAAGATCAGGCGCATCGAGGATCCGAACGGCAGCGGTGACGGTTCAGGACCTTAACCGGATCGCGCAGCCGCGTACCGCAATGCGGCAGTGATGGCAGGCATGCGCGCGCCGCAGGAACTTTCGTGTGCCTCATGACCCGGCAGGTAATCGATTCCGCTCCCTCCGCCGGGCAATCCTGGGGTTGTCGGGACGATCCGGCGGACAGCAGGGGAGGATGAACATCATGGGCGTCATCAACACCGACGACGGCGTGCGCCTGTTCTACCGCGACTGGGGCAACAGGGAGGGAGGGCGCCCCATCGTCTTCGTGTCGAGCTGGTCGCTGACCTCCGACGCCTGGGCCTATCAGATGGCGCCGCTGTCCGAGCAGGGATGCCGCTGCATCGCCTTCGACCACCGCGGCCACGGCCGGTCGGACGAGTCGCCGTCCGGCTACGGCTTCGACCGGCTGGCGGACGACATCGCGGCATTGCTCGACGGGCTGGATTTGCGCGACGTGACCCTGGTCGGCCATTCGATGGCGACAGGAGAGATCGTGCGCTACCTGTCCCGCCACGGCGCCGGGCGGGTCAAGGGCGTGGTGATGGTCGGGACCATCACGCCGCTGATGGCGCGGACCGGCGACAATCCCGACGGGGTCGATCCGGCGCTGTTCGAGGCCTTCCGGACGGAACAGCTGCTGCGCGACTTCCCGAAATGGCTCGGCGACAACATCGACCCCTTCGTGAACGACGAGACCTCGGCGGAGATGAAGGGCTGGATCGTCGGCATGGCGCTGCAATCTTCGCTGATGGCCCTGCTGGAGTCCAACCGGGCAATCACCTCCGCCGATTTCCGGGCGGAGCTGCCGGCCATTGCCGTGCCGACGCTGGTCGTCCATGGCGACCGCGACGTGACGACGCCGCTGGCATTGGCCGAGCGCACGGTGGCGCTGATGCCGAACGCCAGACTGTCCGTCTACGAGGGAGCGCCGCACGGCCTGTTCATCACCCACCGCGACCGCTTCAACGCGGAACTGCTGGCCTTCGCCCGCGGATGACGGCAACCATCGACGGCAATACCGGTTCGGAGCCAGCTCCCATGCCCCAGGACACCCCGCAGACACCCGGCCGAAGCGGCAGGATTCCGGCCCCGCCGCCGGTCGGCGCCCTGTTGCGGTCCTGGCGCCAGCGCCGGGGGCTGAGCCAGCTCGATCTCGCCTGCGAGGCGGACATCTCGACCCGGCATGTCAGCTTTCTGGAGACAGGCCGGTCGCAGCCCAGCCGTGGCATGCTGATCCATCTGGCCGAACGGCTGGACGTGCCCTTGCGCGAGCGCAATGCGCTGCTGGTCGCCGCCGGTTTCGCCCCGGTCTACAGCGAACACAGTTTGGACAGCCCGGCGATGCAGGCGGCACGCAAGGCGGTCGATCTGGTGCTGACCGGGCATGAGCCCTTCCCGGCGCTGGCGGTGGACCGGCATTGGCACCTGCTGGCGGCGAACCGGGCGGTGGCGCCGCTGCTGGAGGGGGTGTCGGCCGAGCTGCTGGCCGGGCCGGTGAATGTCCTGCGCCTCAGCCTGCATCCCGGCGGGCTGGCCGGCCGCATCGGCAACTGGGCGCAATGGCGCGAGCATGTGCTGTCCCGCCTGACCCGCCAGATCGAGGCGGGCGCCGACCCGGTCCTGGTCGCCCTGCGCAGCGAGTTGCAGGGCTACCCGGCTCCGGCCTCCGGTCTCGGGGGCGGCAGCGAAGCTGGGCATCATCCCGACGTGGTCGTGCCGCTGCGGCTGCACACGTCCTTCGGGCTGCTGAACCTGTTCAGCACGACGACCGTCTTCGGGACGGCGATGGACGTGACCCTGTCCGAACTGGCGATCGAGGCGTTTTTTCCGGCCGACGCCGAAACGGCGGAGAGATTGCGCGAGGCTCTTGCAGACACCCCCTCTCCCCAAGGGAGAGAGGGGGCAGCCCCCTCCCGCTCTTAGCTCATCGCCACGAGGCTGGCGTTGCCGCCTGCGGCGGTGGTGTTGACGCTGAGCGAGCGCTCGTTCATCAGCCAGGCGATCTCCACGCCTGCGCCGCCGGCCGGAACGCCCTGGGTCAGGACGAGGGGGCCGGGCAATTCGGCGATGCGCCGGTTGGCGGCCAGCAGGCGGGTGGAATCACCCTCCACCAGCGCACCGGCCAGCGGTCCGAAGCCGGTCCAGTTCGCGCTCACCCGGACACGGGCGGCCAGTTCCGGCGGCAGATCCGCCAGGCCGGAGGTGACGGCGCCGTCGCCATCGACCACCGCCTCGTTGCCGGCGGCGAGTGCCGCCCCCAGCAGACGGTACAGCCCGTCCTCGGTCTGCGGCAGCAGCAGGATGCGGCCGCGCGGGATCAGGCTGTAGAGGTTGCTCTCACCCACCGGACCGGCCAGTTCGACGCTGCCGCCGACGAGGGACCGCTTGGCCAGCGACCGGACGTTGGTGGCGATCTCCGCCTTGCCCCGGTCGGCCAGCCAGTCGGCCAGCGCATGGGCGGGCGCACGTACGGCGTCGTCGCCGCGCAGTCCGAGATCCAACGCCGGACGTACGGACAGCAGGCGCGACAGGTACAGCGGGCCGCCGGCCTTCGGGCCGGTGCCGGACAGGCCATGGCCGCCGAAGGGCTGTACGCCGACCACCGCACCGATGGTGTTGCGGTTGACGTACAGGTTGCCGGCCTCGATCCGGCTCGTCACCCGGTCGATGGTGGCGTCGATGCGGGTGTGCAGGCCGAAGGTCAGGCCATAGCCGGTGCCGTTGATGGCGTCGACCAGCCGGTCCAGATCGTCGCGGCGGAAGCGCAGGACATGCAGGACCGGGCCGAACACCTCGCGCTCCAGGTCGGCGATGGCGTCGATCTCGATGATGGTCGGCGCGATGAAGGTGCCCTCGGCGGTCTCCGCCGGCAACGGCAGCGATTCGACCCGGCGGCCCTTGGCCTTCATCGCCTCGATGTGGCGGACGATGCCGTCGCGCGCCTCCGCCGTGATGACCGGGCCGACATCGACGGCCAGCCGGTCGGGGCTGCCGAGGCGCAGCTCGCGCATCGCGCCCTTCAGCATGGTCAGGGTGCGGTCGGCGACATCCTCCTGCAGGCAGAGGATGCGGAGCGCCGAGCAGCGCTGGCCGGCACTGTCGAAGGCAGAGGCGATCACGTCGCCGACCACCTGTTCCGCCAGGGCGGAGCTGTCGACGATCATGGCATTCTGGCCGCCGGTCTCGGCGATCAGCGGGATCGGCGCCCCCTGCCCCTCCCCTTGGGGCGACAGGCGCCCGGCCAGCTGGCGCTGGATCAGGCGGGCCACCTCGGTGGAGCCGGTGAACATCACCGCACGGGTGCCGGCATGGCCGACAAGGGCGGCGCCGACCTCGCCCGCACCGGGCAGGAGCTGGACCGCGCCGGCGGGAATGCCGGCGGCGCGCAGGAGGCGCACGGCCTCCGCCGCGACCAGCGGGGTTTCCTCCGCCGGCTTGGCCAGCACCGGGTTGCCGGCGGCCAGCGCCGCGGCGACCTGACCGGAGAAGATGGCGAGCGGGAAGTTCCACGGGCTGATGCAAACCACCGGCCCCAGCGGCAGATGGGTGTCGTTGGCGAAGCCGTCGCGAACCTGGGCGCCGTAATAGCGCAGGAAGTCGATGGCCTCGCGCACCTCGGCGATGGCGTTGGCGGCGGACTTTCCGGCCTCGCGGATGATCAGGCCGAGCAGGGTCGGCAGGCGCGCCTGCATCGCGTCGGCGGCGCGGAACAGGCAGGCGGCGCGCTCGGCCGGCGGGGTGGCGGCCCAGACCGGAGCGGCGGCCTCGGCGAACAGGAAGGCGTCGGCGATGTCGGTGGGGCCGGCCTCGATGCACTGCCCGACGACATCGCGGTGGTCGGCCGGGTTCAGCACCGGCTGAGCGGTTCCGCTGCGCTCACCGTCCGCCAGCAGCGGGGCGGCGGTCCAGGCGACGGCGGCGCTGTCGCGCAGGGCGGCGGACAGGTCGGCCAGGACCGTCTCGTTCGACAGGTCGAGGCCGGCGGAGTTCGCCCGCTCGGTGCCGTAGAGATCGGCCGGCAAGGAGATCAGCGGGTTCTTGGCGCCCACCGGCAAGGCTGCGCGGGCAATCGCCACCGGATCGGCGACCAGATCGTCGATCGACACGCTCTTGTCGGCGATGCGGTTGACGAAGGAGCTGTTGGCGCCGTTCTCCAGCAGGCGGCGGACCAGATAGGCCAGCAGCGTCTCATGGGTGCCGACCGGGGCATAGACGCGGCAGGGCCGCTTCAGTGGGCCGACCACCTCCTTGTAGAGCGGCTCGCCCATGCCGTGCAGGCACTGGAACTCGTACTGGCCGACCTTGAAGGCGCCGTTCAGGTGGGCGGCCATCTGGTAGATGGTCGCCAGCGTCTGGGCGTTGTGGGTGGCGAACTGCGGGAACACCGCGTCTGGGGCGCCCAGCAGCCGGCGGGCGCAGGCGACATAGGAGACGTCGGTGTGCAGCTTGCGGGTGTAGACCGGGAAATCCTCCAGCCCGTCGACCTGGGCGCGCTTGATCTCGCTGTCCCAATAGGCGCCCTTGACCAGACGCACCATCAGCCGGTGGCCGCTGCGCCGGGCCAGATCGACGACGAAGTCGATGACATAGGGACAGCGCTTGCCATAGGCCTGGACGACGAAGCCGATGCCGTCCCAGCCCTTCAGATCCGGGTCGAAGCACAGCGCTTCCAGCAGGTCGAGCGACAGTTCCAGCCGGTCGGCCTCCTCGGCGTCGATGTTGAGGCCGATGTCGTAGCTGCGGGCCAGCCGGGCCAGCTCGGCGACGCGCGGCAGCAGCTCCGCCATGACACGGTCGGCCTGGGACCGGGAATAGCGCGGGTGCAGGGCCGACAGCTTGATCGAGATGCCGGGGCCGTCATAGATGCCGCGCCCGGCCGACGCCTTGCCGATGGCGTGGATGGCCTTTTCATAATCGGCGTAATAGCGGTCGGCGTCGGCGGCGGTGGTCGCCGCCTCCCCCAGCATGTCGTAGGAATAGCGGAAACCCTCGGCTTCCATCTTGCGGCTGTTGGAGAGCGCCTCGTCGATGGTCTGGCCGGTGACGAACTGCTCGCCCATCATGCGCATGGCGAAATCGACGCCGCGGCGGATCAGTGGCTCGCCGCCGCGCAGGATCAGCTTGGTCAGCGCCGACGACAGCGCCTGTTCGCCGCCGAAGCCGGCGCCCAGCACGCCCGTGACCTTGCCGGTGACCAGCAGCCCCCAGGTCGCGGCGTTGACGAACAGCGACGGGCTGTTGCCGAGATGGGCGCGCCAGTCGCCGCCGGCGATCTTGTCGCGGATCAGCGCGTCGCGGGTGGCGCGGTCGGGAATGCGCAACAGCGCCTCCGCCAGGCACATCAGCGCGACACCCTCCTGGCTCGACAGGCTGTATTCGTGGATCAGCCCCTCCACCCCGCGCCCCTGCGGCTTGGCGCGCAGCGCCGCGATCAGCGTGCGCGCGGTCTGGGCCGCCGCATCGGTCACCTCGGCCGGCAGCGCCGCCTGATCGACCAGCCACGCCACGCAGTCCGGCTCCGGCCGGCGGTAGGCGGCGGTGATCGCCTGGCGCAACGGCCCCACCGGACGAACGACGGGGGCGAAGGCGGCGAAGGGGCCGGCTCCGCTGGAGAGGGACGGCTCGGAAGCGAGGGCAACGCTCGGGTCGGTCATCTGGTTCATCGCGTGGCTGGCTCTGGTCGGGGGGCTCGGGGCGGCTTTGGAAAGCCCGGGTCCGGCAGTCAGGAAAGCCGGTCCAACGCCTGTCAGGCTAACCGATTTTCTAGGATCCTTTCCATCTGGTATTTTATCGATTATGCCGAATAAAGTTCCGATTTTTAGCTTATACGCAGAATAGATAATGGGTTCTGCGGCTAAATGTCAGAACATCCAGCCTGTTTTGCGAGGCAAATTTTCGGCAATTCCATTTTTACGGAATAAAATTCGGCCATGCGGCTCCATTTCCGACAATCCGTCTGGATTTTCGGGTTCGCTTCGGAAAATTCGACGGGATGCCGGCGCGAACGCCCGAACGGCCGGGAGTCAGCCCTTCAGCGGCTTGGTCCGGCTGGTTTCCGGCGGCTTGCGCACAGGCAGCGGGGGAGCGGCCTTCTCCACGCCGCCCTCGCCCAGGTAGGTCTGGGCCGCGGCCACGACCGAGCGCCAGGGCCTTTGCAGCGGGAACTCCGGCCAGCCGCCGGAGAACAGGCCGGAGATCATCCAGCCCGCCATCAGCGTCACCGCCAGTTGTTCGGAAAAACCGCCGGTTTTCAGAATGGGCAGGGCGAAGTTGCGCCGCCGCTTGATCGGCCACAGCAGCGGCAGGCCGGCCGGCGTCAGCAGGTCGCCTGCCAGATGGGTGAGGTAGCCGACGATGAATGGGATCAGAACATGCTGATAGGCCGCATGTTCGTGCAGGACCCACAGGCAGCCGGCGATGGCCAGCGCGGAATGGGTGACGCCGCGATGGCCGAAGATGTTGGAAATCGCGGTGGAGAGCGGCTTGACCAGCTGGCCGAGCGTCGATTTCGGATGGTCGATGTCCGGGGCGAGCGCCCCCAGAATCGCCGCCCCGAAGGCGACCGCGTCGAAGGTCATCCCGTACCGGCTCGACAGGTAGAACCACGTGGCGCCACCGACGATTATGTGAGAGGACGCCATCACCGTCGGGTCACCGGGGGCCTGAAGCTGGTCTCTGTCGGGGCGGCATCCGGCCGAACCCGAAATTGGGGGTAGCCTGACATTAGAATATTCCGCACCCCCAGAACAATAAGCCAAGGTAAAACAAGGGATTCCGAAAACGCATAACGTCCATGCGTTCGACAACGGTGGGTTGCCGGCGCCACGACTTTGAATCGCCGACAGCCGGTGGCAGCCGGTCCGGGCAGCCACAGCCCCGACATTTTCCACGCCGCCCTTCTTCGTCCGAACGCGCCGGCAGCCGTCGCGGCGGGGTAGTCGGCTACCGCTGCGGGTGCCCGGCGCTTAATGGCATTACTCCGGTCCGGCACGGGTGGGGCACATTCCCCACACGCACTGCTCTGGCATAGTTTCGCCGACCTGCCGGCGGTTGAAGCCGGGACAAATGCCAGGGAGTGGTCGTCGATGAGATCGAAGGATTTCGTGCGCGCGGCGGAAGGAACGCTGGAAGGACCGCTGGGCGGCAGCAGGACCGGTGCGGCCGATGTCCTGGCCGCCAATGTTCTGGTCAGGGACCGCTTCGCCGCCTGGACGGTGTCGGTGGCATTCCTGTTCGTGCTGTGTGCCGACACGTTGCTCGGTGTCGTCTTCCGCCCCTATCTGGACGGCGGGACCGGCGACACCACGGTTTGGGATGTCCTGCTGCTGGTGGCGGGCCGGTCGCCGGAACGGCTTCCGCTCGACAGCTGGGAACCCATGATGACGGCCTTCACCTGGCTGCGCGAGCATGGGAAGGAGAATGTCTATGACGCCGTCTTCTTCACCCAGCATGTGAAGTTCCAGTATCCGCTGACTTCGCTGCTGGTGATGGAGGCGCTGTCGGCGGTCGGGCTGCTGCATCTGCGCATCTATGCGCTGATCAACCTGCTGATGGTGGTCGCCACCGCCGGCGGCATGGCGCTGCTGATGCGGGAGCTGGCGGAGCGCATGGGCTTCGACCGGGCGATGCGCGGCGGCGTCAGCCGGCTGACGCTTGCCGCCCTGGGGGCGGTGGCGGCGCTGTGCTTCTATCCGGTGGTCAAGGCCTTCGCCGTCGGCCAGATCCAGGTCTGGCTGAACGCCGCCTTCGTCTTCGCCACCCTGTTCACCCTGCGCGACCGGCGGGTGCTGGCCGGCGTGCTGCTCGGCGCCTCGACGCTGATCAAGCCGCAGATGTCGCTGTTCCTGGTCTGGGCGCTGTTGCGGCGGGAATGGGGGTTCGCCGTCGGCTGGGCCGCCGTTGTGCTTCCCGGCTTCGCCGCCGCCTGCGCGCTCTACGGCTTCGGGCCGTCGCTGCATTACCTCGACGTGCTGTCCTTCCTGGGCCAGCATGGCGAAAGCTACTACTCCAACCAGACCGTCAACGGGCTGCTGCACCGGCTGCTGCACAACGGCCCCAACCTGATGTCGACCACCAACGGCGACACCGAATGGCGGGGCAGCGCCTTCGCCCCCTACCACCCGCTGGTCCACATCGCGACCCTGGTTTCCGGCGTGGCCTTCGTCCTGTTCGGCCTGCTCTGGCGGATCAGGAATGGCGGGCGGCAGCCGATCGCGTCCTTCCTGGTGGCCGGCACCTGCTTCACCATCGGCACGCCCATCGCCTGGGTCCCGCATTATGGCGTCCTGCTGCCGGTCTGCGCCTATCTGCTGTTCGTGCTGATCGACCGGGCGGCGATGGAACGGACCAGCGGCGACCGGCGCCGGAACCTGGGCCGGCTGCTGATGCTGGGCGCCGGCTTCGCGATCCTGAGCAACGACTTCTTCCATCCCCTGAGCGAGCTGGCCGACACCTCCTACAACATCCTGCAATCCTACCTGTTCTTCACCGCCCTGATGCTTCTCCACCTGCTGGTGACGACCGCCGATGCGCCGGGCGAACCGTCGCCGGATGCATCGGGGGCGGCCCGGCGGTCCTGAGGGATATCACCTCCCGACGGGTCGCCGGAACGCCGGGGCTCGCGCGCCTGTTGGTGGGCGAGATGACCCAACCGGCAGGAAGGAGTCCCGTCATGGCACGTTACTCAGGATCGGATTACCCGCATCGCGACGGCACGGGCTGGCTGTCGCCGCGCGGGCTGGCGATGATGGCCGGCGGCGCGGCGCTGGCCCTGGTGGCGAGCCGGCTGCTGCCGCCGGTGGTGGCGCAGCTGGCCGGCACCGCCCGCCATGCCGCCGGGCGCGACGGCATCGACGCGCTGATCGACGACCATCGCCACATCCAGGCCCTGCTGGTCGAGATCGTGCAGACCCCCATCGACGCGCCGGGCCGCCGCACCCAGCTGCTGCTGCGGCTGAAGCGCCGGCTTGCCGCCCATGCCATGGCGGAGGAGGACGTCGTCTATCCGCTGCTGCACGAGGAGGCCCGCAAGGAGGAGGACGCCAAGCATCTCTACGGCGAGCATGCCGAGATGAAGATGCACCTCTTCACGCTGGAGCAGACGCCGAAGGACGACCCGCGCTGGCTCGCCGTGGCGCTCGACCTGAAGCGCATCGTCGACGGCCACATCCGGCAGGAGGAGGAGATCGACTTCCCCGCCCTGCGCAGCAGCCTGGACGACGGGCAGACCGCCATCATGTCCGGCAATGTCGCGCGCGAAAAGGCACTGATCCTTTGACGCTCCCCTGAAGGCCAGGGGCCTTCCGGGGGCGGAACGCTCCGTCGGAAGGCCCTGTTGCCCTGGCTACCAACGAGGTGGCCGAAAAGGGAAGACTTCGATGAGAGCACTGGTCTGGCACGGCGCCAACGACATCCGCTGCGACACGGTTCCCGATCCGGAGATCGAGCATCCGCGCGACGCCATCGTCAAGGTGACGACCTGCGCCATCTGCGGCTCCGACCTTCACCTGCACGACAATGTCATGCCGGGCATGGAGAAGGGCGACATCGTCGGCCATGAATTCATGGGCGAGGTGATGGAGGTGGGATCCGAGGCCAAGAGCGCTTTGAAGGTCGGCGAGCGGGTGGTGGTTCCCTTCACCATCTGGTGCGGCGAGTGCGACCAGTGCCGCCGAGGCAACTATTCGGTCTGCGAGCGCTCCAACCGCAACAAGGCGCTGGCCGACAAGGTCTTCGGCCACACCACCGCCGGGCTGTTCGGCTACACCCACCTGACCGGCGGCTATGCCGGCGGGCAGGCCGAATATGTGCGGGTGCCGATGGCCGACCGCACCCACATCAAGATCCCCGGCGGGCTGACCGACGAACAGGTGCTGTTCCTGGGCGACATCTTCCCCACCGGCTGGCAGGCCGCCGCCCAGTGCGACATCCAGCCGACCGACACCGTGGCGATCTGGGGCTGCGGCCCGGTCGGGCAGATGACGATCCGCAGCGCCATCCTGCTCGGCGCCCGCCAAGTGATCGCCATCGATTGCGTGCCGGAACGGCTGGCGATGGCCAAGGCCGGCGGCGCCATCACCATCGATTTCCAAGAGGAAAGCGTCGTCGAGCGGCTGAACGAGCTGACCGGCGGCAAGGGTCCGGAGAAATGCATCGACGCCGTCGGCATGGAGGCGCACGCCACCGCCACGCTCGATTCGATGTATGACCGGGCCAAGCAGGCGCTGATGCTGGAATCGGACCGCGCCCATGTGCTGCGCGAGATGATCTATGTCTGCCGCCCCGCCGGCACCCTGTCGATCCCCGGCGTCTATGGCGGGCTGGTCGACAAGATGCCCTTCGGCATGGCGATGAACAAGGGACTGACCTGGCGCATGGGCCAGACCCACGTCAACCGCTGGACCGACGACCTGCTGAACCGCATCCAGGAAGGGCAGATCGACCCGTCCTTCGTCATCACCCACACCGTTCCGCTCGACCAGGGCCCCGAGATGTACAAGACCTTCCGCGACAAGCGGGACGGCTGCATCAAGGTGGTCCTCAAGCCCTGAGGTGACATCATGGCTCTTTACGACCGCTCCTCGGCCGGAGACAACCTCGCCCGCGGGCTGGGATGGTTCAGCATCGGCCTCGGCGTCGCCGAACTGATGGCCGGCCGCAGCATCGCCCGCTGGATGGGGATGGAGGACAAGACCAACCTGATCCGCGCCTATGGCGTGCGGGAGATCACCGCCGGCGTCGGCCTGCTGGCGCTCGGCGATCCCAAGCCCTGGATCTGGAGCCGCATCGCCGGCGACGCCGTCGACATGGCGACGCTGGCGGCGGGGATGGAGAACAATCCGCGCGCCAGCAACGCCCGCATCGCCTTCGGCGCGGTGATGGCGGCGACGGCGCTCGACGTGGTCTGCGTCCAGAAGCTGCACCGGGAGGAGGCCTATTACCGCAGCCTGCCGGTGCCGGACTACAGCGGCCGCAGCGGCTTCCCCCGCCCAGTCTCCGCCATGCGCGGTGCCGCCAGCGACGCCCCCATCGGCGAGGATATGCGGACGCCGAGGATCCTGCGGTTCCAAAGCGCCACGGGGCCGGCGCACAGCCAATCCGCCCAGGGCTGACCGAAGCTTCCGACTCTCAAAACGAAGACCGCCCGCCGCAGGACTGCGGCGGGCGGTCTTTCCGTCGTCAGGACAACAGGGTCGCGGTCAGGACGACAGCGTCTTGTTGATCTTCAGGGCCACCAGCGTGCAGACCGCACCGGACAGCAGATAGAGGCCGGACGCGATCAGCCCGAAATGGCTGGACAGGAACAGGGCGACGAAGGGCGCGAAGCCGGCGCCGAACAGCCAGGCCAGATCGGAGGTCATCGCCGACCCGGTATAGCGGTATTGCTGGCTGAAGCCCGACGCCACCGACCCCGACGACTGGCCGAAGGACAGGCCGAGGATGACGAAGCCCAGCACCATGAACACCAGTTCGCCCACCTTGCCGCCGTCGAGCAGCATCGGGGCGAAGCCGCTGAACACCGCGATCGCCGCCGCACAGGTGCCGAGCAGCGTGCGCCGCCCGACCCGGTCGGCGATGTAGCCCGAGGCGACGATGGCCGCGACGCCGAAGGCGGCGGCGATCACCTCGATCACCAGGAAGACGCCGGTCTCCTGGTTGGCGTTCAGGAAGATCCAGGACAGCGGGAAGACGGTGACCATGTGGAACAGGGCGAAGCTCGCCAGCGGGGCGAAGGCGCCGATCACCACGCGCTTGCCTTCGACCTGCAGAGTCTCCACCACCGGGGCCGGCTGCAACTCACGGTTCACGAACAGACGCTCGAACTCCGGCGTCTGGACCAGCCGCAGGCGGGAGAACAGGGCCACCACATTGATGGCGAAGGCGACGAAGAAGGGATAGCGCCAGCCCCAGGCGAAGAAATCCTCCGCCGACAGGCTGTTGACCATGTAAGCGAACAGGCCGCTCGCCACGATCAGGCCGATGGGCGCGCCCAGCTGCGGGATCATGGCATACCAGCCGCGCTTGTTCTCCGGCGCGTTCATCGCCAGAAGCGAGGCCAGGCCGTCCCAGGTGCCGCCCAGCGCGACACCCTGCCCGATGCGGGACAGCGCCAGCAGCCATGCGGCGGCGACGCCGATCGACTCGTAGCCCGGCAGGAAGGCCAGCGCCACGGTGGAGATGCCCAGCAGGAACAGGGCGATGGTCAGCTTGGCGCTGCGCCCGTAATTCTCGTCGATGGCCATGAAGATGAAGGTGCCGATCGGTCGCGCGACGAAGGCCAGCGCGAAGATGGCAAAGGACCAAAGCGTCCCGGTCAGCGGATCGACATAGGGGAACACCAGCTTCGGGAAGACGATCACGGAAGCGATGGCATAAACGAAAAAGTCGAAAAACTCGGAGGTTCGGCCGATGATCACGCCGATGGCAATCTCTCCGGGATTGATCCCGTGATGCCGCGCGTTCACCAGCCTCCCGTCCCGTTCTACGGCCGCAATCGATGAAGTCATCATGTCGGCTCCGGCTGCGTAATTTCGCTTGCGATGATCCGCAGATCATACAATATGTCACCGCAACAGTCGGTGATCTGTCAAGCGCGCAGGAGTGAGGCATTGGACAAATTGTCCAATGTCAGGGCTAGGCTATTGCGGCTAGCTCTCTGCCCAAAGCAAACCTTTGATACAGGTCCTGCCTTGAGCCGTTATCGCGCAATCGCCCTGCTGCCAGTGATGGCGGCGTTGAGTGGCTGCAACCTGGTCGTGCTGAACCCGGCCGGCGACGTTGCAAGCCAGCAGGGTGACCTTGTGGTCATCTCAACCCTGCTGATGCTCCTGATCATCGTCCCGGTCATGGCGCTTACCGTGCTGTTCGCCTGGCGTTACCGTCAGTCGAATAACACAGCCCGCTACGAACCGGACTGGGACCATTCGACGCAGCTGGAACTGGTGATCTGGGCCGCCCCGCTGCTGATCATCATCTGCCTCGGTGCCATCACCTGGGTGACCACCCACAAGCTCGATCCCTACCGCCCGCTCGACCGCATCGCGGCGGACAAGCCCGTTCCGGCCGGCGCCAAGCCGCTGGACGTGCAGGTGGTGGCGCTCGACTGGAAATGGCTGTTCGTCTATCCGGAATACGGCATCGCGTCCGTGAACGAGATGGCGGCCCCGGTCGACCGGCAGATCCGCTTCAGCCTCACCGCCTCGACGGTGATGAACTCGTTCTACGTTCCGGCGCTGGCCGGCATGATCTACACCATGCCGGGCATGGAGACGAAGCTCCACGCCGTGATCAACGAGCCGGGGACCTACAAGGGTTTCTCGTCCAACTACAGCGGTGCGGGCTTCTCGCACATGCGCTTCGCCTTCCTCGGCCTGTCGAACCAGGATTTCGACGGCTGGGTGTCCAAGGTGAAGACGGCCGGCGGCTCGCTCGACCGCAACGCCTACCTGGCGCTGGAAAAGCCGAGCGAGGCGGTTCCGGTCCAGCATTTCGGCACCGTCGATCCGAAGCTGTTCAACGCCGTCGTGAACATGTGCGTCCGTCCCGGCACCATGTGCATGAGCGACATGGCCGCCATCGACCGTGCGGGCGGGCTGAACGCCGGCGGCAAGGCCGCTGCCGACGCCATCCTGCGGGCCAACACGCTGGCCGGCTTCCCGGACACGCAGGCGACCGGCCTGTGCACCGTCGCCGAGGCCGTTGAAGCCGCCGCAAATTCGGGCGCCGTGCAGCGCCCCACCGTCACGCCGATCAGCGCGTCCGCCTCCCCGGCCGGGCCGCAGCGGCTGGCCAATCCCTGATTGGGCACACCGGCATGCTTGAGACACTGACGACCTTCCTCTTCGGGCGCCTCAGCCTGGAGTCCTTCCCCTATCACGAGCCCATCGTCGTCGCGACCTTCTTCGCGGTGCTGCTCGGCGGCATCGCGCTGGTCGCCGCCCTCAGCTATTTCAAGCTGTGGGGCTATCTGTGGAAAGAGTGGTTCACCACCGTCGACCACAAGCGCATCGGCATCATGTACATGATCCTGGGCCTGATCATGCTGCTGCGCGGCTTCGCCGACGCCATCATGATGCGCGCCCAGCAGGCCATCGCCTTCAACGGCAGCGAGGGCTACCTCAACTCGCACCACTTCGATCAGGTCTTCACCGCCCACGGTGTGATCATGATCTTCTTCGTCGCGATGCCCTTCGTGACGGGGCTGATGAACTATGTCGTGCCGCTGCAGATCGGCGCGCGTGACGTGTCCTTCCCGTTCCTGAACAATTTCAGCTTCTGGATGACCGTCGGCGGCGCCGTGCTGATCATGGCCTCGCTGTTCATCGGCGAGTTCGCGCGCACCGGCTGGCTGGCCTATCCGCCTTTGTCGGGGCTGGAGGCCAGCCCGGACGTCGGCGTCGACTATTACATCTGGGCCTTGCAGGTGGCGGGCGTCGGAACGACGCTGTCGGGCATCAACCTGATCTGCACGATCGTGAAGATGCGCGCGCCCGGCATGACCATGATGAAGATGCCGGTCTTCACCTGGACCTCGCTCTGCACCAACGTCCTGATCGTCGCCTCCTTCCCGATCCTGACCGCCGTCCTGGTCCTGCTGTCGCTGGACCGCTATGCCGGCACGCACTTCTTCACGAACGACATGGGCGGCAACCCCATGATGTACGTGAACCTGATCTGGATCTGGGGCCATCCGGAAGTCTACATCCTGATCCTGCCGTGCTTCGGCATCTTCTCGGAAGTGACCTCCACCTTCACCGGCAAGAAGCTGTTCGGCTACACCTCGATGGTCTACGCGACCGTCGTCATCACCATCCTGTCCTACCTGGTGTGGCTGCACCACTTCTTCACCATGGGTTCGGGCGCCAGCGTGAACTCCTTCTTCGGCATCACGACGATGATCATCTCGATCCCGACGGGTGCGAAGATCTTCAACTGGCTGTTCACCATGTACCGCGGCCGGATCCGGTTCGAGCTGCCGATGATGTGGACCATCGCCTTCATGCTGACCTTCGTGCTCGGCGGCATGACCGGCGTTCTGCTGGCGGTCCCGCCGGCCGACTTCGTCCTGCACAACAGCCTGTTCCTGATCGCCCACTTCCACAACGTCATCATCGGCGGCGTGCTGTTCGGCCTGTTCGCCGGCATCTACTACTGGTGGCCGAAGGCCTTCGGTTTCCGCCTCGACCCGTTCTGGGGCAAGATGTCCTTCTGGTTCTGGGTCATCGGCTTCTACTTCGCCTTCATGCCGCTCTACGTCCTGGGCCTGATGGGCGTCACCCGCCGCCTGCGCGTGTTCGAGGATCCGTCGCTGCAGATCTGGTTCCAGATCGCCGCCTTCGGCGCCGTCCTGATCGCGCTCGGCATCGGCTCCTTCCTGATCCAGATCGCCGTCAGCATCCTGAAGCGCAAGCAGCTGGTCGACGTCACCGGCGACCCGTGGGAAGGCCGCACCCTGGAATGGGCGACCTCCTCGCCGCCGCCGGACTACAACTTCGCCTTCACGCCGGTCATCCATGACAACGATGCCTGGTGGGACATGAAGAAGCGCGGCTATGCCCGTCCGCTGGAGGGCTTCCGCCCGATCCACATGCCGAGCAACACCGGCACCGGCATCATCCTGGCCGGCCTCAGCACGGCTCTCGGCTTCGCCCTGATCTGGCACATCTGGTGGCTGGCGGCGCTGAGCTTCATCGGCCTGCTGGCGGTCGCCATCAACCATACCTTCAACTACAACCGCGACTTCCACATCCCCGTGGATGAGGTGGTGGCGACCGAGAGCGAGCGGACCCGTCTGCTCTCCGGACAGGTGTAAAGCATGACGACGACCGTTGATGCCATGCATGGCGGCCACGCGGGGCACGACACCCCGCGCGGCGCCACCCCGCCCGTCTTTTATGTGACGGACGACCATGCCCACGAGGGAGCCAGCACCGCGCTCGGCTTCTGGATCTACCTGATGAGCGACTGTCTCATCTTCGCGGTGCTGTTCGCGACCTACGGCGTGCTGGGCACCAGCTACGCCGCCGGCCCGACACCGAAGGAGCTGTTCGACCTGAAGCTGGTGGCGCTGAACACATCCATGCTTCTGTTCTCGTCCATCACCTACGGCTTCGCCATGCTGGCGATGGAGAAGGGCCGCACCGCCCAGACCCAGGGCTGGCTGGCGATCACGCTGCTGTTCGGCCTCGCCTTCCTGGGCATCGAGCTGTACGAGTTCGCGCACATGATCCATGAGGGCGCCGGCCCGTGGCGCAGCGCCTTCCTGTCGTCCTTCTTCACGCTGGTCGGCACCCACGGCCTGCACGTCACCTTCGGCAGCGTGTGGCTGGTGACGCTGATGGTCCAGGTCGCCCGCCGCGGCCTGATCCCGGCCAACCGCCGGCGCCTGATGTGCCTCAGCATGTTCTGGCACTTCCTGGACGTCATCTGGATCGGTGTGTTCACCTTCGTCTATCTGATGGGAGCGCTGCGATGAGCACCCACGCGCACAGCGACCACCACGCCGATCACGGACACGGCAGCCATGGGGCACACGGCGGCCATGGCCATGACGATCACGGCCACCCGGCGGGCGCCCACGGCACCTTCGGCAGCTATATGATCGGCTTCGTCCTGTCGGTGATCCTGACGGTCATCCCGTTCTGGCTGGTGATGAACGGCACGCTGGACAACACGACCACCACGGTCGTGATCCTGGCTCTGGCCGTCGTCCAGATCATCGTCCACATGGTTTATTTCCTGCACATGAACGGCCGCGTCGAAGGCGGCTGGTCGATGCTGGCGATGATCTTCACGATCATCGTCGTGGTCATCATGTTCGCCGGTTCGCTTTGGGTGATGTACCACCTGAACACCAACATGATGCCCGGCCACGACATGAGCAAGATGCCGTGACCGGACTGCCGTCCGCGCCCCCTGCGGGCGGTTCTTCGGTGAAGAGGGCCCGCCCGGCTTGGGCGCTGGCCCTCTTCGGCCTTCTGGCGCTCGCCGGCATCGCCGGCCTGACCGCGCTCGGCATCTGGCAGCTCGAACGCCGGGTGTGGAAGCTCGACCTGATCGAGCGGGTGGACGCCCGCATCCATGCCTCCCCCGTCCCGGCTCCGGGGCCGGAGGCGTGGGCGTCTGTCACCGCCGCCTCGGACGAATACCGCCGGGTCGCCGTCACCGGGCGGTTCCTGAACGACCGCGAGACGCTGGTGCAGGCGGTCAGCGACCTCGGCGGCGGTTTCTGGGTGATGACGCCGCTGGTCACCGACCGCGGCTTCACCGTTCTGGTCAACCGCGGCTTCGTGCCGCCGGACAAGCGCGATCCCGCGACCCGCGCCGACGGGCAACCGCAAGGCGAAGTCACCGTCGCCGGCCTGCTGCGCCTGACCGAGCCGAAGGGCGGCTTCCTGCGCAGCAACGACCCGGCCGCCGGCCGCTGGTATTCCCGCGACGTGGCCGCCATCGCCGCCGCGACGGGGCTGGAGCAGGCCGCGCCCTACTTCATCGACGCCGACAACACCCGCAATCCCGGCGGCTGGCCGGTCGGCGGGTTGACGGTGGTCAGCTTCCCCAACAGCCATCTCGGCTACGCGCTGACCTGGTTCGCGCTGGACCTGATGCTGATCGGCGCCGTCCTGTTCGTGCTCCGCAGCGAGATGCGGCGCCGGCGGGCCTGAAGGAAGACACTCAGCGGAAAACAGGCAGCGGAAAACAGGCGTCCTAAAACTCCACCTAAAACTCCCCGCCCGCCGGTAACTCTCTATATAAGTCGGTGGGCTGATGAACCGGGTGAGGAACAGGACGTCTTTCGTGCGCGACACCACCGACCGCAAAAACCTGTTCCTGCTCGTCCAGCTGCGTTGGCTTGCCGTCGTCGGGCAGATCGTGACGATCCTGATCGTCCATGCGCAGATGGGCATCCGCCTGCCGCTGCTGCCGATGGCGGCGGTGATCTTCGTCCTGATCGCGCTGAACATCGCCAGCCTGATCCAGATCCGCCGCAGTTCCAACGTCTCCAACACCCAGCTGTTCCTGGAGCTGCTGATCGACGTCTGGGCGCTGACCTTGCAGCTCTATCTCAGCGGCGGCGCGTCCAACCCCTTCATCTCGCTGTATCTTCTCCAGGTGGCTTTGGGGGCGGTGCTGCTGGAGGCGTGGTCGGCCTGGGCGTTGGTGCTGGTGGCGACCGCCGGCTTCACCTGGCTGATCGGCACCCACCAGCCGCTGCCGCTGCCGCCCGCCTATGAGGGCGAGCTGTTCAGCCTGCACATCCAGGGCATGTTCATCTGCTTCGTGCTGGCGGCGAGCCTGCTGGTCCCCTTCCTCACCCAGATCAACCGCAACCTGCGCGCCCGCGACGCCTTTCTGGCCGAGCTGCGCCAGCGCTCGATGGAAGAGGCGCACATCGTCCGCATGGGGTTGCTGGCGTCGGGTGCGGCGCATGAGCTGGGGACGCCGCTCGCCACCCTGTCGGTGATCCTCAACGACTGGCGCCGCATGCCGGCGCTGGCCTCCGACCCCGATCTGGCCGACGAGATGGCGGAGATGCAGAACCAGATCGACCGCTGCAAGACCATCGTGTCCGGCATCCTAATGTCGTCGGGCGAGGCGCGCGGCGAGGGCACGGTGCGCACGACGGTCAAGGGCTTCCTCGACGGGCTGGTCGAGGACTGGCTGTCCAGCCGGTCGCCCAAGCGCTTCGACTATGACAACACGGTCGGCCCGCAGGAACGGATGATCGCCGACCTCGCCCTGAAGCAGGTGCTGTTCAACGTGCTGGACAATGCGCTGGAAGCCTCGCCGGGCTGGATCGGCGTCGCGGCGCTGCGGCAGGGCGACAATCTGGTGGTGGCGGTCAACGATGCCGGCCAAGGCTTCGACCCCGCCATCCTGGAGGAGCTGGGCAAGCCCTACCGCTCCACCAAGAAGCGGCCGGGCAGCGGGCTCGGCCTGTTCCTGGTGATGAATGTGCTGCGCAAGCTGGGCGGGACGGTGTCGGCCAAGAACCGGCCGGGCGGCGGCGCCACCGTGACGCTGACCCTGCCGCTGTCCGCCCTGTCGCCGGGAGGCTCCGATGGAGACGACTGAGTTGGAGGAGGAGATCCTCCGCACCCTGCTGATCGTCGAGGACGATGCGTCCTTCGCCAAGGCGCTGCGCCGGTCCTTCGAGCGCCGCGGCTATGAGGTCCATGCCTGCGCCGGGCTGGAGGAGATGCGGGAGCTGTTGCAGACGCTGGACCCCGACTATGCCGTGGTCGACCTGAAGCTCGCCACCGGATCGGGGCTGGAATGCGTGAAGGAGCTGCACGAGGCGGACGAGGAGACCCGCATCGTCGTGCTGACCGGCTTCGCCAGCATCGCCACGGCGGTGGAGGCGATCAAGCTGGGCGCCTGCCATTATCTGGCGAAGCCGTCCAACACCGACGACATCGAGGCGGCCTTCGACCGCACCGAGGGCGACACCTCCATCGCGCCCACCGTCCGCACCACCTCGATCAAGAATCTGGAGTGGGAGCGCATCCACGAGACGCTGGTGGAGACGAACTTCAACATCTCCGAGACCGCGCGGCGGCTCGGCATGCACCGCCGCACCCTGGCGCGCAAGCTGGAGAAGAAGCGGGTGCCGTGATCCGGGCACCCGCTCCGTTCCCTACGAGAACTCCCGCACCGTGTGCAGGTGGTTGAGCGGGCCGTGGCCGTGGCCCAGACCGGGTGCCGTCAGGATCGCCGTCTCGACATAGCGCCGCGCGCGGGCAACCGCGTCGCGGGTGTTCAGGCCCTGGGCCAGTCCGGCGGCGATGGCAGAGGACAGGGTGCAGCCGGTGCCATGGGTGTGGGGGGTGTGCACCCGCTTGCCCTGGAAGACCGTCTCGCCCTCCTCGGTCAGCAGCAGGTCGTAGAGGGTGTCGTCCTCCAGATGGCCGCCCTTCAGCAGCACCGATTTCGGGCCGAAGCTGAGCAGCAGCTCGGCGGCGCGGCGCATGTCGTCGAGGTCGCGGATCGGCAGGTCGGTCAGCGCCTCGGCCTCCGGCAGGTTGGGCGTCACCACCTCGGCCAGCGGCAGCAGGCGCCGACGCAAAGTCAGTACCGCGTCGGGGTCGAGCAGGTGATGGCCGCTCTTGGCGATCATCACCGGATCGAGCACCAGCGGCACATTGACCGCGCGCGCCTCATACTCCGCCGCCACCGCCTCGATGACGGGGGCGTTGGCGAGCATGCCGATCTTCACCGCGTCGGCGCCGATATCCTCCAGCACCAGCTTCATCTGCAAGGCGACGAAAGCCGGATCGACCGGCACCACGCCATAGACGCCGGTGGTGTTCTGCGCCGTCAGGGCGGCGATGGCGGTCATGGCGTAGGCGCCGAGCGCGCTGACCGCCTTGATGTCGGCCTGGATGCCGGCACCGCCGCCGGAGTCGGACCCGGCGACGATCAGCACGCGGCCGTTGACGGTGCTGCCGCTCATTGCGCAGCCTCCAGGCTGCGGGCGGCGCTCGCCTGGATGGTGCCGGCGATGTCGGCGACCACGCTTTCGACCAGCGCCGCATCGTCGCCCTCCGCCATCACGCGGATGAGCGGCTCGGTGCCGGACTTGCGGATCAAGAGGCGGCCGCTCGACGCCAGCCGCGCCTCGCCCTCCTTGATCGCCTGCTGGACGACGGCGTCCTCCAGCGGCTTGGTCCCGGCGGTGAAGCGGACGTTGGTCAGCTTCTGCGGGACGGGATCGAACACGCGGCAGACCTCGCTCGCCGAGCGGCCGTCGGCCTGGATCAGCACCGCCAGCACCTGCAAGGCGGCGATCAGCCCGTCGCCGGTGGTCGAATAGTCGGACAGCACGACATGGCCCGACTGCTCGCCGCCGACATTGTAGCCGCGCTCGCGCATCATCTCGACGACGTAGCGGTCGCCGACCGGCGTGCGGGCCAGATGCAGGCCGAGCCCGCCGAGATGGCGCTCCATGCCCAGGTTGGACATCACGGTGGCGACGACGCCGCCGCCGCGCAGCGTCTGCGAGCGCGCCCAGGAGGTGGCGATCAGGGTCATCAGCTGGTCGCCGTCGATCGGGCGCCCGGCCTCGTCCACCATGATCAGGCGGTCGGCATCACCGTCCAGCGCCACGCCCAAATGGGCGCCATGGGCGACCACCTGCTCCTGCAGGGTCTGGGTGGATGTTGCGCCGCAGCCCTTGTTGATGTTGGTGCCGTCGGGGCTGACGCCGACCGGGATCACGTCGGCCCCCAGCTCGTACAGCACCTTGGGCGCCACCTTGTAGGCGGCACCGTTGGCGCAATCGACGACGATCTTCAGACCGTCCAGCCGCAGGCCGCGCGGGAAGGTGTTCTTCACATATTCGATGTAGCGGCCGGTGGCGTCCTCCATCCGGCTGGCGCGGCCGAGATCGGCGGGCCGGGCGAGGTCGGGGGCGAAGGGCAGCGCCATGCGCGCCTCGATGGCGGCCTCCACCTCGTCCGACAGCTTGTAGCCGTCGGGGCCGAACAGCTTGATGCCGTTGTCCTGATAGGGGTTGTGCGAGGCGGAGATCACGACGCCCATGT
This sequence comes from Azospirillum sp. UENF 111221, assembly GCF_058780625.1. NCBI lineage: Bacteria > Pseudomonadati > Pseudomonadota > Alphaproteobacteria > Rhodospirillales > Azospirillaceae > Azospirillum > Azospirillum sp. UENF 111221. The sequence continues at coordinate 383,488 of NZ_JBSNCH010000004.1, forward strand.
CGGCGCGGAGCGAGCGGGTCAGCATGGCGACCGCCGGGGTCGGCAGCGGACCGACCAGCACCACGTCCATCCCCATGGAGATGAAGCCGGCGGTCAGCGCCGGTTCCAGCAGATAGCCGGACAGCCGGGTGTCCTTGCCGATCACCACCCGGTGGCGGTGGTCGCCGCGGCGGAACTGCAACGCGGTCGCCATCGCCACGCGCAGGGCCGTTTCGGCGGTCATCGGGTCGATGTTGGCGGTGCCACGGATGCCGTCGGTGCCGAACAGGTGTCGCGTCATGAAAGCCTCGTGCAGAAACGGTATCCAGGCCCCGCATGTCGGGGCGCGGACCCGGATGTACAAGCGAAGGATGTTTCTTCGCGCGGCAGCCGGGCCGGGTCAAGGCCCCATCGGCGGCTGCGCGAAAGGGTTACAGGTGGAACGTCTTTTTCCCCGACCGGCGGGGGCGGTCCTCAGCGCCGATGCAGCCCTTCCCAGACGGCGCGGGCCTGCGCCGTTTCGGCCACGTCGTGGACGCGCAGAATCTGCGCGCCCTGGTTCAGCGTCTCCAGCCCGGCGGCGAGCGAGCCGGCCAGCCGCTCCTTCGGCGGCTCCTCGCGCGACAGCCGGCCGATGAAGCCCTTGCGCGACAGGCCAATCAGCACCGTGCAGCCCAGCGCATGATAGAGCGCGGTGTGGCGCAGGATCTCCAGATTGTGCTCCGTCTTCTTGCCGAAGCCGATGCCGGGATCGACGGCGATGCGCTCCGGGGCCACGCCGGCCGCCACACAGCGGGCGACCCGCTCCTCCAGCCAGTCGAACACGTCGAGTGCTGCGTCGCGGTAGGTCGGGTTGGCCTGCATGGTGCCGGGGTCGCCCTGCATGTGCATCACCACCACCGGCGTCGCGGTGCGGGCCACCACCGGCAGCGCGTCCGGGTCGGACAGGCCGGCGATGTCGTTGACGATGCGGGCGCCGGCCGCGGCGGCGGACTCCATCACGCGGGCGTGGCGGGTGTCGACCGAGACGGTCGCCCCCTTCTCGGCGAAATGGCGGATGACCGGCAGGACGCGCCGCTCCTCCTCCTCCGGCGGGACCGGGACGGCGCCGGGACGGGTGGACTCGCCGCCGATGTCGAGGATGTCGGCGCCGGCCGCCAGCATCGCCTCGCCATGGGCGATGGCGGCGCCGGGGTCGAGGAAGTCGCCGCCGTCGGAGAAGCTGTCCGGCGTGACATTGACGATGCCCATGATTTGCGGCCGGTCGGGCGACAGCCCGGCGAAGGGCGCGCGGGCGCGGGTCAGGGCGCCGAGCTGGCGGTCCAGCGCCTCGGCCACCGCACGCGAGCGTTCCCAGCCCCAGGCCATGATCTCCGACAGCGGCGCGAAGGCGCGGTCGATGCGGGAAGCCCCATGGTGCAGGCCATCGCGGACGATCAGTTCGGCGGTGGAGAAGGCGAAGCGCCCGCCGGCCAGCGGCACCGCCGCCCCCTTGGCCCAGGCGGCGATGGGCATCAGCCCGACCGGACGGAGATAGACCCGCACCCCCTCTTCCCCCGCCCAGGGACAGAAGCCGGCCAGCGAGCCGGCGGCGGATTTGGGCGCTGCCGCCTTGGCGGCGGGCTTGGCGGAGAGCGGCGGCATCGGGGATCCCCTTCACGTCACGGGCTGACGGATCCGTTCCTGGCATGCGGCCGGCGCAATGGCAAGGGGGGCCGCCCTGGACGGCGAAGCCGGCGGGGATTTTCGGACGATGTGCAAGACGCTGGAACGGAACGGGCCGCCCGATGGACGGCCCGGACAACCGGTAGGCGACAGGCAGACGGCGTGAACCGGATTACATGCAGGTGGCCTGCGCGGTCATCACGATCTCGATGCCCTTGCTGTGCTTCTGCGTGGCCGCGGCGGCTTCTTCGGCCTTGCCGGACGCCATGGCGGCGTTCATCGCCTTCATCGCCTCGATGGCGGTGCTGCGGTCGGCACCCGTCAGCTTGCCGGACGCGCACTTGCACGACGCGACGGTCGGCTCGGACTTGTCGGTGGCCGTGCACAGCGCCTCGAAATCATCGGCGAGGGCAATGGCGGGAACGGCCATCATGGCGACGGCGGCGACGGCAGCGATCTTCAGAATGCGCATCTACAACTCTCTCAATCGAATTTGTGACAATTGCGAGGTAGCGCCAGATATTCGCGCGTTAGCAAGCCGATAGCGTGGTGCCTTGGAAGGTTAGAGATTTGTTGTTTGAAACAATTGGCGGCTGTTTGCCGGCCTATGGTCCGGCTGGCGCGACGTTCACCCCCGCCGCGCCAGACCGCCCTTCAGCTTCAGCACATAGGTGATGACCTCCGCCACCGCCTGATAGTGCTGGAGCGGGATCGTCGCATCCACCTCGGCCGAGGCGTGGAGGGCGCGGGCCAGCGGCGGGTTCTCGACGATGGGGATGTTGTGCTCCTGGGCCAGGGCGCGGATGCGCAGCGCGATCAGGTCGGCGCCCTTGGCGAGGCAGATCGGCGCGGCGGTCCGGCCGCGCTCATACTCCAGCGCCACGGCGAAATGGGTGGGGTTGGTGATCACCACCGTGGCGCGCGGGACGTTCGCCATCATCCGCTTCTTCGAGCGCGACCGGCGGATGTCGCGCAGCCGGGCCTTGGCGTTGGGGTCGCCCTCGATCTGCTTGAACTCGTCCTTGATCTCCTGGTGGCTCATGCGCAGGCGGCGACGCCACTCCAGGCGGTTCCACAGCACGTCCACCGCCGCCATCAGGACGGTCGCCAGCAGGACCGCCAGCAGCAGCCGCAAGGTCACGTCCCGCAGCAGGGTGGGCAATCCGGCGACGTCCATGCCCACAGTATCCTCCGTCCATGCGATGTAGGGCGCCAGCGCGTGCCAGGCGGCGGCGCTGATGATGGCGAGCTTGACCAGGCTCTTGGCGAATTCGACCAGCGCCGGCCGGCCGGCGATCCGTTTCCAGCCGGAGGCCGGCGACAGGTGCGACCATTTCGGCCGGATGCGGTCGGACGCCACCACGAAGGGCCCCTGCCCCAGCGCCGACACCGCCACGCCGGCCAGCAGGATGCCCAGCACCGGCAGCAGGGCCACGGCAGTGCCGCCGATCAGCCAGTGCAGGCTGTGGATGACGTCGACGGCGCTGCCGTCGATGCGGATGTCGTCCGGGTTCTCGATCAGCGGCAGCAGCAGGGCCGACAGGCTCGACGCCACGCCCGGCACCGCCATCAGCACGATCATCCAGGCGGCGACCATCGCCGACAGCAGCCCGACATCGCGGGCGCGGGGGACGTCGCCCTTCTCCGCCGCCTCGCGCAGGCGTTTCTCCGTCGGTTCCTCGGTCTTCTGCTCGTCGTCCTGCTCCGCCATGCGCTACGAGCCCGACAACCAGCCGCCGAGTGCGGCGACGAAGGCGGTCAGCATCGCCCCAGCGGTCGCCATGAACAGGCCCATGCCGATCATCAGGACGCCGGGCGTCGCGACGAAATAGACCGGCATCGCCGGCATCACCCGGTTGACCAGCCCCAGCGCCAGATTGACCACCAGCCCATAGAGGATGAAGGGCGCCGCCAGCCCCACCCCCAGACGGAAGGTGGTCGCCAGCAGCTCGGCGAAGCGCTGGGCGACCATGCCGAGGTCGGGGAACAGCCCCGCCGGCCAGGAGCCGTAGGACCGCGCCAGCGCGCCGATCATCAGGTAATGCACGTCGGATGCGAACAGCAGCGCCAGCCCTCCGATCAGCAGCACGCCGGACAGCACCGACCCGCCCTCGAACCCCGCCGCCGCCATCGAGAAGGGGTTGCTCAGCCCCACCACCTGGGCCGCCACCGCGCCGGCGGTCTGGAGGGCGGCCATGAACAACCGGGTGCCAAGGCCGAGATAGGCGCCAACCAGCGTTTCGCCGGCCAGCGCGCGCAGCATCTCGACCGGCTGGTCCGGCATGCGGTCGGGCAAGCCCTCCACCCCCGGCAGCAGCACCAGCGTGACGATGACCGCCAGCGCCGCCCGCACCCGCATCGGCACCGCCGCCTCGCCGAAGCCCGGCAGCAGCCCGATGGCCGCCGCCACCCGCGCCAGCACCAGCAGGCCGCGGTAGATCTCCAGGGTCAGGAACTGGCTGAGGCCGTCCATGGGGGCGTCCATCGGCGGCTCAGACCTGATCGACGGTCTTGAGCGCCGCCTTGCGGTGCAGCTCGGCATGGCTCAGCACCGGGGTCATCGGGCTGACCCGCTCCAGCAGCGACCGCACGAAGGGCCGCGCCTCCGCCCCCACCAGCAGGGCGGGCCAGATTTGCGAGGTGGCGTGCTTCTGGATCTTCAGCCGCACCGCGGTCAGGAACTCCTGCACCTGGCTGGGCGGCATGACGAAGCGGCGGTCGTCGCCCTCCACAACGATGTTGTCGAGCAAAGCCTGCTCCCAGCGCGGGCTGAGCGCGATCACCGAGACGAAGCCGTCGGGTCCGGCCAGCCCCTGGTGGATCTGCTGGCCCAGCCGCATCCGCACATGTTCGGTAATCAGGGTGATGTGGCGGGTCCAGCCGACCGCCTCCGCCACCGCCTCGACGATGGCGGGCAGGTTGCGGATCGACACCCGCTCCGACAACAGCTGTTGCAGCACGCGCTGGAGCACGACCAGCGAGATCTGGCTCGGCACCATGTCGTTGATCAGCTTCTGGTACTCGCGGCCCAGCCCGTCGATCAGCTTTTGCAAGGCGGCGAAGGTCAGCAGGGTGGAGAGGTTGTCCTTGATGACCTCGGTCAGGTGGGTGGTGATGACACTTTCCGGATCGACGACGGTGTAGCCCTTCGCCACCGCCTCCTCGTGGCGGGCCGGGTCGATCCATTTGGCCTGGAGGCCGAAGGTCGGCTCGCGCGTCGCGTCGCCGGCGATGTCGGGCACCGCGCCGCCGGTGGGATCGATGGCGAGCAGGTGCTTCGGCCGCACCTCGCCCTTCGCCGCCTCCACCCCCATGATGCTGATGACGTAGCTCTTCGGCGCCAGGAAGCTGGAATCCTTGATGCGGACCGACGGCAGGACGAAGCCGAACTCGGTGGCGAAGCGCTTGCGCAGGGTCTTGACCTTGGTGGTCAGCGGGCCGTTCTTGTTGAGGATCAGCGGGACGAGGTGGTTGCCGACCTCCACCTTCACCTCGTCGACCTTCAGCATGTCCTCCACCGCCTCCTCCGGGACGGCGGGGGGCGCCTTGCGGCTTTCCTCCAGCTTGGCGAGTGCGGCTGCGCGGGCCTTGCGGCGCGGCGCGTACCAACCGAGCAGGGCGAAGGCGGCGCCGATGGCGAGGAAGGGCGCCATCGGCAGGCCGGGCGTGATCGCCAGCGACACCAGCAGGCCCGACGCCACCAAGAGCGCCTTCGGATAGGCGCCGAGCTGGTCGATCACCGCCTTCTCGGCGGAGCCGACATTGCCGCCCTTGGTGACCAGCAGGCCGGCGGCCAGCGACACCACCAGCGCCGGGATCTGCGTCGCCAGCCCGTCGCCCACCGTCAGGGTGGTGTAGATGGAGGCGGCATGGTCGAAGCTCATCCCCTTCTGGGCGATGCCGATGGCCATGCCGCCGAGAACATTGATGACGGTGATGACCAGCCCGGCCACCGCGTCGCCGCGCACGAATTTCGAGGCGCCGTCCATGGCGCCGTAGAAGGTGCTCTCGTCCTCCAGCTCCTTGCGGCGGCGGCGCGCCTCGGCCTCGTCGATCATGCCGGCGGAGAGATCGGCGTCGATCGCCATCTGCTTGCCGGGAATGGCGTCGAGCGTGAAGCGGGCGCCGACTTCGGCGATGCGGGTGGCGCCCTTGGTGATGACGACGAAATTGATCACCACCAGGATGCAGAAGATCACCACGCCGATGACGAAATTGCCGCCCATCACGAACTGGCTGAAGCCCTGGATGACGTGGCCGGCGGCGGCGTGGCCGTTGTGCCCCTCGCTGAGGATCAGCCGGGTGGACGCGATGTTCAGCGCCAGCCGCAGCATGGTCACCACCAGCAGAACGGTGGGGAAGGACGAGAAGTCCAGCGGCCGCGGGATCCACAAGGACACCATCAGCACCAGCACCGCGACCGAGAAGGACAGCGCCAGCCCGAGATCGAGGAACCAGGACGGCACCGGCAGGAACAGCACCGCCAGCACCAGCAGGATGCCGACCGCGAACAGCACGTCGCGGTTCGCAAGGCCGATGTCGCCGATCAGGCCGAACCGGCTGCGGACGTGATCCGTGAGGGTCATGGGGGTCCTGATGGGTTTGTGAAGGGGCGGGTTTGTTTGAAAGGAGGCGTTCCGGCAACGATAGGGGGGTGCGGTAAAACCGGGATTTAAGGGCGGGGCCCGATGCGGGGTCGGAACGGGAAAGTGGTTGACTAGGAAACAAACTGCGCGGTAGTTTCCTAGTCAACAAACGGAGCGGCCTTCCATGAACGCCAGCGGCGGGGTTTCCCGGCTGACCGACCATCTCGGCTACTGGATGCGCATGGTGTCCAACCATGTGTCCTTCGCCTTCGCCCGCCGGCTGGAGGGCAAGGACGTGACGGTGGCCGAGTGGGTCATGATGAGGGAGTTGCAGGACGCCGGTCCTCTGGCCCCCAACCGGCTCGCCGGACGGATGGGCATGACCCGCGGCGCCATCAACAAGCTGGCCGACCGGCTGGTCGCCAAGGCCCTGGTCACCCGCGACGACGACCCGGCCGACGGCCGCGCCCATGTGCTGGCGCTGTCGGACGCGGGACGCCTGCTGGTGCCGGATTTGGCCCGCTTGGCGGACGAGAACGACGAGGCGGCCTTCGCCTGCCTGACGGCGGAGGAACGCGCGCAGCTCGACCGGATTTTGAGGAAGATCGCCGCGGCGCATGGGCTGAAAAGCAGCCCAACCGGCTGATCCCCTCTCCCCCACCGACCCTGATGAAGGAGAAGCGCCGATGAACGCGCAGCAGAAGACGATTGCCCAGACCTGCCTCGCCGCGTCGCATGACGGCACGATGAACTTCCCGTCCATCGTCGCCGTGCTGATCGACGCCGGGTTCGAGGGCTATGCCGTCGATTACCGCCGCGGGATCAGCACCTATTACCTGCCGGACGGCGACAGCGTGGAGTTGCCGGTCATCGCGACGCCGACACCGGTCGCCGCGACCTTCCGGGCGGACGCGGTCGAGGCGGCGGTGCGGGCGGCGCAGACCAACGCGGCGGGCTACAGCTATCGCGGCTTCTGCGAGGCGGTGAAGGCGGCCGGATGCGCCGGCTACATGGTGTCCTTCTCCGGCCGGCGGGTGGTCTATTACGGCCGGACCGCGGAATGCCATGTCGAGCATTTCCCGCAGTGACCCGGTTTCAGTTCTGCCCGGCCGGCAGCAGCGGGCGGGCCGGGCCATCGGCGAACAGGCCGGACAGGAAGCTCAAGCGCCCGCGCTCCGCGGCGGTCCAGACCTGGGCGGAGCCGCCGGGGCCGGCGGCCAGCGTCTCCAGATAGCCGAGCGCCCCGGCGACCCAGCGCAGATTGCCGGTCACCCGCTGGCGATAGGCCTCGCCGCGCTCGGACTGGGCGGAGTGGTAGCGGGCGATGGCGGTTTCCAGCGAGCCGTGGTCGCGCCGCAGCGCCGACAGGAAGGACGCGGCATAGCGGGCATTGGCGACCGGATCGAAGGCGGTGACGAGGTCGGGAAAGGCGTCGGGGTGCCAGCGCAGATTCACTTGCAGGCAGCCGACGTCGATGGACTGGACGCCGCGCGCCTGGGTCTCGCGCACGAAGGATATCGCCGCGTCGCGCGTCGGGAAGTAATGGGAGCGCCCCTCGGTGTTGACCGTCCAGGGCCAGGCGGTGAAGAGCCGGTCCTCCGTCCGCCGGCCGGACTCGGTGAAGCCCATCGCCAGCAGCAGATGGTCGGCGATGCCCGCCGCCTTCTCCGCATCGAGGATAGCGGCGATGCATTGCGCTTCCGGCGGCAGGGCCTTGGCCGGCGCTTGGGGGGCGGGCTGTTTGGGCGGCGCGTAGAGGGCGGTGCTCCACACCCCGATCTGCGAGAGGTTGGCCGGCGGCGCCGCCGCACCGCCGGCCGGGCTCACGAGCAGCCCGAGAAGGGGGAGCACGGCCGCTCGCAACAGGGGGGACCGCATCCGCCGGCGCCGTCAGTCGATGGCGACGATCAGGTCGCTCAGCCGGTCGGCGTAGGTGGCGAGCGCGCCGTACATGAAGGGCAGCGCCAGCACCGTCACCACCAGGATCGCGACGATCTTCGGCACGAAGGTCAGCGTCATCTCCTGCACCTGGGTCAACGCCTGCACCAGTGAGATCGACACGCCGACCACCACCGCGACGAGCAGCGGCGGGGCGGCGATCAGCAGGGTCGTCCAGATGCCGCTGCGCAGCACCTCCAGCACGTCGGCCTGGTTCATAGGGGGATCCTTGGTTTTCCTATGGAGCGGGAAATCCCCTCTCCCCCCCGGGGAGAGGGCCGGGGTGAGGGGGATGCAAGGCGAGGATTCTCGGGAAGCCACGCGGTGCGTCCCCCTCACCCTAACCCTCTCCCCGGGGGAGAGGGGATTCTTCCCGGTGGGCTGACGCACCCGCTCACACCGCGATGCGCATGATCTCCTGATAGGCCTGGACCATCTTGTCGCGGATGGCGACGACGCTCTGCACCGTCATCTCGGCGGCCAGCACCGAGCGCACCACGTCCTGCGCGCTGGCCTTGCCCGACACGGCGGCGAGCGACACGCGCTCGCTCTCCTTCAGCGTGTCGACCGCCTGGGAGATCGACTTGTCGAGGAAGCCGCCGAAATCGCTCTCGGCGCCGGCGGCGACCGCGTCGGTCTGGCTGGCCGCCGACAGCGGCGAGGCCGCCGTCTGCGCCTCGGCGACGCCGCTGGCGATGGGGCTGCGGTTGGCGGCGTAGGCGGCGGCGACGCGGCCGACGGACATCTCGATCATGGAACGGCTCCTCAGCTGCGCAGCAGGTCGACGACGCGGGTCATCATCGCGCGCGATTGTTCGATGACGTTCATGCTGGCCTCGAAGGCGCGGCCGGCCTCGCGCATGTCCATCATCTCGACCAGCGGCTGGACGTTGGGCTTCTTGACGTAGCCCTTGTCGTCGGCCGCCGGGTGCGAGGGGTCGTAAGCGAGCTGGAAGTCGCTGCGGTCGCGGCCGATCTGCTTGACCTGCACCAGCTCCGCCCCGACGCCGCGGTCCATCACGCTGTCGAAGGACACCGTCTTGCGGCGGTAGGGATCGCCGCCCCTGGCGGTGGCGGTGCTGTCGGCGTTGGCGAGATTCTCCGCCACCACGCGCAGGCGGGTCGATTGCGCCTGGAGGCCGGCACCGGCAATCTTCAGCGTGGCTCCGAGGACATCGTTCATCATCGGGTCGTCTCCGTCCTAAGCTCTTCAACCGTTCTTCCAGGCCATGCGCAGCATCTGCACATTGCGCTGGAACAGGCTGGTGGTCAGCGCGAAGGCGTCGCGGGTCTCGCTGCCCTTGATCATCTCCTGCTCCAGCGACACCGCGTTGCCGCTGGGCGTCGATTCCCACAGGGCGGCCCTGCCCTCCTCGCGGAAGCCGGCGGTGGAGCGGGTGCTCGCCAGATGCAGGCCGGAGGTGCGGGCGGTCTCCACCGGGCGGATGCCGTCCATCACGCTGTCGAAGGGTTTCAGGTCGCGCGCCTGGTAGTCGGGCGTGTTGGCGTTCACCACATTCTCGGCGACCAGCTTCTGTCGCTGCGCCAGATAGTCCAGCCGCGTGCCGGCAAGCTGAAAGAAACCAATTTTACCCAAATCCATTGCGACCTCGGTCCATCACAACTTGCCGGAACACTGTGCCGGACGATGACCGCGCCCGTTTAAAACCGGATTTAAATTCGCTGCTCTAGGCTCATGCCATCGATGGACATGGTGGAGACAGAACCGATGCGGGCACTCGCCACCCTGGCGGCGGAATTCGACCGGCTGCCGACCCGCCGGTGGCGCGGGGAAATCCGCTCGGCCGCCGGCATGACGCTGGAGGTAGACGGGTTGCAGCGCGTGCTGTCGGTCGGCGACAAATGCCATGCGGAGACCGTCCGCGGCGGCCGGGTGCTGTGCGAGACCATCGGCTTCCGCAACGGCCGCTCACTGCTGATGGCCTTCGACAGCCTCGACGGCGTGGCGGAGGGCTGCGCCGCCGTCACCGACGACACCGCCTTCACGCTCCGGCCCGGCCCCGGCTGGCTCGGCCGGGTGGTGAACGCGCTGGGCGAGCCGATCGACGGCAAGGGTCCGCTGGCGAACGGCGAGCATCCGCGCAGCTTGCGCCAGCCGCCGCCGGCCGCCTGCGCCCGCCGCCGGGTGGGCAGGCGGCTGGACAGCGGCATCCGGGTGATCGACAGCTTCGTGCCGCTCTGCCGCGGCCAGCGGCTGGGCGTCTTCGCCGGGTCGGGCGTCGGCAAATCGACGCTGTTGGCGATGGTCGCCCGTCATGCCGAGGCCGACGCCATCGTCATCGGCCTGATCGGCGAGCGCGGGCGCGAGGTGCGCGAATTCATCCAGGACGATCTGGGGCCGGAGGGGCTGGCCCGCTCGGTCGTCATCGTCGCCACCTCGGACGAGCCGCCGCTGATGCGCCGGCAGGCGGCGCTGCTGACCATGACGGTGGCGGAGGAGATGAGGGACCAGGGCAAACATGTGCTGTGCCTGATGGACAGCGTCACCCGCTTCGCCATGGCCCAGCGCGAGATCGGGCTGGCCGCCGGCGAGCCGCCGACCGCCAAGAGCTATCCGCCCAGCGTCTTCGCCGAACTGCCCCGCCTGCTGGAACGGGCCGGGCCCGGGCCCGAAAGCGGTGGAGAGGGCGACATCACCGCCATCTTCACCGTTCTGGTCGATGGCGACGACCATGACGAACCGATTGCCGACGCGGTGCGCGGCATCCTCGACGGCCATCTGGTGCTCGACCGCAAGATCGCCGAGCAGGGACGCTATCCCGCCGTCAATCTGTTGCGCAGCGTGTCGCGCAGCCTGCCCGGCTGCCACGACGCGCGGGAGAACCGCATCGTCGGCCGCGCCCGCGCGCTGGCCGCCGGCTATGACGGCATGAAGGAGATGATCCGGCTCGGCGCCTACAAGCGCGGCACCGATCCGGAAACCGACGCCGCCATCGATCTGCACCCCCGGCTGGAGGATTTCCTGCGCCAGGGCAAGGACGACCCCTCCCCCTCCGCCGACAGCTTCGCCCGGCTGGAGTCGCTGCTCGCCGCCATCGGAGACCACGCATGAGCGTCAATACAAGACTGGCCGCCCAGGCCGTGACACCGCCGACCGCCCAGCGCAAGGCCTCCGCCGAGCCGGAGGAGACGCTGGCCGACAGGATGAGCGTCGGCTTCGACGATCTGCTCGACGTGGTCAACCCGCTCCAGCAATTGCCGGTGGTGTCGTCGGTCTACCGCGAGGCGACGGGCGAGAGCATCTCGATCCCCGCCCGGCTGGCCGGCGGCTTCCTGTTCGGCGGCCTGCCCGGCCTGATCGGCAGCGCCGCCATGGTCGCCTTCGAGGAGGTCACCGGCGACAGCGTGCTGGGCCATATCGGCAGCCTGCTGGAGGAGGGGACGGAGACCGCCGTGGCGGAACAGCCGCCGGTAGGGCAGTTGCCCTGGATGGGCGGCGGCAGCGGCGGCGACCCCACCCTGCCCTCCCCCCAATCGCTGGCGGAGGCCTTGCGCCGCAAATCCGCACCGACGACGGAAGCGGCGGCGGTCGCCGCGCCGTCGGCCGAACAGCCGGCGCCGCAGCTGCTGGCGAAGCTCTACAGCCTGGAGGCGACGGCCAAGGCCGGCACGCCGGGGATGGTGCGCACGGCGTCGTGACCAGCCCCAGCTTGCGCGGTGCCGCCGGGCGCGGTTCAATGAACCGGAGCCGGGAGACACGAAAGCGGGCGGTCGGACGATGGATGCGGATAGCGGCCTGGAACAGGGCATGGGCAAGGGACGGCGGCGGCTGTGGCTGCTGGTCGGCCATGGCGCGGTCGGGTTGGCCACCGCCGGGGCCTTCCTGCCGATCCTGCCCACCGTCCCCTTCCTGCTGGTCGCCGGCTGGGCCTATGCCCGCGGCAATCCCGAACTGCGCGAGCGGATGCGCAACGACCCGCGGTTCGGCCGCGCCATCCGCGAGTGGCAGGACCGCGGCGCCATTCCGGTGAAGGCGAAACTCATGGCGGTCGGGGGCATGTCGTCCAGCTTCGCCGTCCTGGCCCTGTCCTCCCCCGGCTACCCGGTGCTCGCCGGCACCGGGTTGGTCATGATGGGAGCCGCCGCCTACGTGGTGTCCCGCCCACCGCCATCAGGCGGATAGGTCGGGCGGATCGCCACCGCTGCTCACCACCCCAGCCATTTGCCGTATTCCTGGACGACGTCCCGCGTGATCGCCTCGCGGCTGGTGCGGTCGGCGGGCAGCTGCTTGTGCAGGCCGCCGCGCAGGATCACCTCGACCCGGCGCTGCCAGGGGTCGGCATCGTCCTCCCACGCCGGGAAGGCGAAGGTCAGCGGGTGATAGGCGCGGGCGCGGATGGTGTAGGAGAACTCCTCCTGCCCGTTGCGCAGCACGGTCAGGCCGGCGCTGAAGGCCGAGGTCTCGATCTCCACCCGCCGGCCGAGCCGCTCCAGCTCGACCGCCACGTCGCGCAGGGCCGGCTGGGCGGTTTCGGCGATGAAGCGGGCCACCTCCCGCCGGGCAGCGCCTCCGCCGGGGGGAATGGCGACCTGCACCGCCGTGCGGCGGCCCACCATCGCGCCGAGCCGCTGCCGCCAGTCGTCCCCGGCTTCCAGCAGCGCCGGCGCGGACTCCGCCCCGCCAGGGGCCAGGGACTCGCGGACGGCGCGGCGGTCCTGGGCGATGCTGCGCTCCTCGCGCAGGCTGACCACCAGGCTAACGCACATCAGCACCATGACGATGGTGAAGGGCAACGCGGTTGTCACCGCCGCCGTCTGCAGGGCTTGCAACCCGCCGACCAGAAGCAGGACGGCAGCGACGGCGCCCGACAGCACCGCCCAGAAGATGCGGGTCGCGATGGGCGGATCCTGGTCGCCGCCCGAACCGATGATGTCGATGACCAGCGCGCCGGAATCGGCCGAGGTGACGAAGAAGCAAACGACCATCAGCGTGCCGAGGGCGGAGGTGATCATGCTCAGCGGCAGCCGGTCCAGCATCACGAACAGCGCCGTCGGCACGCTGTCGGCCACCGCCTTGGCCATGCCGCCGCCGTCGAACATCTCCATATGGATGGCGGTCTCGCCGAACACGGTGAACCAGACGAAGGTCAGGGCGACCGGGGCGAACAGCACGCCGCCGATGAATTCGCGGATGGTGCGGCCGCGCGACACGCGGGCGATGAACATGCCGACGAAGGGCGCCCAGGAAATCCACCAGCCCCAGTAGAACATGGTCCAGCTCGCCTGCCATTCCGCGCCGGAATAGGGCAGCGTGCGGAAGCTGGTGTAGGGAAGCGTCCACAGATAGCGGCCGATGTTCTCCACCAGGGTGGACAGCAGGAACACCGTCGGGCCGAGCAGGAAGACGAAGGCCAGCAGCAGAAGCCCGCCAAGCATGTTCAGTTCGCTCAGGCGGCGGATGCCCTTGCCGACGCCGCTGACGGCGGAAGCCGTGGCGATTGCGGTGATGACCACGAGCAGCACCATCTGCTGCGTGGTTCCGACATTGAGCAGGCCGAGATAGGCGAAGCCCGCGTTGATCTGGGTGACGCCGAGGCCGAGAGAGGTGGCGATGCCGAACAGCGTGCCGACGATTGCGGTGATGTCGACGATGTGGCCCGGCCAGCCGCGGATGCGGTCGCCGAGCAGCGGGTAGAGCGCCGAGCGGATGGTCAGCGGCAGATCGTGGCGATAGGCGAAATAGCCAAGCGCCAGTCCGACGACGATGTAGATGCCCCAGGCATGCAGGCCCCAATGCAGGAAAGCCAGATTCATCGCCTCGCGCGCGGCGTCGGGGGTTCCGCCCTCGCCGATGCGCGGATTGGAGAAATGGAGCATCGGCTCGGCCACGCCATAGAACAGCAGACCGATGCCCATGCCGGCGCTGAACAGCATGGCGAACCATGTCGGATAGCTGAACTCCGGCTCGTCGTCGTCCTTGCCCAGCTTGACCGAGCTGTAAGGGCTGATGAAAAGCCAGAGGGCGAACAGCAGGAATCCCGCCACGCTCAGAACATAGAACCAGCCGAAATTGCCGACGATGGCCGCCTGGACCGCCGACACCCGGGCGCCGAAGGAGTCGGTGAACAGCGACGCGACCGCGACGAAGAACAGAATCAATCCTCCGGCAGTGAAGGAGACTGTTTTGTTGATTCCTTGCATGATGGCACTCCGAAACAAGCCCGCCCAAGCGCAAGCGTGACGAGACGCTCACGGCACAACGAAGCGGCTGAGTGAATGTTGCGGGCCCGGTAAGAAAAGCCGGCAATCGGCAACCGGGCGCATATTGCTCGCACAACGCGAATCGCGCGTCCGCACAAAATCGAGCGCCGGATCATACATATTTGCGGAGCGCGGTCAAACATCTTAGTCTCCGCACTATGGACAGTCGGCGGAACTGATTTTTAAATCGGTGCGGAAATCCTTTAAAGCACCGTACATTTATGAAGATGGTCATAGCCTATATTGACGAACCGGCCCGTCAATTCAGACAGGTCTTCGAGCGCGTCATAAGAAAAGGGGCCACCGTTTCCGGCAGCCCCCTGTTTTTCAAAATCCGGCAATCGCGGTCAGGCTGTGGCACGCTCCTGCCCCGCATGGCCCAGACGGGCCAGCGTCGCCGGCTCGATGGCCACCTGCAGATGGGCGTGGCTGTCGTCGTCGCGACGGTCGACCACCTCGCCATGGGCGTAGAGCCAGGCGAGCGTCGCCCCGTCGCCATGCTCGACATCCAGTTCCACCAGCTCGCGGCCGGCGGTCATCCGCCCGTCGAGGATGCGGAACAGCGTGTCCAGACGCTCGCCGGTCGCGGCGGACAGCGCACAGGCGTTGCCCTCCCGCCCGGCCCGGGCGAGCGCCGCGTCACGCTCCGCCCCGGCCAGCAGGTCGATCTTGTTGGAGACCTCGACCACGCGCGGGTCGCGTTCCGGATCGATGCCGAGGTCGGCCAGGATCGCCTCCACGTCGGCCTTCTGGGCTTCGGTGTCGGGATGGGCGATGTCACGGACATGCAGGATGATGTCGGCCGACTGCACCTCCTCCAGCGTGGCGCGGAAGGCCGCGACCAGATGGGTCGGCAGGTCGGAGATGAAACCCACCGTGTCGGACAGGATCACCTTGCGCCCCGACGGCAGGACCACCTGCCGCATGGTCGGATCCAGCGTCGCGAACAGCAGATCCTTGGCGAACACGTCGGCGCCGGCCATCCGGTTGAACAGGGTGGACTTGCCGGCGTTGGTGTAGCCGACCAGCGCCACCACCGGATAGGGCACCTTGGCGCGCGCCTTGCGGTGCAGGCCGCGGGTGCGGCGGACGTCGTCCAGCTCCCGCTTGATCCTGACGATGCGGTTGCCGATCAGACGGCGGTCGAGTTCGAGCTGCGATTCACCGGGACCGCCGAGGAAGCCGAAGCCGCCGCGCTGGCGTTCAAGGTGGGTCCAGGACCGCACCAGCCGCGACTTCTGGTAGGTCAGCGACGCCAGCTCGACCTGAAGCTGGCCTTCATGGGTGCGGGCGCGGGCGCCGAAGATTTCCAGGATCAGACCGGTGCGGTCGATGACCTTGGCGCCGAAGGCCCGTTCCAGATTGCGCTGCTGCACCGGGGTCAGCAGATGGTCGACGATGACGAGGTCGATGGGCTCGCCCGCCTCGCGCGCCTCTTCGATCAGCTTGGCCTGCTGCTCGATGGCGCCGCCGCCCAGCAGGGTGGCCGGGCGCGGCTGGTTGACCTTGACGATTGCGGCCTGCACGACGTCGAGGTCGATGGCCGCGGCAAGACCGACCGCCTCCTCCAGCGAGGCTTCGGGGCTGCGGGCGGTCTCGACGCCGCGCAGGACCGGGTGGAGGACGAGAGCGCGGCCCAGATTCGAGCGGTGGGTTTCGATGGTTTTGGAGTCGGTGTTCTGATGCGTACCCATGGGGTTCCTTGTCGCCGCCCCGGCGCCGGATGCGCGGGGGCATGCGCGCATCCCTGGCGGATGCCGCGCTCGGAAATCGGGAAAAGGGGGTCCTCTCCGATCCCACCGGCGGCGCCGCGGCACGGGGGAGGGTCGCGGCAGCCTGCGCGTCACGGGATCGGAGAGGATAACGTCGGCACGCCCGCAGCGGGGGGCCGAACCGGGGAACTTAGATCAAGGGAAGATCACCGAAGTTGTAGCACCGGCCGGGCAATGGCCCCGTCACGCGGGATCGTACTGGGAAAGGCACTGGGGCGACGGCGTCACCGCCGACATTCGGTTAGATGTGGAGTTCGTCGCTCGAAACAAGGGTGCGGCAGCGAGATTTGTGCCGCCCCCTCACCAGCCCATGTTGTTGCGGGAGGTCTGCTCGATGGTCTTGATGTGGGCGAGCCCCGGCAGGATTTCCGAGCGGATGAACTCCAGCCGCCGCACCGGGCCGCCGCCGCGCGAAAAGCGGTGCTTCCACAGATTCATCTTCACCGCCAGCCCGCACAGCACCCCGCCGATGGTCAGATGATGGGTGACGATCAGGTCGCGGATGCTGCGGAAGCTTTCCGGGTTGATGTCGCGCCAGAAGTCGCGGGAGCGGTTGTCGAAGCTCTCGAAGCGCCCGGTGATCGAGGTGGCGATGTCGGTCAGGTCATGGCCGATGTCGTCCAGCATGCGGCCCTGGCGGGCGTCGCGGCGCACCTCGCTGACCTGATACAGCTCCGCCATCCAGCCGAGGAAGCCCTGCACGTCGGGCACGATGTCGTCCAGGCAGCGCTTGAAATAGGCCAGCGACAGGAAGATGTCGGCATAGTCCTCGAGGAAGGCCGGAATCTCCCCCAGCGGAATGTCGAGCCGGTCGGCGGTCAGTTGCAGGCGGCGCCGCGCCTCCTCCACGTCGGGCTGGGCGAACAGGCGGACAAGCTCGTCCATGCTGGCGATGTCCGCCCCCTGCACGCCATAGACATGCTCCACCAGCGGCCGGGTGAAGACGCGCATGTAGCTGGTCAGCTCGGCCCGCTTGGCGGCCGACAGGCGGAGTGCCGCAGCCTCCTCCACGTCGATGTTCAGGCGGCGCAGCTCCAGCCGCAGGCTGTAGACGTCGAAGCTGGCGGCCTCGGCGATCTGCACGATCTTGCGCAGGTCGCGGCGGAATTCCGGGCCGTCGATGCCGAAGCATTTCGACAGCTGGTCGATGCGGATCTGGCCGCTGCCGGTCTGGGCGTCGTTGAACAGCTCCGCCACCGTCTCCAGCCGGACATTCTTGATCAGCCGCGCCCGGCGCAGCCCCGGCGTTTCCAGCGGCAGGATCGACAGCGGCAGGATGTGCAGCGCGTCGCGCCCGTCATCATCCTCCTCGGCGGATGCACCGCGCAGAGGCACGGCGGCGGCGCCGGTGGTGGCGGGCGGACGGATGCGGTCGCGGGGCTTTCGGTCCTGCTGGTCGCCGGACCTGCGGTCCAGTTGATCCCCGGACCTGCGGTCCTGTTGAATGCCGGGTGGCGTCTGCACGGCTGGACTCCTCCCGCCCGGGCGAGTCCCGCGGCCCTGTCAGAAGCGCGGGAACCTCATCAGCGTCATGGTGATGGACGGATCGATGGAGATGACCGAGGCCCGTCCGCTGCGGGAGATCGGCCGGATGGACGGCATGGCGGCGGTGGCGGCGGCGCCGCCGTTCTGCATGTCGTACATCGCGGCGAAGCGGTCGAGGAACTTGGCGACCTTGTCCGGGCTCTTCAGGTCGGCGATGTCCATCCGCTTTTCCAGGAGCGCCTTCTGCTTGTCGACATCCAGCAGCGCCGTCTGGTCGGGCAGCCCCAGCGTGGTATAGACCACCTTGCGCAGGGCATTGTCGGCCATGACCTGATACCAGTTGGTGATGTTGGCCGACCGCCGCTGGAAATAGAGGCCGAGCCGCACCGCCGGGTTCCTGTCCTCCGATTCCACCTCCAGCGTCACGGCGACATAGCGGTCGACGATGGCCTGGACGACGGCCGGCTGCTTCAGGTTGGCGCCGCCATTCTCGGCGAAGCCCAGGATGGTCGCCATCTCGCGGAACTTGGTGTCGCTCATCCGGTTGGCGGTGGAATACTGGTCGCTGACCCCTTCTTCCAGAACCTTGCGGATCAGGCCGCGCGACTTGGCCTGGCTGCCGAGGTCGAAGGCGTCGAGGACGAAGCGGTAGAGCTTGTCGTCCTTCATGAAGTCTTCGGTGCTGGCGATCTTGCCGATGTTGTCCTGGAAATAGGCGATGGCGCGCTGCACCGCCGGGCGGCTGCGCACCGCCTGTTCGTAGCGGTCGTGGTTCTTGCTGACCATCCGCAGATCGACGAGCGTCGTCATGCCTCGACCTCCCCGTCCCGGCCGCCCTCGCCCTGCGGAAGGACGGGACCCTCGTCGGCCGCGTCGGTTTCGGCACCATAGCCGGCGGGGATGCGCATGATGACCTCCCCGGTCGCGGTGTCGAGCACCTCGGTGTAGAGCCGCCTCGTGTCGGGATCGAGGTTGACGCGGTAGGGCCGGGCGGCGTGCTTCGCCTCCGCCTCGGATGTGTCCGCTTTCGCGGCGGTGGTCTGCTGGGCGCGCTCGGCCGCCTCCACCGGCTTGGCCGTCTCGGCCTGGGCGGCGCGCAGCCGGTCGGCCTGGCGCTGGCGCGCTTCGGCGATGATGTCGGCGCTGGTGGTGGTGGCGCGGTCGCCGGACGGGCCGGTCACGCCGGTGACGGGGGTCGGCATGGCGTCATCCTCCCGCGTGATGGCCGATCCCGTCCGCCTGGAAGGAGGCCGCGGGGGCGGAGGGAGACGCCGGGGACGGGGCCGCCAGCAGCGTGCCCTCATACTCCATCACCGGGCGCAGGGCGGACAGCGCCTTGTAATAGTCGCGCTCGCCGATATGGCCCATGGCGCGGGCGATGCGGTCCTGCATGTCGGGACGGGCGAAGGCGGTGTAGAGCTGCGCCATCATCGCCGCCACGGCACCGCTGCCATTGGCGGCGATCTCGGGATCGAGCAGCATGCTCTGGATCAGGAAATAGGCGCGGCGCACCGGGGTCACCGCATCCTCTTCCTGCAGGATGTCGCTGCCGCGGATGATCTGGGCGAAGTTGGAGATCGTCAGGGTGTAGCGGCGGTTCTCGTTCTGCACGACGCAGCCGTTGATGACCACGCGCTCGCACGGCTTCAGGCGCAGCTTAAGTGCCATAGGACAAATCCTCCGTCGCCAGTTCCAGCGCGGGCGAAACGGCTTGCGCCGCCCCCTGGACCGCCCCTTGCAGGCCCTGCATCACCGAGCGGTTGATATGGAGCAGCAGGTCGATGCCGCCCTCCCCGCGCAGGACCCGCTGGGTGTTGCGGTTCACCGCGAAGGAGAGCGAGACCAGTCCGGCGCGCAAGCCCTCCGGCAGGGCATTGCCGTCCTCCAGCAGGTCGGCGCGGAGCGTGTTCCACAGCTCCAGGTTCCGCCACAGCGCGTCCTTCAGTGCGGCGGAGCGCCAGTCGGCGTCGCGGTTGTTCTCCAGCGCCAGGGTGATTCGCAGGAACACCCGGTACTCGATCTTTCGCGGATCGTCGCACTCGGCGATGGTCTGGTGGTAGGCGGCGATGCTCATGGGCGCACCCCTGCGGTGGGGTCCTTGGCGGCGGGAAGCCGGACCGGTTGCGGTGGGTTCGATGGCGGACGCGGATGGCCGTCGGCGATGCCCGCTCCGGTCCGCGGCGGGCGGGATGAACGGGCATGGCCGACGGGGCGGCGCCATCGTCCAGGGGATTGGACGATGGTGCCGCCCGCGAGGGGACTTAGCGGAACAGCGACAGGATGTTCTGCGGACCCTGGTTGGCGATGGACAGAGCCTGGATGGCGAGCTGCTGCTGGACCTGAAGGGCCTGCAGGCGGCTCGATTCCTCGTTCATGTCGGCATCGACCAGGGCGCCGATGCCCTTGTTCATCGAGTCGGTCAGCTTCGACACGAAGTCGTTCTGCACCGACACGCGGTTCTCGATGGAGCCGATGACCGACGCCTTGCCGATGGCGCTGTCGAGCAGCTTGTTGATGACCTCAAGCGACTTCTTCGAGTTGTTGACCACGTCGATCTGGGTCAGGTCGGCGAGCCCGCCGAAGGCGTCGCTTTCCTTCGAGCCGACCCACAGGCCGGACACCTGGGCGGTGAAGTTGCCGTCGGCGTTCACGTCCTGGTCGGTGAATTCCAGCGTGTCGCCGTTGAAGGCGACCTGGAAGTCGGCGCCGGCGGTGTTCAAGGCAGCGTTGACGGCCGTCACCAAGTTGCCCTGGGTGGTGGCCAGATCGGTGTCGTAGGTCTGCGCCGACAGGTCGACCGAAACGTCGACCTTGCTGCCGTCCTCCTTGGTGACCGTCAGCGTCATGGCACCGAGGCCCAGGTTCTGGCCGTCGATGAAGGTGGTGTCCGGCGCGCCCAGCTTGATGCCGACGGACGCCTTCAGGTCGTTGGTCGAGTCGACCTGCTGCTCGATGGTGGCCTTGCCGACGATGGATTCCACGCGCATGTCCTGGCGCTGGAATTCGATGTAGCTCGGATCGACGCTGCCGTCGCTGCGGCTCAGCGAGGCGAGGATCGAGACGTTCTTGTCCTTGGCCGTGCCGTCGTTGGAGTAGGTGACGCGCAGCAGGTTGTCGCCGTTGAAGGAGGCGTCGGCGGCGGCGCCCTTGATCAGCTTCACCAGCTGGTCGACGTCGTTCTGGATCAGCGACTTGTCGACGCCGTTGGTCTGGCCGGCAATGACGCGGGCCTTCAGCGTCTGGAGGTTTTCGACGATGTTCTTGGAGGCCACCGACGCGGTGTTGGTGGTGCCGGAGCCCAGCTCCAGCGATTCCTTGACCGCCTTGAAGCCGGCGACGTCGGCCTTCATGGTCGTGGCGATCGACCAGTAGGCGGCATTGTCCTTGGCGTTGTTGACCTTCAGGCCGGTCGAGATGCGGTCCTGCGTGGTCTCCAGATCCCCGGTCACGCGACGCAGGGTCTGCAGCGCGGTCATGGCGGAGGTGTTCGTCATAATCGAGGCCATGGGTATCTCCATTCGCGAGATGCATGGCGCCTTTCTGACGCCGGGGCCATTCACGCCGGCCTTCCCGATCTGGTGTGCGGGGGCGCGAGCGGCGAATTAGAGGATGACCGGGCCGGTTTAAGCCGGGGTAAAAAATCGGAGGCGTTCGGGGCGGACGGTGTTTTCGGTTATGGGCGGGCAGACGACGTGAAGCGGACGGTCAGCGCCCGACGGCGCGGGCGGCGCTGCCGGGGACAACCGGCGGGATGAAGGGCACGCGGGCTCCGGCCAGCGCGCCGGCGTTCGACCAGCGGTCCAGCATCAGCTGGCCACGGTCGGGGGCGACATGGTCGGGCGGCGCCTCGAACTTGTAGCCGCGGCCATAGACCGTCTCGATGTAGCGGCCGCCGCCGGTCGCCGTGTCGATCTTCTTGCGCAGCTTGCAGATATAGACGTCGATCACCTTGTCGAGCGGGTCGGAGCCGGACAGGCCGTAGACCTCCTCGTAGATGTGCTCCTTCGACACCACGCGGCGGTGGTTGAGCGCCAGCACCGACAGGATGGCATGTTCGCGCTGGCTGAGGCGCAGGCGTTCGCCGTCCACCTCCGGGTCGCGGCCGTCGAGGAAGACGGTCAGGCGGCCCACCGTCACCGCGTTGCTGGTCAGCCCGTAGGAGCGGCGGCGGATCGCCTCCAGCCGGGCACGGATCTCGGTGCTGACGACCGGCTTCACCAGCACGTCGTCGGCCCCGGCCCGCAGGATGCCGGCGGTGGTGTTGGCGCAGCGGCGCTCGATCAGGCAGATGATCGCGGCGGTCACGTTGCGGGCGCGCAGCATGGCGACGCAGGCCTCGGTGTCGCCGACATCGCCGATGATGATCGCGTCGTGCGTGATGTCGACGGAGCCATGCCCGCCCACCAGATCGCGCAGGCCATTCAGGTCCAGGCGGTCATGGTTAACCTTGCACAGGGCGAGTTGCTTGCCGATGGCGTCGGCGATCAGATCGGCTGGCTCAATCAGCAAAGCCTGCATTGGATTCTCCATTGTCGAGCAAGCGCAGATAAAGCATTGTTTTTTACGCAATTGCGCTGATGTCACATGCTTATCACAGCTCCAAAAGAACCTATCCAAAGGCAACATGTCAACAGATTGGGTTACCCGGATAGACATAGGCACAACCCTGGTTTTACGTGGTTTTAATGGTTCCGTTCGACTAAAGACTGGATAAATTTTTATTCATGTGGGGTTTTACTTGGAAACTCTATGCGAATTTCGAGTGATCGCTGCAAACAACCATTAATTCACCCGCCACCTATGGTTAACGTTGGTGATGAAACAGAAAACCAACGCTTACAAACATGAACGCTGGTTTAACCCTGATGTCCTAGGGTCCCCGGGCACCCGCGTTTGAGGAGGTTCCATGTCCGGAACGACGCTGTCCGTCCTTGGGGCGGCCGCAGCCGCTGCTTGCCTGTTTGCGCTCGGAGGCTGCGCGCAAGTGTCGCAGGCTCCCGACAGCGATTACCGCCAAGCCCTTGAAAAAGCGCTGACCGCCGGCCGATGCGACGGCAGTGCCGTGCGCGAGCTGTGGTCGGCCTATGGGCGCTGGTACGGAGTCGCCTCCTCCATCGCCGGCCATCCGATGACCGACGAGGCCGCCGCCCTGCTGCGCCAGGGCGACCGGTTCCGCATCCTGAACTGCCCGGAGGTGGCGCGCGCGTCCTACCAGACGCTGATCCGCCGCTTTCCGGAGGATGGCTTCGCCCCGATGCGCGAGGCGGCGCGGGCGTCGTTGCGGTCGCTGCCGGCCCCTCCCCCCATTGCGGGCGGGCCGGTCCCGGTCAGGCCGCCGGCGGAGATTTGAGGGCGGAGCGGACAGGCCGGCGGGGGATCGCACAGGTGCTGCAAGAGGCCCGGAAACGGCGAAGGCCGCCAACCCGTTCCGGTTGGCGGCCTTCAGAATGGTGGTCCCGACTGGGATTGAACCAGTGACCCCTACGATGTCAACGTAGTGCTCTCCCGCTGAGCTACGAGACCACGGGAACCCAAAACTGTCGCTCCAGTCATGGAGCGGGCGAAGGGATTCGAACCCTCGACCCCAACCTTGGCAAGGTTGTGCTCTACCCCTGAGCTACGCCCGCAAAGTGGCGCGAGTGACGGGACTTGAACCCGCGGCCTCCGGCGTGACAGGCCGGCGCTCTAACCAACTGAGCTACACCCGCGCTGAGGAGCGGCGCCTTATACAAGGCATCACCCCGACAGACAAGACCTAAACCTACCCAAACTCTTCAGAAGTGGTGGAGCCAAGGAGGATCGAACTCCTGACCTCTACAATGCCATTGTAGCGCTCTCCCAGCTGAGCTATGGCCCCACTATACTTCTGCACCTCATACACCAACACTTGAAGTGTTGGTGCGCTTGGAGGGACTCGAACCCCCACGGCCTTTCAGCCACTAGGACCTGAACCTAGCGCGTCTACCAATTCCGCCACAAGCGCTTTTCCCCGCACCGCGTTGGGCGCCGCGGGGAGCGCTTATGTAGCGGGATGGATCGCGGCCCGCAAGCAGAGAATTCACTCTCCATGCATTTTTTTTCGGCGCCCGTTCCGGCGGGCCAGAAGGGCCAGTCCGACCCCCAGCGCCGCCGCCGCGGCCACCCCGGCGCCGATGCGCCATGCCGTCCGGTTCACGTCGCCGAACACCGTCGCCCCGCGCAGGATGGTGGTCGCCATCGGCTCCGGACGGTCGGGGTCGAGCAGCCGCTCCTCCACCAGCTTGCGTTCCGTCTCGGTCAGCGGTTGCGGCTCCAGCGGGCGGAGCGAACGCCCGGCCGGGCGGACCAGCCGGTCGATGGTGGCGGTCAGCGATCCGGTCGCCTCCTCCGTGCGCTCCACATCCTCGACGGAGACGCCGAGATGCTCCGCCATCAGGCGGGTGCGGACCGAGCGGATGGAGCGGCAGACCTCCGGCCGTTCGCCCGGCGCGCACTCGATGGCGAGGTCGCATTCGGTGTCCAGCCCCTGGGACCGGTTGTTGATGTTGGACGACCCCACCCGCAGCAGCCGGTCGTCGACCACCAGCACCTTGGCATGGACATAGATGCCCTCGCCGCCCTCGGTCACCGGCGCCAGAATGCGGAAGCGCGGGTTGGCGACGGCCTCGTGCAGCCGCTGGAGCAGCAGCGAGCGGGCGCTGCCCATCGACTCCTCCTCGATCCAGGCCGGCGTGCGTTCAGGATTGATCACCACCACCTCGGGCCCGTCGGGCTCCGACAGCCGGTCGATGATGGCGCCGACGATCTTCTGCGAGGCGAAATACTGGCTTTCCAGATAGATGAAATCGCGCGCTGCGGCGATGGCGGCCAGATACAGCGCCTCGATCTCGCGCACGCCGCGCTTGCCGGTCTTCTGCGTCCCCTCATGGTCCGCCATCGGATCGGTGCGGGCGATGGCGACCGGAAGATCGCGGAAGTCGGGTTCCAGATCCTCGGGCCAGAAGGCCGGGACCGCCGGCGGCGGGGTCAGCAGCTCGCCGGTCGCCCGGTGCCAGCGCTCCCTCGCCAACTCCCCCAGCGCCCGCGCCGCAGCGCCATCGACGGCGGTGGTCACGTCATGGAAGGGACCATAGGCCTCGCCGTTCGGCCGCACCCGCCGGGGATCGCCATCGCTGTGGTCGGGCGTGTCCCAGCGGTCGGTGGTCATGTCGATGCCGCCGCAGAAGGCCAGCGCATCGTCGATGATGGCGATCTTCTGGTGGTGGCAGGCGCCGGGCGGATGGGCGGAATCCAGGCGGAAGCGCAGGCGCCGGCTGCTGATCCAGTCGAGCAGCACCAGTGGCGTCCCGCCGCGGAACGGCATCTTCAGGACCGCCAGATCCCATTTCAGCACGTTGATGGTCAGCTCCGGCCGCACCCGGACGATCCAGCTCAGGAAATCGCCCAGCTCGTTCGGCACGCCCGGCATCGGATCGTCGGGCTCCAGCTTGATCCGGGTGTCGAAATCCCAGCCGATCAGCATCACCGTGTGGCGAGCATTGAGGATGGCCGCCTTGATCCGGGCGAAATAGGCGGCGGCGTCGATGATCACCGCCACGCGGTCCGCCGTCTCCATCCGCCAGCAGGTCCGGCCGGGCACCAGGATCGGATCGGCGCAGGGCTGGCTGGACTGGCTGGACTGGAGATTGGGAGTTGGGCGGGCGGCGTCAGGCATCGCGGCCATGTCGACCATTCCTTCCGGCGTCGTGGGCATCATCGCAGGGGCGGCAGCGGAGCCGCTGCCGTGCCTTGGATGAACCCGCGAAGCCTCGGGACGGTTCCCGCCCTGCGCTCAGCCCGCCCGGAATCGCAGCTGCATGCGATGGCGGTAGGTCTCGCCGGGATCGAGCCGGGCCGAAGGGAAATGGCCTATGTTCGGGCTGCCGGGGAAGCGCTGGCTCTCCAGCGCCAGCCCGGCGAAGCGGCAATAGGGCTGCCCGCCCTTGCCGACGATTTTCTCGCTGAGATAGCCGCCGGTGTAGACCTGCAAACCCGGCTGGTCGGTCGCCAGCTCCATCCGCCGGCCACTGGCGGGATGCTCCAGCAGCGCCACCGGCCGCAGTTCCCCCGCCGGCCCCTCCAGGCACCAGTTGTGGTCGAAGCCGAAGCCGCCGACGGCGTCCAGCGCCTCGCCCAATGCGACACCGCCGCGCAGATCGAAGGGGGTGCCGTCCACCGGCCGCACCTCCCCGGTCGGGATCAGGTCGGCACCGACCGGCGTGGTGAAGCCGCCCTGCACCGTCAGTCGCTGGTCGCGCAGGTCGCCCGACGCGTGGCCGGCAAGGTTCCAGTAGCTGTGATGGACGATGTTGACGATGGTCGGCCGGTCGGTCGTCGCCGTCATGAGGATGTCCAGCACCCCGTCGTCGGTCAGCCGGTAGCGCGTCGTCGCCGTCAGCGTCCCCGGATAGCCCTGGTCGCCATCGGGCGACTCATGCGTGAAGGTGACGGCGTTCTCCGCCGCATCGGCCTCCGCCTGCCAGATCCGCCGGTCGAACCCGTCCGGCCCGCCATGCAGCTGGTTCGGTGGCTCGTTGACGGCCAGACCGTAGCGCACCCCGTCCAGCGTGAAGGCCGCGCCGCCGATGCGGTTGCCGTAACGGCCGCAGGTGGCGCCGAAATAGGCGTCGCTCGCCAGATACTCCGCCACCCGGTCGAAACCCAGCACCACGTCGGCAGGTGTTCCGTCTCGGCCGGGCACCAGCATCCGCACCAGCCGGGCGCCATGGGCGACCACCGTCGCCTCCAGCCCGCCGGCGGAGAGGGTGAAGCCCTCCACCGGCCGCCCCTCGCCCAGGCCATCCACCGTGTCGAACAGGAAACTCTCGATGGGCATCACGCCTCCGCCGGTTCGCCGCCGCGGCCGGCCCAGACCGTCAGCAGACCCTTCTGCAACAGGATGAAGACGAACAGCAGCACGCCGATGGCGATCTTGGTCCACCAGCTGCTCAAAGTTCCGTCGAAGGTGATGTAGGTCTGGATCAGCCCCTGGATCAGCACGCCGACGAAGGTGCCGACGACATAGCCGTAGCCGCCGGTCAGCTGCGTGCCGCCGATCACCACCGCGGTGATGGTGTCCAGCTCCACCCCCGTCGCCGCCAGCGAATAGCCGGCGCCGGTGTAGAGCGAGAAGACGATCCCGGCCAGACCGGCCAGCAGCCCGGACAAGGCATAGACCGCCACCGTCGTCCGCGCCACCGGCACGCCCATCAGCTCCGCCGATTGCCGGTTGCCGCCCAAGGCATAGAGGTTGGCGCCGAAGCGCGTCCAGTGCGCCAGCACCACCGCCGCGACCATCACCCCCAGCATCAGCAGCGCCGGCAGGCTCAGCTTCAGCCCGAAGTCGAAGCGCAGCGCCATGTCGTTCAACTCGCCATAGAGCGGATGGTTGATCGGCACGGAGTCGGTGGTCAGGACGAAGCCCAGCCCGCGGGCGATGAACATGCCGGCCAGCGTGACGATGAAGGGCGGCATCTGGAAGACATGGATCACCCCGCCCATCGCCGCCCCGAAGCCGCCGGCGGCGATCAGCGCCACCGCGAAGGCGGGAACCGGGTGCCAGCCGCCATGCTCGATCAACACGGCCAGCAGCACGGTGGTGAAGCCGATCACCGCCCCCACCGACAGGTCGATGCCGCCGGACAGGATGACGAAGGTCATGCCGACCGCGGTGATGCCGAGAAAGGCGTTGTCGGTCAGAAGGTTGGCCACCACCCGCCAGGAGGCGAAGTTGGGGAACTGCGCCGCACAGATCAGGAAACCCACCACCAGCACGGCGGTGGTGACGATCAGCGGCAGAAAGCGCTGGAGTGCACCGGTCATGGTTTCGCCCCTCCGCTGGTCGGCGCCACCGGCGGCTTGACCGTTCCGATCGGCCGGGCGCCCTTGGGCCGCGGCAGGAACAGGGTCAGCGTCGGCGATTGCAGCAGCAGGACGACCAGCAGGACGCCCGCCTTGACGATCAGGTTGAATTCCGGCTTGAAGCCGCTCAGAAGGATGCCGGTGTTCATCGCCTGGATGATCAGCGCGCCCACCACCGACAGCACCAGCCCGAAGCGCCCGCCGAGCAGCGAGGTGCCGCCGACCACCACCGCCAGGATGGCGTCCAGCTCCAGCCACAGCCCGGCATTGTTGGCGTCGGCGCCGCGGATGTCGGCGGTGACGATCAGCCCGGCCACCGCCGCGCACAGCCCGCACCAGACATAGACGGCGACCAGCACCACCGGCGTGTTGACGCCGGCTCCGGCGCTGGACAGCCGGTTGACGCCGACCGCCTCGATCATCAGCCCCAGCGCGGTCGCCCGCACCAGCAGAGCCGTCACCGCCAGCACGACGATGGTCAGCACCACCGGCATCGGCACGGTCAGGAAGGACCCGCTGCCGATGAAGGCGAGCGCCGGGCTGGTGAAGGTGACGATCTGCCCCTCCGTCACCAGCTGGGCGATGCCGCGGCCGGCGACCATCAGGATCAGGGTGGCGATGATCGGCTGGATGCGCAGGACCGCCACCAGCACGCCGTTCCACAGCCCGCACAGCAGGCCGGCGGCCAGCGACGCCGCCAGCACCGCCGGCAGGCTCCAGCCCGCCCCGGTCATGGTGGCGGCGATGGCGCCGGAGATCGCCATGACCGCGCCGACCGACAGATCGACGCCGCGGGTGGCGATGACCATGGTCATGCCGATGGCGAGCAGCGCCACCGGGGCGCCGCGGTTCAGCACGTCGATCAGGCTGCCGAACAGCCGGCCATCCTGGAGACGGATGGCGAAGAAATCGGGAAACAGCAGCCAGTTGGCCAGCAGGACGGCGATCAGCGCGCCATATTGCGGCAGGTTGCGCGCCGGGCCGGGCGCGGACAGCGTCATTGCCGCACCTCTGCACCCGATCCGGCTACATTCGGCGTCTCCGACGCGATGGCGGCGACGATGCGCTCCACGCTGACCTCTCCTCCCCTCAGTTCCGCCACATGGCGGCGGTCGCGCAGCACGACGACGCGGCGGCTGTAGGCGACGATCTCCTCCAGCTCCGACGAGACGACCAGCAGCGCCATGCCGTCGGCGCACAGCCGCTCGATCAGGCGGATGATCTCGGCATGCGCCCCGACATCGATGCCGCGCGTCGGCTCGTCGAGGATCAGCAGCCGCGGCTCGGTCGCCAGCCAGCGCGCCAGCAGCGCCTTCTGCTGGTTGCCGCCTGACAGCAGCTGGATCGGCCGTTCGGCGTCCGGCGTGCGGATGTCGAGCAGGCGGATGAAGCGGTCGGCGATCTCCTCCTGACGGCGGCGCGGGATCGGCTTCAGCCAGCCCTGCCGCGCCTGCAACGCCAGGATGATGTTCTCGCGCACCGACAGCTCGCCGACGATGCCCTCCTTCTTGCGGTCCTCCGGGCAGAAGCCGAAGCCGAGCCGTACGGCGTCGCGCGGCCCCTTGAGCCGCACCGCCTGCCCGTCCACCGTCGCCTCGCCCCGGTCGGCGCGGTCCATGCCGAAGACCAGCCGCACCGTCTCCGTCCGGCCGGAGCCCAGCAACCCCGCCAGCGCCACCACCTCGCCGGGGCGGATGTCGAGGTCGAAGGGCTCGACGCTGCGCGCCTTGCCGAATCCCTTGAAGCTGGCCAGCGGCGGACGGCTGTCGACCTCCGCCGGGCCGAGGTCGATGCGGTGGGCCACCGCCTCCAGCTCCCGCCCCAGCATCATGGCGACGAGGTCGAGGCGCGGCAGGTCGGCCGTGCGCCGCTCGCCCACCAGCCGGCCGTTGCGCAGCACGGTGATGCTGTCGCAGACCTCATAGACCTGGTCGAGGAAATGGGTGACGAAGACGATGCCGATCCCGCGCGAGCGCAGGGTGCGCATCACCTTGAACAGCACCGCCACCTCCTGCGCATCCAGGCTGGCGGTCGGCTCGTCGAGGATCAGCACCTTGGCCGACATGTCGACCGCGCGGGCGATGGCGATGATCTGCTGCGTCGCGACCGAGAAGCGCCCGAGCGGCGCCGTCACGTCGACGGACAGGCCATAGGGTTGCAGCACCGCCCGCGCCCGCCGCCGCATGGCGCCGCGGTCGACCAGCCCCCAGCGCATCGGCTGGCGGCCGAGGAACAGGTTTTCCGCCACCGACAGGTTCGGCAGCAAATTGACCTCCTGATAGACGGTGCCGATGTGCAGGCGCTGCGCCTCCTCCACCCCGCGGGGTGCGATCTCCCGCCCCTCCAGCGCCACGGTGCCGTTGTCGCGCTGGTAGACGCCGGTCAGCGTCTTGATGAGCGTCGATTTCCCGGCGCCGTTCTCGCCCAGCAGGGCATGGATCTCCGCCATGGCGCAGGGTGAAATCGACGCCGTCGAGCGCTTGCACGCCGAGGAACGCCTTCGACAGGCCCCGGATCGCCAGCAGGGGAGCGGAAGGGGGAGCGGTGGATGCCGTCATGGCGGACCTCGCCGGATGCACAACGAAATGTGTGGGGCCGCGGGGAGATGCCCCCGCGGCCCCGAACGTCAGACCAAATCAGTAGGCGTCCTTGCGGCGCTCGTACTCGGCCTTGGCGGTGTCCGGGGTGAACAGGGCCGATTCGGTCTGGATCCACTTCGGCGGCGCCTTGCCGTCCTTCTTGAAGGCAATCAGCGCGTCATAGGCCGGGCCGGCCATGTTCGGCGTCAGCTCGACCGTGGCGTTCGCCTCGCCTTCCGCCATCGCCTTGAAGATGTCCGGCACGCCGTCGATGGAGACGACCAGAATGTCCTTGCCCGGCTTCAGCCCGGCTTCCTTGATCGCCTGGATGGCGCCGACGGCCATGTCGTCGTTGTGGGCATAGACGGCGCAGATGCCCTTGCCGCCATTCTCGGCCTTGATGAAGCTCTCCATCACCTCCTTGCCCTTGGCGCGGGTGAAGTCGCCGGACTGGGTGCGGACGATCTTCATGCCGGGATTCTTGGCGACGATCTCGTCGAAGCCCTTCTTGCGGTTGATGGCCGGCGACGAGCCGACGGTGCCCTGCAGCTCGACCACCGCGCACTTGCCGCCGGTCTGCTTGGCCAGCCATTCGCCGGCCACCCGGCCTTCATGCACGGTGTCGGAGGTGACGGCGGTCATGTACAGGCTCTGGTCCTTGGTCTCGATCTGGCGGTCGAGCAGCACCACCGGGATCTTCGCCTCCTTGGCCTCCTTCAGCACCGAATCCCAGCCGGTCGCCACCACCGGCGCGATGAAGATCGCATCGACGCCCTGGGCGACGAAGGAGCGCACCGCCTTGATCTGGTTCTCCTGCTTCTGCTGGGCGTCGGAGATCTTCAGGTCGATGCCGCGCTTGTCGGCCTCCGCCTTGGCGGTCTTGGTCTCGGCCGCGCGCCAGCCCGACTCAGAACCGATCTGCGAGAAGCCGACCACCAGCTTCTTGTCGGCGGCCTGGACGGCGCCGAGCCCGATGAACAGGGCCGCAGCGGCGGTGGCGGCGGAGATCACCCATTTCCTGGACATCCGATTCACTCCCTGAGTGTTTATGGCGAGGTTTTATTGCGGTGCGCGATGGATAAGGGACGAGAGGCACGCGACGGGACGGGGCGCTGGAAGATCGTGATCGCGGCCCGGTCCGGAATTGTTCGTCTTGCCTACTTTAAGTACTCAGAACCATAACTGTCCAATACGATTCTCAACCGATGCGATGCCGAAAAGGATATGTCCGGCAGAGGCTTCAGCTCGAAATCCGGTCAAAAAAAACGGCCGGGCAGCGGAGTGCCGCCCGGCCGTGAGATGACCCCGTTCCAGTCTGGACCGGGGCCGACGCACCCGAGGGAGAGCGCGCCGGGACGCAACCACCGCGGCGGGATGGAGAGAAACACCGCGGCGGCGCGAAGACGAAAGAGACGGAAAGGCCGGGACGTCGGTCGGCCTTTTCGGAACGACAGGCTGTCAGAAGGCCAGATCGGTCCGGATGATGAAGATGTCGCCCTTGTCGCTGTTGGCGGCGACGTCGGAGCTGAGCTTGAAGTGGTTGTATTCCGGCGCGAGGCTGAAGCCGGGAGCGACGACATATTTGGCGCCGACGGTGAACAGCTCGAACTTGCTGCGGCCGCGCACCGTCAGGTCGCCGGCGTCCTTGGCGTTCAGGTAGCCGACGCCCAGCGTGGTGGGGCCGAAGGTGTACTGCGCGCCGGCGGTCCAGACATCCTGCTTCTCGCGGCTGACGATGGCAGCGCTGGATTTGGCATAGCCGCTGTCGCCCGACCAGGCATAGCTGCCGCCGATCTTGAAGCCGGCATAGGCCAGCGTCAGGCCGGCATGGGTGGAGGACAGCTTGTCGAACTGCTGCGCCGGGGTGGTGGTGGAGTTCTTGGCCTCGCCGCCGAGATAGAACAGGCTGCCGTTGACCGCGACGCCGCCCAGCGTGTTGGTGTAGGTGCCGCCCACTTCATAGACGTCGCGATAGGCACCGGTGCGGTTGGCCGAGGCGAGCGCCAGCTTGGAGCGGTTGACGTCGGTGTTGCTGCTGTCCGACGCCGGCTGGTAGGAGGCGCCGAGCTTGAAGCCGGCGATCTCCGGGGTCCAGTAGGTGGCGCGGGTGGCGCTGTTGCCGGAGATCAGCGCGCGGATGTTGCCGATGGTGACCGGCGCGTTGGCCGCGCTGTTGCCGAGCCAGGACGGGAAGGAGCCGTCGACGCCGCCGGTGCCCCAGTCGGACGGGGCGATGATGCCGCTGTCGTCGGACGGGCCGTTCTCGACGCCCAGATGCAGGACGCCGAAGCCGCCGTTGACGAAGATGAAGGCGCGGTCGTTGGTGACGGTGCGGGCGTTGTTGGTGCCGTTCTCCGCCAGCAGGCGGATGCGGGCGCCATATTCCAGCCCGTTGTCGGCCTTGGCCTTCGGCGTCACCAGCAGGCGCAGGCGGTTGCGGAACTCGGTGTTGCGCTGGCCGCTGTCGCGATCCTGGTTGACGTAACCGCCCTCGAAATAGGCGTCGCCGCCCAGCATGATGTCGAACTTCGATTGAGCGGAAGCCGAGCCGGTCGCCATGACGCAGGCGAGCGAAAGGGTGGCTGCGCCAAGCAGCAGAGCTGATCTCACCATTTGCGTTTCCTCTAAATGCGGTTTGTTTTTGCTTCGATGCACTGGGTGGGAGCGATACTTCGGCGATGCGTCAGACGCACGCCCTGCCCGACCGTCAGGCCCGGCGCGGGGCCGGATCCGACGGTGTCCTCCGCGTCAGCGCTCCCTCTGACGCAGCCGTTGCGGGTTGCTGGTGCCGGTCGGTCCCGGCCCTGGTCCTGGCCCTGGTCATCTCGGACCGGCGGTCACTCCTGTCCCAAAGTCCCGTCGATGCGCCGCCACAGCCCAAGCGGGTTGCCGTCGCGCAAAGCCTCCGGCAGCAGCTCTGCCGGGATGTCCTGGTAGCAGACCGGGCGCAGGAAGCGGCGGATCGCCAGCGTGCCGACCGAGGTGCTGCGCGGGTCCGAGGTCGCCGGGAACGGGCCGCCATGCACCATCGCGTGGCAGACCTCCACCCCGGTCGGCCAGCCGTTCGCCAGGATGCGGCCGGCCTTGCGCTCCAGCGTCGGGATCAGACCGGCCACCGCCGCCTTGTCCGCCCCATCCATCTGCAAGGTCGCCGTCAACTGCCCTTCCAGCCTTTCCGCCACCGCCGTCATCGCCGCCACGTCCGCGCAGCGGATCAGCAGCGAGGCGGCGCCGAACACCTCCTCCTGCAACGCCGTGTCGGCCAGGAAGGCCTCCGCCGTCGTGGTGAAGAAGGCCGCCTGTGCCTGGTTCGGCCCGCTGCACGCCAGACCGCGGGCCAGAGTCTCCACCTCGCCGCTGCCGGCCAGCTTGGCGACGCCGCTGTCGAAGGCGGCATGGATGCCCGGCGTCAGCATGGTCGAGGCGGCGCTGCCGCCGATGGCCTCCACCGCAACATCGACGAAGCGGTCGAGGTCCGGCCCGTCCACCGCCAGCAGGATGCCGGGGTTGGTGCAGAACTGCCCGGCCCCCATGGTCAGCGAGGCGACGAACGCCTTGCCCAGCGCCTCGGCGCGCGAGGCCAGCGCCGCCGGCATCAGGAAGACCGGGTTGATGCTGCTCATCTCGGCATAGACCGGGATCGGTTCCGGCCGCCTGGCCGCCACCCCCATCAGCGCCAGCCCGCCGCCACGCGAGCCGGTGAAGCCGACCGCCTTGATGCGCGGATCGGCGACCAGCGCCGTGCCGATCTCGTTGCCGGTGCCGAACAGCAGGGAGAAGACGCCTTCGGGCAGGCCGCAGGAGGCAACCGCCGCCTGGACGGCGCGGCCGACCAGTTCCGAGGTGCCGGGATGGGCGCCGTGGCCCTTGACCACCACCGGGCAGCCGGCGGCAAAGGCGGACGCGGTGTCGCCGCCGGCCACCGAAAAGGCGAGCGGGAAGTTCGACGCACCGAACACCGCGACTGGCCCCAACGCGATGTGGCGCTGGCGGATGTCGGCGCGCGGCAGCGGCGTGCGCGCCGGCAGGGCCGGGTCGATCCGGGCCTCGATCCAGCTTCCTTCGCGCACGACCTGGGCGAACAGGCGGAGCTGGCCGACGGTGCGGCCGCGCTCGCCCTCCAGCCGGGCGCGCGGCAGGCCGGTCTCGGCCATGGCGCGGGTGATCAGCTCGTCGCCGATGTCGAGGATGTTCTGGGCGACTGTTTCGAGGAAGGCGGCACGCTGCTCCAGCCCGGTCTCGCGGAAGGCGTCGAAGGCGGCCCAGGCCAGCGCGCAGGCGCGCTCCACATCCGCCACGCCGCCGCCGCCGAAGGCGGGCTCCAGCGCCTCGCCGGTGGCGGGGTCGACGGCGCTGAACCCGCCCTGGCCGCCGCGGTGCGCCGTGGCGCCGATCAGCATCTCGCCGGTGATGGTCATCTTATGGGGTCTCCTTGCCCGAAACTGCTTGCCCGGATGCCGCTCAGCGCGCCCAGCGCAGAACGAGCGGATCGAGACGCTTCGCGGCGTCCAGCAGGCCGTCGCGGCTCATCGGGTGCGGGTTGGCCGTCGGGTGGCGCATGGCGTCGGACGCGACGATGCCGCCCTCCTTCATCAGGATCTTGGCGGTGGCGATGCCGCACTGGCGGTTCTCGTGGTTGATCAGCGGCAGCCACCGCCCATAGGCCGCCACCGCCGCCTCGCGGTCGCCCGCCAGATAGGGATCGACGATCTGGCGGATGCCGTCGGGATAGGCGCCGCCGGTCATCGCGCCGGTCGCCCCGGCGTCGAGGTCGGCCAGCAGGGTGATCGCCTCCTCGCCGTCCCACGGCCCTTCGATGGCGTCGCCGCCCAACTCGATCAGGGTGCGCAGCTTGGCCGCCGCCTGCGGCACCTCGATCTTGAAGTAGGAGACGTTGGCAATCTCCCGCGCCATCCGCGCCAGCAGCGGGGCGGACAGCGGGGTGCCGCTGACCGGCGCGTCCTGGATCATGATCGGGATGTCGATGGCGTCCGACACGCGGCTGAAGAACTCGACGATGCCGGCTTCCGGCACGCGGATGGTGGCGCCGTGGTAGGGCGGCATCACCATCACCATCGCGGCCCCCAGATCCTGGGCGCGGCGGCTGCGGTCGGCGCAGGCGCGGGTGCTGAAATGGGTGGTGGTGACGATCACCGGAACCCGGTCGGCGACATGGGCGAGGATGGTCTCCATCAGCAGTGTGCGCTCGTCGTCGGTCAGCACGAACTGTTCGGAGAAGTTGGCGAGGATGCACAGGCCGGTGGAGCCGGCGTCGATCATGAAATCGACGCAGCGCTTCTGGCCGTCGAGGTCCAGTTCCCCCGCTTCGGTGAAGATGGTGGGGACGACGGGGAAGACGCCGCGATAGGGGCGGGCGCTGGACGGCATGGCGGGAAAATCCTTCCTCGAAATCAAATCGGCAGACAGCACTCGGCGGTCGGGACTCAGGGCGACGGAGGCCCGAACCGTCCGGGCGGCAGGCCGCGGACGCCGGGGTCGCACTCGAACAGCGCACCGGCCAGCGGCTCGTCCGGCCGGCCGTGCGCCGCGGTGGTGATGAACAGCCGGTCCAGATCCGGACCGGCGAAGACGCAGGAGGTGACGCGCGAGACCGGCAGGGCGATGGCGCGGTCGAGCGTGCCGTCGGGACGGAAGCGGCTGATGCGCCCGCCGTCCCAATGGCAGACCCACAGCCCGCCCCCGGCGTCGCAGGTCATGCCGTCGGGATAGCCGTCGGCCTCGGTGAAGCGGATGTGGACGCGCTTGCCCGACAGGCTGCCGTCGGCGCCGATGTCGAAGGCGTAGACCGTCCGCGCCGCGCTGTCGGTGTGGTAGACCGTCCGCCCGTCCGGCGCCAGCGCCGGCCCGTTGGCGACGGTGTAGCCCTCGTCGACCGGCGTGACCGCGCCATCGGGGTCGATGCGGTAGAAGCTGCCGGCCGGCACCTCCTCCGCATCGTCCATGCTGCCGATCCACAGCCGGCCGTCGCGGTCGGCCTTGCCGTCATTCAGGCGGTTGCCCGGCTTGTCCGGCTCGATCCGGGCGATCTCCTCGCCGACGACCGCCGCCTCGCCCGGCTCCAACCGCAGCCGGACCACCCGGCGCGAGCGCAAGCCCGCGACGAAGCCGTCGCCGTCGGCGCTCTCCACCAGCCAGCAGGCGGCGTCATCCAGATCCCATCCTGCCTGCGAGCCGTCCGACAGGCCGTGGCGCAGGATGCGGGATCCGCGGATATCGACGAAATAGACGGCATCCTGCCGCGGGGACCAGAGCGGACCTTCCCCAAGCACAGCCCGGGCCTGCCAGACGCAACGCGCTTCCTGCGCCATCCCGCTTAACTCCCCCTCGCTTCGCTCTTTCGCCCCGGAGTTCGCCCCCGGCAAATCGCCGTCACCGGTGAATTTTTAAATTTGTTGACGGCGCAAACGATAAGAGGCCTCTTGATAATCGTCCAATACGAAGATCGGCGCTTGCGATACCAAATGTCGTATCCCGACGTCTGCTATCAAGTCGCCGCCGCCCCATCGGAGGCCGCACCCCCGTGACCCCGCAACGTTTTCCGCCGAACTGGTTCCAGAAGGCGCGTCTGAAGCTGCGCCATCTCCAGCTGTTCGCGGCGCTCGACGAACACCGCAACCTGCACCGCGCCGCCGCCAGCCTGAACATGTCGCAGCCCGCCGCCTCCAAGCTGCTGGGCGACCTGGAGGAGACGCTGGGCATCGAGCTGTTCGACCGCCATGGCCGCGGGATCGAGCCGAACTGGTACGGCAGCCTCATGATCCGCCACGCCCGGATGATCCTCAGCGAATTGCAGGAGACGGGCGAGGAGCTGAACGCCCTGCTCGCCGGCCACAGCGGCCGGGTGTCCATCGGCACCGTCATGGCCCCGGCGGTGGAGCTGGTGGTGCCGGTCATCAGCAGCCTGACCCGCGACCATCCCAACCTGAAGGTCGCCGTGGCGGTGGAGACCAGCGACGTGCTGGCCGACCGGGTCCACCAGGGGGTGATGGATTTCGCCATCGGCCGCCTGCCCGGCCATTACGACCCGACCGCCTTCGAGTATCAGGAGATCAGCAGCGAGGAGCTGTGCTTCATCTGCCATGACAGCAACCCGCTGCTCCGGCTCGGCCGTCCGCTGACCGCGGCGGATTTGTCCGACGCCACCTGGATCCTCCAGCCCGTCGGCACCCTGCTGCGCGACCGGGTGGAGGCGCTGTTCCGCGCCGAGGGCGCCCGGCTGCCGCACAAGGTGATCGAAAGCGCCTCTCCGGTCATCTCGATGGCTATGGTGGCGGAAACCGAGTCGATCACCGTCTTCGCCCGCGCGCTGGCCCAGGTGTTCTCGCCCAGCGGCTGCTGCGCCATCATGCCCTTCCACAAGCGGTTCAGCGTCGAGCCCTACGGCATCTTCTGGCTGAAGGACCGGCCGCTGTCACCGGGCGCCCGCACCGTGCTGTCGGCCGTCCGCGCGGCGTCTGAACTCAAGATGCGCCTCGTCGCCGCCAGCCCCGCCGCCACCGCTGCGGCACGGTGACGAACGATACCGAAATGCATATCGATTTGCCGAATAATCATATTTGACAGTTATGGGAAAAGGGAGGATTGCTAGGGACACCAACCATCGCGTCCCACGCCATCCGCGCCACAGAACGCGGGGGCGGCGTATCGCGTGCCGTAGTAACGGGGAGGATTCCGGTCCATGTCGTCCGCCAAGCGCACTTCCTTCAGCTCCAAACTGGCCGGCCTCGCCGTCGGCCTGATCGTCGTCGCCGGTGCCGCCGCCGTCCCGGCCATGGCCCAGGACAAGCCGACCGTCGGCATCGCCATGCCGACCAAGTCGTCGGCGCGCTGGATCGACGACGGCAACAACATGGTCAAGTATTTCCAGGAAAAGGGATACAAGACCGACCTGCAATATGCAGAGGACGACATCCCCAACCAGCTCGCCCAGATCGAGAACATGGTCACCAAGAACGACAAGGTTCTGGTGATCGCCGCCATCGACGGGACGACGCTGACCGACGTGCTGCAGAAGGCCGCCGAGCGCGGCGTGAAGGTCATCGCCTACGACCGCCTGATCCGCGGCTCGGCCAACGTCGATTACTACGCCACCTTCGACAACTTCCAGGTCGGCGTCCTCCAGGCCTCCTACATCGAGAAGGCTCTCGGGCTGAAGGACGGCAAGGGTCCGTTCAACATCGAGCTGTTCGGCGGCTCGCCCGACGACAACAACGCCTACTTCTTCTACAACGGCGCCATGTCGGTGCTGCAGCCCTACATCGACAGCGGCAAGCTGAAGGTCGGCAGCGGCCAAGTCGGCATGGATAAGGTGTCGACCCTGCGCTGGGACGGTGCCGTCGCCCAGGCCCGCATGGACAACCTGCTGAGCGCCTATTACGGCAACAAGCGGGTCGACGCGGTGCTGTCGCCCTATGACGGGCTGAGCATCGGCATCATCTCGTCGCTGAAGGGAGTCGGCTACGGCTCCGCCTCGCAGCCGATGCCGGTCGTCACCGGGCAGGACGCCGAGGTGCAGTCGGTCAAGTCGATCCTGGCGGGCGAGCAGCGCTCCACCGTCTTCAAGGACACCCGCGAGTTGGCGAAGGTCACGGTCGGCATGGTCGACGACCTGCTGGCCGGCCGCACCCCGCAGGTCAACGACACCAAGACCTACGACAACGGCAAGAAGGTGGTTCCCTCCTATCTGCTGAAGCCGGTCAGCGTCGACGCCACCAACTGGAAGCAGGTCCTGGTCGACGGCGGCTACTACAAGGAATCGCAGATCAAGTGAGTGAGCGGCGCGGGAGGGGGTGCCGACCGGCGCCCTCCCCCGCGCTCCGCCCAACAGCGGATCGGGCGTTCAGAGGTTCATACATGGACAGCATTCTTGAGATGCGCGGCATCACCAAGACGTTTCCGGGTGTCAAGGCGCTCGACAACGTCAACCTCTCGGTCCGCGAGGGGGAGATCCACGCGCTGATCGGCGAAAACGGCGCCGGAAAATCGACGCTGATGAAGGTGCTGAGCGGCGTCTATCCGCACGGCACCTACGAGGGCGAAATCCGTTTCGGCGGCCAGCCCGTCGCCTTTCGCGGCATCGCCGACAGCGAGAAGCTGGGCATCATCATCATCCACCAGGAACTGGCGCTGGTTCCGCTGCTGTCGATCACCGAGAACTTGTTTCTCGGCAACGAACAGGCGAAACGCGGCCGCATCGACTGGGTCGCCGCCACCGCCCGCGCGCGCGAACTGCTGCGCATGGTCGGGCTGACCGATTCGCCGGAGACGCTGATCACCGACATCGGCGTCGGCAAGCAGCAGCTGGTCGAGATCGCCAAGGCGTTGTCCAAGCAGGTCAAGCTGTTGATCCTCGACGAGCCGACCGCCAGCCTGAACGAGAGCGACAGCGACGCGCTTTTGGAGCTGCTGCTGCGCTTCAAGGAGCAGGGCATCTCCTCCATCCTGATCTCGCACAAGCTGAACGAGATCGCCAAGGTCGCCGACCGCGTCACCATCCTGCGCGACGGCACCACGGTGGAGACGCTGGACTGCCACGACGCACCGATCAGCCAGGACCGCATCATCAAGGGCATGGTCGGCCGCGACCTCGCCGACCGCTATCCGCGCCGCACCAGCAATCCGGGCGGCATCCTGTTCGAGGTGAAGGACTGGAGCGCCGACCACCCCATCCATGCCGGCCGCCGCGTGGTCAAGGACATCGACCTGCATGTGCGCCGCGGCGAGGTGGTGGGCATCGCCGGCCTGATGGGCGCCGGCCGCACCGAATTCGCCATGAGCCTGTTCGGCCGCTCCTACGGCCGCAACATCCGGGGGCAGGCCTTCCTCGACGGGCGCGAGATCGACGTTTCGACGATCAGCAAAGCGATGGGCAACGGGCTGGCCTATGCCACCGAGGACCGCAAGCATTACGGCCTCGTGCTCGACAACGACATCCGCCACAACGTGACGCTGGCCAATCTGGACGGTGTCGCCAAGCGCGGCGTCATCCACCACGAGCGCGAGATCGAGGTCGCCAACGACTTCCGCCGCCGCCTGCGCATCCGCTGTTCGGACGTGTTCCAGCAGACGGTCAATCTGTCCGGCGGCAACCAGCAGAAGGTCGTGCTCAGCAAATGGCTGTTCGCCGACCCCAAGGTGCTGATCCTGGACGAGCCGACCCGCGGAATCGACGTCGGCGCCAAATATGAAATCTACACCATCGTCAACCAGCTGGTGGCCGAGGGCCGCGGTGTCATCCTGATCTCGTCCGAACTGCCGGAGCTTCTGGGTGTCGCCGACCGCATCTATGTGATGAACGAAGGCGCCCTGGTCGCCGAGATGCCGGCGGCCGAGGCCAGCCAGGAAAAGATCATGCACGCCATCATGTCGTCCGCCTCGAAAGCCACGGCAGCCCGCGCCGCCGTCGCCGCTGCCGCCCGGGAGTCCCTGCAATGAGCGCCGAACTGAACCTGCCGGCAGCGCCGCCGCGCCAGGCCTCGATGGCCAAGTTCCTGAAGAGCCACATGCGCGATTACGGCATGCTGATCTCGCTGCTGGCGATCGTGGCGTTCTTCCAGTACATGACCAACGGCACGCTGCTGCAGCCGCTGAACCTGACCAACCTCGTCCTGCAGAACAGCTACATCGTCATCATGGCGCTGGGCATGCTGCTGGTGATCGTCGCCGGGCACATCGATTTGTCGGTGGGCTCCATCGTCGGCTTCATCGGCGCGCTGGCCGCCATCCTGATGGTGCAGTTCCACTGGCACTTCATCCCCACCGCCATCGTCAGCCTGTTGGCCGGTGCGGCCATCGGCGCCGCCCAGGGCTATTGGGTCGCGTACTTCCGCATCCCGTCCTTCATCGTGACGCTGGCCGGCATGCTGGTGTTCCGCGGCCTCAGCCTCGCGCTGCTGGCCGGCCAGTCGGTCGGCCCCTTCCCGGTGGAGTTCCAGCGCCTCAGCTCCGGCTTCATCCCGGACATCTTCGGCACCGAGGGCTTCCACACCACCACGATGGTGCTGTGCCTCGCCACCCCGGCGATCCTGATCGCCTTCAGCGTCGCCGCCCGCCTGCGCCGCCACCGCTTCGCCATCGAACAGGAACCGCTGATCCTGTTCCTGCTGAAGAGCGCCGGGCTGTTCGCGGTGGTCGCCTATGTCGGCTGGCTGCTGTCGACCTACAAGGGCCTGCCGAACGTCCTGATCATCATGGCGCTGCTGATCGGCATCTATGCCTTCGTCACCCGCGACACCACCATCGGCCGGCGCATCTACGCGCTGGGCGGCAACGAGAAGGCCGCCAAGCTGTCGGGCATCGACACCCGCCGCCTGTCCTTCTACACCTTCGTCAACATGGGCGTGCTTGCCGCACTCGCCGGGCTGATCTTCGCCGCCCGCCTCAACACCGCGACGCCGAAGGCCGGCGTGTCCTTCGAACTGGACGTGATCGCCGCCTGCTTCATCGGCGGCGCCTCGGCCTCGGGCGGCGTCGGCCGGGTGACGGGTGCGGTGATCGGCGCCTTCATCATGGGCGTGATGAACAACGGCATGTCGATCGTCGGCATCGGCATCGACTGGCAGCAGGTGATCAAGGGTCTGGTGCTGCTCGCCGCCGTCTGCTTCGACGTCTACAACAAGGGCAAGGCCTGACGGCGGTCTTGTGACCGCCCTCCCCTTCCCCGACCGGACATATCGCCATGACGCTCCCCACCCTCGGACTTGTCGGTCTGGGAAAGATCGCCCGCGACCAGCATATCCCTGCCATCGCCGCCACCGGCCTGTTCAAGCTCGCCGCCGTGGTCAGCCCGGACGGTGCGACCGCTGAGGGCGTGCCGAGCTTCCGCTCCCAGGCCGAGATGCTGGCCGCCCTGCCCGGCCTCGACGCGGTGGCGCTCTGCACCCCGCCCGCCGTCCGCCACGGCCTGACGGTCGAGGCGCTGCGTGCCGGCTGCCATGTCCTGATCGAGAAGCCGCCCGCCGCCACCCTGTCGGAGCTTCACGATCTGGCGGCGGAGGCGGAGGCTGCACGGCGCACCCTGTTCACCGCCTGGCATTCGCAGTTCAACCCGGCGGTCGAGGAAACCAAGCGCCGCTTGGCGGATGCCGACATCCGCAGCGTCGCCATCACCTGGAAGGAGGATGTCCGGCGCTGGCATCCCGGCCAGGACTGGATCTTCGCGGCGGGCGGCTTCGGCGTCTTCGATCCCGGCATCAACGCCCTGTCGATCCTGACCGACATCCTGCCGGCCCCGGTCTTCGTCCGCGCCGCCGACCTGCATGTGCCGGCCAACCGCGACACGCCCATCGCCGCGACGCTGGAGATGGGGGCGGCTCCCGGCTCCCGCATCGGCCGCGTCACCGCCGACTTCGACTTCCTCCAGCAGGGCGAGCAGACCTGGTCCATCGTCATCCACACCGCCGATGGCCGCCTCGACCTCACCCATGGCGGCACCCGCCTGTTCGCGGACGGCGCGCCGGTGCTGGCCGAGCCCGACACCGAATACCAGCGCATCTACCGCCACTTCCACCGGCTGATGACGGACGGGGCGAGCGACGTCGACGGCCGGCCGCTGTCGCTGGTCGCCGACGCCTGCATGGTCGGCCGCTGGCACCGCACCGACACCTTCGACTGGTAGCAGCGCCCCGCAACAGGGCCCCAAAACTGGGCCCCGAAACTGGGAGGTCCCCCCGCATGCCCATCGCCAGCAGAACCCGAATCGGCACCCGCATCGGCCACCGGATCACCGCCGGCAGCGCCGGCCTCCTGCTGTTCCTCGCCGCCGTGGCCGGGGTGGGCATCAACGCCCTCTCGCAAACGGAAACGGTGGTGAGGACCTACGGCGATCTGGCCAAGCGATCCAACGATCTCGGGCGCCTGCAGGCGCTGATGCTGGAAACGCGCCTCAAGGCCACCGGCTTCCTGCTGAGCGGCCGCGAGGAGGATGCGGACGGCGTGCGGTCCTTGCTGGACGAGGCCGCCCGCATCATCGGCGAGGGCGCCGGGACGATGGGCGATCCGGCGATGGCCAACACGGTCAACGCGATGGCCGAGCAGACCGGACGCTACCGGGTCGCCTTCTCCGAAGTGCAGGAGATGCAGGCGAAGCGGGACGCCGCCCTGGCCGAGGAGGCCAAGCTGGGCGCGCGGCTGCGCACCATGCTCGACACCATCCTGTCCAACGCCCGCAAGTCCGGGAACGCCGAGCTGGTGACCCTCGCCAGCCAGACGATGGAGCATGTGCTGTCCGCCCGCTTCGTCGCCATGCGCTTCCAGAAGGAAGGGTCGGCCGGCCTGGCCGTGGCGACGCGCAACGAACTGAAGAATGCCGTCCAGAAAAGCGAGGCGATGACGAAGACCGCCGACGCCCCTCCCCTCGCAGCCGCCCTGATCAAGACGCTTGCGGCCTACGGCGCCGAATTCGACCGTCTGGTGTCGGCGACGGAAAGCCGTGACGGGCTGGTCGGGGACACCCTCGCATCGCTCGGCTCGTCCATCGGCACCCAGGCGCGGGCGTTGACCGACCAGGGCATCGCCACGGAACAGACGCTGCGCACCGGCACGATGGCGCAGCTCGAGGAACAGCGCCGGACGATGGCGATGGTTTCGGCCGCCGGGCTGATCCTCGGCCTTGCCGCCGCGCTGCTGATCGCCCGCAGCCTGTCGCGCCCGGTGGTCGCCATGACCGACGCCATGACCCGGCTGGCCGGCGGCGACCGCTCGGTGACGATCCCCGGCCTCGACCGCCGCGACGAGATCGGCGGCATGGCCAAGGCGGTGCAGGTCTTCCAGGCCGGGTTGATCGAGGCCGACCGCATGGCCGCCGACAAGGCCGCCGAGCATGAGGCCCGCGTCCGCCGCGGCGAGCGCATCGACCGCCTGACCCGCGAGTTCGAGCGGACGGTGGACAGCACGCTGGGCCGTGTCGCCAGCGCCGCCACCCAGTTGCAGTCCACCGCCCGGACCATCCAGTCGACCACCGACGAGACCAGCCGGCTTGCCGGCGACGCCGTCCGCAGCTCCGGCGAGACCACCGGCAGCGTCGAGACGGTGGCCGCCGCCGCCGAGGAGCTGGCGGTTTCCATCGTCGCCATCAGCCAGCATGTCGCCCACAGCGCCGAGGTGACCGAGCAGGCGGTCGGCATCGCCCGCGTCACCGACGAGACGGTGCGCAGCCTGACCGGCGTCGCCCGCCAGATCGGCGACGTGGTGCAGCTGATCGGCTCCATCGCAGCGCAGACCAACCTGCTGGCGCTGAACGCCACCATCGAGGCGGCGCGGGCCGGTGACGCCGGCAAGGGCTTCGCCGTGGTGGCGAACGAAGTGAAGAGCCTCGCCGCCCAGACCGCGAAGGCGACCGAGGAGATCGAGGCACAGATCGCCGCCGT
The DNA here is from genome assembly GCF_058780625.1 of Azospirillum sp. UENF 111221. Lineage (NCBI taxonomy): Bacteria > Pseudomonadati > Pseudomonadota > Alphaproteobacteria > Rhodospirillales > Azospirillaceae > Azospirillum > Azospirillum sp. UENF 111221. The sequence goes on from NZ_JBSNCH010000004.1 coordinate 427,979, forward strand.
CCAGCGCGTCAGCAGCGAGGCGGCCGGCGCCATCACCGAGATCGCCAAGGTCATCGGCGAGGTCAACGAGGCCTCCGCCACCATCGCCTCCGCCATCGGCGAGCAGCGGGCGGCGACCAGCGAGATCAGCGGCAGCATCCAGCGCGCCGCGCGCGGCACCCAGGATGTCCGCGACACCATCGCCGGCGTGACCCACGCCTTCCAGGCCACCAGCAACGCCTCGCGTCAGGTCAAATCCGCCGCCGACGGCCTGTCCGGCGAGGCCGACGACCTGCGCGGCTGCGTGTCGCGCTTCCTGGCCGACATGCGCGCGGCCTGACCCGACCACGGCCTTGAGCAAGGCCAAAGAGACGCAACCACAACTCCGGCGCCGGGCCTCCGGTCCGCGCCCCAACCTGAAACCGGTGTCGATATGTCCGAGACGAAGCCCCCCTTCCCCGCCAATGCCGACGGTTCAGCCCAGGATTCAGAGCGTCGCCTGCGGTCGCGCGCGTGGTTCGACAACCCCGCCAACCCCGACATGACCGCGCTGTACCTTGAGCGCTACCTGAATTTCGGCCTGACGCGCGAGGAGCTGCAATCCGGCGCCCCGATCATCGGCATCGCCCAGACCGGTTCCGACCTCAGCCCCTGCAACCGCCACCATCTGGTGCTGGCCGAACGGCTGCGCGAGGGCATCCGCACCGCCGGCGGCATCGCCATCGAGTTCCCGGTCCACCCGATCCAGGAGACCGGCAAGCGGCCGACCGCCTCCATCGACCGCAACCTCGCCTATCTCGGCCTCGTCGAGGTTCTGCACGGCTATCCGCTCGATGGCGTCGTGCTGACCATCGGCTGCGACAAGACCACGCCGGCCTGCCTGATGGCGGCGGCCACCGTCAACATCCCGGCCATCGCGCTGTCGGTCGGCCCGATGCTGAACGGCTGGTTCCGCGGCGAGCGCACCGGATCGGGCACCATCGTGTGGAAGGCCCGCCAGATGATGGCGGCCGGCGAGATCGACTATCAGGGCTTCATCGAGCTGGTGGCGTCGTCCGCTCCCTCGACCGGCTACTGCAACACCATGGGCACCGCCTCGACCATGAATTCGCTGGCGGAGGTGCTGGGCATGCAGCTTCCGGGCTCCGCCGCGATCCCCGCGCCCTACCGGGAGCGCCAGCAGGCCGCCTATGAGACCGGCAAGCGCATCGTCGAGATGGTGCGCCAGGACATCAAGCCGTCCGACATCCTGACCCGCGACGCCTTCCTCAACGCCATCGTCGTCAACTCCGCCATCGGCGGCTCGACCAACGCGCCGATCCACATCAACGCCATCGCCAAGCACATCGGCGTGCCGCTGACGGTGGACGACTGGCAAACCCACGGGCTGGGCGTGCCTCTGCTGGTCAATTTGCAGCCGGCCGGCGAGTATCTGGGCGAGGACTTCCACCGCGCCGGCGGCGTTCCGGCGGTGGTCGGGCAGCTGATGACCCAGGGCCTGATCCGCGAGGACGCGCCCAACGTCAACGGCCGCAGCATCGGCGAGAACTGCCGCAACACCGAGATCCTCGACACCCGCGTCATCCATCCGATCGACGACCCGCTGAAGATCAACGCCGGCTTCGTCGTGCTGCGCGGCAGCCTGTTCAACGCCGCCATCATGAAGACCAGTGTGATCTCCGACGAGTTCCGCGAGCGCTACCTGTCCAACCCGAAGGATCCGGAAGCCTTCGAGGGCAAGGTCGTCGTCTTCGACGGGCCTGAGGATTATCATCACCGCATCGACGACCCGTCGCTGGGCATCGACGCCTACACCATCCTGGTCATCCGCGGCGCCGGCCCCATCGGCTATCCCGGTGCGGCGGAGGTGGTGAACATGCGTCCGCCCGCCGACCTGATCCGCCGAGGCATCCATTCCCTGCCCTGCATCGGCGACGGCCGCCAGTCCGGCACCTCGGGGTCGCCGTCGATCCTGAACGCCTCGCCGGAGGCGGCGGCCGGCGGCAATCTGGGCCTTCTGCGCTCGGGCGACCGCGTGCGCATCGACCTGCGCCGCGGCAGCGCCGACATCCTGATCTCGGACGCGGAGCTTGCCGACCGCAAGGCCACGCTGGAGGCGGCCGGCGGCTACCCCGCCCCGCCGTCGCAGACCCCGTGGCAGGAAATCCAGCGCGGCATCGTCGACCAACTGGACGAGGGCATGGTCCTGAAGCCGGCGGTCAAGTACCAGCGCGTGGCGCAGACGATGGGGATCCCGCGCGACAACCATTGACGGCTGGGAGCTTTCGGGCAGGATGACCGCCCTCCTGCAGTGCGGGAGGGCGGCGTCCATCTTCCAACATGGAAGTTATGTCTTCCTGATCTGCAATGCCTTTTTTATATGTCGATAGTAACCTTTGCTCCGGCCAACCGCGGCGGTTCACCCCCGTAACGGAGGTGCAGGGTTTCCGCCTCCCTCGCCCAGTCACGCATCGCGCTGTTGCGTTCTGCAGCCTTGAGGAACGCGTCGCGCAAAGCTTCAAACAGGCTGTGCATCGCGTCGATCTGAGGAAAATAGGTCGACATGAACTCGGGTGCATCGATATGAGCCAGGAGGTTGGAGCGCTGGCCCTCCAAATCCTTCACAATTTCCCGACGACCCTCTTCGAATTTTTCAACCCTTTGCGACTCCCGCCACATCGACCAGATTTCCAGCGCGATACCTATCCCTGCCAGAGCGCCATTGGCGAAGCGCGCTGCCTTGATGGCGCCGTAGGGCTTGAACTTGAATGCGGGCATCACCCAGTCGCGGGCTTTCAGGATCATCGTGTTGCTGATCGTGGCGCTGCCCCCGAACTTGCCAGCCACTTTACCGAGTGTGGTTGTCAACGCGGTCTCGCCTGAACCGTCGGCAACGAAATTCGCACTCATTGTGACGATCTGCTGACTGATCGGACCAAGTTCCCGTGTGAATGCATTCTTGATCGCCGCCGTCACGGCAACCCCATCCCGCCCGATCTTGCGGTCGAAGAATTCCTCAAAACCGTCCATACTGGTGTGCTTTGCTTCGGTGATCAGATCGGCGAAGTAATCGTCCACTTCCCGACGAAGCGCCATCTGGGCTTCTGCGGCCTCCCGCTTGTAGCGGGCAAGGCGCGGCTCTTCCTCCTTGGCTTTCCCATCGGCGATGGCGGCCGACTGCTCGGCCTCTTCCGCCGCCTGACGCGCCGGCAGCAGCAGACGCTCCGTCACATCCCGAAGGATCGAGAGACAGGTCTGGCGCTTTGCCTCCTCCGCTCCGCCTACGGCATCGACCTTCTCCGCCGTGGCCGTGCGCAGATCGTCGATATGGGACAGCCGTGCGTATTCGTCGGGACGCTCCAGCCAATTGGCGATGCCTTCATCGAACGGATTGGCCGCGACGCCGACGATGGACAAGCTTGCCTCCTCATCGGCCGTCAGTCCGATCAAATCCCGCAGGCGGGATTCGATATTCGCTTTCTTAATTTCGAGATTACGTTCGTAATCGACATCGTCCTCGACGTCGGCAACCATATCGAAGCGGCCGATGACGAAGACCGTACGCGAGAGTAGGGCAAGCTCGCGGAAAAGCCAGTTCAATTCGTCCCGATGGCTGTCCTTCAGCGGATTGGATGGGTTCAGGACATAAAGGACGAGATTGGCTTCGCTCACATATTTACGGCTCAGCTCCTTGTATTTTTCCGCGACGCCATCACCGATATTCTTTTCCTTGAAGCCGAACAGGCCGGGCGTGTCGATCAATTCAACCTTATCGCTGGCGTCATAGACCGTGACTGCGTTTGACGACTCGCTCTGGCTGATCTTCATGTCGTTGGGCACCATGCCGAGCCAAGCGGCGGCGAGCGACGTCTTGCCCTCGGAGAAACCGCCAACCAGCGCAACCTTCAATTTCCCCACCCCGGCGGCACTGAGCTTGTCGAGCTTCTCTCTCAGATGCTTGGGAAGCGTAACCCCCAGCTTCTCGCCGATTTCAAGAAAAGTCAGAATATCGCTGACGTCATGGGTCTGGTGGGAGGCCATCATAATCATTCCTAGAGTGTGAAATGGGTTGGGCTAACTGCCGCTCGCGGACGTTTTTGACATTTCTCAGCCGGTCGACGAATACACCTCGGCATAGCGGTAAAGGTAGGAGGGGTCTTCAGCGAGCTGCCTCAGGTCGCCAACTGACTTTCTCATCGAATTGGCTGCCGCATTAAAATTCTGTTCCACGGATTGCAAGGGAAGCGTCATATCAAGAACATGCTTCCTGAGATCTCTCTCAATCTGCCGCAGTGTTTCATTCACATCTTTGCGCAATTTTGGCTTTAACATGTCGATGTTTTTATTTAGAGACAGTTTTTGCTGATCCTTATGATAATCACTGCTGAAGAAATTCCAGAAACTGCGAAAAATACCCATGACCGCAGTAATTCCAGCAATTATTGGCCCACCGGCCAGCAAAGCTACTGCCGTATTTACGGCAGTCCCAAAAACCCCACCCCAGTCGATGCCGCTATTCGTGCTAACTTCTGCAGCATGAGAGAAGGAAGAAACAAAATCCTTACTGTCAAATGCACGGGTATCCTTGAGATATTTCTCTACGAGCTGAAGCGCTTCCTTGCACGATTTCTGCGCATTCCGAACGGTGCTCCCCACCCTGCTATTGACAGTTTCTGGAAGTCGATCACGCTCCTCAGAAAGAACCTGCTCAAGCTTTTTCTTCAGCTCGCCATCCCCGCTCAACCCTTTTTCAATCGCCTGCAACATCTCCTTCCGCACGCGCAAGACACACCCGTTCGTCACTTCATCGGTGAGGCGCTTCACGGCTTTCGACGCATCCTCGGCGATCATCTCCAGTTCCGGCCCCAGGATCTTAAGCTGCTTTCCCAACTCTCTGGCGGGTTTTGCGAAGTGGTGCTCAGCCTTCTTTTCCAGAAAATCGGCCGCCGCCATGATGGGTGGAAGCAGCTTGTCGAGATTGGCTTGAGCGATTTCGCTCCGGGTCGGGACGTTGTCCCTCAACAATTTTCCAAAACTTTTGACGTTGCTGAATGCCAGCAAGTCAGTCGAACTCACTTTCGTGAGAAATTTCTCTCGCTGGCTGGCGAAGCGGCTGTCGGACGGCAGATTATCGGCCAATGCCAGAAAACCGGGCAAGGCGCTTAGAACAACATGCCCTTGATAATGAGAACCCAGTACTTCGCGCATCTTCCCATCGAGCGAATTCACTCCATCGGCAAGGCTCTGCCTCTCATCGTCGTTGGCGAGCGAAGTACCGATCTGCCTTGGGTTGTTCAGCTTCTTGTTATAAACGGCCCAGACTTTTGCCTGAGGCTTAAGCTGCCGCTTAATCTTTTCCAGCGTCCCGTCCCGCCCATCGTCGCCGCCCTGCGGCGGCCGGGCATCGGCGGTAACGTAAAAGACCACATGGGCACGGTGGAGAGCGTCCTCTATTTCAATAGCGACTTTCGCCTCGTTGCCCTCGATGCCCGGTACATCGACAAGGTTGAAACCGGTACCGTCATACAGGCATGGATGAGCGCTGGCTTTGCGCGTGTAATCGGGAGAACCATCCCCGATCGCGTCGCCAGGTATGTCTCCGGCAGAGCCGAACAGAAGCAGCAGCGCCTCAATTAAGGTTGACTTGCCGGCGTTCGTCTCGCCGTAAAACGCCACGCTCGGATCCGTCCAATCGAGGCGCTTCCATATCTGTGCAATTTCTTGATGCAAATTGGCTTCAGCATCTGCAACAATTTTCTGCGCCACAATCATCGGGTCATTTATAGATTGCTCTTGGCTTCTTTTGTTCATTTTTAATATCACTTAACCAGAATTTTATCTCTTTTAGAGAGAGTTTTTCGATTTTAATAAAACCCGAAGTTCATATCAAGCGCTCAATCGGCAAAATATGTGTTCTTAGGCACTGAAACACACTGTTGAATGGTGAGCTCGACCGCCCCATAGCGAGAAAGAGCTTAAACAACCATCGAATCACAATTGAGTTCTCTTATGCCGTCCGACGTCCTGCAGACACGTCCGTGAAAATCATCCGGAGTAAAATTTCAGATGCACTCCACGCTCAATCCCCGCCCCACCATCCCCACGCATCCCAGCAATGCCCCACCATTTCGTGTGACCTTTCACGCATGCCCTTGACGTGCGCATCCCTTTGCCCACATAAGCCCTTACGAAACATTCGGTCCCAGTCGTCCGACGGCCGCCGCACGGCGCCTCCGGCAGGGACTCTTCATCCCGAGATCCGCATCGACGAGCGATGCACGCCCGTCCGGCAGCGTCGAATGCCGGCCTAAGTGAGACGTACGACAGAGGCATGACGTTTGATTCAAAGCGGCGCCGGATGGCGCCGAACAACCGCGCACGCAACCGCAACCCGCGTCCGCGTGATGATTTCGACAGCTCCCGCCCTCCGGCCAATCCGGTCCATGGCGGCGGCCCCACCGGCCCGGTTCCCGGCAAGGACGAGATCCTGTTCCTTCCGCTGGGCGGCTGTTCCCGCATCGGCATGAACATGGCGCTCTACGGCCATGCCGGCAAATGGCTGATCGTCGATGCCGGCGTCGCCTTCGTCGGCGACGAGATGCCGGGCATCGACAGCCTGATGGCCGATCCGGCCTTCATCGAAGAGCGGATGCAGGATGTCGTCGGGCTGGTGGTGACCCACGCGCACGAGGACCATATCGGCGCGATCCACCATCTGTGGCCGCGCCTGCGCTGCCCGATCTATGCCAGCCCCTTCGCCTCCCACATCATCCGGGACCGGCTGAAGGAAAAGGGCGCCCACCGCGCCGCCAAGGTGCAGACCTTCGAGATCGGCGACACGCTGACCATCGGTCCCTTCCGGATCGAGACCATCGCCGTCACCCACTCGATCCCCGAGCCGATGTCGCTGGCGATCCGCACGGCGGCCGGCACGGTCCTGCACACCGGCGACTGGAAGTTCGATCCCAACCCGCTGGTCGGCCGCAGCACCGATTTCGCCGCGCTGAAGCGGCTGGGCGACGAAGGGCTGCTCGCCATGATGTGCGACAGCACCAACGCCGACGTGCCCGGTTCGACCGGGTCGGAGGCCGACGCCCGCGCCGGCCTGATCGGCGCCTTTGCCAACCGCTCCGGCGCCATCGCGGTGACCGGCTTCGCCTCCAACGTCGCCCGCATGACCGCGGTGGCGGAAGCGGCGGCAGCGGTCGGGCGCAAGGTGGTGCTGGTCGGCCGCTCCATGCTGCGCATGGAAAAGGCGGCGCAGGCCTGCGGCTATCTCGACCATGTGCCGGACTTCATGGATGTCCGCGAGGCGTCTTGGACCCCGCGCGACAACCTCGTGTTCCTGTGCACCGGCAGCCAGGGCGAGGAACGGGCCGCACTCAGCCGTCTGGCCCGCAACGAGCACCGCGAGCTGTGGCTGGAAGAGGGCGACACCGTCATCTTCTCCGCCCGCGCCATCCCCGGCAACGAGGAGGCGCTGGCCGAAATCCACGAGCATCTGCGCGGCATGGGCGTCGAGATCGTCACCCCGGCCGATGCGCCGGTCCATGTCTCCGGCCACCCGAAGCGCGACGACCTCGCCCGCATGTATGGCTTGGTCCGTCCCCGCTTCGCCGTGCCGGTCCATGGCACCATCGAGCATATGGAAGCCCATGCCCGCCTCGCCCGGACCTGCGGCGTCGAGCGCGCGCTGGTTCCGGAGGACGGCGACATCCTGCGCATCGCCAAGGAAGGCACCCGCGTCGTCGGCCGCATCGAGCCGAAGCGCCTCGCCAACACCGGGCGGGAGCTGATCGCCTGGATCCCTGCCGAACTGCCGGCGGAAGAGACGCTCGTCGCGGCGGCCTGATCGCCGCGGAAGCGCCGGACGGACAAAAGCGAACGGGCCCTGTGGAACACTCCACAGGGCCCGTTCGCTTTTCTACGGCACCCGAACCGTCATTCGGCCGGGGTGGCAACCATCGGAACCTCGATGGCGCGGGCCTGGAGCAGTTCCTTCCACTTGCGGAAGGCGGCGATCAGGATGATGAAGCCCAGCGTCAGCATGATGATCGAGATGCCGGCGTTGAAGGGGTTGTAGCCCTTGGCGGCCTTGTTCAGATAGACGTTGGCGATCATCCAGTAGCCGGCGACGTTCACCGTGACGAACAGGTAGGCCAGCGGGATCAGGCAGGTCAGCATGTCAGATCCGCTTCTGGGCCAGCCGCAGGATGATGGTGGCGCCGATGATCAGGCCGACCGAGGCCATCAGCTGGTTCGACACGCCGAACAGGGCCCAGACCGAGTTGATGTCGCCCGACGTCAGCAGATACCCCCAGGCCACGCAGGCGATGACGCTGGCGATGATCGAACCGGGGACCCAGTCCAGCCGCTTCATCGGGGCATAGACGTCGCCCAGCAGGTCCTGGATCAGGTAACGGGCGACGCGGGTGCCGCTGTCCACGGCGGTCAGGATGAACACCGCCTCGAACATCACGACGAACTGGAAGAAGTAGGAGGCGAGGCTGTTGAACCACGGCACGCGGGTGAAGATTTCCGTCATGCCGACCGCGAGGGTCACCGCACCGCCGGTCCGGCCGTAGAGGTCGAGGCCGATGTCCTGGCTCAGACGCGGCAGGTCGACCACGGTCATGCCCAGGGCCTTGAAGGCGGCCGGAGCGGAGTTGATGGCGAAGTAATCGGCCGGATGCAGGGCGGTGGCGGCGATCAGCGCCATGACGCCGACCAGGCATTCCGCCAGCATGCCGCCGAAGGCCACCGGACGGATGTCGCTCCACTTGTCGATCAGCTTGGGCGTGGTGCCCGACCCGATGAAGGCATGGAAGCCGGAGATGGCGCCGCAGGCGATGGTGATCGAGATGAAGGGCCAGACCGGGCCGTTCAGCACCGGGCCGCCGCCATGGATGAAGTCGGTCAGGGCGGGGAAGCGGATTTCCGGGTTGATGAAGACGACGCCGACGACCAGCGCGCCGAACACGCCGACCTTCATGAAGCTGGACAGGTAGCCGCGCGGGGTCAGCAGCAGCCAGACCGGCAGCGCCGTGGCGAAGAAGGCGTAGATAGGCAGGATGACGGCGACCGTTTCGGCATGCAGCGTCAGCCATTCGCCCAGCAGCGTGCCCTGGATGTAGGGGCCGGCGAAGACCGAGGCGGCGATGGCGGCGATGCCGACCTGGGTGGCGCCCTTGGACGAGCCGGTGACCTTCTCGTAGAGGCCGAGCGCGATGGCGATCGGGATCGTCATGAACACCGCGAAGGCGCCCCAGGCGTTGCGTTCCAGCGCATGGACGACGACCATCGACAGGCCGGCCATGGTGATGGTGATGATGAACAGCATCGCCAGACCGGTGCACCAGCCGGCCACCGGGCCGAGTTCGGCCTTGGCGACTTCGGACAGCGACTGTCCCTTGTGCTTCATCGAGGCGAACAGCACGACGGTGTCATGCACCGCACCGCCGACGACGCAGCCGATCAGCAGCCACAGGAAGCTCGGCAGGTAGCCGAACTGGGCGGCCAGCACCGGACCGACCAGCGGGCCGGCGGCGGCGATGGCGGCGAAATGCTGGCCGGCATTCACCCATTTCTTGGTGGGCACATAGTTCTTGCCGTCCGCCAGGATGTGGGACGGGGTGACTTCCGAATCGTCGGCACGGAGAACCTTGCGCACGAAGAACACGCCGTAGAAGCGGTAGCAGAGCGCAAGAATGCAGAGTGTCGCGATCACAAATGTTAGGGCGTGATCCATGACGGCTCTCCTGAAAGGGATATGCCGCCGGTGTACGCCCGCCGCGGGGCCTCGTGGGGTGGAATGCCGCGAGCGGCAGCCGGGAGATGCCGAGCGGCAGCCGGCAGGGGGCGAGCGGCGGCGCCCGAATACCTCCCCGGCCGCCGCCCCGCCCACGCTCACTTGCCGCCGCTCATTTGTCGCCGCTCACTTGCCGCCGGTAACGTCCAGGAAGGTGCCGGTGATGAAGGAGGCCTCGGGGCCAGCCAGCCACAGGATCGCCCGCGCGACCTCCTCGGGCTGGCCGCCCCGCCCCATCGGGATCGAGTCCTTGACGCGGTCCACCCGGCCCGGCTCGCCGCCGCTGGCATGCATGTCGGTGTAGATGTGGCCGGGGCGGATGCAGTTGACGCGGATGCCGTCGCGCGCGACCTCCTTGGAGAAGCCGATGGTGAAGGTCTCCAGGGCGCCCTTGGAGGCGGCATAGTCGACATACTCGTTCGGGCTGCCGAGCCGGGCCGATGCCGACGAGACGTTGACGATCGCGCCGCCCGGCCCGCCGTGGCGATGCGACATGCGCCTGGCCGCCTGCTGCGCGCAGAGGATCGGGCCGATGGCGTTGACCGCGAAGATGCGCTGCATCCGCTCGAAGCCGAGATCCTCGGTCCGGCATTGCCGCGCCAGCACCGCGGCGTTGTTGACCAGCACGTCGATGCGGCCGAACTCGCGGTCGATGGCCTCGAACAGGGCGGCGACCTGCGCCGGGTCGGCGCTGTCGGCGCGCACCGCCAGGGCCCGGCGCCCCAGGGCCTCGACATCCGCCGCCACGGCATGGGCGGCAGCCTCGTCGGAGACGAAGCTGATTGCGACATCATAGCCCTGGGCGGCGGCGAGCCTTGCGGTCGCAGCCCCCATGCCGCGCCCGCCGCCCGTTATCAGGATCAGCGGCGCTTGAGAGACGGTGGTCATCGACAGGGATCTCCTTATGGCGGTGGGACGGTCAGGCGGAGCGCGGCAGGCCGGACCCGCCCTGCGGTTCCGCGGCGGACGCGTTCAGATGCGGCCTCAGCATCAGGACGAGCGGGACGATCAGGGCGGCGGTCGCCGCCGAGGCCAGCACGCCGGTCGTCTGGCTGCTGTGGTCGGCGATGGCGCCGTAGAGGATCGGGGCCAGCCCGCCGGAGCCGATGACGCTGGTGTAGAAGACCGCGAAGGCCCGGCCGGTGTCGCCGTTGGACAGCTCCGGCACGGTGCCGTAGAGCACCGAGGAGGTGCCGTTGAGCACGATGCCGAGCAGCGGCAGCAGGATCAGCGTCGGCGTCAGCGAGGTGAGCAGCGTCGCCGCGATCAGCAGGGCGGTGGCGGCTTCGGTCGCCATGACGCAGCCGACCACCCCCAGCCGCTCCCCGAGCAGGCTGCAGGTCGCCTTCCCCAGCGCGCCGCCGATGAACAGCAGGGCCAGCGCCAGCCCGACCGTCGCCGAATCCCCGCCCTGGCCATGGATGAGGAAGGGCAGGAAGAGCAGATAGCCCATACGGGTCGCGGTATCGAGCGCGCCGATCGCCGTCAGGATGCCGAAGCCGCCGCGGCCGCGCCCCGCCGCCTTCGTCTTGGCGGCCCTGGTGATGGGAACCGCCGGCAACAGCGGCAGCAGGGCGGCCGACAGGACGAGCCCGATGGCCGCCATCAGCCCCAGCACCGGCTGCCAGCCGAAAAACGGCAGCAGCACGGCGACCAGCGCCGGCAGAGCCGCTTTCCCAAGATCGCCCGAGAAATTGTAGATGCCGAGCGGATGGCGCGACGCGGCCCCATAGCTGACGGTGACGAGCATCGAGCCGCAGGGGTGCTGGATGCTCGATCCGATGCCGGCGACGACGAGGCCGACGCACAGGCCCGGCAGGCCGAGCGGCAACGCCATGATCAGCAGGCCCGTCGCCGCCAGGACGGTCGACAGGATCAGCGCCGCCCGCGGCGACAGGCCGCGCAGGGCCCGGTCGGCCGGGATCTGCAACCCTCCCATCGTCCCGGAATACAGGGCGCGGATGACGGCAAGCATCGCATAGGACAGGCCGAACTGCGCCTGCCACACCGGCAGGAAGACATAGAGGGCGTCGGTGTAGCCGTCATGCACCGCATGGGCAAGACACGCACCCGTCAGGCTTTTCTTCTTCTCCGTCCACCACTGTCTCGGATTCATCGTCATTGGCTTTCCCGGCGGCGCCACAGCCATTGCCCGGCTGGTCTGATTGGGCAGGCAGGGTATACCCGTGACGATTCATCGACTAGTATGGTTTGAATCACGGATAGTGTTCGTTTTCCTCACGGGTTTCCCCAAAGGACCGCTGATGCGCCGCCTTCCTCCGCTGAACGCCCTGCGCATCTTCGAGGTCGCGGCCCGGACCGGCAGCTATGCCGAGGCCGGGGCCGAACTCGGCCTCACCCATGGCGCGGTCAGCCGGCAGATCGCCACGCTGGAAAGCTGGCTCGGGCAGAGGCTGTTCACCAAGGAGGGGCGACGCATGGTGGCGACGCCGATGGCACGGATCTTCGCGTCCGAGGTCGGGCTGTCCTTCGACCGGCTGGCCGTCGCGGCGGACGCCTGCGGCCGGCCCGACGCGCGGCGCATCCTGCGGGTCAGCGCCCCGACCAGCTTCGCCATGCGCTGGCTGATCCCGCGGCTCGGCCGCTACCATGCCGGCCATCCGCAGGTCGAGGTGGCGGTCACGACGGTTTCGACGGTGCTGGAGGAACTGCGCGGTGGCGTCGACGTGGCGATCCGGCGCGGTGCCGCGCGGGAGCATGTGTGGCCCCAGCACCGCGTCGTTCCGGTGCTGGACGATGTCGACACGCTGATCATGAGCCCGGCGCTGTTCGCGCAGCGGCCGATCCGCAAGCCCGCCGACATCGAGGGCCACACCCTGCTCGCCAGCGAAACCCGTCCGGGCGATTGGGCGGGCTGGCTCGACGCGGCGGGGCTCCAGCATCTGGCCGGGCATCCCCGCCAGAATCTTCGACCACTTCTTCGTCACCCGTCAGGCGGTGGAGGACGGGCTCGGCATCGGGATCGGCCCGCTGCCGATGCTGGACATCGACATCGCCAACGGAAAGCTGATGACGCCGCTGCCCGACATCCGGGTTCCGAGGACGGGGTACGTGGCGCTGGTTCCACCCCAGGCCGATGCGGGAAAGCTGGTCGCCGGCTTCGTCGACTGGCTGGTCGGCGAGGCGCAGGGACCGGTGTGACCGGCCGGGCGGCGGACGCGACCGGGAGCCGCTCAGGCCCCGGAATGCGCCGCTCGGACCGCCAGGGCGCCGCTCGCCGGAAAGCGGCCCGGCGCTTGCCGCAACGGCGCTATGGTGGGACGTCCCACATCGCCGCGCGGCTTCCGACAGAGATCTCCGATGACCGATACCTGCCCCCGCACCCCTTTGCGCAAGGCCCTTGCCAACCTGCGCCGCCTGTTCAACGACGACAGCTACGACCGCTACCGCGAGGCCCAGGCCCGCCTCGCCCCGGACGAGCCGCCGCTCGACCCGCGGTCCTTCAAGGCGCGGCAAATCCTGATGACTCTGGGACGGGGCTGCTGCGGCCGGTAGCCGGCTCGCCCAAACCGGGAGCGGGGCCGGGACCGGCTTCGGGCTTCAGTCCGGGAAGCCGCGCCCGGCTGCCGCTGCGTTCCGAATAGGCGCGGGTCAGCTCCGCCCCGAACAGGAAGATGACCGCCGAATAATAGACCCACAGCAGGATCAGCACAAAGGAGCCGGCCGCGCCATAGACCGAGACCACGCCGCTGGTGGCGATGTAGAAGCCGATCAGGAACTTCCCCACCGCGAACAGGAAGGCGTTCACCGCCGCCCCCAGCCAGACGTCGGCCCAGCGGATGTAGGTGTCGGGCAGGATGCGGTAGATCAGGGCGAACAGGCCGGTCAGCACCGTCCAGGACACCAGCACGTCGAACAGCCACAGCAGCGAAGGCATCGCCGGCAGATAGGCCGAGGCCCAGCGGCCGGCCGCCGCCAGCCCGGCGCTGACCACCAGCGAGACGATCAGCAGGAAGCCGATGGCGGCGATCAGCGCCAGCGCCTTCAGCCGCACCCGCACCAGCCAAGTGATGGTCAATTCCTGGGGCGCGGCCACCCGCCAGATGCGGTTCAGCCCGGCCTGAAGCTCGACGAAGACGGTGGTGGCGCCGACCAGGATGGTGCCGATGCCGATGACGCTGGCGACGATGCCGGTCTCCTTGGCACCGGCCCGCGCGATCAGATCCTGCAGGGTTTCGCCGGCATCGTGCCCGACCAGCGCGGTCAGCTGATCGACCAGCGCGCCGCGCGCCGCCTCGTCGCCGAACACCAGCCCGGCCAGGGCGATCACCAGGATCGCCAGCGGCGCCAGCGAGAAGATGGTGTAGAAGGCGATGGAGGCCGCCATGCTCATCGCGTCGTCGTTCATCCAGCCATAGGCCGCATCGACGACTATCGCCCATCCCCGCCGCACCCTGCCCATCGCCCCCTCCTGTCCCGTACCGTATCCCCCGCTAACACCGGCGGCGGCCATTCGGTCATGGTCGGAGGACAGGAGAGCGCCGGTGACGGACAGAAATCCACGGTCGGCCGGCTGCGAGGGATGGGCCGGGCCGGGGGGAAACCGACGCCAGGACAGTGCGGCGAAACTGATCCAGATTGGACTTTGCCCGCCGCTGACCGGTGCCTTCGGGGCGGCCCGCCATCCCGTCGGGCCAGGACGATGTCGTTCAGAAAATCGCGGCGTTCAGGTTCTTCTCGAAATTCTTCAGGAAAGCCGACACCTCTTCCGCGGCCTTCTTGTCCTGCCACGACGACAAGGACTTGATGTTCTTTGCAATGTCGGGCCGGATGTCCATCTCGGTCTTGCGGTTCAGCAATGTGTTCGCGATCCCCTGCTTGGCGGCAAAGCCGTCGAATTTCTTGGCCTCGTCGGCCAGCTTTTTGAGCAGCGGGATCATCTTCGAATCGTCGAGGATGATGGCGTGCAGGGCCTTGTTCTTGCCCTTGCTTTCCTTCCACATTTCCGCCCACTCTTTCCCGAGCAGCTTCGGATCCACCTCGTCCAATTCGTGGGTGATGCATCTGCAGAAGTCATCGAGGGTATCGAGCCCCTCTTCTTTTTCCTTCTTTGTGGCGATCAACCTGGCTTTCAGTTTCTTGCCCAAAGCCCCTGCCAGGGCCACGACCTGCGACTTCAGGGACTCGACGACCTTGCTCTGGTCGGACATCATCTTGGTGTAGGTCTTGTACTCGTCGAAGAGCCCATCGAGATCCTTCGACACGACAGCGAATTTGTTGCTGAATTTGTGCTTCACCAAGTGTTCGCGATGCTTTTTGGTGAGACCATCCCATTCACGCAGGAGATCTGAAACTTTCTTTGCCATTTCCATCACCGCCGAAAAACAAGAAGGTTGACGGAAAAGGAGATCTTCCTTTTTCCTGTCATTCTGAAGCGATGGTATCCGTCTCAGGTTTTCAGACAAACAGCGGACCCATCCAAAATGGGGGTTCCGCAACTCCAGCCTTCCATATCGCCTTGCTTCACTCTTGGGATGCAATTGCCGATGCAAGCGGGCACCGGCTTCACCCCATCCCCAGCCGCTCCTTGAGCGCCCCCAGGAAGCGCCGGCTGACCGGGACCGTGTGCCCGCCGGTGGTCTGAATCTCCGCCAGCCCGCCGTCGGCGAAGCGGATTTCCCGGATGCGGTCCGGGTTGACCAGATGCTGGCGGTGGCAGCGGAACAGCGGGCTCTTCTCCTGGATGGTGTGGAGCGTCAGCTCGGTGAAGCGCTCCTGCCCGTCCTCCCCCACCACATAAACTCCGGCGGGGCGGGAGACGACATACTCGACGTCGGCCAGCTTCATCAGGGTGATGCGGTTGACCCCGGTGCAGGGGATGTGGCGCAGCTCCGCCGCCCCCGGCAGCACCGCGACCTCCTGCGGGGCGCGCTGGCGGCGCAGCCGCTGCAACGTCTTCGCCAGCCGCGCCGGATCGGCCGGCTTCAGCAGATAGTCGAAGGCATGCTCCTCGAAGGCCTGGACGGCATATTCGTCGTGCGCGGTCAGGAAGACGATGCGCGGCATCCGCTCGGGATCGAGCATGCTCAGCATCTCCAGACCGCTGACCCGCGGCATCTGGATGTCGAGGAAGACCACGGCGGGCGCCTGCCGGTTGATGGCGCCGATGGCCTCGATGGCGTTGGCGCATTCGCCGACGATGCGGATGTCGGCGGAGTCCTCCAGCAGGCGGCGCAGCTCCTCGCGCGCCAGCGGCTCGTCATCGACGATCAGGACGGTGATGGCAGCGGGCATTGCGGGAGCCGTCATGCGGGCACGGTTTCCTCAAGGGGCAGGCGCAGGGTGACGCGGGTGAAGGCATCCGGCTCGCAGGCGACCGACACGCCGTACGCCTCACCGTAGCGGTTGCGGACGCGGCGGTCGACGATGGTCATCCCCAGCCCGTCGCCGCCCGGCTTGGCCTCATAGAGCCCGGCATTGTCCTCCACCGCCAGCAACAGGTCGCCGCCGTCCCGCCGCGCCGCGATGCGCACCCGGCCGTCGCCCAGAAGCTGCGCCGTGCCGTGCTTGATCGCGTTCTCCACCAGCGGCTGGAGCGAGAAGGCCGGCAGCCGGGCGTGGCGCAGCTCGTCCGGCACCTCGATCTCCACCGCCAGCCGCCCGGTGAAGCGGGCCAGCTCGATCTGGAGATAGGCGCTGACATGTTCGACCTCGTCGGCCAGCGTCGCCATCTGGCTGGGGCGCTTCAGGTTCTTGCGGAAGAAGGTCGACAGGTTCTGCACCAGCTGCCGCGCCCGCTCAGGATCGTTGCGGATGACGGCGGAGATGGTGTTCAGCGCGTTGAACAGGAAATGCGGGTTCACCTGGGCATGCAGAAGCTTGATCTCCGACTGCGCCAGCAGCGCCTTCTGCTGCTCGTAGCGGCCGGCCAGGATCTGGTTGGACAGCAGGCGGGCGACACCCTCCCCCAGCGTGCGGTTGATGGTGGAGAAGATCTTGGTCTTCGGCTCATACAGCTTGATGGTGCCGATCACCCCGCCATCCTCGCCGACCAGCGGGATGACCAGCGCCGCCCCCAGCCGGCAGGCCGGGCTGATCGAGCAGCGATAGGCCACCTCGTTGCCGTCGGCATAGATCACCTGGTTGCTGGCGATGGCCTGATGCGTCTGCGGTGAGCTGATCGGCGTGCCGGGCAGATGGTGGTCGTCGCCCATGCCGATGAAGGCCAGCAGCTTTTCCCGGTCGGTGATGGCGACGGCGCCGACGCCGGTCTCCTCGAAGATGATGCGGGCGACGCGGGTGCTGTTCTCGCTGTTGAAGCCGCCGCGCAGCACGCCGTCGCAGCGCGCGGCGATCTTCAGCGCCTTGGCGGAAAAGGCGCTGGACTGCTTCTCGTCCAGCACCCGGCGCTCCAGCAGGATGCGCATGAACAGCGCGGCACCCAGGGTGTTGGCGACGATCATCGGGGCCGCCACCACCTCGACCAGATGCATCGCCGCCTCGAACGGCCGGGCCACCGCCAGGATGATCAGCATCTGCACCACCTCCGCCACGAAGGTGACGGCACCGACGCGCAGCGGGTTGAACAGCGGTTCGATCCGGCCCTGGCGCACCATGTGGCGGTGGACCAGCCCGCCGATCAGCCCCTCCGCCATGGTGGAGATGGCGCAGGCCAGCGCCGACATGCCGCCCAGCGAATAGCGGTGCATCCCGCCGGTCAGCCCGACCGCGAGCCCCACGGAAGGCCCGCCGAAGATGCCGCCCAGCACGGCACCGATGGCGCGGGTGTTGGCGATGCTGTCGTCGATGTGCAGGCCGAAATAGGTGCCCATGATGCAGAAGATCGAGAAGATCACGTAGCAGGCCAGCTTGTGCGGCCAGCGCACCGTCACATGGGTCAAGGGCAGGAACAGCGGCGTGCGGCTCAGCAGATAGGCGATCACCAGATAGACGCACATCTGCTGGAGCAGCGAGAGGACCAGGGTGAAGGGCTCGATGGGTATGGGAGGCATGGCGGTTTTCCCGGCAGCGGCCTTCCGGGACCGGCGCTGCTCCACGCCATCCTACACCGGTGGGGCGTCGCTGCCGATGGGACATCCTTGCATCCCTCGGGGCCGAGCCTTGTGCTGTCTCCTACAGCTCTGCCTTTATCGCCGGACGGACCTGGGCCGGATGGACCTGGCGCGGACGGGCCGGACCGCAACCCTGTTCGATGTACTGCCTGTATTCGTCGCGCTGGACGGCGTAGAGGTCTTCGCCCGCTGCCGGAATGGCCTTGGCGTGCCGCAGGGCGGACGCCGAGCCGCCCAGGTCGATCACCACGAAATCGACGGCGGCCAGCGTCGTCGAGATGAAGCTGAGCGCATAGACCTCCGCGGCGATGCCCGCCGTCAGGGCAACCGCCGCCACCGTATTGGTCGGCCCGACGAACGGCAGCACGAGGTACGAGCCGGGCGCGAGGCCGGTCTTGCAGAGCGACGTCCCGAAATTCTCCTCCCGGCGCTCCAGCCCGAGCCGCGTGGCGACATCGAACAGGCCGCCGATGCCGAGCGTCGAGTTGATCCCGAAGCGCGCCGCCGAGGCGGCGGCACCGCCCGCCCTGCCCTGCAAGCCGTTGTCGAGAACCAACTCGATCTCGGTCAGGTTCGCATAGGCGTTCGACAGGCCGGCCGAGACCGGGACAGGCACCCACGGCCCGATGCGATCGACGGCCGGATCGATGACCCAGTCGACCAGCCCCTTGTTGACCGCGAACATGGCGCGGTTGAACGGCTCCAGGGGGTCCGCGGCGAAGGCGGCGACCGGGGCGCACCCCATCGCCAGGGCCATGACCAAGCCAACCGCAAGCCTCGCCGCCATGCCGCCCTCCCCCTGCTTACCCGCCCCTGCTTACCCGCGCTCCCCGCCGGTCCAAGTCTAGCTGACGCCGGCGGCGGGCGGCAAATCAGGGGAACTCCGGGCGCCGCACCGCCCGCCCCTGCCCGTCAGTGCCGGCGCGGTGCCGGGTGCAGCAGGGCCAGTTCCGGGGTCACCGACTGCCGCATCGCCGCCTCCCAGTCGCTCATGGTGACGAAGCGCAGGCCCCGCCTCTCCCCTTCCTCCAGGATCGCCGGCAGCGCCGCGACGGTCGCCGCCTTGGTGCTGTGCATCAGCACGACGGCGCCGGGCTCCAGCCGCTCGACGATGCGCTGGCGGATGATGTCGGAGCCGGTGTCCTTCCAGTCCTGGCTGTCGGCGGTCCACAGCACCGTCGCCATGCCGTGCCGGCGCGCCAGCGCGGCCAGCGCATCGTCCACGTCGCCATAGGGCGGCCGGAACCATGTCGCCGCCACCCCGACCGACGCCAGCGCCTTTTCCGCCTGCGCCAGGTTCCACTCGCGCTCGGCCGGCTTCAGGTCGGTGGTCATCGGGTGGGTCTGGGTGTGGCTGCCGACCTCGTTGCCGGAGGTGGCGACCATCCTGGCGATGTCGCGATGCTCCGGGATCTTGGCGCCGATGTAGAAGAAGGTGGCCTTCGCCCCATGCGCCCGCAGGATGTCGAGGATTTGCGGGTCGTGCCCGTCCGGCCCGTCGTCGATGGTCAGCGCCACCACCCTGGCAGACGGCAGTGTCGGATCGACCTGGGCGAGGTCGAGGTCCGATCCGGGGATCAGATGCCGGGTCACGAAGGGGGCCGCCCCATGGGTGGCGGCATAGCTGCGCTGGCCGGACATGGCCGAGGCAGGCAGGCACAGCAGGGCTGCCGCCAGCCCGAGCGGCAGGACGGCGCGGCGGAACAGGGTCATCATCGCGAGGGGCACTTGGGAAAAGGTCGGGGCCGGCCCCTTCCCTAGAAAGGGGTAGGGCCGGCGGAAGACCTGAGCTTTGCGCCCGCCCGCCGCGATGGACAAGCGATTTATTGCGGACCTGGGGAGACAGGGGCGGGCACAGGGGGCGGGCACAGGGGGCGGATGGCCAACCGCCCCCCGCACAGCCGCCGTTACAGCTTGGCCCGCAGGGTCAGCAGGACGGTGCGCGGCTCGCCATAGATGTTGCCCGACTGCACGTTGTTGATGCGCTGGTAATAGGTGCGGTCGAACAGGTTCTTGACGTTCACCGCCGCCGTCACCTTCTCGGTCACGTCATAGGCGACGCGGGCGTCCACCGTCGCATAGCCGCCCTGGGTCAGGCGGGCATAGTTCAGCGACGGGAACTCGTTGTACGTCGAGGTCTGGGCGTTGATGCCGCCGCCGACGCTCAGCCGGTCGTCGATGCTCTCGGGCAGGCGGTAGTTGGTCCACAGCTTGACCTGGTGCATCGGCGCGATGGCGGTGAAGGCGCTGCCGGAGTTGGCGCTGCTGTCCAAACTCTTGGCGCGGGTGAAGGTGTAGCCGGCATAGGCGTCCCAGCCCGGCAGGATCTCGCCGGAGACGTCCAGCTCGAAGCCGCGGCTCTGCGCCTTGCCGCTGGAGATGTAGATCGACTGGTTGGGATAGCGCGGGTCGGACTGCGGCCGGTTCTCCTCCTCGATGTGGAAGACCGAGGCGGTGGCGTGCAGGCGGCCGCCGAAGTAGTCGGCCTTGACGCCGGCCTCGTACTGCCGGCCCTTCAGCGGCTCCAGCACCTTGCCGGACGCATCGACGAAGGACTGCGGCTGGTACATCTGCGTGACGCTGGTGTAGAGCGCGTAGGTGGAATTGACGTCGTAGACCAGGCCGGCATAGGGCGTGACCTTGCCGCGGACGGACGCGCTGCTCTCGGCGGTGCCGGCCAGCCGGTCGGCATCGACCTTGGTCTGCCACCAGTTCATCCGTCCGCCGACGATCAGCTTCAGCGGATCGGCCAGCTTCAGGCGCAGGACGCCATAGGTGCCCCAGCTGTCGGTGGTGGTCGTGGTGTCCTTCTGCCAGTTGCGCCAGGCCGGCTCGGCAACCGACGAGTTGGGGGCGAAGATGTTCTGCGTCACCGACCAGCTGCCGACCGGGTTGGCCGCGCGGTGGCGGAAGGTCCAGCGCTCGTAATTGGCGCCGACCACCGCCTCGTGGGTCTGGCCGAACAGCCCGAAATTGCCGCTGGCCGACAGGTCGGCGCCGACCTGGTCCTGGTCGTAACGGACCTTCTGGGCGTAGAGCGTCGTCCGGTTCACCCCCGGCGTGACCGGGGAGTAGGCGTAGGCCATCTTCCGGTCCATCTCGTTGTCGATGTAATGGGTGGCGAGCTTCACCGCCCAGCCATTGTCGAACTTGTGCTCCAGATCGGCGAAACCGCCCTTGGTGGTGAAGATGTCGCGGTTCCATTCCTCGCCCAGCGAGGTCGAGCGGTCGACGTCGAGCAGCCGGAACTGCGGCTGTCCGTTCACCACCGTGGCATAGCCCGGCAGGTTCCAGGCGCCCTTGTAGCTCATGCGCTGGTACCAGGCGCCGGCCGTGAGCGTGGTGTCGGGCGTCAGGTCGGCGGCGATGCTGCCATAGGCGACCGCCCGGTCCTGCGCCGTCCAGTCCTGGAAGCCGTTGCGGTCCTGATAGGCGCCGACGAAGCGTCCGCGCAGGCTGCCGGACTGGTTCAGCGGCCCGGTGATGTCGCCTTCGCCGCGATAGTTGGCGTAGGAGCCGGCGGTCAGTTCGCCATAGCCCTCCAGCGTCTTCTTCGGCGTCTTGCGGACCAGGTTGATGGCGCCGCCGGGGCCGCCCATGCCGTTCAGCAGCCCGGCCGGTCCCTTCAGCACCTCCACCCGCTCATACATCGCCAGATCGGGCGAGGCGAAGATGCGGCTGTCCAGCGTGGTCGGCACGCCGTCGAACTGCAGGTTCGTCATCTCGAAGCCGCGCGAATAGAACTGCAGGCGGTTGCCGTCGATCGGCTCCACCGTGACGCCCGGCGTCTGCTTCATCGCGTCTTCGAGCGTGATGAGCTTCTGCTCCTCGATGCGCTCGCGCGGCACCGTGGTGACAGTCTGCGGCACCTCGCGCGGGGCGAGCGGCAGCTTGGAGCCGATTGTGGTCGGCGGGTTGGCGTCGCGCTGGCGGTCGGCGCCGACGTCGATGGTCGGCAGGGTCATCGCCCCGGACGACATCGCCCCCGACGGGGCCGTGTCGCCCGTGTTCGTCGTCGCTTGCGCCAAGGCCAGGGCCGGCAGCAGCAGGGCTGCCGCCGCAACCGACGCCAGCAGGCGGACGCGCCCCCTGTTCCGTCTCCCAAGGCGTCCGGGCTGCCTGTTAATCGTCATTCCGATGATCCCCCATTCGTCACTGTGCTGATGTCAATTCACGGTTTTATTGGCCACGGCCGGCCCCCCGGTCAGGGCCGTGGCGATGCGCCGGCGGTTGGAAGTGCGCGCTCGATCCGCGCTCTTCCTGCCGGCACCAGCGTGAGGTCGGGCCAGATCGAATGGTGCTTCTCCGTCGTCATCACGACGTCGAAGCCCGTGTCGGGGCTATCCCAACTCATGCCGAACCTCCTTCTGCCGAAGATGCGGAAGGGATGTCGTTATCGGGGTAGGAGCAGCTGGAAGAATGCGTCCTGCGTTCTTGCATAATGATATTAATTCTTATTCGCAATATAGTTTGTGGTAAGCCAGCGCTCGGCCACGCGGAACGGCGGTGCCGCCCCTACCCGCGCGATCCGTGGCACCTCTGCCAACCCCACCGCGTGCTCGCCACTGCACCGGTATCCATCGCCATCGCTGCCCACCCAGGGGCGGGAGGCAATGGAGTGCCCCAATATGCAAACGATTCTCACTCGCAGTAAAGATGTTTTCTGCGCCCTCCCCTTCGACAGCGTGGTGATCTTCCGAAAATTAGCCGGTGGACGAGACTGGATGAGCTGGCCACCGGCTCAGGTCACGGCGCCGCGTGACAGGCCGGTGCTGCGCCTGGACTATGCCGGCGGGCTTTCTCCGCCGCGGCGATGTGGGACGTCCCACAACAAGCGCGCAGAGCGTGGGACGTCCCACGTCGCCCTCTACCGCCCGCCCCCAAGCTCCCGCACCGAGATCCACCAGCGCCCGCAGCCCCGGCGGCAGATGGCGCCGGCCTGAGTAGTAAAGACACAGTCCGGGAAACGGCTGCGTCCACTCCTCCAGCACGCGCAGCAGGCGTCCGGCGGCGATGTCGTCGGCGACATGCCATTCCGCCAGATAGCCGAGCCCCAGCCCAGCACGCACCGCGTCGAGCATCAGGTCGGCATCATCCAGGATCAGCGGCCCGGTGCCGTCGATGGCGACCGTCTCGCCATGCCGCTCGAACTCCCAGCGGTAGAGGGCGCCGCTCGGCAGGCGGCTGCGGATGCAGCGGTGGCCGGCAAGGTCGGCCGGCGCCTCCGGCAGGCTGCGGCCGGCGAAATAGCCCGGCGTGCCGACGACCGCGAAGCGGAGGTCGGGGCCGAGCGGGATGGCGATCATGTCCTGCGGCACCTGCTCCGCCAGCCGCACGCCGGCATCGAAGCCCTCCAGCACGATGTCGACCAGCTTCCCTTCGGTGACGATGTCGACCGTCATTTCAGGATAACGGCGCACATACTCCAGAATGACCGGCTTCATGATCATCCGCGCAGCACCGGCCGAGCTGTTGATGCGCAGCGTTCCGGCGGGGGCCAGCCGATGGTCGGACAGCCGGTCGATGGCGGCGCGGATGTCGCGCAGGGCAGGGGCGGTGTCGGCGACGAACTGCTCGCCCGCCTGGGTCAGCGCCACGCTGCGCGTCGTGCGGTGGAACAGCCGCACCCCCAGCCGCTCTTCCAGCGCCGCGATGGCATGGCTGAGCGCCGAGCGCGACATCCCCAGTTCGGCCGCCGCGGCGCGGAAGCCGCGATGCCGGGCGACGGCCTGCACCGCTTCCAGCTCCATCAGTCCGGTCACGCTCATTGTCCCGATCCGTTCACCGATGCATGCGGGATTGTCCACCTTATCACCCGGCGGCCCCTGTGCCACCTGAATGGCCGACACCCACCGACCACTCCGGGAGAGCCCGATGCACGAGATCGACAGCATCTATATCGACGGCCGCTTCGTCACCCCGCATGGGACTGAGCAGTTCGACCTGCACAATCCGGCGACCGGGGCCGTCACCGGCCGCGTCCGCCTTGCCGACGAGGAGGATGCGCATGCCGCAATCGCCGCCGCCAAGCGCGCCTTCCCGGCCTTCTCCCGGACGGCCAAGGCGGAGCGGATCGCCCTGCTCCACCGGATGGGCGATGCCCTGGCCGCCCGGCGCGACGACCTGCTCGATGCGGTGATCGAGGAGTATGGCGCCCCGGCCTCGCGTGCCGGCTTCATGGTCGATCACCCGGTGAACGCCTTTCGCGAGACCGCCGAACTGCTCGCCGATTACCCCTTCGTCCGCCGGATGGGCACGGCCGAGGTCAGCATGGAGCCGCTCGGCGTCGCCGGGCTGATCACGCCGTGGAACAGCAACGCCGGCTTCATCTGCGGCAAGCTCGCCACCGCCATCGCCGCCGGCTGCACCGCGGTGATCAAGCCCAGCGAGATGAGCGCCCGCCAGACGCGGATCGTCACCGAGGCGCTGCATGCCGCCGGACTGCCGCCCGGCCTGTTCAACATCGTGACCGGGCGCGGCGAGCGGGTGGGGGCGGCGATCTCCAGCCATGCGGACGTCGCCAAGATCTCCTTCACCGGCTCCACCGCCACCGGCAAGGCGATCCTGCGCGCGGCAGCCGACAGTCTGAAACGCGTCACGCTGGAGCTGGGCGGCAAGTCGCCGACGATCATCCTCGACGATGCCGACCTGTCGCGGGCGATCCCGCTGGCGGTCGGTGCCGCCTTCATGAACAGCGGCCAGGCCTGCATCGCCGGCACCCGCCTGCTGGCTCCGCGCAGCCGGCTCGCCGAGATCGAGGCGCTGACCAAGGCGGCGGTCGAGGCGGTGCGTAACGGCAATCCACGCGATCCGGCGATCATTGTCGGTCCGATGGTCAGCCGGACCCAGTGGGAACGGGTGCAACGCTACATCCGCATCGGGGTGGAGGAGGGCGCCGTCCTGCTGGCCGGCGGGGAAGGGCGGCCGGAGGGCCAACCGGAATTTTCCGGCGGCTGGTTCGTGCGGCCGACCCTGTTCACCGGCGTCCGCAACGACATGACCATCGCGCGCGAGGAGATCTTCGGCCCCGTCCTCTCCATCATCGCTTACGAGGACGAGGAGGAGGCGGTCGCCATCGCCAACGACACACTCTACGGCCTTCAGGCCTATGTGCTGGCGGGCGACACCGCCCGCGCCCGCCGGGTGGCGAACCGCATCGTTGCCGGCCGGGTGCTGATCAACAGCCTGGCCCACGACCCGAAGGCGCCGTTCGGCGGCTTCAAGCAGTCCGGCATCGGCCGCGAATATGGCAGCTTCGGCCTCGACGCCTTCCTGGAGCCCAAGTCGCTGATGGGGGAGGGCGTTCAGGCGCCCTCGTCCAGGATGGCGTCGATCTCGGCCCGCAGCCGCACCAGCCGGTCGCGGTTGTCGGGGTCGAGATGGCGGCGCTGCTCACGCACCACCGCCACGTCGCGCAGGATGCGCTTCACGCTGGCCTGCAAGGCCCGCACCGCCTCCTTCGCATCCGGCTCCTCGGCCGGTGCGTCATCGGCAACACCGCCGGCAACACCGCCTTGGGCATGGTCGCGCTTGGCCTGCCGCACCGCCTTGACGCTGGCGCCCTCCTTGGCCCGCTTCCACAGCCCGGCCTGCAACCCGGCGGGAGCGGCGGCGATCTCGATCATCACGGAGCGGGAGACATGGGCGAACCCGGTCGCATACTCCTCCCGGATCTCATCCGGCAGCCCCATGATCGACAGCAGCTTGGTCACGTCGGTGCGGTCGCGCCCGACGACAGCCGCCAGCTCGTCATGGGTGTAGCCGTGCTTGTCGATCAGCCGGGCGAGCGCCGCAGCATATTCCACCGCGTTCAGGTCGACGCGCTGGACATTGTCGATCAGCCCGATCTCGTCCGGATCGCCGGAGGTCAGGATGGCGAAGACCGTCTTGCGGCCCAGCATCTCGTGCGCACGCACCCGCCGCTCGCCGCCGATCAGCAGATATTCGCCCTGGGGCAGGGGACGCACCAGCACCGGGTTCTGCAGCCCGTGCCGTTCGATGGAGGAGGCGAGGCTGCGCAGCTCCGCCTCGTCGAAATGGCGGCGCGGCTGGTCGGGGTTGCGGTGGACGCGGGCGAGGTCCAGCTCCACCACATGCGGGAAGCCGGCCGAGGTGCCGAACAGCCGGTCGCTGCCCACCGTCAGCCCGCCAGCCATGCCAGTCGCGGGCTCGGCCGCAGTGCCCAGCAGCTCGCGGGTCTTGCGTTCGAACTTACGCGACATGGGTCGTCTCCCGGTTCTGGGCATAGGCGCGGATCTGGCGCGCCACCTCGCGGAAGGTCTCGGCCCCCGGCGCCTTGGGATCGCCGGCCAGCGTGATCATGCCGGCCGCCGCCGCCTTGCCATAGACGGTGGCGCGCGGGATGGGATCGAAGACCGGCACCTGGCCGGCGTAGGATTCGTGCAGTTCCTGCAACGTCGCGCGGTCCTGGGTCAGCCGGTCGTTGTACATGGTCGGGATGATGCCGGCGATGCGCAGGGCCGGGTTCACCCGGCGGCGGATGCGGCCGATGGTGTCGACCAGCCGCTTGACGCCCAGCAGGGCCAGCGCCTCCGTCTGCACCGGCACCACCACCAGCTCCGCCGCCGACAGGGCGTTGGCGGTCACCAGACCCAGGTTGGGCGCGCAGTCCATCACCACGAAATCATAGGAGTGGCGCACCTCGTCCAGCTTCTCGCGCAGGATCAGCCCGCCGGTGGAATCGGCGGCCAGCTCCACGTCGGCATCGGCCAGCGACAGCCCGGCCGGCGCCAGATCCAGCCCGCTCTCCGCCGTCGGCATGATGACCGAGCTCAGCGGCTCTTCCGAGCGCAGCACATAATAGAGTGTCTTGCGCTGCTGCTCCAAGGCGACGATGGCGGCGTTGCCGATGCCGACATGGACGGTGGCGTTGCTCTGGGAATCGCAGTCGATCAGCAGCACCCGCGCCCCGCCCTCGGTCAAGGCATAGGCGAGGTTGACGGCGGTGGCGGTCTTGCCGACGCCGCCCTTCTGGTTGGCCACCGCCAGATACGTGGCGGAGCGCGGCCGTTCGTCCGCCTTGTGGCGGGTCAGGAAATCGACGAGCTGCTGCGGGATGCGTTCCGCCCCGCTTTCCCAGCGGCTGATCCGCGCCTTGGTATAGCTGCGGCCGAGCTGCCCGTTCAGCCAGTCGGCGAACTGCGTCTGGTTCTCGCCGCGGCGCTCGCGCAACTGGCGCATCTCGTCGCCCCCGCCACCCATGGACAGCACTCCCGTCATTCCGCTTTGGACTCCGCCCCCCATCGGCGGCCGGGCGGAGTCTGAGCAAGTTGCCGGAACTTTGTCAATGGAGCCCGTGCGGAGTTGCAACAACAAATGCGCCCCCGCCCCCTCGGCCGGCGGCGGACCTCACTCCTCCGCGTCGGCCGGCTGCTCGATTTTGGGCATCACCAGCACCTTGTCGATGCGGCGGCCGTCCATGTCGACCACCTCGAAGCGGACGCCGTTCCAGTCGAACCACTCGCCGGCCTGCGGCACATGGCCCAGCCGGTGCAGCACCAGACCCGCCAGCGTGTGGAAGTCGCCGGCATCGCGCAGGCCGCGCACGCCGACGGTGTCCTCGAACTCGTCCACCGGCATCCAACCCTCGACCAGCCAGGAGCCGTCCTCGCGCCGGATCGCCGCGGTCTCCACCGCCTCGCCGGCCTCCGGCAGGTCGCCGGCGATGATCTCCAGGATGTCGGTCAGCGTGACCAGCCCCTCGATGCTGCCATACTCGTCGACGACCATCGCCAGATGGTGGCCGGAGTTCTTCATCAGGTCGAGCAGCTTCAGGATCGGCGTGCCGTCATGCACCACCAGCGGCTTGGCGGCCCCGGCCTCCAGATCGAAGGGGCGGCCCTCGACGACCATGCCCAGCAGGTCGCGGGTGTGGACGACGCCGACCAGCTCGTCGAGCGCGCCGCGGCAGACCGGATAGCGGGAATGGCCGAAGCTGCGGATCGCCTCCAGCACTTCGGCCTGCGGCTTGCCGAGGTCGAGCCAGGCGACGTCCGGGCGCGGGATCATGATGCTGCGCACCGTGCGGTCGGCCAGCCGCAGCACGCCGTCGATCATCTCCTTCTCGGCCGGGGCGAAGACGCCGGTCTCGGTGCCTTCGGAGATCATCGAGCGGATCTCCTCCTCGGTGACCGTCTCCTCGCGCGCGCCGTGCAGGCCGAGCAACCGCAGCAGCAGGTCGGTGGAGGCGCCGAGCAGCCAGACGAAGGGGCCGGCGATGCGGGAGAGCATGCGCATCGGCGGGGCGATCAGGGAGGCGACCCGCTCCGGGTTCTTCAGGGCGATGCGCTTCGGGATCAGTTCGCCAAGCACGATGGACAGATAGGTGATGACCACCAGCACGCCGCCGACGCCGAGGATCTTCACCCTTGCCGGCCAGGGCGGGGAAGCCGTCCAGCCACTGGCCCAGCCGGTCGCCCAGCGTGGCGCCGCCATAGGCGCCGGCGACGACGCCGACGAGCGTGATGCCGATCTGGACGGTGCTGAGGAAGCGGCTCGGCTCCTCGATCAGCCGCAGCGCCGTCCGCGCTCCGCGGTCGCCCTGGTCGGCCAGATGCTGGAGCCGGGCCTTGCGCGAGGAGACGACGGCCAGCTCGGACATGGCGAACACCCCGTTGAGGAGCGTCAACGCAACGATGATGGCGATCTCAAACGAGAGCATCGAAGGATTCCTTGGAAAAATGGGCATGAGTCGTCGCGCGGACGGTGCCCGGGGCACCCCGCGTTCGACAGAACAGGTGACGATAAGGAAAACCGGCAGCGTAATGCGCGTCAGGCATCGGTCGGGCCATGCACCGAACGGGGCAGCACCGGGAACGACCGGATCGCTCATGCAATAAGATATGGGTGCGCCGCGGGCGACCGGAGATCCGATCCCCCGCGGCCATCTGGGGCCGCTTGGCGAAGTGTTCATCGGGTCCCCGCCTGCCGGGCAGGGCTGCTCCATCCTGATTGCGCTCTGCCCGGCATGTGGTGTCGGTCCGGCCTTTTGCAAGGTTGGCCGTTTGCAAGCTTCAGCCGTCTGCAAGGTTGGGGCGGTCGCCGGCCGCCCGCACCTCGGTGAAGACGCGGCGGATCTCCGGGAAGCGCTCCTTCACCCGGCGCTCGATGCGGGCCAGCGTCCGCTCCACCTGACCGGCGCTGACCTCGTCCCGCACATCCAGGCTGAGATTGACGATCACCACCTTGGGGCCGAGATGGATGGTCAGCACCTCGTTCACATGGTCGACCGCCTCCTCCGCCCGCACCAGGGCACGCACCCCCTGCACCAGGTCGGGACGGGCGGCCTCGCCGATCAGCAGGCTCTTGGTCTCATAGGCGAGGAAGGCGGCGGTGGCGGCCAGCACCAGCCCGATCAGGATCGACCCGACGCCGTCATAGACCGGCTGGTCCAGCAGCAGATCCGCCGACAGGCAGGCGGCGGCGATGATCAGCCCGACCAGGGCGGCACTGTCCTCGAACAGGACGATGAAGACGGTCGGATCCTTGCTGGCATGGACGGTCTCGAACACGCCGGCCTCGCCGCGGTCGGCGTTGAAGGCGCGCAGCGCCACCACCCAGCTGATCGCCTCCATCACGAAGGCGACGCCCAGCACGACGAAGTTGATCCAGGCGGACTCCACCGGCTGCGGATGGAGGATCTTCTCCACCCCTTCATAGATGGAGACCACCGCACCGCCGGCGAAGATCACCAGCGCCACGACGAAGGTCCAGAAATATAGCTCGCGCGCGTAACCGAAGGGGTGGCGCTCGTCGGGCGGCTTCTTCGACCGCTTCAGCCCGACCAGCATCAGCGCCTCGTTCCCGGTATCGACCAGCGAATGGACCGCCTCGCTCAGCATCGACGCGCTGCCGGTGATCAGCGCCGCGACGAACTTGGTGACGGTGATCGCCAGGTTGGCCGCGATGGCGGCAAGGACGACCTTGCCCGATTCCCCGTCTTCCCGGCCCCCCGCCGATGCCGCACCGGCAGTAACGCCCCCGGATGTTTCGGTCATTGCATCCCGCATTCCAGTCGCCCCCTCCGGCCACTCGGGCCCCAGGGCAAGGAAACTCCGCCGCGGTCGGCCTGTTCCCTGGCGGCCCGATTCCTGAACCTTGGTGACGCTTCGAGGACACACGACCGGTCCGGGTTTGAACTTTGGTGACGCCGACAGCCGGACCGACTCGGCGTGACTCCTGAACTTTGGTGACGCTGGGGGCGTGCAGGGTTTGAACTTTGGTGACGCTCCGGGGCCCGACTCGACGTGGAATCAACTCGACCGGGCGTTTGAACTTTGGTGACGCCCGGACTGTGGAACCCGGTGACGGGTGGTGAAGCGAACGTCGACCCGGCCCGTCCACGAGCCCTGCAAAGGGAGGTCTCTATTCAAATCAACCACTTGACGGGATGTTTGCCTGGATCTCCGCCTTCACGGGGATGACGGCGGGCGCATGACCTTCCATTGGCAACGGGTCGGACAGGCGGCGCGCAACCCGTCACGCTGCCCAAGCTACCCCCTGGAATCCTTGAACTTTGGTGACGCTCCGCAGGGGGCGAAGGCCGAACTCCGGCCTCGAATCGACAAGGTCGGCGTCACCAAGGTTCAAGCGAACAGCCAGTTCCGTGCCACGAGTCGTCCACAGGCACCCGGTTTCTCCCCATGAACTCTGGTGACGCCTGCCTTGAACTGTGGTGACGCGACTCGGACTTATCCCCTGAACTTTGGTGACGAATCTAATAGTTGATTCCAAATAGGTTCCAAATAGCCTGCGTCACCAAGGTTCAAATTGCCTTCGGCGCGATCCGGGGTGTTGTATCTGGCAGGTTCGGTCATCGGCCCGTCACAGGACGGTCATGCCGGCCAAAAGCTGGAGGTCGTCATGGGCAGCATTCATCGTTTGATCGAGACACACGGACGCGACGGCGCGCTGGCCCTCGTTTCGGACGAGGAACGGCCGCTGATCGACATCGCCGCGGCGGTCCAGGCCGCGGAAAACGGCAAGCTCGGCATCACCTATGCCGGATTCTGCCAGACCGCGCTGCCGCACCGCCAGCTTCCCGACGACCAGCATTGGGAACGCCCCGGCCACAAGGTGAAGCTGGTCATCCAACCCGGCGTGATCGAGGACCGCAACGGCGTCACCCGCCGAATCGGCGTTCCCTACGGCAGCCGGGCCCGCATGATTCTGCTCTATCTCCAGACCCGTGCGATTCAGACCGGGAATCCGGAGGTCGAACTTGGCGGCTCCATGCATGACTGGCTGAAGCGGATGGACATCCCGATCTGCGGCAAGGCCTATCGCGACGTGGAGGACCAGGCGGCGCGCCTGTCCGCCTGCCACCTGACCTTCTTCACCGATGCCGACGGCGGCCGCCGGCAGAGCAAGGAATCGATCGTCGCCGACGCCATCCAGCTGCGCCGGCCCGACGACCGCCAGGGCACCCTGTTCACCGAGACGGTGCGGCTCAGCGACAGCTTCTTCAAGGCCTTGCGCGAGCACCCGGTGCCGGTGGCGGAAGAGGCGCTGAAGGCGATCAGCGGCAAGTCGATGGCGCTCGACGTCTATATCTGGCTGGCCTACCGCCTCCATTCGCTGGACAAGCCGACGCCGATCACCTGGGCGGCGCTGCATGGCCAGTTCGGCGCCGGCTATGCCCTGGTCCGCCAGTTCAAGACCAAGTTCATCCCGAATCTGAAATACGCCATGGCCGCCTATCCGGACGCCCGTGTCGAGGAATCGGGCGAGGGGCTGATCCTCCACCCGTCGCGTCCGCCGATCAACGAGCGGGTGGTGGCGCGCATCGCCTGACGCCATTCCAATTCTTGAACTTTGGTGACGCGGACCGCTCCAATTCTTGAACTCTGGTGACGCTGCACGCCCTTCGGACTAGTCCTTTCGGAGTCCCGTCACCAGAGTTCAAGAATCGCCGCTGACCTGCCACAGCCGAGCCTTTATACCCGGCCCGCCGTCACGTCGCGCAGGTAACCGCGCGGCAGGGCATCGTTCAGCCCGTCGACCCCGGTCTGCACCGCGCGGGCGAGTGCTGTCCGGGCCAGCACCACCAGCAGGTCGGTCTGGGTGATCATTCCCAGCACCCGCCGGTTTCCATCGACGATCACCACATCGTGGGTGCGGCCGTCGGACAGGCGACCCAGCAGGCCGAAGACCGGGGTGTCGGGCAGCTCGGTCACAGCAGGCGCCATCACGCTGGCGACCCGCGATCCGTGGTGCAGGGCGTCGCCGTGCGACAGCTGCTCATGCCCGACGATGCCCACCACGGCATTCTGCGCATCGACCACCGGCAGGGTGCGGAAACCATGCTCCAGCAGCCGGGCGCGGGCCAGCTGGGGATGGGTGTCCGGCGTGACGGTGACGAGGTCGCGGGACATGATCTCGCGGCAGGTGATGTCGGCATGCAGCCGCTCCAGCGCGTGCAGCTCGGCATTGACCAGCAGGGCGCCGAGGTCGTCGCGGCTGACGTCCAGCGTCTCGGCCAGCGTGCGCAGCGCGCCGTCGACATCGCCCTGGGTCAGGCCGGGACG
This sequence comes from Azospirillum sp. UENF 111221, assembly GCF_058780625.1. Taxonomy (NCBI): domain Bacteria; kingdom Pseudomonadati; phylum Pseudomonadota; class Alphaproteobacteria; order Rhodospirillales; family Azospirillaceae; genus Azospirillum; species Azospirillum sp. UENF 111221. Next base: position 460,345 of record NZ_JBSNCH010000004.1, read on the forward strand.
CAGCTGCGGCGGCGGATCGTTGGTGCGGTGGGTGTTGACCGTCTTGTGCGGGTAGCGATGGCCGGACAGCCGGTGGAACATCAGCCCGGCGGTCAGCAGCAGGATGGAGTTCACCGCGACGGGGAAGAAGGCGAACTTGATGCCCATCTCGGTCACCGCCGGCCCGCCCAGCACCGCGGTCAGGGCGGCGGCACCGCCGGGCGGATGCAGGCAGCGGGTCAGCGACATGGTGGCGATGGCCAGCGCCACCGCCGCGGCCCCGGCCAGCATCGGGTCGGGGATGACGGCGGCGACCAGCACCCCGACGACGGCCGACAGCGTGTTGCCGCCGACGATCGACCAGGGCTGGGCCAGCGGGCTGGCCGGCACGGCGAACAGCAGGACCGCCGACGCCCCCATCGGCGCCACCAGCACCGGCGCGCTCGACATGTAGGCCAGCATGTTGCGGCAGAGCAGTCCCGTCGCGGCGATGCCCAGCAGCGCGCCGCAGCAGGCGATCAGGCGGTCGCGCAACGTGGCGCCGGGCAGGATCGGCCGGAACACCACCGCACCCAATCCCACCAAGCGCTCGCGCAGGGCGGCAAGCTTTCCCCTGGTCATTCGGTTCCCATTCCCCCGATCCAGAATTCTGATTACCCAACCGGCACTTTGCCCATTCAGGCGGCAAAGTCGGGGCAGGCTAAAACCTCAATAGAACTTGAGGTCAAGCGGAAAAGCCGGCAGACTGGCGGGACGGAGGGTTGCAGGAGAGGGGAGGGCCGCAATGCTGTCGCCGGAGGAGTATGACAAGGACCTGACGGTGGGGGAGGTGGCGCGCCGGTCCGGCGTGGCGGTCTCGACCATCCATTTCTACGAGGCGCAGGGGCTGATCCGGAGCTGGCGCAATCCCGGCAACCAGCGCCGCTTCTCCCGCGACGTGCTGCGGCGGGTGGCGGTGGTCAAGGTGGCGCAGCGGCTCGGCATCTCGCTCGCCTCCGTCGCCGACGCGCTGAACGCCCTGCCGGAGGACCGCACCCCGACCACCGCCGACTGGCGCCGCATGTCGGAGCGCTGGCGGGAGGAACTGGATGACCGCATCGCCAAGCTGACCAGACTGCGCGACAATCTGGACGGCTGCATCGGCTGCGGCTGCCTGTCGATCCGCGACTGCCCCCTGCGCAACCCGTGGGACGAGCTCGGCGACGGCGGGGCCGGCCCGCGGCTGCTGGATCCTGCCTGATCCGATCCGGTCTGACTGCCCGGCCCGATCCGGTGACGGTCCCACATTAAAAGTGGGTCACATGCGAAAATAAGGGGTGAAGCCGGCGCGGCGATGGTCCATGGAAACGGGCTTCGCAAGACCCATCCGTCGCCTCAGGGGATCCACAAGGGTGATCGTCGTCAATCCGCGGCCGCTGCTCCGCACTCTGGCCGGCTGCCTGTCGCTCGCCGCCGCCGTCCTGCTGTCCGCCCCGGCGCTCGCGCTGTCCCAGCCGGACACGGCGGCCAAGCAGGCCTATCTGGTCGATCTCTCCAGCGGGGAGGTGCTGCTGGACAAGAACGGGACGGTGCGCATGGCGCCGTCCTCGATGACCAAGATGATGACGGCCTACCTGACCTACGACGCGCTGGTCCATGGCCGGACGACGCTCGACACCAGTGTCCCGGTCAGCCAGGCCGCCTGGAAGATGGGCGGCTCGCGCATGTTCCTGAAGCTGGGCAGCACGGTGCGGGTGGAGGATCTGCTGCGCGGCCTGCTGATCGACAGCGGCAACGATGCTGCCGTGGCGTTGGCGGAAGGGCTGGCCGGCAGCGAATCCGCCTTCGCCTCGATGATGAACGCCAAGGCGCGCGAGCTGGGGATGGCCGACAGCCATTTCATGAACGCCAGCGGCTGGCCGGATCCGGGCCACTACACCACCGCCCGCGATCTCGCGACCCTCGCCACCCACCTGATCCGCGATTTTCCGCAGTTCTATCACTATGAGTCGGAGCGGAACTTCACCTGGAACGGCATCCGCCAGGGCAACCGCAACCCGCTGCTCTACCATCCCGTCAGCGTCGACGGCATCAAGACCGGCCACACCGAGGTCGGCGGCTATGGCCTGACCGCGTCGGGGGAGCGCAACGGGCGCCGTCTGGTGCTGGTGGTCAATGGCTTGCCCAGCCCGCAGGCCCGCAACGACGAGCCGACCCGGCTGCTCGACTGGGCGTGGAACAGCTTCAGGCTCTACCCCCTGCTGCGCAAGGGCGAGCTGGTGGAGCAGGCGCCGGTGTGGATGGGCGAGGAGGACAGCGTTCCGGTGACGGTCGCCGACGACGTCACCGTCACCATGGCGCCGGCCGACCGCAACGGCCTGCATGTCGTCGCCACCCTGGCCGAGCCGCTGCCGAGCCCGGTCCATCGCGGCGACGTGGTCGGCCGGCTGCGCATCGACTATGACGGCGCCGTCCGCCGGCAGGTCGATCTGGTCGCCGGCGCCGACGTCCCGGCCTCCAGCGGCCTGACCGCGCTCGGCCAGCGGCTGGGGCATCTGCTGCCGTAGTGTACGTCGCGGGCCGGCGAGTTCCGGCCCGCGACCTCTTCGCTCAGTCGACCTTCAGCGTGATGGTGCCCATGGTGCCGTAGCGGGCGACCGACTTGCTGCCCGGCTCGACGAAGATGGTGCCGGTGCAGGAGCCGGTGGTCACCACCTCGCCCTCATGCAGGCCGCCGAAGCTGCGGGCGCCGACATTGGCCATCCACACCAGCAGGCGGACCGGATCGCCGGCGCTGTTGCCACCGACGACATCGACCTTGGTCTCGCCGTCGATCTCCAGCGTCACCGTTTCCTTGACCGGGTCGAGCGCACGCCAGTCGGCGATGGCCGGGCCGACGATCAGGGCGCCGTGGTTGAACTGGTCGGCCATGTGGCTCAGCCGGTCCTGGCTGCCGAAACCGGCGAAGCGGGTGTCGACGATCTCCCAGGCGGGATGGACCGAGGCGACGGCGGCCAGAACCTCTTCCCGGCTATAGGGCTGCTCGCGCACCGGCAGGTCTCGGGCGAAGCGGTAGGCGATCTCCGCCTCCACGCCGATGACCTGGAAGATCTTGGCCGGCAGGTAATCGGTGTTCTCAAAGACGGTGGCGGCGTTGATCGGCGCGCGGAACGGCTCGGCGTCGGGCGTGGCGGCGCCGACCTTCCAGGCGGTGACGGGGCCCAGGCGGCGGGCGACGGCGTCCTGGATCTCGTAGGCCTCCGCTTCGGTGGCGGGGCGGTTGTCCAGCCCGGTCAGCCACTGGCGGGTCTCGCGCGCCTCGATCAGGGCCTCGACGGTATCGGTCATGACAAATCTCTGTGATGGAGGGAAGAGGAGGGGGAGCCGCAGGATTGGCGGACGACCAGCCGGCCCGGCAGGATGATCCGCTCGGGCGGGCCCAGCGGGTCGGCGATCCGGCGCAGCAGCAGCCGGGCGGCCTCCTGCCCGATCTGCCTTGCCGAGGTGGCGACGGTGGTCAGCGCCGGCCGGCTGAGCGCCGCTTCCGGCACATCGTCGAAACCGGTGACGGCCAGATCGCGCCCGGCCCTCAGGCCGCGCGCCTCCAGCCCCAGCATCAGCCCGAGCGCCACCACGTCGTTGTAGCAGAGCGCCGCCGTGGGTGTCTGCGGACTATTCAGCAGATCCTCGGCAATCCCGGCACCCGACCGCCGGGTCAGCGGGCAGCGCAGCACCAGATCGTCGGCCAGCCCGTGCCGCCGCATCGCCGCGGTGAAGCCGGCATGGCGCCCGGCGTAGGCGGAATGGTCCAAGGTGCCGCCGACGAAGGCGATCCGCCGATGGCCCAGCGCGACGAGATGGTCGACGACCGTCTCGATGCCCGCCTGATAATCGACGCCGGCATAATCCCGCACGCGGTCGGCCAGCCAAGCTGTCCGGGACGAAGCGCAGGGCCTGCACGCAGGGCAGCCGCCAGCCGTCCAGCCGGTCGAGCAGCCCGCTGTCCGTCCCGGCGGCCGGGCAGAGGATCACCCCGTCGACATTGTGCTCCCGCATCCGCTGGAGGAAGCGGTCCTGGCGCTCCGGCTGCTCGGCGGTGTTGGCGATGAAGGCGACGAAGCCTTCGGTGTCCAGCACGTCGTCGACCCCCGCCGTCAACTCGGCATAGAAGGGGTTGTTCAGTTCGCAGACCAGCAGCCCGACCGTCTGGGTGCGGGTGGCGCGCAGGTTGGCGGCGCCGCGGTTGTAGATGTAGCCGAGCGCCGCCATGGCGGCCTGGACCCGCTCCCGCGTTTCCGCTGCCACCAGCGGGCTGCCGCGCAGCACCAGCGACACGGTCGAGCGCGACACCCCGGCATGGCCGGCGACCTCCGTCAGGGTGACGCTTCCAGGTTTCTGGCTATCGCGCGGCTTGGCCAAGACGGGAGTGCCTCACACCACGGCGGTCGGCGGCGGCCGGCCGGCGAAGAAGGCCTCCAGATTGTCGAGCACCAGCTGCCCCATCGCCATCCGCGTCTCCACCGTGGCGCTGGCTTGATGCGGCTGGAGCACGACGTTGTCGAGGCCGTAGAAGCCCTCCGGCACGTTCGGCTCGTCGGCGAAGACGTCCAGCGCGGCGCCGCCGATCCGCCCCTCGGTCAAGGCCGCCAGCAGCTCGGGCTCGTCCACCACGCTGCCGCGGGCGACATTGACCAGCAGCCCGTCGGGTCCGAGCGCATCCAGCACGGCGCGGCCGACCATGTTGCGGGCATCCGGCCCGGCCGAGGCCGCCACCATCAGGATGTCGCTCTCCCGCGACAGATCGACCGGCGAGGCGACGAAGCGGTAGGACACGCCGTCGCGCGGCTTGCGGTTGGTGTAGGCGATGGTCATGCCGAAGGCTTCGGCCCGCTTGGCGATGGCCTCGCCGATGCGGCCCAGACCCAGCACGCCCAGCCGCTTGCCGCTGACCTTGCGGGCGAGCGGCAGCTTGCCCGTCGGCCATTGCCCGGCGCGGACGAAGCGGTCGCCCACCATCATCCGGCGCGACCCGGCGATCATCAGCCCGATGGCGAGATCGGCCACATCGTCGGTCAGCACGTCCGGCGTGTTGCTGACGCGCACGCCGCGGCCGCGGCAATGCTCCAGATCGACCGCATCGGTGCCGACGCCGTTGATTGCGACGATCCCCAGATGGGGCAGGGCGTCGACCACCGCGTTCTTCACGCCGGTGCCGCCGCCGGTGACGACGGCGCGCACCCGGCCGGCGACCTCGGCGATCAGCCGGTCGCGATCCGGGGCGGCGGACAGGCGGTGGACGGTGTAGGCCGCGTCCAGAGCCTGCTCGATGGCGGGCATCATGGGTTCGACCAACAGGATTTCGGGCTTCATCGCAACTCGTCCTTGGTGGAACAGAATGTCTTAATGGGCCAGGATCTGGCCGAGGAAGCTCCGCGTCCGCTCCGATTTCGGGGCGGTGAAGAACTCCTCCGGCGTGTTCTGCTCGACGATCTCGCCGCGGTCCATGAAGATGACGCGGTGGGCGACCGATTTGGCGAAGCCCATCTCGTGCGTCACACACAGCATGGTCATGCCGTCCTCGGCCAGACCGATCATGGTGTCCAGCACCTCCTTGACCATCTCCGGGTCGAGAGCGGAGGTCGGCTCGTCGAACAGCATCACCTTCGGGTTCATGCAGAGCGACCGCGCGATGGCGACGCGCTGCTGCTGGCCGCCCGACAGCTGGCCGGGGTATTTGTCGGCCTGTTCGGGGATGCGCACCCGCTCCAGATAGCGCATGGCGGTGGCCTTCGCCTCGGCCTTGGTGGTGCCGCGCACCTTCAACGGCGCCAGCATGCAGTTCTCCAGCACGGTCAGATGCGGGAACAGGTTGAAGCTCTGGAACACCATGCCGACCTCGCGCCGGACCAGGTCCAGCTGGCGGTGGTGCGGGCCGAGTTCGACGCCGTTGACGGTGATGCGGCCCTTCTGGTGGCGTTCCAGCTGGTTGATGCAGCGGATCAGGGTCGATTTGCCCGATCCGGACGGGCCGCAGATGACAATGCGCTCGCCCCGGTGGACCTCCAGGTCGATGTCCTTCAGCACCTGGAACTGATCGTACCATTTCTGGACGCCGTCCATGCGGATGACGACATCCGCGCTCATCGGAGGCGCGACGCTGCCGCGCGTCGGTTCGGTCGCCAGTGCCATGGTCCTGTCCTCCACCGGGGTTTGCGCTACGCTAGCCTTAAGACTTGCTGGCCTCAGGATTTGCTGGCGGTGACCGCCGCCGGCAGGTCGGTGCCCAGCCACTTCTGGTGGATGGCGTTCAGCTCGCCGTTCTTCTTCACGGTGTCGAGGAAGCCGTTGACCCAGCCCATCAGCTTGTCCTGGCCCTGGCGCAGGGCCACGCCCTGGACCTGGCTCTTCAGCACGAACTTCATCTCGTAATTGGCCTGGGGCGCCATCGTCTTGATCTGCTGGGCCACCACGTTGCTGACGCCCAGCGCATCGACCTGACCGGACAGCAGGGCCTGCACGGCGCTGGCGTCGTCGTCGAAGCGCATGATGCGGGCATCCTTCGGCGCCACCGCGGTCAGCGACTGGTCTTGCGTGCTGGCGCGGGCGACGCCGACGCTCTTGCCCGACAAATCCTCGGCCTTCGCGACCGGCGACTTCTGCGTGGCGAGCAGCCCGATCTCGATGGCGGCATAGGGCTCGGAGAAGGCGACCTGCTTGGCGCGCTCCGGCGTGATGCCGAGCGAGGCGACGAGAACGTCGACCTTGCCGGTCAGCAGGTAGGGGATGCGGTTCGGCCCGGTCACCGGCACGATGTCCACCGGCACACCCATATGCTTGGCCATCAGCTTGGCGACGTCGGCGTCATAGCCGTCCGGCTTGCCGTCGGAGCTGGTGATGCCGAAGGGCGGGAAATCGACCAGCATGCCGATGGTCAGCTTGCCCTTGCCCTTGATGTCCTCGACGCTCTGGGCGTGAGCGGTGGCGGTCAGGCCAATTGCGGCGGTCATCAGGGCGCCGGCGACGACCAGGCGGCGGGTGACGGTGAAGACCATGGGTGTTTCCTCCGAGTGCGGGTGTTTTTTGAGGTTTAGCGAGACGGGGCGGCGTAGCGGGCTTCCAGGCGCTGGCTCAGCAGCGACAGCGGCCAGCACAGCGCGAAATAGATCGCGGCGACGATGCCGAAGACGAGGAAGGGCTGGAAGGTGGCGTTGTTGACGATCTGGCCGGCGCGGGTCAGCTCGACGAAGCCGATGATGGCGGCCAGCGAGGTGCCCTTGATCACCTGAACCAGATAGCCCACGGTCGGCGGCACCGCGACCTTCACCGCCTGCGGCAGGATCACGTAGCGCATCAGGCCGGGATAGCGCAGGCCGAGCGAAGAGGCCGCCTCCCACTGGCCGCGCGGCACCGACTGGATGCAGCCGCGCCAGATCTCGCCGAGGAAGGCGCTGGTGTTCAGAAGTCGAGACCGACCGCCGCGGCGACCCACGGGCTCATGTCGATGCCGATCACGGTGGCGCCGAAGAAGACGAGGAACAGCTGCATCAGCAGCGGCGTGCCCTGGAACAGCTGGATGTAGCCGGTGGCGAGCAGGCGCAGCGGCTTCACGTCCGACGTGCGGCCGAGCGCCACGAACAGCCCGACGATGCCGCCGCCGATGAAGGCGATGACCGACAGCATCAGCGTCCATTGCACGGCGCTGAGCAGGAACAGGAATTCGTTGTACCCGAAGGCGCGGATCATGGGATGGCCTCCTTCAGCGCCGATCGATGGAATAGGCGAAGGCCAGCCGGTAGATGCCGGCGAACAGGGCCGAGAACATCAGCGCCAGCACCAGATAGACCCCGGTCACGACGATGTAGATCTCGAAGCTGCGGAAGGTCTGCGACTGGATGTTGTTGGCGACCGACGTCAGCTCGTCAGCGGAGATGGCGGACACCACGCTGGAACTCAGCATCAGCAGGATGAACTGGCTGGTCAGCGCCGGATAGACCGTGCGCAGCGCCGGTTTCAGCACGATGTGGCGGAAGACCTGCAACGGCCTGAGGCCCAGCGCCAGCCCGGCCTCGATCTGGCCCTTGTGGATGGATTCGATGCCGGCGCGGATGATCTCGGTGGCGTAGGCGCCGACATTGACGACCATGGCGATCAGCGCCGCCATGTCCGGCGACAGCCGGAGCCCGATTGTCGGCAGCCCGAAGAAGATCAGGAAGATCTGCACCAGGAAGGGCGTGTTGCGGATGACCTCGATGTAGGCGTTGATCGCCCAGCGCACCGGCTTCGGCCCTGAGGTCTTGCCGAGCGCGCAGAGGATGGCGACCACCATGCCGATGGCCATGGCGCCGAACGACAGCCTGACGGTCAGCCATGCCCCGTCGAGCAGATAGTCCCAGGACGCGAACACCGCGTCGAATTGAAAATCATAGGTCACGGGCGTTCCTCCGCACCCGCGTCGCGCCGCCTTCCGGGAATTGCTTTCGGAAGGCTCGGCGTCGCACGGATTGCCTTTGTCCGCTCAGGTCTTGTCGTCCGGGATCATGCCCGGACCGCAGGACGCATCGCTGCGTTCCAACTGCCGACACACGCTAATTGGATCGATCCAAAAGCGCAATGGGAAATGAGGAGAGTCATGACAATTCGCATGGCAGATATTTGATGGCGCCTTGCGGGTTCGGAAACCTTCCGGCGGCACGCCGTGTTTTCACAGGCACGCAACCTGCCGCCAGCCTTGGGGAATCAACCCGACATGACCGCTGCCCCGACATGACCGCTGCAAACAACGCCGCCGCGGTGAGCAGTCTGGTGCCGGCCCGGATGGACCGGCTGCCCTGGGCGCGCTTCCACTGGATGGTGGTGGTCGGGCTGGGGGTGAGCTGGATCCTGGACGGCATCGAAATCCAGCTGATCTCGGCCTCCGGCTATAAGGAGAGCCTCGGCATGTCGAGCGCCGAGGTCGGGCTGGCCGGCACCATCTATCTGATGGGGCAGGTGGTCGGCGCGCTGGTCTTCGGCCGGCTGACCGACCGTTGGGGGCGCAAGCGGCTGTTCATCACCACGCTGGCGCTCTACCTGATCGCGTCCGGCATCGCCGGCTTCGCCTGGACGCCCTGGTTCCTCTATGTCTGGCGCTTCATCGCCGGGATGGGCATCGGCGGCGAATATGCCGCCGTCAACTCCGCCATCGACGAGCTGATCCCCGCGCGCTTCCGCGGCCGGGTCGACATCGCCGTCAACGGCACCTATTGGGCGGGTGCGATGATCGGTGCTGTCGGCAGCGTCTTCCTGCTCGACCATGCGCTGGTCCCGGAAAATCTCGGCTGGCGCATCGCCTTCTTCATCGGCCCGCTGCTGGGCCTGATCATCATCTATCTGCGCCGGCACATCCCGGAAAGCCCGCGCTGGATGGTCACCCATGGCAGGGAGGCGGAGGCCGAGCGCATCGTCGACGACATCGAGGCCAGCGTGCTGGGGCAGGGCAAGACGCTGGCGCCGGTCGATCCGAAGCGGGCCATGCACATCGTCCCGGAAGACTCGGTGTCCTACGCGCAGCTGGTCGACGTCTTCTTCCGGCAATACCCGACGCGCACCGTCCTCGGTGTGACGATGATGGTGACGCAGTCCTTCCTCTACAACGCGATCTTCTTCACCTACGCGCTGGTCCTGCAGAATTTCTACCATCTCGACCCGTCGCAGACGGCGCTCTATTTCTTCCCCTTCGCCGCCGGCAACCTGATCGGGCCGCTGCTGCTGGGGCCGCTGTTCGATACGGTGGGGCGGCGCCGGATGATCTTCGGCACCTATCTGCTGGCGGGATGCGTGCTGCTGGTCTCCGCCTTCCTGTTCCGCCAGGGGGTGCTGACCGCGAACACCCACACGATCTTCTGGTGCGTCTCCTTCTTCTTCGCCTCGGCCGGCGCCTCGTCGGCCTATCTGACGGTCAGCGAGATCTTCCCGCTGGAGGTCCGGGCGCAGGCGATCTCCTATTTCTTCGCCATCGCCCAGGTGGTGGGCTCCACCGGTCCGCTGCTGTTCGGCTGGCTGGTGGGGGAGGGGACGGAGCGCGACCCGCTGTTCTGGGGCTATGTGCTGGGATCGGTGGTGATGATGGCCGGCGGGGTGGTGGCGCTGATCTATGGCGTCGACGCCGAAGGCAAGGGGCTGGAGGACATCGCCGAACCGCTGACCAAGGCCGGCCGCGACCGCGGGGTGGGGGATACCGCGGCGGAGACGATTTGAAAGGCGGCGATTTGAGGTTTCCCTCCCCTTAGGCCGCCTTGGTCACCCTCGCGCATGCCCCGTTCAGGAAGAGACGCACGGCCTGCCGGACATAGCGGTCGAGGTCGGGGATGGCCGGCGCGCTCTGGGGCAGGATCAGGCGGCGGACCAGCAGGTTGCCGGTGACCATGCCCAGGAAGGCCTGTGCTGCGGCGGCCGGGTCGTCGATGCTGAGATCGCCGCTGTCCGACAGCCGTTGCAAGTAATCGGCCAGCCGGGCGATGGCGTTCTCCGGCCCGATGCGGAAGAAGGCTTCGGTGATGTCGGGCACGCGGTCGCCCTCCGCGATCAGGATGCGGACGGTGGCGGTCGTCTCCTCGTTCAGCAGCGCTTTCACCAAGTGCAGCGCGAAGGCGGTCAGCCCGGCTTCCGGCGTCACCCGCTCGTCAGCCTGGGCGGGGGCGAGGCCGGAGAGGATCATGGCGTTGTCCTCCTCCATGATCGCGCGGAACAGCCCCTCCTTGTCGCCGAAATGCTCGTAAAGCGTGGCCCGGGATCCGCCGGCGACAGAGATGATGTCGCTCAGCGTCGTCTTCTCGAAGCCCTTCTCGACGAACAGGCGCCGCGCCGCCGTCAGGATCGCCTGCCGGCGCGCCATGCCGCGCGGCCCGCAGGTGGCCGGCCCGCAAGGCGGCCCAGCCATCTGCACGGCGGATTGCCGCTGGCCGGAGCTGGGGCTGATCCGGGCCTTATGGCTGTTGGTCATCTCGCTTTTCCTTCCGGCCTGTCGGTTCCAGCCGGCCCGATTCCGAACACGCTCTCGAACAGGACCGCAGGGTCTTGCCGTATGGCTGTCGAGGATGACTTTCCATGTTCCAGCCCCATATCGGGCATTTGCGGAACCCCCTTGCGCGGTGCAGCATTCTGAATGTATCGTCTGGTACACTGTACTGTATGAGACAGTACTAAGCAACGGGGATGTGCCGGACCGCCTGACCCCGCAGCGTATAGCAGAGCGTGCAGCAGGGAGACGGGTCCGCCGACGTGCGGCGCCGAGACGAGGAAACAGATGTCCAGTTCCAAGCCATTCATGACGTTGGCCGCGGCGGCCTGCCTGATCGCGGTGCTCGCCGGCTGCAACCAGCAGAAGCAGGCCTCCGGCCAGCCCCAGGGTGCCGGCGGCCCCCCCGAGGTTTCGGTCGCCACCATCGAGCCGCAGCGCCTGCCGGTGACCACCGAGCTTCCGGGCCGCACCGCCCCCTACCGGGTGGCGGAAATCCGCCCGCAGGTCAGCGGCATCGTGCTGAAGCGCCTCTTCCGCGAGGGCAGCGAGGTCAAGGCGGGCGATCAGCTCTACCAGATCGACCCCGCCACCTACGAGGCGTCGCTGGCGAGCGCCCAGGCCGACGTGCAGAAGGCGGAGGCCAACCTCCAGGCCGCCCGCAACAAGGCGTCGCGCTATGGCGATCTGGTCAAGAACAGCGTGGTCAGCAAGCAGGACTTCGACGACGTCCAGGCCTCGCTGAAGCAGAACGAGGCGCAGGTCGCCTCGGCCAAGGCCGCCTACAACCTTGCCAGCATCAACCTGAACTACACCAAGGTCTTCGCCCCGATCTCCGGCCGCATCGGCAAGTCGGCGGTGACGGAAGGCGCGCTGGTCACCTCCAACCAGGCGACGGCGCTCGCCACCATCCAGCAGTTCGACCCGATCTATGTCGACGTGACGCAGACCGCCTCGCAACTGATGAAGCTGCGCGAGGACATGGAAACCGGCCGCATCCGCCCGGCCGAACCCGGCAAGATCCCGGTGACGCTGTTCCTGAACAGCAACGCCAGCGGCGACGACACCGCCTATCCGGCGAAGGGCGAGCTGCAATTCGCCGACGTGACGGTGGATTCCGGCACCAGCTCGGTCCAGCTGCGCGCGGTCTTCCCCAACCCGAACAAGCAGCTGCTGCCCGGCCTGTTCGTCCGCGCCCGCGTCGAGCAGGGGGTGGCGGAGAACGCCATCACCGTGCCGCAGGCCGCGGTGGCCCGGTCGCCGGACGGTTCCGCCCGCGTCTGGGTGGTGGGCGCCGACAACAAGGCGAACCCGCGCACCATCAAGACCGAACGCCCGGTCGGCAATGTCTGGCTGGTGTCGGACGGGCTGGCCCCTGGCGAGCGCGTGGTGGTGGAAGGGCTGCAAAAGCTGAAGCCGGGTGCCGAGGTGAAGCCGGTGCCTGCCCAGAACGCGCTGGCCGCATTGCCTGAAAAGGCCGCCTCGGCCCGCTGATCCCAGGAACCGTCCCCATGTCGAAATTCTTCATCGACCGCCCGGTCTTCGCCTGGGTCATCGCCATCGTCATCATGATGGCGGGTGCGCTGGCGATCCTGCGGCTGCCCGTCGAGCAATATCCGAAGATCGCACCGCCGACGGTGTCGATTACCGCCAGCTATCCCGGCGCCTCGGCCAAGACGCTGGAGGACACGGTCACCCAGGTCATCGAACAGAAGATGACCGGGCTCGACCATTTCCGCTACATGTCCTCCAACAGCGACTCCTCCGGCAACGTCACCATCACCCTGACCTTCGAGCCGGAGGCCAACCCCGACATCGCCCAGGTCCAGGTCCAGAACAAGCTGCAGCTGGCGACGCCGCTGCTGCCGCAGGAGGTCCAGCAGCGCGGCATCCAGGTGTCGAAGGCCGGCAACGATTTCCTGCTGGTGGTCGGCTTCGTGTCCAGCGACGGGCGCCTCAGCCAGGGCGACATCGCTGACTACGTCACCTCCAACCTTCAGGACACGCTGAGCCGCGTCGAAGGTGTGGGCGACATCACCGTCTTCGGGCCGCAGCATGCCATGCGCATCTGGCTCGACCCCGACGCGCTGAACAACTTCGCGCTGACCACCACCGACGTCTCCAACGCGATCAAGACCCAGAACGCCCAGGTCTCTGCCGGCCAGCTCGGCGGCGCCCCGGCGGTCCAGGGCCAGCAGATCAACGCCACCATCAGCGCCCAGTCGCGGCTCCAGACGCCGGAGCAGTTCGGCGCCATCCTGCTGCGGGTGAACCCCGACGGGTCGCAGGTGCGGCTGCGCGACGTGGCGCGGATCGAGATCGGCTCCGAGACCTACGAGATCAACGCCGCCTACAACGGCAAGCCGGCGGCCGGCGTCGGCATCAAGCTGGCGACCGGCGCCAACGCGCTCAACACCGCCGCCGCGGTCAAGGCGCGGGTGGCGGAACTCCAGCCCTTCTTCCCGGCCGGCATCGAGGTCATCTACCCCTACGACACGACGCCCTTCGTCCAGCTGTCGATCCATGAGGTGATCAAGACGCTGTTCGAGGCCATCGTCCTCGTCTTCGTCGTGATGTACCTGTTCCTCCAAAACTTCCGCGCGACGCTGATCCCGACCATCGCGGTGCCGGTGGTGCTGCTCGGCACCTTCGGGGTGATGTCGGCCTTCGGCTTCTCAATCAACGTGCTGACGATGTTCGGCATGGTGCTGGCGATCGGCCTGCTGGTCGACGACGCCATCGTCGTGGTGGAGAATGTCGAGCGCGTGATGGGCGAGGAGGGGCTCCCCCCGCGCGAGGCGACGCGCAAGTCGATGGACCAGATCACCGGCGCGCTGGTCGGCATCGCGCTGGTGCTGTCGGCGGTGTTCGTGCCGATGGCCTTCTTCGGCGGCTCGGCCGGCGCCATCTACCGCCAGTTCTCGCTGACCATCGTGTCGGCGATGGCGCTGTCGGTGCTGGTCGCGCTGGTCCTGACCCCGGCGCTCTGCGCCACCCTGCTGAAGCCGGTCGCCAATCATGGAGAGGGACACGGCCATGCCCGCGGCGGCTTCTTCGGCCTGTTCAACCGCGGCTTCGACGCCGGCAGCCGGGTCTATGTCCGCGGCGTGCGCGGCGCGGTAAACCGGCTGGGCCGCTACTTCATCGCCTATGCGCTGATCCTGGGCGGGCTGGGCTACCTGTTCGTGCAGATGCCGTCCTCCTTCCTGCCGACGGAGGACCGCGGCCAGCTGTTCGTGCTGTGGTCGGCCCCGCCGAACGCCAGCTCCCAGCGCACGGCCGAGACCGCCAAGGCCGTCACCGCCTACATGCTGGAAAAGGAGAAGGACAGCGTCGAGGGTCTGTTCACCATCGTCGGCTTCAACTTCTCCGGCCGCGGCCAGAATGCCGGCATGGCCTTCGTCCGGCTGAAGGACTGGAGCGAGCGCACCCAGGCGTCGCAGAAGCCGCAGGCCATCGCCGGCCGGGTGATGGGGGCGATGTCGAAGCTGAAGGACGCGGTGCTCTTCTCCTTCCTGCCGCCGTCGGTTCCCGGCCTCGGCAACGCCACCGGCTTCGACCTTCAGCTGGTCGACCGCGGCGGGCTGGGCCATGACCGGCTGATGCAGGCGCGCAACCAGCTGCTGGGGGCTGCGGCGCAGAATCCGAAGCTGGTCGGCGTCCGTCCCAACGGTCTGGAGGACACCCCGCAGTTCAAGCTGGACATCGACCGCGAGAAGGCGAGCGCGCTCGGCCTGTCGCTCAGCGACATCAACACGACGCTGTCGGCGGCCTGGGGCTCGTCCTACGTCAACGACTTCATCGACCAGGGCCGGGTGAAGAAGGTCTATCTCCAGGCCGACGCGCCCTACCGCATGCAGCCCAGCGACATCGACCGCTGGTATGTGCGCAACGCCAGCGGCCAGATGGTCCCCTTCTCCGCCTTCACCACGGCGCAGTGGATCTACGGCTCGCCGAAGCTGGAGCGCTACAACGGCTCCTCGTCGCTGAACATCCAGGGATCGGCCGCACCGGGCATCAGCTCGGGCGAGGCGATGACCGAGATGGAGACGCTGATGCAGAAACTGCCGCCGGGCATCGGCTACGAGTGGACCGGCCTGTCCTACGAGGAGCGGCTCAGCGGCTCGCAGGCGCCGGCGCTCTACGCCCTGTCGATGATCATCGTCTTCCTCTGCCTGGCCGCCCTCTATGAGAGCTGGTCGGTGCCGGTGTCGGTCATCCTGGTGGTGCCGCTGGGCGTCATCGGCGCCGTTATCGCGGCGACGCTGCGCGGCCTGCCGAGCGACGTCTATTTCCAGGTCGGCCTGCTGACCACCATCGGCCTGTCGGCGAAGAACGCCATCCTGATCGTGGAGTTCGCCAAGGCGCTATACGACCAGGGGATGGAGTTGAAGGAAGCCGCGGCGGAGGCCTGCCGTCAGCGCCTGCGCCCCATCATCATGACCTCGATGGCCTTCATCCTCGGCGTGCTGCCGCTGGCGATCAGCACCGGCGCCGGGTCGGAAAGCCAGAACGCCATCGGCGTCGGCGTGATGGGCGGCATGATCTCCGCCACCGTGCTGGCGGTGCTGTTCGTGCCGGTCTTCTTCGTCGCCGTCTACCGCCTGTTCGTCCGCAGGCGGCCGGGCCATGGCGCCATGCCGCAGCCGGCGGCGGGGGACTGAGGCGGCGAGATCCCCCTCTCTTCCCTGAGTTCCCTCTCCCCCCGGGGAGAGGGGATCTCCATCTCGACCCGCTTCGCTTCCGTCAGCAGCGTGTCCAGCACATCGACCAGATGGTCGATGCGGTAGGGTTTCGGCAGCACCATCACCCCGGTTGCCCGCGCGACCTCCTCGCTGTAGCCGGTCGCCAGAACGACGGGCAGATCGGGCCGGAGCCTCTGCGCGCTCCGCGCCAGATCGACGCCGCTCAGGATGCCGGGCATCACCACGTCGCTGAACAGCAGGTCGAAGCCGCCGGCCTCCAGCAGGGGCAGCGCCTCGTCGGCGGTGGCGGCACGGGTGATGGTGAAGCCGGCATCCTCCAGCGCCGTCGCCACGGTCAGCGCGACGATGGGGTCGTCCTCCACCACCAGCACATGGCCGCCGACCCGGCTGGCGCCGGCCTCCGCCGCCGCCGGTTCCGCCGCCGTCGCCGGGGCGGTGCCGGACCGGCGGATCAGCAGGCCGATGGTGGTGCCGCGCCCTTCCTCGCTCTCGATCCAGACGGTGCCGCCGGAGTGGCGGGCGAAGCCGTAGACCTGCGACAGCCCCAGCCCGCTGCCCTTGCCGATCTCCTTGGTGGTGAAGAAGGGGTCGAAGGCGCGGGCCTGCACTTCGGCCGGCATGCCGGTGCCGGTGTCGCTCACCGTCAGCCGCACGAATTCCCCCGACAGCCCGGTCGGCGCCTGCGGATCGCCGTGCGTCAGGGTGACGTTGGCCGCCCGGATCGACAGCATGCCGCCGTCCGGCATCGCATCGCGCGCGTTGACCACCAGGTTCAGCAGGGCCAGTTCCAACTGCGTCGCATCGACCTCGACCGGCCAAAGCCCGGCGGCGAAATCCACCTCCAGCCGGATGTCGGCGCGCAGGGCCCGGTTCAGCAGTTCCGACATGCCGAGCACGCGGTCGCGCAGATCGACCGTCTCCGGCCGCAGGGCCTGCCGGCGGGCGAAGGCCATCAGCTGCTGCACCAGCTTTGCGCCGCGGTCCACCGCCTGCCGGCCGGCATCGACCAGCGGCTGGATGCGCGTGCCCTCCGCCCGCTTCTCGATCATGTGCAGGCAGCCGGACAGCGCCTGGAGCAGGTTGTTGAAGTCGTGGGCGACACCGCCGGTCATCTGGCCCAGCGCCTCGGTCTTCTGCGTCTGCAACAGCGCGATCTGGACGCGCTCGCGCTCCGCCACCTCCTCGGCCACGCGGGCCTCCAGCGTGGCGTTGAGCTGTTGCAGCTCCTCCTCGGCCCGCTTCGCCTCGGTGACGTCGCTGCCCTCGACGAACAGGCCGGTGACGCGGCCGTCCTCGTCCTTGATCGGTTGATAGACGAAGGTGAGGAAACGTTCCTCCAGCGGCTCGCCCGGCCGGCGCTGGATGCGGACCGGCAGATTGCGCCCGACGAAGGTCTCGCCGCTGGCATAGACGCGGTCGAGCAGCTCGAAGAATCCCTGCCCATCGACCTCCGGCAGAGCCTCGCGGGCGGTGCGGTCCAGCAGATCGCGGTTGCCGACCAATTGCAGATAGGTGTCGTTCGCCAACTCGAAGACATGGTCCGGGCCGCGCAGCACGCACATGAAGCCCGGCGCCTGCCGGAACAGGGTGCGCAGCCGCTCCCCCTCCGCCGCCAGCCGGGCGTTGGCCGCCTCCACCGCGGCGCGTTCGCGGATCAGCGCCGCGTTGGCGGCCCGCAAGGCCGACTCGGCAAGGGCGCGCTCGACCGCGGCCCAGGTCCGTTCGGCCACATCCTCCGCCAGGGCGGCATCGGTCTCGGTCCAATGGCGCGCCTTGCCTTCGTGCAGGTAGAGGATGGCGGTCAGCTGTCCCGCCTTCAGCAGCGGCACGACCAGCAGCGCCTGCGCCCCGATCCCGGCGAAGGCCGCCGCCGGCCCGCTTCCGCGGGTGCGGGGATCGGTGGCGACGTCGTCGACGCGCAGGGTGTAACCCGCCCGCAGCTCGGCGATCAGCGCCGGGCCGAAGCTGTCGAGCGGCCGCGACTGGCCGGCGAGGCTTTCAACCCCGCTGTCGCTCCAGTCCCGGTCCACCGAAATCATGGCGCCGCCCGGATCGATCCGGCCATAGCCGGCCCGCGCCACCCGCAGATGGCGGCCGATGGCCTCGGCGGCGGCGGCGGTGATGCCGACTGGATCGTTCATTCCGCGCAGCTTCTCCGCCAGATCGAGCTGGAAGGTCAGCCGCCGTTCGGCCAGCACGCGGGCGGTGTTCTCGGTGCAGGCGCAGAACATGCCGGCGACATGGCCGGCCTCGTCGCGGACCGGGCTGTAGGAGAAGGTGAAATAGGTCTCCTCCCAATAGCCGTGCCGTTCCATGAACAGCTGCAGATCCTGGTGGTAGAACGCCTCGCCGGACAATGCCCGGGCCACAAGAGGGATCAGCTGATGCCAGGTCTCCGCCCACACCTCGGCAAAGGGGCGGCCAAGCGCCTCCGGCTTGTCGCCGAGGATCGGGCGGTAGCTGTCATTGTGGAGGAAGGTCAGTTCCGGCCCCCAGGCCGTGAACATCGGAAAGCTGGAGGTCAGCATCAGGTTGACGGTGGTGCGCAGCGATTGCGGCCAGTCTTCCGGCCGGCCGAGCGGTGTCGCCGACCAGTCCATCTCCCGCATCCGCCGGCCCATCTCGCCGCCGCCGGTAAAGACGTCCGGACCAATGCGGATCCCATTTTCCGTGCCGTCGGATGCGCGGCCGGGACCTGCGGATTGCCGCAGCCTTGCGGCATCCTGCCAGACCGGGTCGGCCATCATGCGACCGATTTTGCAGCCGCAGCGGTACGGCAACGGTGAGCATAAATTAGAGGAAACATAATAATCCCTGCCCAGATCATGGCGCAAGAATAGGCAATTGCAACAGGGGTGGCAATCGGCACCCTATAACCATTTGGGAGTAGTTGAGCTGAATCCTCATGCGCGCGCGACTTTCGCAGCTCTGCTGATGTTTTCGAGATCATCGCAGCCGATAGCCGTTTCTTGGTCCGGTTGGAAGTTTGTCGGGCGATTGCGCAGCGTGCGCTGCTTTTTGGAGAATGCCTGTGGGTCCGTTTCAACTCTCCGCCATATTGCTGACTCTGGCGGCGATCTTCGGTCTCATCAATCACAGGTGGCTCAGGCTGCCCGGCACCATTTCGCTGTTCTTCCAGGGGCTGGCTCTGACGCTGCTGGTGAGCGGCATCGACGCGGTGGGCTCCAGCCTGGGCGTGGGCGATTGGCTGCGCGGTCTGATCGACCAGATCAGCCTGCCGGCGATCCTGCTCGACGGCATTCTCAGCCTGCTGCTCTACACCGCCGCGGTGAACGAGGATCTGTGCGCCCTGCTGAAGCGGAAATGGACGGTTCTGGCGCTGGCGACGGTGAGCGTCCTTCTGTTCACCGGCCTGATGGGGGTGGGGCTGCACGTCCTGTTTCCGCTGGTCGGGATCGAGGTCCCGCTGATCTGGTGCCTGGTGCTGGGAGCGGCGGTGGCGCCGACCGATCCGGTGGCGGTGCATGGCATCCTGGGGCGGTTGCCGGTTCCGGACACGCTGCGGTCGGTGATTTCCGGCGAAAGCCTGTTCAACGACGGCGCCGGTGTGGTGCTCTTCGTCACGCTGCTCCACCTCGCGACCGGCAGCGAGCAGGACCTGACGGTGGGGGAGGCCGCGCTGGACTTCCTGAAAGAGGCGGTGGGCGGGGCGGCGCTGGGCTTCGTCTGCGGCTGGATCGCCTATCGGGCGAAGCGGCGGGTCGACGAGAGCGCGGTGGAGCTGACCATTTCGCTGGCGCTGGTGCTCGGCACCTATTCGCTGGCCAGCCTGCTCGGCCTGTCCGGCCCCATCGCCGTCGTGGTCGCAGGATTGCTGATCGGCTCCACGACCGGGCGTCATGTGCGCAGCGACGAGAGTCGGCGCGACCTGCAGGTGGTCTGGAGGATGATCGATGCCGTGCTGAACTCGCTGCTGTTCCTGCTGGTGGGGCTGGAGGCGACGGTGGCGATCTCCTGGACGGGGCCATTGCTGCT
>NZ_JBSNCH010000004.1:485000-495621 GCF_058780625.1 Azospirillum sp. UENF 111221
AAATCACGGCTAAGTGGGAAAGGATGTGGGAAGGCCATGACAACCAGGAGGTTGGCTTAGAAGCAGCCATCCTTTAAAGAAAGCGTAATAGCTCACTGGTCTAGTTAAGCCGGCCTGCGCCGAAAATGTATCGGGGCTCAAGCCGTGTACCGAAGCTGCGGATGTGATCTTTCAGATCACGTGGTAGCGGAGCGTTCCGTAAGCCTGCGAAGGGTGTCCGTGAGGCCGCCTGGAGGTATCGGAAGTGAGAATGCTGACATGAGTAGCGACAAACAGTGTGAGAAACACTGTCGCCGAAAGTCCAAGGGTTCCTGCGCAAGGTTAATCCACGCAGGGTGAGCCGGCCCCTAAGGCGAGGCCGAAAGGCGTAGTCGATGGGAACCACGTTAATATTCGTGGGCCTGGCGGAGGTGACGGATTGGAAAGCGTGTACGATCTTATCGGATTGATCGTGCTGTGGACCGGTTCCAGGAAATAGCCCCGCCTTATAGACCGTACCCCAAACCGACACAGGTGGACTGGTAGAGTATACCCAGGCGCTTGAGAGAATGGTGTTGAAGGAACTCGGCAAATTGCCCTCGTAACTTCGGAAGAAGAGGGCCCCGTTGTGGCGCAAGCCATGGCGGGGGGCACAGACCAGGGGGTAGCGACTGTTTACTAAAAACACAGGGCTCTGCGAAGCCACACAAGGCGACGTATAGGGTCTGACGCCTGCCCGGTGCCGGAAGGTTAAGAGGAGGAGTGCAAGCTCTGAATTGAAGCCCCGGTAAACGGCGGCCGTAACTATAACGGTCCTAAGGTAGCGAAATTCCTTGTCGGGTAAGTTCCGACCTGCACGAATGGCGTAACGACTTCCCCGCTGTCTCCAACACCAACTCAGCGAAATTGAACTCTCCGTGAAGATGCGGAGTTCCCGCGGTCAGACGGAAAGACCCCGTGCACCTTTACTACAGCTTTGCAGTGGTGCTAGGGACTTCATGTGTAGGATAGGTGGGAGGCTTGGAAACATGGGCGCCAGCTCGTGTGGAGCCAACCTTGAAATACCACCCTTGAAGTCTCTGGCATCTAACCGTGGCCCGTTATCCGGGTCCGGGACCCTGCATGGCGGGTAGTTTGACTGGGGCGGTCGCCTCCCAAAGTGTAACGGAGGCGCGCGATGGTGGGCTCAGAGCGGTCGGAAATCGCTCGTCGAGTGCAATGGCATAAGCCCGCCTGACTGCAAGACTGACAAGTCGAGCAGAGACGAAAGTCGGCCATAGTGATCCGGTGGCTCCACGTGGACGGGCCATCGCTCAACGGATAAAAGGTACGCCGGGGATAACAGGCTGATGACTCCCAAGAGTCCATATCGACGGAGTCGTTTGGCACCTCGATGTCGGCTCATCACATCCTGGGGCTGGAGCAGGTCCCAAGGGTTCGGCTGTTCGCCGATTAAAGTGGTACGTGAGCTGGGTTTAGAACGTCGTGAGACAGTTCGGTCCCTATCTGCCGTGGGTGTCGGAGTTTTGCGAGGATCTGTCCCTAGTACGAGAGGACCGGGATGGACATACCTCTGGTGCACCGGTTGTCACGCCAGTGGCATGGCCGGGTAGCTAAGTATGGACGGGATAACCGCTGAAAGCATCTAAGCGGGAAACCCACCTCTAAACCAGAGCTCCCTTGAGAGCCGTGACAGACCATCACGTCGATAGGAGGCATGTGGACGGGCAGCAATGCTTGAAGCTAAGCCTTACTAATCGCTCGATCGGCTTGATCTCGACACCACTAACCGCGCCATGCGCAGCAGCAAGCCTGCTTGAAAGCAGTGCTTGACCAGCGCATCGCCGTTCGATACATCCTCAACTCACTTGCACTGAACAAGCATCAAGCGCTTTCGGTAACAGCGTCGGTCTTGTGCCTCGGTGACCTGGTGGTCATGGCGAGGTGTCAAACACCCGATCCCATCCCGAACTCGGCCGTGAAAAGCCTCCGCGCCAATGGTACTGCGTCTTAAGACGTGGGAGAGTAGGTCGCCGCCAGGTCGCTCAGGCACATGAGACGCTCAATACACGAAAGCCAGATGCTTGCATCTTCATCCAGATCACGAACGCCCCGCCTCGAAAGAGACGGGGCGTTTCGCTGTTCATCAGCCGCCGCGGAAACCGGTCAGCCTTTCTTCGCCGCGGCCGATGTCCGGCTTGAACCGGGCCCCTTTCGCGGCTTCCACCAGCTGATCGATGAAGCTGCGGTAGTCGTCGGCGGCCTCGCCCGGGGCTTCGCCGGTCGGCTCGACCGAGCCGGAATAGGGGGCGGCAGCCTCGGCGGCGCTGTCGTGGCTGCGGAAGGCCGCGACGAAGACGGTGTCGCCCTCCGGGTTTCCTTCCCCGACATGCCGGGTGCTGCGCGACAGTTCGATCCGCCCGTCGGCATCGGCGGCGGACAGGATGGTCACGCCATGGACGGTCGTCGTGTCGCTGCGCGCGTTCGCCGCCGCATCCTGTTCGAAGGCGTGCCGCTCGTAAGCCCGTTCGAAGCTTGAGCGGTCATCGATGTTGGCCTCGGCCATCGCTGTCTCCCTGTTGCTGCACACGATAACGCCCCGCCGGCCGGATCGGTCCGACAGGGGGGTGGGCAAAAAACTTGCGGCCTGCGGCGAACCGATGGGCCGGCGCACAGTTGAAACAGGAAGGGCGGTGACGTCCGAGCAGAGACAAGAGAGGCGACCATGGCTCCGAACGTCAGCGATTTCTTCTGGCAGCGGCTCTCCGAGTGGGGCGTGAAGCGGGTCTTCGGCTATCCCGGCGACGGCATCAACGGGCTGGTCGGCGCGCTCGCCCGCGCCGGCGACCAATTCGAGTTCATCCAGCCCCGCCACGAGGAGCTGGCCGCCTTCATGGCGACGGCGCACGCCAAATACACCGGTGAGATGGGCGTCTGCCTCGCCACCTCCGGCCCCGGCGCCATCCACCTGCTGAACGGGTTGTACGATGCGAAGCTCGACCATCAGCCGGTGCTCGCCATCGTCGGCCAACAGGCGCTGACCGCGCTGGGCGGCCAGTACCAGCAGGAGGTCGATCTCGTCTCCCTCTTCAAGGATGTTGCCGGCGAGTATGTGCAGATGGCCTCCACCCCGGCCCAGGTGCGGCACATCGTCGACCGGGCGGTGCGGATCGCCAAGGCCGAGCGCACGGTGACCTGCATCATCATGCCCAACGACCTGCAGGAGATGGACGCGGTCGAGGCCCCGGCCCGCGCCCACGGCACCATCCATTCCGGTGTCGGCTGGTCGGCCCCGGTGGTGCGTCCGGCGGAGCCCGACCTGCGCCGCGCCGCCGATGTGTTGAATGCCGGCTCCAAGGTGGCGATCCTGGTCGGGGCGGGCGCGCTGAACGCCACCGACGAGGTGATCGAGATCGCCGACATCCTGGGCGCCGGCGTCGCCAAGGCGCTGCTCGGCAAGGCGGCGCTGCCCGACGATCTGCCCTTCGTCACCGGCTCCATCGGCCTGCTCGGCACCCGGCCGAGCTACGAGATGATGGTGAACTGCGACACGCTGCTGATGATCGGCTCCGGCTTCCCCTATTCGGAGTTCCTGCCGAAGGAGGGGCAGGCGCGCGGCGTGCAGATCGACATCGACCCGAAGATGCTGAGCATCCGCTATCCGATGGAGGTCAATCTGGTCGGCGACAGCGCCGGCACCCTGCGCGAGCTGATCCCGCTGCTCCAGCGCAAGCAGGACCGCTCCTGGCGCGAGCGGATCGAGGCGGGCGTCGCCGACTGGTGGACGGTGCTGGAAGCCCGCGCCATGAACGACGCGACACCGCTGAACCCGCAGCGCGTCTTCTGGGAACTGTCGCCGAGGCTGCCCGACGACGTGGTGATCGCCTGCGACACCGGGTCGGGCACCAACTGGTACGCCCGCGACATCAAGATCCGCCGCGGGATGAAGGCGACGCTGTGCGGCGGCCTCGCCACCATGGGGCCGGGCATGCCCTATGCCCTGGCGGCCAAGTTCGCCCATCCCGACCGCCCGGTGCTGGCCATCGTCGGCGACGGCGCCATGCAGATGAACGGCATGAATGCGCTGATCACCCTCGCGAAATACTGCAAACAGTGGAGCGACCCGCGCTTCGTCGTGCTGGTGCTGAACAACCGCGACCTCAACCAGGTGACCTGGGAGATGCGCGCCCAGAACGGCGATCCGAAGTTCGAGGCCTCGCAGGAGCTTCCCGATTTCCCCTATGCCCGCTATGCCGAACTGCTTGGATTCAAAGGCCTGTTCGTCGACAAGCCCGAAAACCTCGCCGCGGTCTGGGACGAGGCGATGGCGACCCGCGGGCCGGTGCTGGTCGAGGCTTACACCGACCCCAACGTCCCGCCGCTGCCGCCGCACATCACCTTGAAGAACGCCGCGGCGATGATGGCGACGCTGGCCAAGGGCGATCCGGAGGCCTGGGACATGCTGAAGGACACCGCCAAGGACCTTGTCCAGAGTTACCTGCCGCATGGCGGAGGCAGGAAAGGCTGATTCGCCGACGGCGAGCGGAGATTTTCAAAACGCAGGGCCGCATAATTGTTTCGCGCGTCATTTCAATTATGCGGCTCCGCTGGAACGGCACTGTGCCAAATTCCGCAATTGGGCCAAAGATAAGGCAAAAAAGTCCAATCAAGTTGGTTTGTATATCTGCTTATAGTCTGGCACCAGGTAAACCGGCGATGTCGTCAATGCGCGCTAGAGGCGAACGGAAAACCATAAATTCAAAGAGACAACTCATCAATAGGGGTAAGGCGCTATCGCGAATGGCTTGACCCGAGACCCTAAAAGAGATAGAGAGCGAACCATGCGTGAATGATGGCATTCCTGTGCAGCGCAGGGTCGCAGCATTGCGTCCTTCCGGATGCCGGCGATACCGCTCACGCCATGGGGTTCGGCCACAGGCTTGGATGGCGGAATGTTGGACACGGTCGAGAAAACGCGGACGATCCTGGTTGTCGAAGACAATGTGCTGATGCGCAAGCTCTTCGTCCGCTGCCTCGAGGAGGGCGGCTTCACCGTCGTCGAGGCGTCGGACGCCACCTCGGTTATGGACTTGATGCGCGACATGACGCCCGATCTGGTGGTGATGGACATCGTCATGCCCGGCCTGTCGGGGCTTGAGCTTATCCGCCAAATCCGCGCCGACTCGGCTCTCGCCGCCACCCCGGTGCTGGCCGTCACCAACCTCGCCACGCCTGCGGACAAGCGCCGGCTGACCGAAGCAGGCTTCGACGGCCATGTGTCGAAGCCGATCAAGCCCAAGGAATTCCAGGCTTCCGTCGCCGGCTTCCTGCCGGCCTGATCTTTTTTGCAGCCGATTTGAGCCAGGCTCGGGATTTTTCAAATCCGGTGCCCCCGATTTCGCGTATCACGTCAAACACACGCAAAAGCGGAGGGAGCCGCAGCGATGGCGCGTTATCTGGTTACCGGCGGTTGCGGTTTCATCGGCTCGCACCTGATCGAGCGGCTGCTGGCGGCCGGGCACGAGGTCCGGGTGCTGGACGATCTGTCCACCGGCAAGCGTGAAAACCTGCCGGCCGGCGTGCCTGTGATTGTCGGTGACGTGGCCAATGCCGAAGCGGTCCGGGCGGCGATGGCCGGCGAGGACGGTGAGGGGGTGGACGGCTGTTTCCACTTGGCCGCCGTCGCCTCGGTCGACCGGTCGCGTGAGGCCTGGCTGGAGACCCACCACGCCAACCTGTCCGGCACCATCGCCGTGTTCGATGCCGCCCGCCGGGCCGCCCGCCGCGCCAATCCGGCCGGACCGGTTCCGGTGATCTACGCCTCCTCCGCCGCCGTCTACGGCGACAATCCCGACATGCCGCTGACCGAGGATGCGGCGACCCGCCCGCTGTCCGCCTATGGCGCCGACAAGCTGGGCTGCGAGCTTCATGCGCGGGTGGCGGACGGGGTGCATGGCGTGCCGACCGCCGGCTTCCGCTTCTTCAATGTCTATGGCCCGCGCCAGGATCCGAAATCCCCCTATTCCGGCGTCATCTCCATCTTCGCCGGCCGCATCGCAAGGGGCGAACCGATCACCGTCAATGGGGATGGCGAGCAGGTGCGGGATTTCATCTTTGTAAAGGATCTGGTGCGATACCTGACTGCGGCGATGGGACATCCGCAGCCGGGCGCACCGGTCTACAATGTCTGTACCGGCCGTCCGACCTCGGTCAACCGGCTGGCGGAGGTTCTGGCCGACCTGTCGGGCCGTCCGCTCGACCGGCGCTACGGTCCGGCGCGGCCGGGCGACATCCGGACATCCATCGGTGATCCCACGCGTCTGGTCGCCGCCTTCGGCATGAGCTGCGACACGCCGCTGGAGGATGGGCTGCGCCAGACGCTGGCGTGGCTTGGTTGACGGGTCCGGGTGAAGAACTCGGCTGACTGATCGGGGCAGGGTGGCGTGATTGGTGGTTTGATCGGGCGGCGGGCGGTCGCCGGCGGGCTTTTGTCGGGTGCGGCGCTGCTGGCGCTGCCCAACAGGGACCTGCGGGCCGCAAATCCCGGCCAAGCTCCCGCTGCTCCGGCCCCTGCTGCCCCCTGGGCGGTCTATTACGCCGATGCGGCACCGCTGGCCGCCTTCCAGCCTTACCGGCTGCTGGTGCTGGACAGCAGGACCCACCCGCCGCTGCCACCGCTGGCCGACCGGGGCAAGACCCTGCTCGGCTATCTCAGCGTTGGCGAGGTCGAGACGCACCGCCCCTGGTTCGACCGGGTGAAGGGGTGGGGCATCCTGGACCAGGAAAACCCCAACTGGCCCGGCAGCTTCTATGTCGACGTGCGCGACCGCCGTTGGGTCAAGCTGGTGGTCGAGGAGCTGGTCCCCGCGATCCTGCGCGAGGGTTTCCATGGCGTTTTCCTCGACACGCTCGACAACCCGCCGCATCTGGAACGCACCGACCCGAAGCGCTGGCGCGGCATGACCGACGCGGCGGCGGCGCTGGTGCGGGCCATCCGCCGCAACTGGCCCGACATCGGCCTGATGCAGAACCGCGGCTATGAGATCCTGCCGCAGACCGCCCCGCTGCTGAGCCATGCGCTGGGCGAGAGCGTCTATGCCGGCTGGGATTTCGCCGCCAAGCGCCCGCACCGCCAGAGCGACGAGGATTACCGGTTCCAGGTCGAAGCGTTGAAGGCGGCCGGCGCGCTGAACCCGCAGCTCGGCCTCCATACGCTGGATTACTGGAACCCCGCCGATGCGGCAGGGGTGCGGACGATCTACGACCTGCAACGGGCCAACGGCTTTTCCCCCTATGTCGCGACGGTCGAACTCGACCGCCTGATCCCGGAGCCGCCGCGGTGAGGGGCCGGTTCCAAGCGGGCATCCGGGCGGCAGCCTTGGCACTCGCCATCCTCCTGCCCGGCGCGGCGTTTCCCGCCCTTGCCGCCGGCCCGACGGCCGCTGCCGCGACGGCGCAGCGGACGGTGCCGCGCACCGTCCTGGCGCTGGTCGATCTGCGCGAGGAAAGCACGATCCGCCTCAGCCGCATCCACACGATGGCGGAACTGCCGCTGAACCATCTGGGTGTGTCGGTGGTCTACTGGAACGTCGCCGACGGCCTGCCCGACCTGTCGCGCTATCCCGACCTGCGCGGCGTCGTCACCTGGTTCGCGGGCGAGCCCTTCCCCGATGTCGGCGCCTATGTCGGCTGGGTGGCGCGTGCGATGGACCGCGGCGTCCGCTTCGCCGTGCTGGGGCAGCCGGGGGTGCGGCTGGAGCGCGGCGGCAGGCCGGTGCCGCTGGCGCTCACCAACCGCTTCTTCGCCCGCTTCGGTCTGCGCGACGACGACGGCTATTCCGACCTGACCTACAAATCGAAGCCGGCGCTGGCCGATGCGATGATCGGCTTCGAGCGGCCTTTGTCGGGGGTGCTGCCCGGCTATCCCCTGTTCCGCAAGACCGACGAGCGCTTCGCCACCCATCTGGCGATGCGGCGCGGCGACGATCCGGCCAGCGACAGCCATCTGGTGGTCACCGGTCCGGCCGGCGGTCTGGTGACGGAGGGGTATGCCCGCTATTTCGACGCCGAGTACAACCGGCGCCAATGGATCGTCGATCCCTTCGCCTTCTTCCGCGACAGCTTCGCCACCGACGACCTGCCGAAGCCCGACGTCACCACTTTGTCCGGGCGGCGGCTCTATTTCAGCCACATCGACGGCGACGGCTGGCGCAACGTGACGGAGGTGGCGCCCTATGCCGCCCGCCGCGTGCTGTCCGCCGACATGGTGCGCACCGCCGCCATCGAGGCCTTCCCCGACCTGCCGGTCAGCGTCGCCCCCATCGTCGGCGACCTCGACCCGACCTGGAAGGGCACGCCGGAGTCGCTGGCGGCGGCCAAGGCGCTGTTCGCCCTGCCGCAGGTCGAGCCGTCCAGCCACACCTGGACCCATCCCTTCCAGTGGGCCTTCTTCAAGGACTACAGCCGGCAGGCCGAGGCGCCCTTCCTCGAGCGCGAGGGCAGCCGCAAGCCCGGAAAAAGTGACGAGCATGCGGCGGAGGAGGCGGGCGAGGTGTCGGACATCGGCCGCTATGCCATGCCGCGCGCCTATCTGCAGCAGCCCTTCGACCTCGACCAGGAGATCGGCGGCGCTCTCGACTATTTCACCCGGCTGGCTCCCACCGGCAAGCGGGCGGTGCTGGTGCAATGGTCGGGCGACACCTCCCCCTTCGAGGCGGCGCTGGCGGCGGTGCGCAAGGCCGGCGGAGTCAACATCAACGGCGGCGACGCGCGGTTCGATGCCGATTTCCCGTCCATCACCGGGCTGCCGCCCATCGGCCTGCCGGTGGGGGCGGAACGCCAGATCTACGCCGCCGGTAGCAACGAGAACACCTACACCGACCTGTGGACCAACCGCTTCTACGGCTACCGCAATCTGGTCAACACCATGCGGCATGCCGGCAGCCCGCTGCGGCTGAAGCCCTTCAACGTCTATTACCACATGTACACCGGCCAGAAGCCGGCCAGCCTCAATGCGCTGGTCTCGGTGCTGACCGCCGCGCAGAGGCAGGAGCTGGCGCCGGTCGCCGCCTCCAGCTACGCCCGCATCGCCGAGGGCTATTACACCACCCGCTTCGAGCCGCTGGACGGCCAGGGCGGCGGGCGGCGCTGGCGCGTGCGCGACCGCGGGGCGCTGAACACGCTGCGCTTCGACCATGCCAGCGCCGACGCGGTCGATTTCGCCCGCTCCAGCGGCGTGCTGGGCCAGCGCCACAGCCAGGGCAGCCTCTATGTGGCGCTCGACCCGGCGGTGGCGGAGCCGGTGGTGGCGCTGGCGGAGAGCGACCGCGCCGACCGCGACCCGCCGGCCGCCATGCCCTATCTGGTGCAGGGCCGCTGGGCCTTCTCGTCCTTCGCCCCGGACGATCACGGCTTCCGCGTTGCCGCCACCGGCTACGGGGCGGGCGGCATGGTCTGGCAGGTGCGGCGGCCCGGCCGCTGGACCGTCACGGCGGAGCGCGACGGCACCCGGCTGTGGTCGGGCAGCGTCGACGCGGATGCCGACGGCCGGCTGGCGCTGACCGTGCCGGTGTCCGCCATAGCACCGCTGCTGCTGCGCTTCCGTGCCACCGACGGCGCGGCGGGGTAGGGCGGCCATGCGCGCGAACCTCCTCGTCGTCCTGCTGATCCTGCTGGCCGGCATCGGCGCCAGCCTGCTGCTGATTCCGCACAGCGCCGAGCTTGCCCTGCAGAAATTCCGCGACCGCGATTACGACAGCGCCCGTGCCGTCTATGAGGAGCGCTATGCCGCCGGCGACCGCAGCGGCGCCACGGTGATGCCGCTGACCCGCCTGACGCTGGCCCAGGGCGACGTCGAGCGCGCCATCGAGCTGACCGAGGGGTTCCTTGCCGCCGAGCCGTCCTCCGTCGAAGCCCGCGAACTGCTCGACCGCCTCTATCAGGATGCGCAGCGGCCGGGCGACCGGCTGGAGAACCTGAAGGCGCTGGCGGAGAGGCGCAACAGCGCCGACCTGTTCCGCGAGCTGGCCTATGCCGCCGGCTTCCGCAACCGGATGGGGATGAAGGCCGAGACGCTGGTCCGCTACTGCACCCTGCGGCCGGAGGATGTCGAGGCCCAGCAGGAGCTGGCGGCGCTGCTGGCCTCGCGCGGCGACCATGCCGGCGCGGTCGACTGGCTGCTGCGGGCCGACGACCGCGCCGAGGGCAACATCCAGCCCGACAGCCGCGAGCTGCTGATGAGCCTGCTGATCGACCTCGACCGCGAGGACGAGGCCTATGAGCGCGCCCGGCGCTGGCTGGGCGAACAGCCGACCGTCGCCGATATGATCGGTCTGGCGAGCCAGCTTGCTGCAGCATCGCGTCCCGATCTCGGGCTGCGGCTGATCGAACCGCAAATCATAGGGCCGCAGGTGGCGGGCCGCGCTCCTGTGCTGGCGCTGGAGCTGACCTACATCGACCTGCTGATCGCCACCGACCGGCGGGAGCCGGCGCGGACCCGCCTGTCGGCGCTGTCCGGTCAGGTGGAGGATGCGCAGTTCGGCCGGCTGCTGGCGCTGGAGGTGAATGCCGGCCTGCCGCGCGCGGCGCTGGAGGCGACCAAGGGCCGCGACCTGCATCTGGTGCCCGACTGGGTCCTGGCCGG